>CAYSKI010000016.1:0-71895 GCA_964431695.1 uncultured Pirellulales bacterium | reverse complement strand
TGAGGTTTCTGGCATCGCTTCCATCGGCGCGGGCCACCCATGCATCGCATCGCTCCCCGCGTTCGCTTTGAGTCATGTCCTTGTCGAAGGTAAAGGCCACTACATCATCCACGGGAGACCAGCGTGCATCTCCGGCACGTAATGATTCACTCCCGATGTCGGTTATCATGACAAGGTCGGTTCCGTCGGGATCGACGGTGACCACATCATAGTTTCCGCTGGCCGCTACGAGCAGACTTAGCCTCGGCGGCAGAGATGCGCTCCATCGCTGGTCTTTTCCCTCACCTCGCTCGGGCAGCAGGTGCCAGGTCCGTTCTGTAACGGTATCGTAGAGCCAGACTTGCCGGGTGCGCGTCAGGCCCAGGCGGAGCTTGTACGCAAGGTAGCGATCGTCGGCCGACCAGTAGGGCCCGTCGTCGGCGTCGAAATTACTTCTTCGATACGGCGGGGAAATAGTGGTGGACCGGTTCTGGCTGATGTCGTAAATATAGGCCGCTCCCTGGCTTTCTTCATCAGTTGCGTTGGAGAATTCATATGCAATGCGGTCGCCGGCCCAGGACCACTCAGCGAAAAATACATCTCCCACCGGGCAGGCAGGCTTGACTTCAGTGCCATCGGCCTTCATAACATGCAGTTGCCATTGGGACGAGTCACCCACTTGTCGTACAAAGGCCACCCAGTCGCCGTGATAGGCCCATGACACAGCCCTTGATTTGCCGTCATCCGTCAACTGTACCAGCGTGACTCCCTCGGCGATGATTGCCGAGAGACCTGCCGAACAACACAAGAGTAATACAGAAAATGTCGCAAACAGAACGCATCTGAATCTGTTACCTATGATAACTTGCACTTGGTGTATTCCTGCAACAATGGTTTACTATATGATCTCCCTGACAGAAGACAGTTCTCATCTCACGTACAAATGCTTCCGACCGTAAACAACGACAGGGAAAAACCGCCGAGCAGCAGACACCTGCTGCCCAACAGTGCATATCTTAACATTGAAGGAACGATGTGTCAGTACTTTTCCTGACTTTAATCATCATCTTCTTCGTCATCTTCGTGTTCCACCTCCTTGCCGAGCAGCGTCCCATCGGCGGTCACTTTGATATCGGTCTCTTGTCCTTCTATAATCACTTCCGCCTCGTAGATGATCTGGCCATTCTCGTTTCCGAGTTCAATTTCCTCAATCGTACCATTTCCAGCCTCTGTAAGAATAGTCGCCTTGACGGCGGCAGGTACCTGGTCAATCGAAACAAGTTCCTCGTCCTCGTCCTCATTTTCCTCATCGTCACCCGCGTCGTCATCTTCGTCATCGACTTCCTTGCCGAGCAAAGTCCCATCGGTGGCTACTTTGATATCGGTCTCTTGCCCGTCTATTATCACTTCGGCCTCGTAGATTATCTGGCCATTCTCATTTTCCTTCTCGATTTCCTTGATCGTTCCGGTTCCAGCTTCTGCAAGAATGGTCGCTTTGACGGCAGGGGGCACCTGGTTAATTGAAACCTGTTCTTCGTCCTCTGCAATTTGCGTTGTAGCCACTGCCCCAATGCACAGAGCCAAACCGGCAACAACCAGCAGTACAATCATTTTCCAATGTTTCTTCACCATTTTAAGTCTCCCTATATAAAAGTTTTTAATCCTGCGGTCCGTCAACATAGTCAGACCAGCCGATGCGTTTCGGCTTTGCTGACTACGATAGTATCTAAGTTAAAATGAGAAAATTGTGAGAAAAAACAGTTTTTTAAGTTTTTTTACAAATTCGAAATTCCATCTACCTGTTTAATCAAACAATGCTTCCACGAATGTTGCCGGATCGAATTCCGCGATATCTTCCGGTTTTTCTCCAAGGCCGACGAATTTGACCGGTATATCGAGCTGGTCTTTGATGGCGATAACGATTCCACCACGGGCTGTGCCGTCGAGCTTGGCCAGGACTATTCCCGTTACGTTAATAGCCTCGGTGAACATCTTAGCCTGAGATATTGCGTTCTGTCCCGTAGTGGCGTCCAGGACCAGCAGGACTTCGTGCGGCGAACCGGGGATTTTTCGGGTAACCACATCACGAATCTTTATAAGCTGCTTCATCAGGTCGGTTTTGGTATGCAATCGACCCGCAGTATCGAGAATCAGGATGTCCGTGTCTCTGGCCAGCGCGGCTTCACAGGCATCGAAGGCGACCGCCGCCGGGTCTGAGCCGGTCTGGTGCTTTACAATCTGAACCCCGATTCGTTCGGCCCAGATACTCAACTGCTCCACGGCGGCGGCACGGAACGTATCGCAGGCGGCAAGCAGTACCTTTTTGTTGTTAAGGCTCAAAATATATGCAAGTTTGGCTATACTGGTTGTTTTCCCGGTGCCATTCACGCCGGCAACCAATATGACGGTCGGACCGGATTCGGCCAGATGTAACTGTCTGTCGCGATCCGGCCAATAACTTTTAATATGCTCTTTAAGGAAAGGTATGATATCATCGGTTTGTGCAATCTGCCTGCCGCGATACGCATCTCGAAGCTCCGAGACGAGCTTAAACGTCGTCTCAACGCCGATATCATCACTTATCAGCGTTTCTTCCAGCTCGTCAAGCAGCGATTCGTCGATTTTCCTGCCTAAACTCAGCACTGAAGAAAGTGAATTCGCGATTTTGGCACGTGTTTTTCCCAATCTGTCTTTGAAATATCCGGTAGTTTTTGAAAAAAATCCCACAGCATTCGACCTTTCAAAAAAATATTATCATATCGGCAGCTTCTTTACTGCTGACTATGCCGATGTAGTTCAGATAGTATCGGGATTTATAAAAATTTCAAGTCCGGCAAAAATTAAAATTTGGGATTCCGAGTTCAAGGACGGCTTTTTGTTTTTTACAGCAAAAAGAATAAATTCCTTTGACACGCATAACAAACCCGGTTAAATTACCATAGTCCCTCACAGTTTGAGCAACGTTGAGCGCCTGAACTGTATCGGTGGGGGGACAATAACCATGGATGAACAGAAAAAAGTTGCTTTTGGTAAATGGCATCGATTAACAAGGGATGGCGGTGTGGCAACTCACGAAATTGACGATATTTTCGCTGATATACTCGAACGTGCAATGGTACTCGATCCCGCCAATGCCCGTAAATGGTTTGAGAAGCTAACCGTTTTGCATCTGGACGGCGGCTCACTGGTAATCGGTTGTCCCACCGAGGCAGCCGTTCTGTTTTTACAGGACAATTGTAAAAACAGCTTCACTCGCGCAGCTCAACAGATAACCGGTCACCTTATCGCGGTGGAATTCGCCGTTGGTGCCGATGTAAAATCCGAAGGTCGCTCCGAGTCGGGACTGAGGCTTCATCCCGATTATACCTTCGATAATTTTGTCGTCGGTCCGAGCAATCGGCTTGCACATGCAAGCTGCGTCGCAGTAAGTCAATCCCCTGGAAATACTTATAATCCTCTTTTTGTCTATGGCAGCTCAGGTCTTGGAAAAACACATCTCTTACACGCCGTTTGCTTCGATGCCCGGGAAAAGGTTCAAAACATGGTCATTCAATTCCTTAGCTGCGAGGAATTCGTAAACAGGTTCATCAGGGCGATCGAGGAAGGGAATTTGATTGGTTTTCAAAGTCAGTTCCGAAGCGTTGATACTCTGATAATCGACGATGTTCAGTTTCTGCGAGAGCGTGAGCAGAGTCAGGAGGAATTTTTCCACACTTTCAACGCCTTATATAACAACGGCAAACAAATCATCTTAAGTGCGGACAGCCCGCCGGGAAAAATCCCTTCGTTAGAGGCCCGCCTGATCAGCCGATTTAACTGGGGATTGGTGGCCAGAATCGATCCGCCAAGCTACGAGACGAGAATCGCAATCATCAAGAAAAAAGCGCATCTTCGAGGATTGAGCATTTCCGACGAAATAGCGGAATATATCGCACGCAAGGTACAGGCAAACATCAGGGAACTGGAAGGAGCCTTGACGACAATCTATGCCGTAGCGACAACGACCGGCAGCGAAATTGATCTTGAGCTGGCCCAGACGGCCCTGGAAGGACAAATTAAGGCATCCGCAAGGCATATAAGTATCACAGACATTATCGGTGTGGTAACCAATCATTTCGACGTGCGTCTTGCCGATTTGCAGAGTAAAAAACGCAGTCAGAGTATTACCGAGCCGCGTCAGATTTGCATGTTTTTAGCCAGGAACCTTACCAATCACAGTCTCGAGGAGATCGGCGGACATTTAGGCGGCCGAGACCATACGACAGTTATGCACGCCTGCAATAAAATCAGCCAGGCCAAAGATACCGATCCGAAAATGAACAGCCTGCTCAATGATCTGACAAAAAAAATCACTCAACCCGTTCAAACATAAAGCAGTTACACTCATAACTAACAAAAAACTTATTCACTTTCCCCGATCTTGTTGACCGTAAAGTTTATTAAAATTGCTTTATATCTAACACTATGGTTAAGCGACCATTTGGAAAACAAAAAACAATAGAAATATTGGTATCGTTTTAATCTCTACGATTGATAACAGCGTCAAGCATATCAAGATAGTCTGAAAGCAGACGCGTTATAAGAAATTCGTTCCGGACTTTTGCTTTTGCTTTTTGCCCCATATTTTTGGCTTCGTCCGGATTTTTGAGGATATGAACGATCCTATCGGCAAAACCTTCGATGTCATACGGGTCGAGCAGATAACCGCTCTCGCCGTCATTTATTTGCGAGGGGATTCCGCCGACATTAGAAGCAACTACGGGCGTGCCTTTCCAGAGGGCCTCGGTAACCGATAAGCAAAAACCTTCTTTGGTTGACTTTTGGATAATCACACTTGAAAACTTCTGAATCGAATTGACCAGGATATCATTATTTCCAACAACGAACATGATATCCCCTTTATCGACGTATTTTTTCGCCTTACGAAAAGTCCTGGTGTACATCTGGACACCCTCGGGGTCATCACCGGCAAGGTTGTAGCAAAAAATCAGCCGACAATCTACTTTTTCTTTAATATGTTTGAATATTTCAATCACACCCTCTGGATCTTTCCACGGATCGAGTCGGGAAACCTGGGTGATGATCGGCTTGTCTGTCGGAATACCGGCTTTTTTGATGTATTCCCTAACAGTCTTTTCGGATAGTTCCATATTCTTGCTATTTAAAGGATTAATCGCCGGATGTATAAGTCTTTGGTCTATCGGCAGGTCTTCTTTATAATATTTTTCACTCGATACGACAATTTGGTCGTATTTCAGCAGAAAGCCAGTCAGAAAATCCCACAATTGCGCATTTGGCTCAGTCAGGTCGATGTGGCACCGCCATATCCAGGGCTGTCGTTTCCTATAGGACCTTATCAGCGCAAGTGGCTGGGGATCATGCACTATCACACAATCATGGTCGAAATGGGTAAATCTTGAGTAATTGCCGTTTACCTGAAGGTATAATTCCTTTTTTTGTTCTGTGAGGTTAATATTCGCACCCTGGAGGGCATTATGAAAGCTCTTGGTAATTTCGAAGAAATCCGGTGTACCGTGCAGAATTCTCCAGCCTGTATCGATTCCAACGTCATTCATCAGCATAACCAATGAATAGAGTATTTCGGCCACACCGCCGCCCATATATGTGCTGTTTACATGCACAATATGTTTGCCGTAAAGGCCTCTCGCTCTTGCATAAATTTCGGCTAAAGTTTTATCCGGTACAATCCCCCGGAATTCTTCAAGACTTAACATACTAATTCCTCGCCAATTCTTTCAGTAACAATCTAATGTCGTTCAGAGTATCCACCTGAAATCTTGCATTTGAAATACTTAGTCCAACTTTTATTGAATAGGCCCCATTCGGCAGGGCACGAAACATTTCTTCATCGGTATAATCGTCGCCGGCCGCCAGCAAAAATTCCCATTTTTGATTACCCATCCAAAATTCTACCGCCCGGCCCTTATTGACTCCAACATTTTTTATTTCGATGATTTTATTGCCCTCGAATACTCCGACATCGAGGTTTTCGGTCAGATTTACCAGCGCGTCTCTGAGTTCCTGGACGCGGATGCTGGCAAGCTCTGTGTCCGCTCTTCGGTAGTGCCAGACCAGAGCGAAATCCTTTTCTTCGACGGCAGAACCGGGAGTTCGATCAGAATAAAGTGCGAGAATTGGCCTTATTGAATCCTTCCATGTGGCTCTATGGGGCTGTGTGCATTGCCACTGGCGGTTTTGCTGCTTTATCCATGCCCCGTGTTCGGCCACTAACGACACGTTAAGGCTGTTAAGCCAATCATCCAATGTTTCTTTATCTCTGCCGCTTATTATTACAATATTGTTCTTTTTGTCACCGGATAGATTTCGCAACAAATCCAAAATTTCGTCATCCGGCCCGGCCTGTCTCGGTCTGCCCTTGAAACCGACAAGAGTGCCGTCATAATCCAGCAGCAACAGTCGCTTTTTACTCTTACTATAATTCTTAATCAATTCCTGTTGTACGGACTCGGACAGTTTACTAACGTAAAACTCCCGCTGCTTTTTCTTGATATCCGATAGAGCACTTATGAAATCACTGCTCCACCGCGAGACGTCATAACCGGCAATTCTTTCCTGCATAAGCCTGTTGCGCTCGATTTGTTCCAGCAAAGGCATTTCAAGCGCATCTTTAATAGCCTGCACTATTGCCCCCTTATTATTTGCATTAACTATCAGAGCCTCACCCAGCTCACTTGCGGCACCTGTCATCTCACTGAGAATCAAAACTCCTTTACCATCGGTTTTGCCCGCGATGAATTCCTTTGCAATCAGGTTCATCCCATCTCTCAGAGGAGTCACTAACGCCACATCGGCTACATTATATAATGCGGCAATTTTATGGAACGGCATGAAACGGTACAGATACCAGACGGGAATATAGCCGATTGCACCGTGTTCGCCGTTTATCCTGCCGACAAGCTGCTCGAGCCTGTTTCTAAGCATCTGATAATCCTCGACGTCTGTTCGTGAGGGAACAGCTACCATAATGAGCGTGACTTTACCTTTATATTCGCGATTTTCCGATAGGAATAAATCGAACGCTTCAAGTCGCTGAATAATGCCCTTGGTGTAGTCGAGCCTGTCTATGGATATTATGATTTTACGTTTTCCCACTATCCGGAGTATTTTATCAACTTCCTTTCTTGTGGCGGGTTTATTTATGGCCTGGGAATATTTCCCGTAATCGATACCCATAGGAAAAGCATCGACTTTAACAATTCGGTTACCCTTTCTGACTTGCCCCAAAGTATGTTCAAGGCTCATAATCCTGCAGATACTGCTGAGAAAGTGTCGGACATAATCGTACGTGTGAAAACCGATTAAGTCGGCCCCCAATATGCCGTTGAGAATTTCTTCACGCCAGGGCAGAAGCCGGAACAATTCGAATGACGGCCATGGAATGTGCAGAAAAAATCCGATTTCCAAATCGGGGAATTTTTCTCTTAGAAGCTGCGGCAGAAGCATCAACTGATAGTCATGCACCCAAATACGATCCCCCGGCTCGACTATATCCGCCACTTTTTTGAAAAAAGCCTGGTTCACCTGTTTATATGTTTTCCAAAAATTGTTTTCCCATATCGTACGGGTTGGGAAGTAATGAAAAAGAGGCCAAATTGTTTTGTTGCTGAATCCCTGGTAATATCGTTTTATCTGCTTTTCGGAGAGAAATATCGGCACGCAATTTTCCTCAGCCAGTTCTTCACGGATTTTTCCTTTATCATGATTAGTTAATTTCTCATTCGTTATTCCCGGCCAGCCTATCCAGAGGCGCTGAAAAGAATCCGGCAGCGACGACAGTCCGACGGCAAGTCCCCCGGCACTGGGACGAAAAGTGAATTTTCCCGCCCTTTTTGTGATGCTGAACGGCAATCTATTGGCAACAACAAGCAATCGGCCCATAGTCTTGTTTCTCCTAAGAGTCTGTTTATATCAAATCTTAGGATAATCGCAAGAATTAAATCCCGGACATTCGGACCGTTGGGAGTAGAATGAATGATTTTTTAGAACAAACAACAAAAATGTTCTTGATATTCGCTTCTGCCGACTCCAGGAATATGAACCAACTACAAATTTCTAAATAGATATAAACGGATTTTTGCGTTAGTATATTGTTTGTTCTTTTGTTATTTCATATTATCAGGAATAAAAAAACTTGGCGCCAAAAAATTCCAAAAAAAAGCAGTTCAGAATAGCGCTTATCGCCTCTGAACACATTGTCACCGAATACAGGATGTTTTTAGGTCATCTTTTGGTCGGATTAACAGACCAGTCTATCCCGGTGGCTCTGGTATGTCCGCAACAAAGTAACCTGGATTCAATCATACTCGGTGCCGCCGAGATTATAAGATACTCCCATTTCGGATTACCTGTGATCGAACATATCAATAAAAGGGTGCTTACAGAAAACCTTGCAAAATTCAAACCGTCAATTTTACATTGCCTCACCGAAACACATGCCGCAATCACGAGGCAATTGGCCCACCGACTGGACCTGCCCTACGTGCTTATGGTGAATTCACTTCAGGAACGATGGAGCAGGTTACCCGTTTCACACAAACGATGTGCGGCAATTTCCGTACCGGCAGAGAGCATCGAAGCGAATATATCCGGCATATACCCACGATATGCCCACATAGTGCGACAAATCAACATAGGTACATTTACAACCAGATCCGAGTGCTGCTTTCCCGAACTTTCCCGTACACCATCGATTGTGATGTCTCATCCGTTCCATAACGTTAATGAATTTGAGAAGTTATTCGGCGCACTGCGGCACTTACGTATCAATGGTCACGAATTTATGATTGTAATCATAAGCGGCGGGCGGGCCGAGACCGAACTGTGGAAACTTTTAGCCGCCATGGATTTGCTGTCGATGGTCACCTTTGTCCCGAGGACAATACCCAAACGTCCTGTCCTCGCAGCGGGAGACATTTTCATACGACCCCGGCCAAGTACGACTTTCGATCCCTTCCTGTTAGAGGCAATGAGCGTCGGAACCACCGTTGCAGGCTGTAAGGGCGGCGTCGATGATCTGATTATCGAAGACGTAACCGCCATAGTATTTAATCCGGATGACGAGCTTAGTATAGTAGGTGCGTTGCAGAAGCTGCTCGGCAGACCGGAGTCGGCCCGTAAAATCGCCAAAAATGCACAACAATATCTAAGAAAAAATTACTCGGTAAGCGAAATGATATCATCAACCGTCCAAATCTATCAGGATTTACGGAAATAATTGAACCGATCCCGACAGAATTTTGACAAAATAGCAAAAAACTGTAACATATTCCTGAAATTCATGTCTTAATTCTCAGAGGTCAGGCAAACATATCCTTTTATTCAATAACTAACATGGAAGCTCAATTACGAACAAACTTAGAACTTTCCTTTTAATTGCAGTGTTAATTTGTTTCAGTTTTATATCAATTGTCTGGGACCGGACAAAAAGTGAAATGCCTGCTGAAGAGCTGTCAAGCACGTGGAAATTTATTAAAAATCCCAGATGAAACAGGCATAATCCACCGAACCTGTGATTGCAGAACACGTTCTGCATTTTACGAAAGAACGATCCTTAGGGTAGGAAAAAAATAATCCCTTAATATTTTAGCTGAAAAAAGTAATAAAGAAGAGCTTGACAGATGATTTGCTTTTGGTTAACTAAATCATGTTATCAGGGAAAAATGATTATAAAAAAGGAGTGCCAGAATGCAAATCAAACGAATTCATCTAATAATTCTGCTAATCGGGATAGCTATATTCGGCCAGGGATGTGTCGTTGCTGCAGTCGGTGTCGGAGCCGCCGGTACTATTGCGTATGTCAAGGGCGATCTGGAAGCAGTCGAATCGGAAGATCTCGATACGGTTTACCAGGCGGCCGTAAAAGCGGTTGATGAGCTTGAGCTAAATGTAATTTCCAAATCGAAAGATGCCCTCTCGGCCACAATTTATGCCCGTGATGCACAGGACAAAAAAGTTAATATAATACTAAAAAGCACGGCGGAGCAAACAACCAAAATTTCCATTCGAATAGGTACCTTCGGGGACGAAACAAAGTCGAGGCTGATATATAAAAAGATAAACTATAATCTTCTGCTGCAGCGGGATAATGTGAGGGCAAGCGGTTAATCAGGTCAATTCGATGTTGTCCGGTTTCTGCGGAAGCGGGGCGTCAGCGGCGGCTAAAACAGAACCGAGGCAGTAGGCTTCTCTTAGAGCCGAGGGATATTTTTCAATATCACCGCGATTATCGACTTTGTTTATAAACAAACCACCGACATAATGCATCTCGAGGCAGTCTAAATATACCTTCATTGTTCTGCGGATCGAGTCGAACTGTTTTACGCCTTTCGAGCCGCCTACAGCAATGACCATTGCCCGCCGGTCCCGTTCGGGATTGAATAGTTCCTTCTTTAAAACATATTTATGCGCCCAAAGACATTGGCAGCGGTCGATGAGCATTTTAGCCTGGGCACAGACGGTCATAAAAAAGATAGGTGTGGCAAAAATCAAACGGTCGGTATTGATTAACTTTTCCAGAACCTGCTGATAATCGTCTTCTACGCTGCACTTGCCCGTAGCGTAGCAGGCATTGCATTCTATGCATGGACCGACTTTGTAGTCGGACAAACGAATATATTCGATTTGAGCACCGGCGGATTCGGCGCCCTCCAAAGCCCGACGTAAAAGCGTATCGCTGTTACCATTCGTTCTCGGACTTGTTGAAATACCAAGTACTTTTAAAGACATAAAAAAATCCCAAATTCCTAAAAAAACCAAGCTGTTATCTCAATGAAAACAATCCGGTCTATATTTACTTATGTTTTTTGCATTTCATAATTACAAATCCCCTATTTTCACTTATATTTTTTAACGGATAAAAGTAATATTATCGGTTCGGGCCTCCGGCTTCAAACTTTTTTTCAATATAAGTTCAGATATGGCAGAGGCTAATAAAACGTGCCCAAAAATACTCAAGATTCAAAGTATATAATGTCGATTATTAGCATTGATATAGTAAATAAGTGGCTCTGAGAAATGACCATTACGGCCATGTTAGTTTGAACTTATTTTGTCTATCTTTGCTATTGCACACATGTCAGATCGTAATCCGGACAAAATAAGCAAGGGCTAAATAAAATACGGAAAGAGTCACATGAATTAAGGGAGAACCGAAAGGTTCTCCCATTTTTATTTTGCCCCTTTTCCAAAAACAGCCCATTTCATCTCTATAATCCATACAACGTGTATATAAATGAGGAAGGTTGACACAGGTAGTCCCGGTTCGTATGATTTGAACATTAGGGATTTAATTTGGAGCAGGTAAAATGACTGAGACACAAAAGAGCTGGGAAAAAAGATTAGCCGGTGAGCCGGACGAACTGACGATTAACTTTGTTGAGTCGCTCTCGACAGACAAGCGTCTGTATAAATACGATATCGTCGGCTCAATCGCACATGCGCAAATGTTGGCCGATCAGAAACTGATTACCAGAGAGGAATTCAAACAGATTAAAGATGGTCTTATCCAGATCAGCGAGGAAATTGCAGCAGGGCGATTCGAATTCAATAAAAAGTACGAAGATATTCACATGGCAATCGAGACAACACTGGTTGAAAGAATCGGCGAGCCGGGGAAGAAACTTCATACCGGCAGAAGCCGCAATGACCAGGTGGCAACCGACATCCGGCTCTGGATGCGGGATGAAATTGAGATTGTGCAGGCGAAGATAACGCTGCTCCAAAAAGCATTCGTTAAACTGGCGCAGAAATATACCGAAGACATTATGCCGGGCTATACCCATCTTCAGCGCGCCCAGCCGGTTTCGATTGCTTCATATCTATTGAGTTTCGTGGAGCGGCTCGAGCGCGATTTTATTCGACTGAAAAACTGTAAAACTCTGCTGAATCTTTCGCCTTTAGGCAGCGGGGCGATCGGCGGCTCGACACTGCCGCTGGATCGCAAAAGCACGAAAGAGCAACTGGGATTTTCCGATATAACTTATAACAGCATTGATGCAGTCGGTGACAGGGATTTCTGCGCCGAATTTATTTTCGATTGCACGATGATAGCGACACATTTGTCAGGACTGGCCGAGGATTTGATTTTGTATTCTTCCAATGAATTCGGATTTCTGTCGGTCGATGATGCATATTGCACGTCTTCGAGCATGATGCCGCAGAAACGCAATCTCGATGTCGCCGAATTAATTCGCGGCAAAACCGGCCGTGTTTACGGCTCCCTGATTGCAATGTTGACGATTCTAAAGGCCCAGCCGTCGGGATATAACCGCGACCTGCAGGAGGATAAGGTTCATATTTTCGCCGCCGCCGATACTATCGAAGCGTCTCTGGATATGGCGTGCGCGATTATCTCGCACAGCAGGTTCGATATCAAAAACATTTCCGCCGGACTGGATAAAGGATTTTTGGATGCCACCGCATTAGCCGAGTATCTGGTCGGCAGGGGGATTGCTTTTCGCCGGGCGCACGGTATTGTCGGGTCTTTGGTCGCTGAATGTGAGAAGCAGAATAAAAGGTTAAACGAGCTTACTTTGGACGAACTCAAACAACAATCTGAGGTGATTGAAGCAGATGTCTATGACAATCTTGGTGCGACGAAAGTTGCAGAGAAGTATGTCACCGAAGGTGCCGCCGGACCCAAACAGGCAAAACGGCAAATCGAATACTGGACCAAGCAATTGGGGCAGCGATGAGCACAACCGAAGATGAAATAACCGGCTGGTTTGCACGCCAGAGCAAATTATCTCCGGAAGATTTTCCCATTGGTATCGGCGACGATATGGCACAGATACGCATAGGCGACGAATCTGTTTTTATCACTACGGATATGCTGTTGGACGGCGTACATTTCAATTTACAACAGACAACTCTGAAACAGGTCGGATATAAAGCAATGGCGGTTAGTCTCAGCGATTGCGCGGCCATGGCTACGATACCGGTCGCTGCGGTAGTATCGGTCGCACTGTCTAAAAGCTACGGGACAGAAGAGCTGAAAAAGCTCCATTGCGGCATAATTCAAGCAGGGGACAAATTCGGATGTGCTCTTGTCGGCGGTGACATTACGTGCTGGAAAAGCGAAAATCCATTTGCAATAAGTGTGGCGATGCTCAGCAAGCAGGCGAAAAATGAGCCTGTAAAAAGATCAGGTGCAGAAGCAGGTGACATAATTTGTGTGACAGGCACGCTCGGCGGCGCCGGATTTGGAAAACATCTTGAATTCGAGCCGAGAGTTAAAGAAGCATTAAAAATCGCCCAAATGGTAAAAATAAATTCAATGATCGATCTCAGCGACGGGCTCAGCAGCGATTTAAATCATATCTGCAAGCAAAGCGGCGTCGGCGCCGTGATAGAAGCAGCAAAAATCCCCGTTTCGGACGATGCCGTGAAAACCGATAAGCCACTCGATAGCGCCTTGAACGACGGCGAAGATTTCGAGCTGCTTTTCACCCTTTCACAAAGTGACTGTAAAAAGTTATTCGATAAATGGGACGAACCACTGCCAATCCACAAAATCGGAACTATAAACCAGAGCGGGAAAATCCAAATAAGGATGCAGGACGGCCGAATAATTGAACTGGAGGCGAAGGGGTACGATCATTTTCGTTAGATTATGGGAGATAATCTCAATTTCATTACTAATTCTCCGGAAGAAACCATAGAGGTCGGTCGAAAAATCGGCTCCCAGTTAAAAGGCGGTGAAATTATAGCTATAACAGGGCCTTTGGGCAGCGGCAAAACCCATCTTATAAAAGGAATCGCCACGGGAGCCGGAGCACAGGACGGCAGGAGTATTAACAGTCCCACATTTGTGATTGTTAACGAATATGTCGGCCGATTGGATATTTATCATATAGACGCTTACAGGTTAAATTCGATAGCCGAGTTCGAGATGCTGGGTTTCGACGATTTCTGCTACCCTCAATCCGTCGTTTTGATAGAATGGGCCGATAAAATTGAATCCGCTCTGGGAGATACAGATTATATGAGAATAGATCTCGAACACAGCGGGCAATCTTCCCGGACAATACATATCAAGAATAGCCCCTTTTATATAAACTTGGAAAAATCCCCCCAATAAATCGGCAGGCTACGTGTGGGATTTACAGCTTAACCATCAATCTTTTGCAATCTTTTGTTTTATACTCTGACAATTTTGCATCGTTATTTTTATTTTCTATACTTTGTTTGGACATTCAGAGAGCTTTAGAGGAAAACAAGAGGCAATATTTTTCGGACGTATGAATTTGGAATCATCAGTCAATAACATATTCGAGTCAAAAATTGAAGTAGAGTTTAGCATATAATCGTTACAATTCATTATTTTCTGGAGGATTTAGGGTATAGAGAAGAGCATAGACGTGTTTAAGTCGGGTATCGATTGAGTCGATACTCATGTTGGATGGAAAAAACTACACCGGATGTTGAGGATTTATCAAACACAATTATTTTTCAGAAAAGGGGCAAAAGATGAAAGCTAAAAAAGGTTTTACATTAGTGGAAATTCTAATCGTCGTGGTCATCCTGGGTATTCTGGCGGCTGTTGTTATTCCGCAGTTTACCGAGGCCAGTACCGAAGCCAAAACTTCAAGTCTGTGCACAGATTTGCAGACTATGCGTTCGCAAATCGAGCTGTATAAGGTTCAGCACAATGATGCTTTACCCGGTGATGGTACAGCAACATTGATCCAGGCCTTGACAGGCCAGACCGATGTCGCCGGTGCAGTGGGAACTGATTACGGTCCGTACCTTCAAAAGATTCCCATGAATCAATTCATCGACGATGATGGTATCCAAGAAGAAGCTGGTACAGCCGGTCTTGGTGATGGTAGTGATGGTTGGCACTTTGATACGTCAACCGGTCAGTTCCATGCCGATGATACTGCTGAGCATGCGCTTCTTTAGAATATTCACGAGGTTTCAGATGCCACTAATTATGAGATTAGTCCTGGCATAAATTTGTGAAAAATACAAAATGAAGAAACGGGCTGACCATGCTGAGGTGATTGCCGTAGGCTGGTCAGCCTTTTTGATGAAAGAAATAAAGGATAAAATAGTAAGATTATCACCCTGTGTGAAGAGAGGGGTGACAGAAAACGAAAGGGAAAAAAATGAGAAAAGCAAGAGCTTTTACACTCGTTGAGGTTCTCATTGTTGTAGTTCTGCTCGGCATTCTTGCCACAACAGTAATTTCAATGACATCAGACAGTGCCATAACAGCCAAAGAAAGTGCCCTTGCGACCGATTTGCAACTGCTCAGGAGGTTCATCTTAGTTTACAAGTGCCATCATCTTGAGGTAAGTCCCGGCTATCCGAACGGCCAGACGAGCGCTGCACCGACCGAGCAGGCCTTTATCGACCAGGCAACATTATCGAGCAACAGCGCAGGACAAACCGCTGCAGTTGGTACTGCCGGATTCAATCGTGGACCTTATATGCAGAAAATACCAGTGAATCCTATGAATAATTTAAGTACCATTCAAATGCTCGGTGACGGTGAAGATTTTCCTGCCAATGCCGATAATAGTCACGGCTGGATATGTAAGCCCGCGACATCCGAGATACGTGCCGACTCGACAGGAGCGAATGACAGCGGCAAGCCTTACTATGAGTATTGACAAGAAAAAGAATCACAACATAAAACGCCGAGGCTTTACACTCGCCGAGGCAATGATGGCTGTGGTCGTTTTGAGTATAGCGGCTGCGGGAGTGCTGCTTCCATTTTCAAGCGGAGCGGCCGTGCGGGTCGAAGGTATGCGCAGGACTTTAAGCGCGAAACTGGCGAGCGATCTGATAGAGCAGATTGTAGTAAAGCCTTTCCACGATCCCGACGGTAGTACTTATGATTATAATCTCGGGCCCGATGAGGGAGAAACAACATTCGGAGAATTTGACAATCTTGACGATTTTCACGGTTACTCCGAGCCACAGGGCCAGGTAAAAGACGCCGGCGGAGCGGTATTTACGGATTCGAATTATGCTAACTTCGGCAGGAGCGTAAGCTGTGAATATGTTTATGTCCCCCAGGAAAGCAGGACGACCTCGTCGAAATATATTTTGATTACTGTACAGGTACAGTACAACGGCAAACAAATGGCAAGCATTAGCCGACTTATAAGCGAATAGAAGAAAAGAAATCCGACACTCGAATTTGGCCTAAATATGCAAGAGACGAAACATATAAAAGGTTTTACATTAGTCGAGCTGCTGTTAGCTCTGGTTATTACAGGCATAGTCCTGACCGCGGTGGCGACGTTGGCTTTTGCTATGGGAACTGCCAACAAAGCGACGGAGGATTTGAGCCTCAAGCAGGCGCAGGTACGTTTTGCGACATTGCGAATTCAGGATTTAATCCGGCACAGCAAGCTGATATGTTTCGCCGGGAACGATGATATTGCGATTTGGCGGGCCGACGACAACTACGACGGGAAAATCAATATCGGCGAATTAGTTTATATCGAGGCCGGACCAAACCGGGATCATTTACAGATTTGTGAATTTTTTTCATTCGACAGTACGGCAATAAATCTCGGTTCCATAAGCTCATTCGCAAATAACTGGTGGTCGGTATATTGCGATGACGTGGATTATACAGTAGTTGTGCCTGAATGCAGCGATGTTCAGTTTAACCTTGATGTATTACCTCCACAGAGCGGATTTGTCAGTATTACTTTCAATATTGTCGAAAATAATATTGTTCGTCAGTGTCAGATTACCGGAAAAGTTCGCAGCCCGGCTATAAATCTGCTCAAGGAGGACGATATCACAAGCGATGACGATTAAAAGAGGAAATACTAAATCCTAATATCGAAATCCTAAACAAATTCAAATGACAAAAATTCAAAATCTAAAAGTATTTATAATCATTTGGACATTTGTATTTTGATATTGTTTAGAATTTGGAGTTTAGAATTTTTTTCAAGGTTGATAGATTAGGATATATTTCGGTAACATCGTCGAATGAATTTAAAAAATGGTAAAAATCATATTCGTGGTGCAGCGCTGCTTGTTGTGCTGTTCATTATTATGGTCATAACTGTCTTGTCGTTGGGCTTTCTGTCACAAAGTGACGTCGAGTTAGCCTGCGGCGAAAATATGATACTCCGGACCCAGATGGATTATCTTGCCGAATCCGGCCTGGAGCACGCCAGAGGACTGATTCTTAATCCGCAGGATATAAGCTCCGAATACTGGACCGGCGCAACAGGACTGCAATTGATTGCCGGAAGCAACGATTATTATGATATTGAAGTAATCCGGGACGACTCCGATCCCGATGATTTGTGTAATTATATTATAGATTGCAATTCGCACCGCCTTAAAAATGGAGAAAGAGTCGGATTCAGCGGCATAAGAGGGCTGCTACGGCTTGATCCATGTATCGCATTCTGGTCGGGAGCAAATGCGACATTTGGACCCGGCTCGACAGTAAACGGGGATGTTCGCTGCGCAGGCAAATTGACGTTAATTAAAGATTACACAGAAGGCGCTGAAATAAAAAGAGTATATGGTGATGTTTTCTCTGACACGTTATCCGGCTCAATAACCGGCCAAAAATATACCGTCAGTGAGCTTTCGCTGGACTGGCCAAATGTCACCGTCGATTATTTTCTTGATAAACCCGGTGTTTTATACCAATCGGGAGATTTTACTCTTTCGTCAGATATCGAAGGTATGTTACTTGTTGACGGCAACCTGACTATCCAGCCGACCGGCAGCGTAAATATAACAGCAGGCAAAAATCTACCCGCGCTTTATGTCACAGGAGACCTGGTTATAAATGACGCTGCTCTGAACATCGGGGGTTTGGCCGTAATAGACGGCAACGTTCTCGTAAACGATGACACCGACATTAATATTCTTGGGAGCATGTTTGTACAGGGCATATTTTCAGAGACTGCCTCGAATTCATCCGATACCGATTACAACGGGCTTCTTTATAACGGTCCTAAGTGGCAGCCGACCGGTGGTCAATCAGGCGGCGCAATAGAATTTGACGGCGTAGATGATTACATTCAGACCTTCGATAGTACAGATAAACTACAGATAGCGAATGACTATACACTATCGGTATGGATAAAACCCAATGCATACCAGAAGGATTTTGCGGGCATTATATCAAAGTGCACTCCCTTCGGCGGTACGAATCACTGGACACTTCAGTTTAATTCAGGCAGCTCAAAGAAGCTGGTAATATATCACCCCGATTATTTACCGACTCCGAGGTCATGGGATTTGGGGATCACGCTAAGCGAGGTAGCAGGAGCATGGCATCATATAGGTATTGTCCGACAGGGAAACGTAATGACGTCATACCTGGATGGTGCACCTCGTAATACAGATACATGGAACAACGCTCCTGGTAACGGTAACGGACATTTTAACATCGGGACCGACAGGACCGCTTTACCCAGCCATATTTATAAGGGTCTTATTGATGAGGTTCGAATCTATGACAGTGTTCTGGATGCCGGAGCTATCAGCCGTATATACAGCGGCATTCCGGACCCTAATAATATTCCGATTGGATACTGGAAACTTGATGAAAGTGGTGGCAGCAGTATTACTGTTACTGCAGCCCCTTCAAAAGCGGCGATTATATTACAGTCGGAAGAAGGTAATGCAGAGAAATGGAGTCAGGCCGCAGGTGCATTTTTCAGAAGTATCGACAGAAAATAACAGCGTTATTCGAGGAAAGATATAAATTGCTCTATACCTGTTTTATCGGTAATAAACAGTGAATAATGCTTATCGGCCTTTATACGCGATGACAAGAAAAAACCAAAATATGTTAAAAATACTTATGGCAAATCAAAACGCCCCCCGAAGCACGGATTAATCCGGATTTTCCTGTTGTATCAATTTAACGATTTTGCTGGTTCTGATGACCTTGATATTAGAATGTATCGGAAATAACAATTATATGATTGTATTAACACATTTAGGCTCGAAAACAGTAATACGAAGCTTCCGGCTTCGTCTGTTTATTGAGGTCAGATAACCAAATAAAACCTGTGGGGGCGTTTAGTGAGTTGTTTGTCTTGTCAAGACCTGCCTCTAATATGACGAAAAAGAAAGGAAAGTCAGGTGATGATAATGTACCGATACAGTAAAGGGAGGTTGTACAAAATGGCGGATTCAAAAAGTACACCAGCCTCGATGCATATATTACGTATTAACAGGTATGCCGGATATAGTTTGTTCGGCTTTAACAGCGGTTTTACACTAATAGAAATTATCATTGTGATAGTGATACTAGCGATAGCGGCAATGACAGCAATACCTATGTTGAGCTCAGCGGGCAGCGTGCAAATCCGTTCTGCAGCGAATATGATTTCCGCTGATTTGGAATACACGAAAAGTATGGCAATCAGCAGAGGACAGAACTATTCCGTAGTCTTCGATGAGAACACAGACAGTTACAGTATAAAAGATCAAAGTGATTCTGTGATACCACATCCCGTGAAAAAAGGATTTCCTTACACTATAGATTTTCAAAATGACAGCAGATTAAACAAGGTTGATATAACCAACGTGAATTTTAATTCCACCGACCGTGTTATTTTCAATTGCCTTGGCAGTCCCGACAACGGTGGTACGATCAGTCTTAATGCAAATGGTTCCACGGCAACGATTACAGTGGAACCGGTGACAGGATACATTTCAATCAATTGATGCAGGAAGAGGGTAAATGATTAGCTGGGGTTTTAAAACTCGTAATTTGAGACCGATAGGATTGGACATAGGTCATAATTCTATCAAAATGATCCAACTGGTCATTAACGGCGAACAGATATCTGTTCTTGCCGCGGACGAAGCTCGTATAGATTCCGGCATAAACGGTGACGATCAGGCAAGGAAGGACTACATTGTCTCATCGATCAAGCAGATGCTTTCGAGAGGCAACTTTCATGGGAAAAATGTTGTGTCATGCCTGCCTTGCGGCGATATAAAAATAACGAGCCTGCGATTAACCGAGGCGGAGGGAGAGAGAATAGAACAGGCATTAAGACGGGAAGTTGTACACCGTTTCGGTCTCGACCCGGATAAAGATTCCATGGATTATATTGTCGCCGGTAATGTTCGTCACGGTGATGAGATTAAAAACGAACTAATTTTATTCGCAACAAATAACGAAATAGTAAAAAGTCATATCGAGATGCTCGAGACGGCCGGTCTCAGACCGATAGCAATAGATACGATTCCATGCGCTTTGTTCAGGAGTTTCGAGAGGTCTCTAAGAAGGCAGGAAGACAGAAAACATGCCGTCATTTTCATCGATGTCGGAAGCTGTTATACAACCGTTGTCTTTGCTCGTGGAGGAGAAATCTGCTTCGTCAAACAGATAAAAATCGGCGCTGGAAATTTCAATCGGGAAGTCGCATCAAAACTGGGTATCAGCAATAGTGAGGCCGAAATTCTGCGTGGAGAGCTGCAGGCGGAATACAGCCCTTCGACACCAAAGTCGGATTCCGCAAAACAGGGACTGACGGAAAACAAGCAGAAGATTGAAGCTTCGACCCGCCAGGTGATGATAGATGCGATAAGTAAAATTGCCGAAGAGCTTGCACACGAGATATCGCTGTGCCTGAGATACTATACGGTAACATTCAGAGGAAAACGCATTGAACGGGCGATCCTTACCGGAGGTGGAGGATATGAAAAAATCCTGCTGGATGTCATGCAACGACAACTGACGGTGAGCGTTGAAGTAGCTCAGCCTCTAAGAGGCTTCGATATGTCGAACGAGAGGGCAAATCTGAATTTTTACGGTGACAGGCGGGGTTTACTTTGTGAATGGGCGGTGGCTGTGGGACTCAGCCTAAAAGGATTGGACAGTAACCTAACAACTCAATCCGAGACCAAAAAGAGCACAACCGTCAATTATGAAAGAAGAAAAACGGAAGGAGAACAACATGAAAGATATTGATTTCCTTCCGGAGTGGTACAAATCAGGCATAAGGCGGCAGATAAGCTATCGTACGCAGTGCTATGTATTGGGCGGTATATTTGTCGTGATGATTGTATGGAACTTTGTGACTTCTTACTCAATGTCAAAAGCCAACGCCCAGGTTCTTGAAATGACAACCAGACAGGGACAGGCGGAAAGGGTTTCTGCAAAATTAATCGACTTGAAAAATGAATTGAATCTATATCATAAGAGAGAGGGGCTCGTAGAAAAAATAGATTCAAAAATAAACGTTGCAGACGTACTGGGAGAAATAAGCTATCTCGTCGATGAAAGAATCGTTCTTAGCAAAATTGAGCTTGTTTCAGAGAAAATTGCAAACGACGAACCTTCCCCACAGGCAAATGCGGTTGTAAGGGCGGTACAGTCTAATTTCAATACAAATAAGGAAGCACCGATAGGAGATGTGAGATTCAAAGTGTTACTTGTAGGTGTTACTGTAGATGCAGGTGATGTGGCAGGTTTGATATGCAAGTTAGAGAACTCACCATACTTCTGTCAGGTTGTATTATCCTTTTCGAGAAATACAGATATAAAAAGTGAAGGCGGCGATTCGTCATACGAACAGACAACACTGACATCGGCATCGACCGGCGGCCCAAGAAATAATAGTGAATCTGAGGGAAAAATCCAGGTAAGCAAGTTCCAAATAAGTTGTTATCTGGCAAACTATCAGGAATTATAAAGATTGAAAGAAAAGACCTTGTTTCGAGAAAAGCAGCAAATAATGATATGTCTTACAGCGGTTGTTATAATCGGCGGATTCGTTCTGTTCAGATTTCTGCCATTACATAAAAGAACCAAAGCTGCGAAACAGACAAAGAACACTCAAAGTCTGATTATTGCCAAAGGCATTTCAGATAGTGAGCAACTGCCTTTGTTCATGGCTCAACTGCACAAACTAAAGACAAAGCTAAGCAATTTCGAGGCTAACATACCAATGCAAAGAGAACTTGGTCCATTTGTGCATGAAATTGCAGATTTGATGAATCAGTATAAGCTAAAAGAACAAGAGATCACCCCCCATCAAGAAATAGAAAGTAACGGACTAAACTGCATACCCGTAAGCATACAATGCAAGGGTAGCTTGAATCAAATATTTAATTTTAATCAAAGATTGCAGAAACTGGACAGGCTGATTCGCATCCAGCAGGTCAAGTTTGTTAACGATAGTGATTATAAAGGCGAGATCCTTATGGAGACCAACGTGGTAATCTATTACAGAACAGAAGTTGCACAGGGATAAAAACATAACCAGGAATTTCGGTAAGAAAACGACAAATGCGCAATAAATCAAGAAATAATAATAACGGTGCCAACAGGCTTATCGATCACTTGGTCGCAGAGAAAAAAAAGATTGTAATGGCAGTATGTTTAGTTGTGTTAATGGCCTTTATGTGGATAAGAGTCTTTTTCAGGAAAACAACGACTGCGGAAGCCGAAGCAGCCGCAGAACAGACGAATCAGGAAAGCAGATCTAAACCGGCATTGAAAATATCCTATATAGAATTGCCTAAAGTAGCCGGTCGTAACGGTGTAATTACAAGAAACTTTTTCACCTCAAATAACTGGCGCAACTTCAATGGGAAGGGGAAAAATATTGTTAGTATAGAAGAAGTAAACGTAGTTCCGGGAGACGGCAGAGAGGAAGTTATTAGAAAAGTTGTAGAGAATATTAAGCTGGAAGCAATAGTGGTGGGCGATAACGCCAAGGCCTTTATTAATAATAAGGTGCACTCGGTCGGGGATAAACTGCTCATCAAAGACGGAGTTAACGAATACGAATGTGAAGTAGTTGCAATAGAAGAAAACGCGGTTGTTATTAGTTGTTCAGAAGCGGAAGTAAAGTTGAAACTTAGGCGTGAAATTGAAATCAGCAAGTAATTAAAATGTCAAAGACAAGAAAGAAAAGGAGCCAAATTATGTGTTATGTAAGAAACCACAAGATTAAAAGATTATTTATGAGGGGCTTTGTACCGGCTGTTATGTCGGTAATTATTTTATGCAGCTTCGGGCAAAACTCGGCTGTAGCCGGCGCCGGAGGAAGTACCAGTCCTGCGGAAGCCAGCGTGACAAGTGTCCCCGAAGGCGACAGAATCCCGATGTTCAACTGTGAAGAGGATTTCGGAATACGCAAAGCCCTGGCAATGCTCGGCAGTATGTGCAATAAAAATATCGTACCTTCGACGAGCGTTGACGGACAACTGGCTTTCAGAAGTCTCAGGGATGTGACCTTCGAAGAAGCAATGGATGCTATTTTAGGTGAAGCCTTTGTATATGAGGCGAAGGGAAACCTGATTAAAGTTTACACCAAGGATGAATACAAAAAGATCAAGGAGGCCCCGGAACGAAGAATATACAAGGTTTTTACTCTCTACTATATGAGTGCTACCGAGATGGTCAAACTCATTTCTCCGGTACTTAGTGAGACCGGTAGTATTCAAGCCAGTTCTCCCGCCGAGACGGTCGGAACCACCGGTGAGTCTATCACCACAGGTTCGGGCGGCGGCGATACAATGGCCCTGAATGACACGATTGTCATCCGGGATTATCCGGAGAATATAGACGAGGCGGAAAAACTGCTGAAAAAACTGGATATTCGTCCCCGGCAGGTACTGGTCGAAGCTACCATTCTAAGTGCTACATTAACCGAGGGAATGGAACTCGGAGTTGACTTAAACCTGCTTGGTGGCGTTCATTTAAACGGTACTTCAGGGGCTTCTGCCGATGCATATAATTCAGCAGTTTCGTCACAAACACCTATCGGTCAGATTGGCCAGCTTGGCCAGGGAAGCATTAATGGAACACCCTTAGAAGTTTCCGGTTTTGCGAGTGCAGGCGGCAGCGGATTGAGAATCGGAGTCACAAGCGGTGATTTAGCGGCTTTTATAACTGCTTTAGAGGAAGTTACCGACACGACGGTTCTTGCAAATCCCAAGATTCTCGCAGTTAACAAGCAGCTTGGACAGGTTTACATCGGTACCAAGATTGGCTACGAATCGCAGACGACTCAGACACAAACCTCGACGACCCAGCAGGTTGAGTTCCTCGACACGGGTACAAAGCTGTCTTTCAGACCTTATATAGGCGACGACGGCTATATAAGAATGG
This sequence comes from uncultured Pirellulales bacterium, assembly GCA_964431695.1. Taxonomy (GTDB): domain Bacteria; phylum Planctomycetota; class Phycisphaerae; order Sedimentisphaerales; family Anaerobacaceae; genus JAFGPS01. Next base: position 47,798 of record CAYSKI010000016.1, on the reverse strand, counting down.
ACATCCATCCCAAGGATAGTTCCGGAAGTTTGAAGGCAAATGATATTCCCGACGAATTCTCAACCGAACTGGCGACGAACATAATAGTTAAAGACGGCCAGACAATCGTTATCGGCGGACTGTTCAGAGATGTTGTCGTTTCAAATCGAAGCCAGATTCCCCTGTTGGGCGATTTGCCCCTTATTGGTGCAGCGTTCAGAGGGACTTCCGAATCCGTGACACGTCAGGAAGTAATCATCCTGTTGACTCCTCATATTATCGAGAATCCGGAAGAGACAAACAGTGACGCCAGGGTTGATGATGTTCGCCGGAAGAGATTTGGTTCAAAGCACGAGCTCCAGTGGACAAGCAGACCGAGACTGGCTGAAGACCACTACGCGCAAGCCGCTCAGCTATACATCGACGGTGATAATGTAGGCGCGATGAAAAAGCTGCAAACAGCTCTTAAGCTTCGTCCGTCATATCTCGAAGCGACAAGACTGAAAGAAAGAATTATTTCCGAGTCGAGCCCGGATGAGTATCAAAGGCTGGAAAGGGTTGCCGCGGAATCTATCGACCAGCAAGAGGCTTCTAATTGGCAAAGAAGATAAGTCTCTGCAGGAGATTTAACTGCAACCTTGAGTTTTAAAAAGTTTGGAGCCGTTGTTGTGAGATTATCAAGAAGCTTATATGCAGCAGTCACGTTAATTGTGATATGCAGTCTGTTTATCGGAACCCCCGCCGAAGGACAGAACTATGGTGCGGATGATAATCGGCAATTCACCGGCCACGCACAACAATGGGATTTTGTTGTGCCGGTGAGTTACGTTGCTGGGGCTGTGGGCGTGATTTTGCTCGGGTGGTGCTGGCTAAGATTAGCCGGGGTAATCACGTCCATAGCCAGGCTCCTTAAAGACGACGGTATAATTTCTGCCGGTGCCGCCGGGAGACTGCTCATTCCAATAAGTGCGAAAAAAACTGAACAGTTGTGCGAAGTCATCCGTAAGCGTATCGACGGTTGTGACTCGCGTATTACAGAATATGAAAATAAAATCAAAGAACTTCAGATTCAGGTTCAACTTTCACGAAGACGTGAAAAGAACACTGAAGCGATCATATACAGTATTCGTGATGCCGTGCTCGTCATTGACGAATTTGACAAGCTGTTAATGGCAAATGAGGCGGCAGAAAGACTTTTCAAGTTCGAGTTCAAGAACTCACAGCATAAACCTATAAGAGAACTAATAGGCGAAGACTATAGTGAGTTTCTGGATTTTCTAAGCCACAGCAGACAAAGCAAGGAACAGGCAATAAAACGCGAAATTGAATTTTCCAAAGACGAATTCTCGAGGATTTATGATTGCATCGTCTCATGTATTTACGATCAAAACCGGCAGGTTTGCGGTGCAGTGATGGTGTTGCACGATATAACACGCGAAAAAGAAATATCCAGGATGAAGAATGACTTTGTCAGCCATGTATCACATGAGCTGAAAACACCCCTCGCTTCCATAACAGCCTATTCGGAAATGTTAGCCGACGGTGAAGCCGAGGACGAAGAGACAAGAAAGGAATTTTATTCAATCATTCAGAATCAGGCTAACAGACTAAATCGGCTCATAGAGGATATCCTCAATACCTCGCGCATCGAATCCGGTCTGATAAAGATAAACAAAGAACCGATAAGCTTGACAATCCTTATAGAAGAACAGTTAAAAATGATAAAAAGCTACGCCGAAGAAAAGGATATCGAGGTCACGGGACAAAAACCTATCGTGTTCGACCGGGTTTTAGCCGACAGGGACATGATTTCACAGGTCATCATTAACCTGCTGAGTAACGCCATCAAGTACACGAAGCCCGGAGGCTCGGTGAAAATTGAAACCGAGGTCGATGACATTCTCGATGTAATACGAGTCAGCGTAACCGACACGGGAGTTGGTATTCCAGAAAATGAAATCGAACATGTTTTTGATAAATATTACAGAGTAGGGGCCAACACAAAACAGGCTAAAGGAACCGGCCTCGGTCTTAATCTTGTTAAACAACTAATCGAAAAGGTGCATAGCGGCCGAGTGTTTGTTAAAAGTCAGGTCGGGAAAGGCAGCACATTCGGTTTTGAGCTGCCTCTGGCAAAACTGCAGCCTGTCGGGGTATCTTAAGAAACGTTTATAACAAGAGAGTGTCAAATCTTATACACTCTATATTAACTTTGGTGGAGGTAAAATAATGACGGGTAAGAGAGTTTTAGTTGTAGATGATGAGATACACATAGTCCATGTCGTAGCAATAAAACTCCGTAACAATGGCTATGAAGTCGAAACAGCAAATAACGGTGCAGAGGCTTTCGAGTCTGCCTGCAGGAATAAACCGGACATCATTGTAACAGATTTCCAAATGCCGACCATGACGGGCATGGAACTGGTGGAAAAACTGCGGCAAAATGAAGACACAAAAAATATACCGATAATCATGCTAACCGCAAGAAGTTTCGCCATCCCGAAAGAGAAGCAAGAACAGCTTAAAATATCCAATTGCTTAAGCAAGCCTTTCAGCCCGAGGGAATTGCTTAGCGATATCGAAGATATTTTATATCAGAAAGAACTGGCGATCCATAATTGATAAATCAGAGCAACATCGGAATAGTCTGTAAGAAATTGACTTATCTGTACAAAAACTATGGTGGACATAATCGGAAAAAGTATAAATTCCTCAGAATTGAACGAACTGAAGAAGTTCGGATGCAGAATAAACAACTACGGTGTAAACTTTGCGTTCTATAACACGGACGATGAGCTTGAATTACTTTACGAGAGCGACAAATTCAAGAGTGATCCCGAACAACTCAAAAAATATGGCCGGCAGGTTTTAAATCCTGACGACCAGACTGATTATTCCAAAGACACCTGTTCACAGGTACGGCAGTTTCATGACGGAAATCTCGTCATAGCAGTTGCTCTCAAGTCTTTCCGTTTTAACAATCAACAACCGGAATCCCTCGGTACGGCCATGATCGACTTAGGTAAATTTTCGCCGGACCAGGTTGGAAACAATCATTTTGTGGAAATACTCGGACTTTTCGCAGAACAATTTCAAAACAAGACAAAAGCCGAAGAGCAAATTGAGATGATCGGCACAGAACTGGCAAGAGTCTATGAAGAATTAGTACTGCTTCACAAAATAAGCACAAACATGAGAGTTACCGAAGCGGATTCCAACTTTCTTCAAATGGCATGTGACAGCCTGACGGAAATTATTTTTGTCGAAGGTATAGCAATATTACTGGAAAAAACCATCGAGGACGAGCAGCGGCTGGTTGTCACCGCCGGTTCAGGATTGATAGATATAGACGAACAAATGGCAGCCGTTCTACACAGCCGAATGACAGAGGAAATAAACAGCGGTAAGGAAGCGTTGCTTGACAGTGAGGTGGATTCTCCTTTCAGATATAGCTGGCCCGACAACATAAAAAATATTATCGCAGTGCCTCTTTGCGGAAAGGAAAAAGCAGAATCCCACGTTGCCGGCAGAATCCAAAATGACAGCTACATAATAGGGCTAATGGTCGCAATAAACAGAATCGGCAAGCAGGACTTCGACAGTACAGACGTAAAATTGTTTAATTCAGTGGCCAGTGGCTGTGCGGTTTTTATCGAGAACGGCAGATTATTCAAGGATCTCAAAGAACTATTCATCGGCTCACTAAGGGCATTAACAAACAGTATCGACGCCAAAGATAAGTACACACACGGCCATTCTGAAAGAGTCGCATTTATTTCCAGATGGATCGCGGAAAGGCTCTCCGAGCGGGAACCTTTGGATGAGGAAAAAATACACGAGATATATCTGGCCGGTTTGCTGCATGATATAGGTAAAATCGGAATTGACGAGGCAGTCCTGCGTAAAAACGGCAAACTGACCGAACAGGAATTCTCCCGGATAAAATTACATCCCTCAATAGGAGCGGGTATTTTACGCGAAATAAAACAGATGCGTGATATTGTCCCGGGTGTTTTATGCCACCACGAGCGGGTGGACGGAAAAGGTTATCCGAACGGATTAACAGGTGAACAAATACCGCTAACAGGTAAAATTGTCGGATTGGCGGACTGCTTCGATGCAATGACATCGAAGCGGACATACAGAGATGCAATGACAATAGAACAGGCAATCGCCGAGATAGAAAGAGGATTAGGTACACAATTTGATGAAAAAATCGGTAGGATTTTCCTCGATAGTGATGTCTATCAACTCTGGGACAGCATCCGGGACGGCTTAGAGGAAATTAACCATAACAGAGCCTCTTCGGAATACGGCACTGCGGCTGTGGAGATGCTAATAAGATGAAAGTAAAGATACAAAATTATAACAATGTCACCGTTATTGAGTTGCAGGGCGAGCTTGACAGTGACGTCGTGGAATTATTCAAAAATACTATTACCGACGTAATCGCAAAACACAAGACCAGTATAGTACTTGATATGAGCGGTATCGGATTCATTGATAGTCAGGGGCTTGAACAGTTGTTGTGGACGCGTGATTATTGCAATCAGAACAAACGCGGATTCCGGCTTGCCGGTCTTGACGAAAACTGTATGAGAATCATGGAAATAACCCGCCTCGAAAATGAATTCGATCATTATGCGGAACTTACTGAAGCGGTAAAAAGTTTCGCATAAGTAATACAATCGGTTGATTTACTCTATACGGGCAGGAATGATGTAATATGAGCCAAATAGTGGTAGAAAATAAGATGCAGCTCGGGCAACTGCTTCTCTCTCGCGGCGTTGTTACAGCCGAGCAGATAGAGACGGCTCTGATCGAACAGAAAGAAAAAGGTCACCGCAAGCTGCTCGGCGAGCTTCTGGTGGAAATGGGCTATTGCACTGAAAACCAGATAGCTTCCGCTCTGGCCAAGGGTTACGGCGTACCGTATGCTCAGGTTGGTCCGAAGTTATGTGACCCGAAAGTACTTGAAATCTTACCGAGAGAATTCCTCGAAGAACATATCGCCATACCTTTGTTTAAGGTTTATAATGTCCTTACTGTCGCGGTCAGCGAACCGACAAATGTGTTTTTAATGGACGAAGTTGAGCGCATAAGCGGCTGTAAAGTTCAGATTGTATGCTCGACAAGTAAGGACATCAAGGCAACCCTCCAGACTTATTTACCGTCCGCAAATGTATTCGTTATTGACGACATTATAGACGACGAAGGATTGGAAGATTTTACCCTTATCGAGAACATCGCACAGGACATAAGTAACCTTGAGGAAATCGCCGGTCAGTCGCCGGTAGTAAAACTTGTCAATTATCTAGTCTATAACGCTGTCAGGGAAAATGCCAGTGATATTCACATCGAACCCGACGATAAAAGATTACGCGTTCGTTACAGGGTGGACGGAAAATTATATGAAAAGATGAGTCCGCCCCACCAGATGCATTCTGCTATTGTCTCTCGTATTAAAATTATGGCTGAGCTTGATATTGCGCAGCGTCGTCTGCCCCAAGACGGGGGAATCCATGTTTTAATGGAAAACAGACCGATCGACCTGCGAGTCTCGGTTATGCCGGGCAACTTCGGTGAGAAAGTTGTAATAAGAATTCTCGACCCTCAGAGAGTGCTTTACAGCCTGGAGTCACTCGGATTCACCTATGAAAATCTCAAATTATTCAGGCAGGTCATACAAGCACCGAACGGCATTGTTTTGGTGACAGGACCGACCGGATCAGGTAAAAATACGACCTTATATGCCGCCCTGTCCGAGCTAAACAGTGAGGAAGTTAATATCTGCACGGTCGAAGATCCAGTGGAATGCAACATATCGGGAATTAATCAGTTCCAGGTTCATCAAAGTGCCGGTTTTGATTTTTCAACGGCCCTGCGAAGTCTTTTGAGACAGGACCCTGATATAATCATGGTCGGAGAAATTCGTGATCAGGCAACAGCTACTATTGCAGTACAGGCAGCTCTGACCGGACATTTGGTACTCTCTACCCTGCACACGAACGACGCCCCGGGAGCAGTGATACGTTTAGTGGATTTGGGAGTCGCTCCCTATCTCGTGAGCGCATCCTTGATTGCCGTACTGGCCCAGAGACTCGTCCGGAAGATTTGTTCGAACTGCAAGACGGAATACGAACCTTCAACGAGCATCAGGAAGGTTGTTGAAAAGACCGGCGGGAAAATTGAAAAGTTCTACCGAGGAGTAGGCTGTAAAAAATGCCGGAACAGCGGTTGTGCCGGACGAATTGCTATTCACGAGCTGTTTGTGCCGAACGAGGAGATTATGGACATGATTAGTGAAGGAATAAGTTCAAAAAAATTAAGAGCAAAAGGACTGGAAAATGGAATGGTCTCTCTACAGTCGGATGGAATCGAAAAGGTAAAGGCAGGAATTATTTCTATAGAGGAAGTCTTAAGAACGACACAAACGGAATTATGATATTCCGTTCCGTATATTATATATTATTTAATATCAAAGATTGGGAAAAATGAGTGTTTCATCTATAAAAAAGCCGGAAGAATTCGAACCTGCAATTACAAGAGAAAAGTCACTAACTGCTGACGGCACTAAGGAACACGGTGCAGAAAGCTTTAGCGGAAATAAAAACAACGAAGTCGAGCCGAATATTCTTTCGCAAAAGGACTTCACAAGAGGCCGGTCGAAAAATGATACAACGGCAAGGTCAATGCTATACAGGGCAAAGGTAAAATCCGCCGAACTAATATTATTCACTACACAACTCTCGGTAATGCTTGACAGCGGCGTTGTGCTAAGCGATGCTCTTGATGCCATATCCGAACAGGCCGAAAAAGGCATTCTCAGAACAATAATAAAGAACATTGCCTACGACGTTAAAAACGGTGATAATTTCTCTAAGGCGCTGGCAGGCTATCCGAAGGTTTTTGACTCAATGTTCATCAGCATGGTAAAAGCTTCGGAAGCATCCGGCACAATGGCGGAGATGCTAAATGTTCTGAGCGGATACTTAACTTTCGAATCTGAAACCCGCAAACGTATCAAGAGCGCGTTAACATATCCGTTTATTATGGCTTTAATGGCTGTGGCCGCTACCGGAACGCTAATGTTCTTTGTTTTACCGAGATTCATGGGAATTTATGAGGCAAAAGGGGCCGAATTACCTAAACTAACACAGATTCTGGTCAGCTTCAGTAAAATATTAGGCAATTTTGAGATTATGACCATCATAGTGACAACAGCAATTATCGCATCGGCAGGATTATACTACTGGGCGAGAACAATATCAGGCCAACGTGTTTTAGATTATATTAAAATACATACTCCTGTTATAGGCACTATGTTTATTGATACGGTCGTCACTCGAAGTATGCGTATTATGGCAACAATGGTAAATACGGGAGTTAATCTACTTGACTCAATACAAGTTATGCAGGGTTCGTGTCAGAATTACTATTTTCAACGACTTTGGGTATGTGTAGATGAAAAAATTCGGGATGGGTACCAATTGTCGGAATCGATATTGATTTCGCCGGGCAACGAATTGATCGCACCAGGAATCGTTCAAATGCTCAAAGCAGGAGAAAAAAGCGGCAAACTCGGTGAAGTCTGTGACAAGGTTTCTGTCTTTTACGAAAAAAAACTCGAGGCAACAATTCGAAATGTCATGGCATTAATAGAACCTGTAATGATAACAATCCTTGGCAGCATCATTGGAACGATAGCCATAGCCCTATTGTTACCGGTATTCAGGATTTCTTCTGTCATTGCACATTAAAATAAAAAAGGGCCTGTGCCGCATTAGAAGGCATAGACCCTGTGAGCCGGTTCTTAAATCTGTTGCCTGTTTTTACTATTTCATAACTCATCTTGAATTGCGAAGCGAGTAACAGTGTAATCGCCATTTTTTGATTCAATTAAAATCTAATCCAAGACCGCTTAGCACGATATCGTCTATAATCAGAGTTCCTGATCCACCGGTAGTTCCGGTCTTTTCAAGGCCGATAGAGAAACTCGTGACATTGTTCAGGCTGATGCCCGTGAGATTGACGTTGAACGGCTGCCATTCGGCCACACTAAGGTCGGTTGCATCGCCGGAATAATTCACTTTGTTGTTGTTAATCTTTGCATACATACGATCAGTAACCGAATTTTCCGGGTCTCCATAGAACCATATCACTAATGATTGAGGCGAGCCTGTGGTCCAGTCTCGTCCGATTGCCAGCTTTGCAGGGTCCACTGAGACTTCTGAGAAAGGCGCGGTGCTGTTATCGTACATTAAGGGTGCTGCCTTGGCGCCGCCATGAACAATCACTCTCTCAAGAGAATTTCCCTCGGTATAACCGATTGTAGAACCGTTTGCAGACGGATTATCATATCCATCTATCCAGGTTATATATACCAGGTTGCTTCCCGGGTCCTCGGGTGGTAGAATTTCGTTATAGGATTCGAAATCCTCCACGACAATAATTTCGTTTGTCGTGAAACTCCAGATTTCACCTTCCCAGATTGGAGTGACATTGGCGTTATTGACCTCATCAACCCGCCAGTAATAAGTGGTTCCCAGATCAAGAGAAAGAGGGCCATAGCCGGCCTGGCTTAACGTTATAACAGGAACGGTACGATCTATAACGGCTTGTTGGTCTGAGCTTATATACAGTTTGTGCTCGGAAACTTCCCTGCCGGCTTGCCAGAAGAGGTGGGTTCCCAAAGAAACACTTTCTGATCCATTTTCAGGATCAGGATTTTGTGCACTAACCGGTACATATAAGAAGCGTACCTCACTCAAACCGTACTGATTGGCAAATCCGCCGCTCCAGTTGGTCGTGGCTGTAATTTTCACAAACTTAACCTTTACATCACCAAAAGGAACGGTAGTATCAGCGGCATAATTTTCTTTTCCGATTGCCTGGGCAAATTCGGTAACATCGGTGAGTTGTGTCCAATTAATACCGTCCATCGAATGCTCGACGATAACATCTTTCAGGCCTACCGTGGAAAGAAAAGACTCCCCATTATAGTTCCATACCAACATCTCGTGGAGTTTATAGGATTTATCGAACTCATACTGTATCCAGGCCGGTAAGGCTTCACCCTCGAGCGTTGCCCACATATCAGTAGTTACAATTGAATGGAGGTCTTCAACAAGCCCGGATTCGTTGATAGTATTTTCAGCCTCCTGGCCTTCGGCCTGGCTGGAAGCTGAGACAGTTATACTTTCTCCGGGGATAGGGTATGCATACAGCTCGACGGTAAAGCTCCAGATAATGCCTTTGAATACGGTATCATCCGGCGGGGCATTAACTTCATCAATTCGCCAATAGCAGGTCTTACCATATTCCAGCCGGCCAAGCTCATACGAGGTGGCACTCTGGCCAGGACCGACTAATAAAGGGCTACTCGCATCGGCTTCGTTAACATCATTGAAATCTGTGCCAAAGTAAACATTATGCGTCTGGGCAAATGCCCCCGGTGTCCAGCCTAATACTGTATTATCTCGCGGTACATTTTCTTTGCCGTTCCGGGGTTCCGGATCATTGGCACATCCCTTGGGGACTTTCGAACCAATCATATAGCTAACCGCGTTCAGGAACATGGTTTGGCCGTCGGCAGTAAGGTTATACGTACCGTCACCGATACTATTTTTGCTGCCGCTGCCGGAGGCAAAGAACATTCGATGACCGCCTGCAAATTGACCACTGTCCTCAAAGTATTCCTGGCGTGCTTCCCATTCGGCAATCCAAACCACGCCATCGGGACGCGTGGCCAAAAGGGCACCATTGCCCACATCCGTAGTATCGGGCCAATCAACATTCCATCCGTTACTCAGTACTTCAACCATCTGGGTATCGGGATCAATGTCAACTCCTTCAAAAATTGGATGGCCGGCATTGATAACAACGGCATTCCTCTCGGTCGAATAGGTGGTAGCGGTGGTATTGAACCATCCCCATTTTGGGAAGGCGCGAGAGATATGTGCGCTTTGCATAATCATCGGCGTGGTGACGCTGTTCCACTCGAGAGGCTCGTCGTCGTCGTCATATGTGCTGCTGGCAGGATCCCGGGCGATAATAACCAAGTCCGCCGCATTAAGCTCTGCAATCTTGTCGACATCGAGTTCACGCCAGTACAGCCAATCGGGATTGTTCGGTTCTTCATCGTTGCCTTCTACATGAGGATCGATTTCGCCCTTGTAATCAACCTCATAGCCTTGGGACCTTAGCAATTCCACAAAGCCATGATCGGCAGGAAGTCCTGCCTCAAAGTCATAGTGAAGGTTATCCGCGACCCAGATGATTTTCGCACCATGTACCAATGATGTCATAAATAATGACACCACAAGCAGAAAGAACATATTTTTAAACATAATATTGCCTCCTTTGACAATAAAATTATGAACAACAATGAATGATTGCTATCACTACCCTCACTCGACCATCAAATATATTTACACAAGAAAACTATACTCCCGGCATAACCTCCTTCCTGTGTAATATAAACAAAAGAATAGACAGCAAATGTGCACGTTTGCAAATACGCCTACACGTCATGCTTTATTTAAGATAGTAAGTATTATTCGAAAAATACCCGGCATATTGCACAAAACTCTCTCAATTTTAGTAAAAAACCAAGCATTTTGACCTAATCAAGTACACCTGTCTATCTATATATTTTTTACCAAATTTACCATATTTTCGTCAAGAAAAACTTGGTAATTTGTGTGCCAAAGGCTGATAAAATGCGACTTTAAATATGAAAAGTGACTTTTTATAATATCAATCTTATCTGTCCGGAGGATACTTTCCCATTGTCTCAATGTTCAATGAATCGACCTCTGTGACGTTTACTGTATGCAGTCTATTAAATCACAGGTAATACAATAAGTATTTTTCCTATGACATCAGACATCAAACAAACCGACACAATCGTCAAAAAAGTTCATACAGCCTGTGATTAAGTCAAAGGTTCGCACTCAGCAATCAGAAGATTGTCTTTCTGGATTTCTGATGAGCAATAAAAAAACACCCGCTGTCCCGAACGGCATACTTTAACTTGACAGGTGCAATATTACCTCTACAATCACGGCTTATGCTTGATTTGGTGCTTAAAAAGAAAAAAAAGAAGAAAAATAACCCGTTTAAAGACTGGCTTAGCTACCTTGCTTTGCGAATTATCATCGTTTTTCTTTCCTTATTCGATATTGAAACAAATTTGAACACGGCCTGTTTTCTCGGCCGATTGCTTTGGAAGTATTATCATCGTGGGCGAAATCGCGCCCTGGAAAATCTTCGAGCCAGCTTTCCAGAGAAAAGCGAAAAATGGATACGGCAGACAGGCCAGAGAAGTTTCGAACATATTGCCATGCTGGCAATCGATGTATTATTCACACCAAGACTTACAAAAAAGTATAACTGGCGTGATTATAGCCGGTATAAAAACGCCGAAAGAACCAAATGGCTGATGCAGGAAGGCCGGGGATTGCTGATGGTTACGGCCCACTACGGCAACTTTGAAATCATCGGTTACATTCTGGGAATGTTCGGCTTTAATATTTACAGCATCGCCAGACCGCTGGATAACAAATACATCAGCAGGTACTTGTATGGAGTGCGTGAGCGAGTCGGTCAGACAATACTCGACAAAAAAGGTGCCGCTAAAATGATGGAACAGATTGTATCGAGCGGCGCTACCCTTTGTTTCATCGCCGATCAGGATGCCGGTAGAAAAGGTATATTTGTGGATTTCTTCGGCCGAAAGGCGAGCACGTATAAAAGTATAGCTCTGGTTGCCGTCACACGCCGGATACCTATCGTGATCGGATACTGCAGGAGGATTGATAATCGCTTTTATTTTGAAATCGGAGTAAACCGCATCATCTTCCCGGAAGAATGGGATGAAAAAGAAAAGCCCTTGGAATGGATCACATCCGAATACACCAAGGCAATCGAGGCATTCATTCGTCAAGACCCGAGCCAATACTGGTGGTTACATAGAAGATGGAAACACCGGCCAAGAAATGAACGGAAATAACTTTGGCTATTGTGCCTTTCCTCAATGTGACATCGCATACATGATAATATTTATCCCCATCTGGATGGCTTTCTCGTAATTCGCTCTGCCCCATTCTATTCCCAGGCTGTCACACCAGCCGCAATGTATATCGGTCGAGCTGAGAAAAACCGCAAGCCTCTCTCCAATAAAAACGCCGCGAGCTCCGTGGTTCTGGCCGTGCATATAGGGTAATCCGCCGGGGCGCTTGCGGTGTATATAATCAACAGTGGGTAAACCGGTTTCACCGAGGTCATAGACGTTATGGAAAATTTCATGTTCGTTGGGAATACGTTTGACGGCTCCCTTGCCGAATGTTTCTTCCAACATTTTAAATGCACTTTGATAAAAAAAGTCACCGCCGTCACCGACTACGCAATCGTCCATAAGCAAAAAGCCGCCGCGGGTGATATACTCTTTAAGATTGTACTTCTGATCATCGTTAAATCGAAAATAGTTCTCCCCAGTCATAAAAAGAAAGGGATATTTTTTTATCTGGTCAAGACTGTCAAAGGTAACAACTGCATTAAGCTGACCTTCCCGTGCCCATTGCGGCTGCCAGTTATTCGCTCCGGTTATGGGTTTTGTCCTGCAACGAATTACAGTACTGAGACGGGTCAGCAAATTCGCATCGCCGCCTGGTCTATTATTCCATGTATCATCGCTTAGTCTCTGTTGACCTTGACGCTTATAAGGCGTAAATTTTACTCTCGGCATCACAAAATCATACAATTCCAGGTCGTCTATCTCTTGTTGGGATTTATTTTCTCCGGCAATGGCACAAAGACTGCCCGAGGAAAAAACCAGGCTCCCAACGACTTTTGAAGTCGTTTTAAGAAACGTGCGCCTCGTTATTTGCTTTTCATTTCCGATTGTCATATCTATTCTCTTACAAGAAAAAATCCCGCGGCGGCTGATCCGTCGGATCCATCGAGTTTATATCTCCATGGTTCTTTACCTGGTCGGCCGTCTCCGTTGTCATCCAATACAGGAATCTCCGTTGTGAGCAGTTTATTTTGGCGGAACCAATCGTCTATTTGCTTAGAAGCGGCGGTAAATGCCTCTAATATGGAGATTTTTCCGTTACCGTTTGTGTCACTTTCATTGTCGGCTAATGCCGGGAGAAAATACTCACTGAACCGCGTCCTGTATCTCTGCTCATCTGTGCAACTGCATATTACAACTCGGCCACGTCCGGACATTGCCTTTACTGCAAGACCCGAACCCGGACAATCCAATACAATCAACATCGACGAGGTTTCGATCCCTTTAATCCACTGTGCTAACTGCTCGTGTGTTATATCTGCACCCGGCAGATTAAAACGCAGCTTTTCCGCCACTATATTGGCCTGACCGATATAGTAAAATATAAATCTGTCATCCGCTTTGGCGGCAGTTCCTATTGTCTCTATCGTTTTTTGAATATTCTCTGCAGTTGATGTTCCAAAGATACTTTCTATCGGCAAATTATCAGCTAAAAGAATGGTAAGAGTTTTGTCACTGACTTCGGGATTATTTTTCAGCAATTTCTGAAGCTCTGTTACAGCTTTTGTCATATTCAATTTATCCTGAGGTTCCTTGCTTATTCCACCGACAACAAGAGCATAACTTTTTCGGTCTGTCTGTCCCCGGTTTTTATCGGTGCCACCTTCAGTAACAGTCGTAATACACACGATAATAGTAATTAAAATTACATAACCTATTTTTTTCATATCTTAAATCCTGTATTTTATACAAGTCCCTTTCTTCGTCTTAAAAACCACTCCATACTCAGGATGATACACAAGACTAAAAACAGCGGCCATCTCGGCCAGATACTTGTCATACTTCTGGACATACCAAGGTGCGTTTGTGCTTCAAATATTTCGGTAATATCTCCATTGATGTCATCCGCATGGACATATCTTCCTTTGATGCGTTCTGCGAGAGCCTGCATAAATTGTTCGTTTATTTAAGTATCGGACATCTCCGTTTGACGGGGGGGCAAATTTACGGCAATAGTCTTTTCCCCGAGAAACACACCGCCGACTTCCGCCTGGGCGGTCGCAATAACAGTGTCGGTATCAACGTTGTCAATTTCGGCAATATAATATCCCTTACCCGACGGTTCCATTGTCAAAACCTGTTCTTTGATATTAAGCAGGACGTTCGCCTGTTCAACGGGGGCAAAAGAATTGTCGCACACGCGCGCACTGAACTTAACTTTATCACCCTGACTATCTGCTCGCTCTGCAAATAGTTCTATGCCGGAAGCCGGCTCCGGAGTTGCACCAATGCTCGATATTAATCCCGAGACGAGCTTGTATAACAGACCACCTTGCTCGTCTTCACGATACCACAGAAAAATGCGCGATATATTGAGCAGGCACACTCTTCCACGTCCGACCCGATGAAGGATAACCAAAGGTATATCACCGGATTTAGCAAATGTGCTTGCGGCAGGCTTGACTTTTGCAATCCGGTAAAATGCCGAAACTTCAATATCGTATCGCTCTAAATCGTCAGGACCGATTATATTACTGTTTAATGCTTCGGTGGTAAGCTCTATTCTGCAGGGATTCGGAGGCCATAGCTTCGGATCGTCCTTCTCGAAGATAACCGGAAAAAGTGATTGAATTCCGGGATTCTTCCAGTTGCCAGGGCCAAAATCCCCCCGTCCCGGCAGCAAAATAAGTCCTCCGCCTCTCTGAACCACGAAACTATACAAACCATCGATTTGTTCGTTTGTCAGATTATCCAAGAGGCAATGCTCAAGGATCATGATGTCATACTTGTTAAATCCTTCACGATTTTCAGGCAATCTGACATAGCCTAACTTTTTCGATGCCTCTGCGGATAGTCCGACAGTTTTTATCGCATCCAGCCCGAAATCCAGTTGAATCCGATGGTCCCGGGCTAAAACCTGTCGGAGCTTCCCAACATTAAAATTGGCAGCCTGTGTATAAAACAGGACTCGAAGTTTGTCGGTCTCTACGACCTCAACCATCGCCCCGTGAATATTATTGGCCTGATTAACTTCGTTTTTAAGCGCCCGGGCGCGAGCTAAGAGACTGTGACTGCCAAGGCTATCAGCGACGACCGTGAATTCTACCGTGACATCTTTTTTCCCTTTCACACTCTTCCAGGAAAATATTTCAGGATCAATTTGTCTCTTGTCAATTACCTCATCGTCTTCGAGCAACTCTATTACAACAGGCTCTTTACCGGGATTATTCGCCGAGACGACAACTTCCACGCTGTAAGCAGAATCAATCGAAGCTCTTGCCGGACTTTTTAATGATTTTATCCCGATATCGGTCACATACTTTCTCGAACCAACTCCGACAATCACTATCGGAAAATCGCTCCTGACAAGAGGGACATACGGTGCAAGCCCCTGGTCATCTGCCCGGCCATCTGTGAAAATAACAGCACCTTTGGCTTTCGATACGCCTGTATCTCGGTCATTATCATTTCCGGCGGCTTTGTCGGCGTTTTCCGGTTTGTCACTGTCGCTATTGTCCGAGACGGCAATATCATATTTTCCTATTGTTGCGAAAACGCTTTGTATATCCGTTTCGGTACCCCATCGCTTCAACAACCGGGTTGAGCCGCTGTGATAAACATGATTATCAAAACCGAGGATTGTATATTCGGGTCCCTTTTTATTCTCGGGACGAAAGACATCGTTAAAAATCTTCACGGCCTTATCCAATCTCGTCAAATCTTGCTCTTCGATAACAGACATGCTCCGGCTGGTATCGAATAATACCAACACCGAATTTCTGGTGATCTCATCGACTAATTTGGACCGGGACGGATTCCACAGTATCACTAATAAAATTAAAATCGAGGTATATCTTAATCCCATCATCAGGAACCTGTATGATCTAATTTTCTCCTTTTGCATTTCACGACAGTGAAACGCGAGGACGACCAGGCCGGCGGAAACCACCAGCAAAAAAGCAACAATAAAATGTCCCGGATAATTCGCGAATATCATTTTTGTTCGGACCTTCGATTGTATTTGGCTGCATTCTCGAAAAATTCGTTCTCAAGCTCATAGAACCTCACATCCGAAGGTTTATCCTCGATCGGTTTTTCCACGTGTTTTTGTGCATCAAGTGCAATCGACCAGAACCGGCGGGAAATCTCTCGTGCCGTATCGGCGGCGCTGGTTTCATCTTTAGTTAAAACATTACCTCCTCCGGTTTGCCCTCCGCCTTTGCGCATTGTTGCCCAACTGGCTCCCGCCATGCTCTCCAGCAACCGCTCGGCGGCTTTTAGTCGAGCAAGCATTTCCTCGCGTTCAACCGCCGTAAGAGATTCGTCAAGAGCTTCTGCATCCTGGGATAATTGCTCGGCCATTTCCTTGGCCTTTTTCGCCAATTGTTGCTTGTCGCTAAACATCGTACCGGCTTCGAGTGCATTTTCTGCTGAAGCCATGTCACGCTCAGCCGAATCCATTAATTCCACAGCCTCCGTAGCCTTATGAGTATCCGGCTGGGCGTCATAACGTACCTCATCGGTCTTTCTCTGAAACTGTTCCATCTTTTCGATGGCCTTATCGAGATGTTTTTGGGCCTGCTCCGAAGCTTTTGTAGTCGCCACATTCTCACCCCGCGGTATTTTTTCTAAATCCTGTTTCAACTGCGATACTTTCTCCTGCAAAGATCTTTGTCTTGCCTGGAGCATTCTCAACCTGGCATTCTCATTTATCGAATCGCGCATGTCCTCACCGGAGTCCCGCGGGATCTGGTCTGCTCCCATATCGTCACCTGGCTCAGTACTTTCACCGCTTGAGGCTGCTTTTCCCTGATTTTGGCTGTCCGCCTGTTTGTCACCACCACCCTCGGTCGAGCCGCCGCTTTGAGAAGTTGAATCCGCTTGTTTCATTTGGGCCTGCTGACTCCCGGCGGAGCTACTCTGGCTTTGGCCGGCTTCCTGACCCTTGCCGGAACTGTCACCGTTGCTTTGAGAGTCCGTATCACTTTGACTCTCCTGTTTGCTGCCGTTCTGATTTTTGCCGCTGCCGGAGTCATCCTGCTGTTTTTGTTCGGTGCTTTCTTTTTCGGTCTGATTTTCCCCCGGCTCGGTTTGTGATTTATTCCTGGCCTTTTCCTTCTGTTCCAGGAAATTCTCAAAATCGGTCTTTAATTGTTTTTGCTGGCGTCTTAACTGCTCGATATTACGCTGCATTTTCTGCATTTCGGCTTCGATGCGTTCTTCTTCCATACCGGTAAATTCCGGCGATTCCCGAAGTGTCACCTTGTCTGGTTTTTCCTGCGGAGCACTTTGGCCGCTCGACGGCGGATTATATTGCAAGTCCAGCTCAAGAATGAATTTTCTCAAAATCCTGTATGCATCTTTTTCCGGCACCAGAGCGGCGGAAGCATCATGGCGGCCCAAATCGCCATGTGCCTGGTCATACCGGCTCAAAACCTGGTTTAACACCGCTTTATGAGCATCCGTGAATTTATTCTCCGGGTCGTCACGGATAATCTTCAGAAGTTCCGAACAATAAGATAGATCATCGCCTATTGAGTCGAGCCTTGAGCGGTCCTGGTCGGTCGGATTTTGTTTGCTCGCAATTGTCCATGTCTTTTTAACAATTGCCCGTGTGTATTCAAGCACGGTCATCAGACCTTCAGGAACGCCGCCGGAGCTTTTACTTTCGCCACCACCCGGCATCAAGTGCCAGAATTGCTGGTAAGGGCGAATCTCGATAAAATACGTATCGCTGCTCGAATTGTTGTTCTCGGGAATTATGCCGGTTGCGATATCGCTCGCACGGGCATAAAACAATATACTGTCACCTACCTCCAGGTCGTAACCTTCCAGCTCAAGGACATAAGTGACCTTTCGTTCTTTTTCGCCCGGTTCAATGGGAATATCTATTACCACCGGTTTGCGTTCCGGCAGTTCGAGGCACATTTGAACCGAGCTTAATCCGAAGTCATCCGAAACTTCGAACCCTATCGGAATGCTCGCAACGTTTGTCGCAAGATAGTCGCTTTCAGGTGAAATAAGTTCGAATTTCGGCGGCTCATCGGTTTTCAGCCTGATTTCCAGGTCGGGGATATTTTTATTCGTTAAACCTTTTTCATCTGTAAGACGAAAACCCACCGAACCGTCTTTATTCGCCGTGAAGGTGTATGTAAAAGTGTCCGCGCCATTGAGCTTTTCACTGCTGGAGAGGCTATCCAGTCCCGTGATTGCCGCCTCGCTTATTTTTTCGGTGGTTCGGACACTGAGCGTGACGGTACTATTCTCTATAAGCTCGAGTTTGTTGTCTTTAATTTGCTCTGCGTAGTTTTTAAGGACGTTATTATCAAGAAGTTTTGCAGGCAATGAAACTTCAGCCGTGATACTTTCTATCTTCGGCGCTTCACGAATCTCAATATTATGCCACTCGGAGCTGGTTTGCCCGGCCTCAAACCGATATCTGAATTTTCCAGTCTTTTCGAAATAATTAGATGCTTCGAGGCTCGAACTACCATCTTCTCTGATAACCGGCGATAGAGGGATTTCCTCCCGTGACGGCACCTCATTACTGTCACCTGTCACCGGCTCCAGCACCAGCCTGCCGTTTTCTGGAACACGCCCTCGTATGTCGGCCGTAAATGTCAGCATCGATTCAGGCTCGGCAACAAAATCTCCCGTGGTCGCTTCCAGCTTTGTTGCCGATACCGGCTCAATTACAGCCAAAGGCATTGTCAGCCGCGTGAAATATGTCTTCAGGTAAGCAAGATTCTGCTGGATATAGAAACCAACTACACCCATACCACAAATAACTATTACCGCAAGGATATAACCGTGCCATTTCTTAATAGTGGAATCGAACCTGAATGCTTCGCTGTTATCGCAGGCACGGGCAACTAAATATTCGGCAAGCACCTCGGAATAAGGATAATCTGTTTTCTTCTCGAAGTATTCCATAGCGGCGACAAGCTGTTGGTCGAAACTGTTTTTGTTCTCGATATAATTTGCCGCATTCGTATAGGAAATCTGGACCATCAGCAAGCGTGACAATTTATAGAGGATAGCAGCAGCTCCGGCAATAAGAAGTAATAAAGCCATTATTCTACCTAAGAAGCCGAAATTAAATCGGTGGTCAAGCCAGATGTAAGCACTAATGTATCCACAGGTAAAAAGCATGCAGACAGCCGCGACCTTAAGGACTGCGATAGCAGCCAGCCATCGCCTGACTTTCCCAACTCTGGCTACTAAAACTTCCATCCTGTTTTCTACGTTCACAGCCATATTCAAATCCGATTTATCTCCTGAGTCTGTTCGCAACAAAGGATTCGACCAGCAATAGTGAAATTATTACCCATACAAGTACAATCCATGCAGGTTTTTGTTCTTTTGTGTCAAGAATATCAGCCGAAGATATGTTATCTCTCTTGCCTGTCGAAAATATACGGCTCATAGCGTTGTCCACTTGCTCTTTAACCGGCTTGCTCATATCTGTTTCACCGGGCGGTAAATTCACACCGGCATAAAGTTCGGGTTCGGTCAGGGTTTTTACCCATCCTACAGAACCGGGATCGAGCAGCAGTAAAGAAGAATCCGTTAGGACCGCCCTTTTTTTATTACCGTCGCAGTCACGGACCAGTAAAGATTTTTGTCGATCCGATCCGAGGTTGATATCCGTTACAGGTAAAACCACTCGCTCATTGCAGGTAAAACTATAGTCCCGAACCTGGTTATTTTCACCGAGTAAATATTGACACAGTGCAATCGAGACACTCGATTTGGTCAGGGATCCCAATGAACCGTCGGTGCTAGTATTTACCAGAATGCTTGAGCCGTTGCCGAGATGCTTGAAATAGATAAAACCCGAACCATTCTGATATTTCCAGAGACAAACACCATCCTGTTGCGGCTGGCATTCCCAAAATCCGCTCACAGGCATTCGGTCGATTCTATAGTTTACTATCGCTTTGGCGGCAATATTATCAACACCGGAAAATTCTTTTTCACAGGGGCCGTTCTCAGGATAAGTTTGCTCCCGTATAATTTTTTTCGGCAGGGCGGGTAGCACTTTCAATCGCCACAACTGATTCAGTGCCGCAGCGGAAGGTTCGCCGGTCATAAAAAAAACGATCCTTCCACCGGCCTCTGTGAAATCGGAAATGTCCCCGGCCATAGTTCCCAGACGTTCGGTAATTCCCGAACAGACGAGAACATCCGCCCATTCCAGGTTTGCAGTGCTTAATTCACCGGCCGTAATTCGCCTGACTCTAATAATCCTGTCCGAACTTCTGCCGGAGAGAGTTTGCATAGCCATATCCAGCAAATACATCTCATCCTCGAGAGCCTCTGCAAGCAGGATATTGATTTGTCTTTTTTGGGGTATGCGGACCGCCAAATAATATGTATCGTCGGTTTCAAGACCGTCCCCTGATGAAAGGAGAAACTGCACAGGTACAAACAATCGCATATCTGTGTTAAAACTCTCACCTAAATTAACCGGATAAGTTTTAACCTGGTTTGGGAGAAGCTCCACATCGAGTGATACAGCTTCATCTGCTCCAATTTTTGCCGTCAACCGCCGACTTTGCCGAATCTGACTATAATTCGCCATAGAAACATTTATTGCCAATCCATCAACTGAGGCATCCGCAACTTGAGCACGAACTATCGAGGCGTTATTGACTGGTTTAGGTGAGACAATCATCTCGTAATTATAATTGTCAACTATTGCCGGTTCCTGGACATTTAGAAATTGATTTAAAATTTGAGGCGTAAAGTCACTAACCAGCAGAACAGAGACTTCATCGGTCGCATTTATCGTACTACCGCAGTTTCTGATGCCCGAAAGGAAAGCGTCCATATCGGTGCTGCCTGTTGATAGTTTCAGGGCTTTGACCTCCGCCAGGGCCTGTTGTTTGGAAAGACCGTAAGTCCAGTTGCCTGAAACCAAAGAGCAAATATTAAAAACTGCATCCGCCTCGGCAGATACAATATGTTCGACGGTGGAATCTTTCATCTTCTCGAAGTAACTACTCGAGCCATCCCTGTACGACATTGATATTGAATTATCCAGACCGATATAATAAATGTGCCGTATATTTTTGGGTTTTGGCTTGATATAAAGAATGGGCTGGGCAAAGAGCAGGGCGATCAGAACAATTATTGCACATCGCATAAGAAGCAACAGCAAATCACGCAGATGCCTGCGGGAGTAGCTTTCCGTCTGGCTAGTCCGCAGAAACTGGAGCATCGTAAAGGGCAAGCGCCTGTATCTGGGCTTGGCCAGCATGTGCGCCAGCACAGGTCCGGCGACTGCTATAGAACCAAACAGAAACGTCCACTCCAGAAAACTCATCTGATCCTCTTTCGTTTGGCCAAGTAGGCAATCAGTGCCCTGTCCAAAGGTTCGGATGTATCTACAAAACAATAGTCAATATTACTTCTGCCCGCCGTCTTTTCTATTTCATCGAGGAACTCGGTGACTCGCTGACGATACGTATGTTTGACAGACTGTGGAAACGTTCGAATTTTATCGCCGGATTCCATATCCTCAAACTGAATCAGTCCTTCATAATCGAGATTTATCTCCTGGTGGTCCATAATCTGAAATATGATTACATCGTGCCTGAGAAATTTCAAATGAGAGAGGCCTTTGAAAATACTGTCCTCGTCATCGAGCAGGTCCGAGATTAATATAACAAGACCTCTGCGATTTGTTGTTTCGGCAAGTGTATGCAGGACAGATGCCAGGTTGGTCCGCCCGAGCGGCTTATTATGCTGAAGCGTCGTCAAAATTATATTCAAGTGGGTCCGTCTTGAGCTTGCAGGGATCTTTTTAACGATTCTCTCTGCAAAAAGCATCAGGGAAGTACTGTCACCCTGGCCGAGCATCAGGTAACTCAAAGCAGCGGCGAGATATGAGCCATACTCGCTTTTACTGACCGAACGCTCACCGGCGAAGGACATACTTTTACTGTTATCCAGCAGGATATAGACTGTAGTATTTGTTTCCTGCTGAAACCGTTTGATATAGAGCTTGTCGCTGCGGCCGAAAACCTTCCAGTCCACGAACTTTAATTCGTCGCCGGGATGATATTGCCGGTGGTCGCTGTATTCGGCACTAAAACCATGAAACGGGCTTGGGTGCAGGCCGGAAAAAAAACCCTCAACGGCACAGCGGGCAACCAGTTCCATATTCGCCAGCTTGCTTAAAAATATAGGATCGAGATATTCACGATTGACAGCCATATTCAAAACTTCGTGACATCTATTTCGGCAACGGCACCTGATGAACAAGGTCGTCAAGAATCCCCTCTACGCTGATGCCGTCTGCCTCGGCGTTGAAGTTGGGGATGACGCGGTGTCGGAGAACTAACTTGCTGACGGCCCTGACATCCTCGAAGCTCGGAGTAATACGCCCGTTTATCAATGCCCTGGCCTTGGCTCCGAGCGTCATAAACTGGCCGGCTCTGGGGCCGGCGCCCCATTTGAGATATTTCTTTACCATCCTGGTCGAGCGCCGGCTCGTCGGCCTGGTCGCACGAGCCAGGTTTATGCAGTATGCAATCACAGTCTCGCTCACCGGCGCCATTCGGACAATCTCCTGGAACAGGATCATATCGTTCCTGTCCAGAACACTCTGTACGACACTTTTTTTGCCGGTTGTTGTCTGCTTGACAATCAGATGCTCCTCTTTGGCCGAAGGATAGTCGATGTAAATCATGAACATAAAACGATCCAAAGCTGCTTCCGGCAGGGGGTATGTCCCTTCCTGTTCGATCGGATTTTGCGTGGCAAGAACGAAGAACGGCTCCTGCAGCTTGTATGTCCTGCCGGAAACGGTCACCTCTCTTTCCTGCATGGCCTGTAAAAGAGCGGCCTGAGTTTTCGGCGGCGTACGGTTAATCTCATCGGCAAGAACAATATTCGCAAATATAGGGCCGTGAACAAATTCATATTTTCTTTTCTTAGACTGCGGATCTCTCTGAATGATATCGGCACCGGTTATATCCGACGGCATCAGATCCGGCGTAAACTGTATCCTGTTAAATGCCAGACTCATCGCATCCGCCACAGAATGCACCATCAAAGTCTTTGCAAGCCCGGGAACACCCTGGACAATGCAGTGTCCGCCCGCAAGCATACAGCAAAGCATCGAATCGATAACACTGTCCTGGCCTATAACGGTTTTGTGTATCTGGTGCCTTAATTTAACAAGCCCTTTATGAAGACGCTCGATTAGCTGAGCCTCATCGATAGAACCGGATTCGGATGTATTTTCAATCTGATATTCGGCCGGTTGTTCCATATAATTCGTCCCTTTTATTTTTCCCGCGTCATTAACATATTGTACCAAAACAAGTTAAGAATTTCCAGAACTACATTTGAGATGTGCCGATAAGTTAATCAAGAACAAACGCATGGCAGACTAATTATTTTTATACCTTCGAAAACCGACTGTTTGCTACTATAGTATCCTGTTATAGATTATTACCTTCAAAGGAAATTACTGTTCCATAGGAATAGACGTGAAAACGAGAAATTCGTTACTATCTATCTCATTTTTTACTTAAAAAACGCAAAAAATGGGAAATTATTAACTCAAACTGACCATTCCGTAATGTCATACTCGCCCCTGCCTTCGCAGGGGCAAGTTTGTCCCCGCATAAGCGGGGAGCGGGTATCCATTTATAATATCAACGCAGTGGATTCCGCCATATGATGCCCCCGATGGGACTGCCGGAGTTTAATCCTTTGGGACAGGAAGACAAGACACGAATCACCAGTGGCAAGTCACGGACATTTTTCACCGAAAATCGCGGTTTTTCGTTGTATAATGGGGATTTTTGGATACAATAGACAGAAAACAGTCTTTGGGACTCCTAATGGAGAACACAGAAGACAGAAAACGGCAAATCTTAAAAATTAGGGGGGAAACAAATCAAAAACATGCCCTGAGTGGAGCCGAATGGGTAAAAGGGCAAAACGCAAAATGACAATTCAAAAATTAAAAAATCAGGTTTTGATCTTGTAGCAAAGGGGATTCGACAGTTATAGAGTGTTCTCTACAAATCGACCTTTTTTGAAAAAACAAAGCCAATTTTAAAATAGGCAAATTAGTGTAAGGTCAATTATGGTAAAGAGATACGGCAAATCCGGCTTCGTCTGCGACTACGCCGAGACAAGAAAACAAAGCCAATTCCTAAAGGCAGTCCACAGGATGCCTTACGGCAAATACAGAAGCCAGAATTCGGAAGACAGAAAAAGATTGAAAAGTTCCGGCTTCACCGTGGTAAAAAAAAATTCCCGAAGGGGACGAATCCTCCGGTATGTCTGCCTCTATGCAGTGCACACCTGACGATTTTGCCCCCGTCGGGAAGCGTGACAACGGTAGCTTATTTTGCCGCTGTCTGAACTAATACGGACGACCTATTATTGACAGTTTGCAAGCCACTGATTTTATCAACCTTCAACTATGGATGGGACAAATTCAACTAAGATTGAATTTTAATGTAAGGTATGATATGATAGAGTTATAAGGATGACAGATAAACTGATCGGGAATGAATTTATAATAAAGTTTATTACAGAGGTACGGGTGCCGATAGAAACAGCCATTTTTGATCGAATATAATGCACTTTCCCAAAGCCCTCTTGGTGCCGCTATGAAAAAATCCTTTCCGTACCATAGTATAATCTTATTGTTGATAATCTTGATTTTTTTACCTCTGCCATTATGGGCCGATCATGAAAATGTGATTTCGGGCGAATCAGAAGAATCAATGCCGCCGCGGCAGATGGAAAGTCTAGGCCGCGGATTAATTGCCGTCAATCTTGGAGGATTAAGAAGCAGCGATGTGTATGTAGGGTGGCGAATGTTAGGGATAGATCCGGAAACGATCGCCTTCAATCTCTATCGTTCGACCAGCGACGCGGAGCCTGTCAAAATCAATGATGTACCTATCACTCAAAGCACAAACTATATTGATTATAGCGTCAATCTGAACCAATCTGTTTCCTATTTTGTAAAGCCTGTAATAGACGGCAACGAGCTGGCGGCAGGTGCTGCATTTACTCTTCCGGAAGATGCACCTGTAAAACAATACTTCACAATCCCCCTTGAGACCCCCGCCGGTTATACACCCAACGATGCGTCTGTCGGAGACCTCGACGGAGACGGTGAATATGAAATTGTCCTGCACCAGACCGGAGCCAGTCATGATAATGCCCATGATGGATATACCGATGAGCCGATACTTCAGGCATACAAACTGGACGGGACATTTCTCTGGGAAATTAATTTAGGGATAAATATTCGTGAGGGCGCCCATTACACTCAGTTTATGGTCTATGATTTGGATTGTGACGGCAGGGCGGAAGTTGCCTGTAAGACGGCCGATGGTACTGTTGACGGCCTCGGCAAGACCATCGGCGATCCCAACGCGGATTATCGTAATTCAAGCGGACGTATCCTCGAAGGGCCGGAATTTTTGACTATCTTTGACGGTTTGACCGGTGCCGAGCTTGTCACTACCGACTATATTCCGCCGCGTCATCCGGACACGCTTTATCCGACTCCACAACAGCTAAAAGAAATTTGGGGGGACAGCTACGGCAACAGATGTGACCGGTTTCTGGCGTGCATCGCATATCTTGACGGCGAACGACCCAGCCTGGTAATGTGCCGCGGTTATTATTACGGCCAAAGCGGTTACCCCGGCCGCACCGTTCTGGCCGCGTGGAACTGGAGGGATGGCCAGCTAACCAACGTATGGATCTTCGATACGATGTTCGGGCCGCCTGAAAACGATCCCTATCGCGGACAGGGCAATCATCAGCTTAGTGTCGGTGACGTTGACGGCGACGGCAGAGATGAAATTATCTACGGAGCGTGTGCCATTGACCATGATGGTACCGGGCTTTATTCGACCGGTTTGGGACATGGAGATGCGATGCACTTATCCGATATAGATCCGGAAAGGCCGGGTCTGGAGGTTTTTCAAATTCATGAAGGAAATAATAATCCAGGCGCGGAATTGCGTGATGCCTTAACCGGTGAGATTATATGGCAGACGGCAAATTACGATTCAGGAAGGGGACTTGCCGCCGATATTGATGCCAGTCATTTAGGATACGAGTGCTGGGGCGGACCAGGCGGATTACGTAACTGCAAGGGGGAAAGTATCGGCAGCACTCCTTCGTCAACTAATTTTGCATGCTGGTGGGACGGCGATTTGCTTCGTGAATTGCTTGATAGTAACAGGATTGATAAATATGGTGCCGGCAGATTGCTTACGGCCGTCGGTTGTTCTTCCAATAACGGCACGAAATCAACGCCGGCTCTGTGTGCCGATATTTTGGGTGACTGGCGGGAGGAAGTCATCTGGAGAACGAGTGACAACCAGCAGCTTCGGATTTATACGATCACCGTACCGACGGAATATCGTTTTTATACGTTAATGCATGACCCGATTTATAGGCTGAGTGTGGCCTGGCAAAATGTCGCGTATAACCAGCCGACGCAGCCCGGCTTCTACCTTGGAGCAGATATGCCCCCGCCACCCCGGCCGAATATAACATTAGTTGAAAATCAACTTATAACACCATAAATCTCGTTGATTAATACCGCCGATGAAATACAAATATGTCTTGACGCTATCGATATCGACTCTGGCAATTACATTCCTCTTGTAGAAAATAGAGTCAATCTGATATATATAACATAGATATATGTGTGGATGTAGAATACTGGTTAGGTTATGTATTGCTGAAAAAATGGCCTTAAAAAAGATAAATCATGGATGATGCATTAGTTTCCAGTCCGGTTGGTGTTTTAACGGCCCTGTGTGGAGTCGGGGCTTTTTTCTTTTTTCTCGAAGAGCGAACAAAGTGGAAACTCTTCAATTATTTTCCGCCTTTAATTTTTATTTATGCGATACCCGCTGTGTTGTCGAACACCGGGGTGTTGACTCAAACCTCACCTGTTTACGGTTGGCTCAGTTCGACCGTATTGCCGATGTTTATTGTGATTATGCTGCTGAAGGTGGATGTGGTTTCGACGTTCAGAATTATAGGCAGGGGGATCTTTGTCATGCTTTTCGGGACAGCCGGTGTCATCATCGGAGCTCCTGTGGCATTTTTGCTTGTTAAGGATAAACTGCCGGAAGATATATGGAAGGCTTTCGGCACACTTGCCGGTAGCTGGATCGGCGGCACGGGAAATATGGCGGCCGTCAGCGAGGGACTCGGTACAAGCGGCCGGGGATTCGGACTTGCCGTACTTGGTGACAATCTTGTTTATATTGTCTGGCTGCCAATCCTGTTAGGCTCAAAGAACTTATCCAAGTTTTTTAATCGATTTGCGAAAGTCGATAACAGGCGGATTCAAATGCTCGAAACAGTTCGCACGGAAGTTCAACAGAAGCAGGAAAGCGTAAAAATGCGGCATTTTCTTTACCTTCTTTTGTTGGGATTTTTGTGTACTTGGATCGCGCAGTACTTATCAGGTCACCTGCCTGAATTCAAACCGGTCCTTACAGCCTCGTCCTGGAAAATACTTTTAATTACGACAATGGGATTGCTGCTTTCGTTGACTCCGGCAAGGAATATTCCTGCAAGCCACGAACTTGCAATGGCTCTTGTCTATATTTTTGTTGCAAACATGGGAGCTAAGGCCGATATATCCGGGCTTTCAGCTTCCGCAGGATGGTTCATTCTGGGCTGCTATATCTGGATAGCTGTGCACGGGGCTTTTTGTGTGTTTGGTGCATATATCTTGAGGGTGGATATACATTCCACGGCGATTGCCAGTGCCGCGAATATCGGCGGGGCGGCAAGCGCACCTGTCGTTGCTGCTCATCATAATGAAAAACTTGTCCCCGCAAGCATTTTGATGGCGCTCATCGGCTATGCGGTTGGAAACTACGGAGCACTCCTTGCAGCGTGGCTGTGCTATTTATTAAGCGGTTGAAGCCGGATTCTTCAATAGCTTAGGGAACGGTAAATTCCCCTCCGTCTCTCGGTCGCTCTGTGTCCCTTCGCGGTGGAACGTCCCGGTCCCGGGGTCGTCTCTGTTCTTGTCTTTCTCGCAGTTGGTTCCTTAATCGTTCGTTTTCCGCCCTGAGTTCCTGAATTTCTCTTTCCATCTGCACTATATTGTCACCAAGTCTCCCGAAGGTCGCTTCAATTCGCTCCAGTTGCCTCATGAAGGTCTCTCTTATCTGACCTATGATGTTGTGTACGTTCTCGATGCTTTTTTGTACTCTCGGCCTAAGCGGCAGTTCTCGCTCCGGCTCCATCCAGACTCTTCCTCGTTGCTCGATTTCAAGTCTGATTCTCTCGCGAATTTCTTCGGCTTCTCGTGTGATTTGTCTGAGCCGCTCAAGATGTTCGTCGATTTCACGAAGTCGTCTTTGTGCCATTCTTTGAGTCCGCGATTGAATCTGTTCGACCAATTGTGCGACTTTTTCGCGAAGTTCCCTTGCTTCTTCCGGATGGTTTCCTCTTTCTGCGTTTCGAGCAGCTTGCCTGAGGTCGGCTAATCTGTTACGCATCACCTCCATCGGTTGAGCCGGTTCTCGGCGTTCGATTGCCGGCGCTGGAGGTCGCTCTCGCTCTGCAGGCTCGGCTCTACGTTCGGCTCCGAGTACGCCGTTTAACATGAATACGGTGAACATCGTGAGCACTGATATTTTGTATGCTTTCTTCATGATATGTCTCCTTAAAGTAGTATAGAACGTAAAACTGTAGTGGATATAAATCAATTAATTAACATAGTAACCTCTGAATGTCAATAGAAGATTGTGAAAAATCGGCCATAATGACGCTGTGGTGGTTAGCAGTTTGGATCTGTGAATTGTTATTTTTCTAATCGTGATATCTTGTGGAGGTTTTTAAGAAATCC
Organism: uncultured Pirellulales bacterium; assembly: GCA_964431695.1. Lineage (GTDB taxonomy): Bacteria > Planctomycetota > Phycisphaerae > Sedimentisphaerales > Anaerobacaceae > JAFGPS01. Next base: position 18,927 of record CAYSKI010000016.1, on the reverse strand, counting down.
ACGTGGTATCGGCAGTCCCATACTTTGTATTTTATTCACGTCCTGCCATGCTTTGTCGTATTGGCCTTGTGCAAAACAGGCCAGGGCACGTCTGAAATAAATTTCAGTGCGCTCCGGGTCGATCTCAAGGGCCTTAGTGAAGTCCTGAATTACCTGGTCGTATTGGTTCATGGTGACATGAATGTTTCCCCTGTGAATGTAAGGTTCGGCAGACTCGGGAGTAATTTCGATTGTTCGGGTGAAGTCAGATATCGCTTTACCTAACTGGCCGATAGCAATATAGACAAGCCCGCGATTGTAGTAAGCATCAGCGTATGCCGGATTTTTTCGGCAGGCTCTGGTGAATTCCGAAATGGCCGTTTCATATCGGCCTTTTATTGCAGCATCTATTCCCCGGTTATTATAAGTGACAGAATTGCCGGTATTTTTATCGGATGATTCTGTTTTCCCTCGTAGCCGGTCCCGCCATTGTTGTTTTGGTTTGTGAAGTGCTTCCTCGAATTCTGCCTGCCATATATTCATTGCCTCCCGGAGTTGCTCGGCCATTGCCGTCTCGAAAACACTGCCGGATTCGATGTATTCCAGTCTTTGCAGTACTTCACATCCGATGGGATATTTAATTTTTGCCGCTAAGTATGGAATTGCCGTAATCTTTCCGGCATCTATAAATGTCTCGCGATATCCGAAAGATTTTTTAAGCGCTATATCGAAGGGTAGATTATACGGTGAGACAATACCCGTGATAATATGTACGAAACCCAGACCAACGATAATAAGAACCGCCGCCACGCACAGGGTAACTGAAGTTCTCTCGTGCCACTTCTTTTGCTTTTTGGCTTTGTACTTTTTAACCGTAGCTCCGCAGTGAGGGCAGATATTCACTTTATCACTGACTTGCATATTACATTTTTTGCAGTTCATAAAAGCTGTTTCATATCTTCCTTTATATTCTACAAATGTTCCTGCTGATATTAGATTACAAAATCCCGCGTATATTCTCAAGGGGCTTTTTATATTAAACATTCATAAAAGAATAAGCAACAGAAGAAAAAGGGCCTATGCCAAATTAATCGGCATAAGCCCTTCAATATCCCGGAAAAGGATCTTAATTTTTTTATTCCTGTCGTTTTAAGTTTTTTATCAGATTTTAATTATCCGCCAGGTATAAAATCTCACCTTCAGATAAAGCCCGATTATATATTCGAACATCATCTATGGCTCCATTGTAGAATCGATCGCTTGCCTCAGAATTTGCACCAATAATAAGATCGTTGGTTCTAACCTCGATTGTTCCGGCATGGGCTATAACAGCCCTTAGTCCACCATCGACGTATGCCTTGACTTCATTTCCATCATAAGTTCCTGCAACAAAGCGCCAATCCCCGTTAAAAGAGCTATCCACATTAACATTCGCTGAGAACCAATCTCCATCATATATGTAAAACTGTATTTCATTGTCATCTGTATGCTTAATAGCATAGGTATGATCTCCCTTAGTCACAAAGGGATTATTTTCATCGTTACCGGCATCGCTTGTTTTAACCCACGCCGAGAGCGTAATCTCTTCGGTGATATCTAAGCTCGTGCTGTTACCGCAGTTTACATAATCATCGACACCGTCTAATTGTAGCGCCATACCGTAGCCTGCCAGACTTTGTATATAAATTGGATTTCCTGCAATTGTGCCGTTAAGGCCGTTGCCCGAACTATCATCGGAATTATTTTCAAACATATAATATGCCACAAGGTCATCGGTTCCAAGATCAACCGGTGTTGGAATCGGCGGTGCTAATCGATATAACCTAATATCGTCGATTAACACAGTGCCTGAGCCGCCTGTTGCACCGGTTTTCTCAAAGCCGATACTGAGTGTTGTCACATTGTTCAAATTAATACCGAGCGATACCAAATCAATATTCCATTGTGTCCATCGTCGCTTTGTTAAGTTGTCGGAATCGCCATCGTAGATGACCTTGTTGGTATTAATTTTTACATACATCCGCTCAGTCGCGGAATTGTTCGGATCGCCGAAGAACCAAAGGATAAAAGTCTGAGCGTCGCCTTTTGTCCAATCTTGTCCGATCGACAAATCGACAGTATTTGCTGTAACTTCTGATAAACTCGCCACACTGTTGTCGTACATTAATGGTACTGACTGACCGTCACTATGAACAATTCCGGATTCCATAGTTGGCTGGAACGCCTCAAAATACCCTATGATTGAGCCATTTGTTGATGGATTGTCTAATCCATCTTTCCACGTCGAATAGACAAGATTGCTGCCATTCTGACCTACTTCAATATCATTGTAGGATTCGAAGTCATCAACAGATACATATTCTTGTGTCGAAAAACTCCAGATATTACTTTGCCAGGATGCAGGAGTTTCGGTGTTATTGACCTCATCAATCCTCCAGTAATAAATACTGCTTAAATCGAGAGTGGGTGTATTATAGCTGGCCTGGTTGACAATTGTAACAGGAGCGGTACCGTCTATGATGGACTGTTCATTGTCACTGAGATATATCTTATGCTCGTCGGCTTCTCTACCGGGTCTCCAACTGAGAGTCGCATCGATAGCAACATCTGTTGCTCCGTCATTCGGTTCCGGCTCTCTCGCACTGACAGGTATGTACATGAACATCACCTCGCTCAGACCATATTGGTCTAATAAGCCCATGCTCAAATTACTGTGTGCAGTAATCCTAACATATTTTGCCGGCACGCCGTCAAAAGGAACGTTTGTATTGTATGCATAATTCGCCATGCCGGGGGCCGGGGCAAATTCAGGAACGTTATCGAGCTGTGCCCAGGTATTTGCATCGGTCGAGTATTCTATCTTAACTTCCCAAAGGCCGTAAAAAGTAAGGATGTCTTCTGCGTTATAGTTCCATACCAGCATTTCATGCAGCTTGTAAGGTTTGTCAAACTCATATTGAATCCATGCCGCCCCGGGCTGCTCCGGACCGCTGAGCCACATATCCTCAATTTCTTTTGAGTGCAAGTTACCTACAAGACCCAAGCGGTTTATTGTATTTTCCGGCCCCTGACCGACTGCGGAGCTTGAGGCCGTCGCGATTATATCTTCGGCATCGATCGAATACATATAAGTTTCAACCGTAAAGCTCCAAATACTGCCTTTGTAAACCGTACTGTCCGGCGGAGCATTAACTTCATCTACCCGCCAGAAGTAAGTCTGACCAAATCCCAGCCGGCCAGCATTATATGTGTTTACATCCTGGGCCGGACCAATAAGAAGAGGACTGTCTGCTTCGGCATTGCTCACATCATCGAGAGTTGTTCCCAGATACACATCATGTGTCTGGGCAGAGATACCCGGAGTCCAGCTCAGAACCACATCCCGGGTAATATCTGTCGCCTCATTAGCAGGGATGGGATCAGAGGCCAGAGTAGGAGGAACACCTATCATGACATTATTAATTTCTTCCTGCGTTAGTGACCGATTGAATATTGCAACCTCATCTATAGTACCATCAAAGAACCTGCCGCCCTGTGGATCTTGGCCTATGTAGAGTGCACCATCAAACTCTTCTATAGCATGAGCCGTTACATTAACGGCTGTCTGTTCGTTCATATATATCGTTCCCTGGGTAGGTTCTATAACCAGTGCGGCAAAGAACCATTCATTGTCCGGTGGCTCGAGTCCGGAACTAAAAGCCCAGGTGGCATTATTCCAATGGTAGCGCAACTCAATTGATTCACTATGCCCAATGCCGGCAACTGAGCCACCGGCCCTGGTGAACACAAAAGCAGCCCATGAGGCCTGTTCACCGTTTCGCTTTACCCATGCGGTGATAGTCACATTATTGGAATTCAAATTCAACGGAGTGGCGATCTCCACGGCGCTGGAGCCGTCCAGATACAATCCACTTCCACGATACCCTACAACCCACTGAGGAGCGTCCACAAAAGTGCCGTTGTTGCCCCTGGACGATGAATCAACGGCAATTGTTCCAGAGCCGTCATCGAGCTTCCACCAACCAACAAGACTCGGATCTGTATTTATATCTATTCCATAAGCTATACCACGGTGGAGAATCGTCAATAACAGGACAAAATTAAATAAATACATCAATCTTCTACGCATAATAGTCCTCCCTCAGAACAAAATTGGTAAAAAAAGAGCGAATGATTGTTTTCTTATTCCGGATACTCTTTATAATCCGAAGAGTTTTTTTTTGATACGTAAATACACCCTTCCTTTAATAATCTAAACAGAATTTGATAGATATGAAGCTTATAACATAATGTACAATCCAGAGGAGTATATTAGCATTTACTAAGGATGTTTTAGGATTTACTTATTCAAAGTAAAAGCCTTTAGAAAAACACCTGGTTAACGCATCTCATTATAAATATAACAGATTAGGCAGTCAGTTGTCAATAGGTAAGTTTTTGGCGTATAAATGCTGTTTATACTGGCAGAATCAGCATTATTTGTCTATCGACTTATGGAAGTATGAAATTTGTGTCAAATCGGTATTGATGTAATTTGATGGTGTGGCGTTGAGGGATAGTTTTAGTAATGAAAATCTGTAAAGGGGGCCAGCGTTTTCGCCGAGGGAAAAGGCTATTTTCGCTGACCCATCCTGGGCGATACAGGATACGCCCTGTATCGTAACTTCATATTGTACACATGCCGATTATTGATAACCTCAATCCTCACTTCTTTATTTGAGAACAATTTCTTAACTTCTATATATATGTGCCAGAACCGGTGCCGGATATAACGATATTTCCGTAAATAACGGTTCTACTAAACATAGTGCTTTTCTGCAGTATCGGCTATAAAGTGATGTACAGACACTCAGGTGACACTCGTGGGATTTTGCAGTAGTTAAATAACAAAGCTTATTCCGGTTTTCTTTGAATAGATTTCCTGATTCAATCAAAGGAGTAACTATATGAAGACCGATTCCTTACAGAACAACATCATATTTATATTCGTGTATGTTCTTCACCGGGCATTGTGAATACTTTATTTCTAAAGACTGCTTTACTGTTCACGCCAGCTATGAGTGAAAAATCCTTGCATAATGCTAACATATTTTCTTATATTAAGCACGAAACTAACAAGGAATTTTCTAAAGGAAAACAATGGCAAAAATAATTTTTAGTATAAAAGAATTGATAAAAATCCTGATCTCCAACGGTTTATTACCTAAGAACATAATACGCGTGAAAGTTAAAGGTGATAATGTCCATTTCTATATAAAAACTCAATCTTTTATTCTACCATTCATTCCGGCGTCATTGAGATTCTCAAGCTTTGACAATAATAATGTGATATTCGAACTGACTGTCGTAAGCAGCCAGGTCAATAAAGCAATAGGCCGGTTCGACCAGTTGTTGGACTTCGAAATGCCGGTATACATGAGACTCGAATATCTGAATATTGTTGTTGATATTGATAAATTGCTTCAGGAAAAAAATATCAGAGGTCTGCAACTAAAAAGTGTCTTTTTCGAGAATGACGAATTTGTTGTCGAAACCGAAAGTGTTTGAACCGTATTTTCCGGTAGAGTTCAATGATTATTAAGATCGTAAAGTTGTTAGCGGCCGGAAAGTCGGGCTGATTTCTTGTTGTCTTTCCTGGCTGTCTTGCCTTTTAAATCCTTTTGCGTTCCTGCTTTTGATTCTTTCTTGTCTGTTTTAACTTCTTCCTTTTTAACTTCGGAGCTTTTCTTTTCTTTTTCGGCGGCTTTCTTGTAACTTTCGCTCCTGTAATCAGTCTCGTAGAATCCGGAACCTTTGAAGATAACACCTGCTCCGGTTCCGATGAGACGTTTGAGTTTCTTTTTGCCGCACTCGGGACAGGTTCGCAGGACTTTGGCGGTTATAGACTGGAACTTTTCAAACTCGCATCCACAGTTTTCACACATATATTCATAAGTAGGCATCACCATTACTCCGAATCTGTAGTTTCGAATTCGTCGGTGTCTTCGTCCGGGTTTGTGTCCTGAATTTGTCCTGTTGTAAGTTTGTTGACGATTACTTTTACCGGTCTGATTACCCGGCCGTTGAGTTTATATCCCTTCTGAAATTCCTGCAGCACGATGTTGTTTTCTTTTTCCGGTTCCGTTTTTTGCATCATCGCTTCGTGCATGGCCGGATCAAAGGTTTCACCCAATGCTTTAATCGGTTCTACGCCGTGTGATTTCAGGATGTCGAGCATTTGATCGTAAATAATTTTGATGCCCTGAATAAGGGCGTCTATATTTTCCACTGATTGTGTGTTTTGAAGCGTATGTTCGAAATTATCCAGGGCCGGCAGCAGTGATTTGATGATCATTTCTTTTTCGTACGCGACAGTGTCGGCTATTTGTTTGGGGGCTCTTTTCTGGTAATTCGCATAGTCGGCGCTTACACGCTGGAGCTTCTCGAAAAACTCTTCCTTTTCTTTCTTTAGATTCTCTATGATCTCATGAAGCTTTTCCGGTTCGTCACTCACGGATTTGTTATTCTCTGCTTCATGTAAATCTTCGGCTGTTGGTTTATCTTTGCTTTTCTTTTTCATCAGTTGTCACCAAGATGTTTCTTCAGCTTCTCAAAAAAGCCTTGGGATTTCGGAGAAACTCTTTTGTTTTCTGTTTTAGCGAATTCTCTCAGTAGTTCCTGCTGCTGCTTATTTAGCTTTGTCGGTGTTTCTATTATTATTTGTACGAGCTGGTCGCCGGTTTGATGCGTTCGCATATTCGGAAGTCCCTGACCTTTGATTCTGAAAATACTGCCGTATTGGGTCCCGGGTGGAATTTTCAGTCCGCGTGTACCGTTGAGACTCGGTACGTCAATAGTTGTCCCGAGAGCGGCCTGTGTAAAGCTTATAGGCACGACGGCGATTAAATCGTTTCCGTCCCGCTGCAGGAATTCGTGAGGTTTCAGTCTGATATAACAATAGAGATCACCTCTGGGACCTCCTTTTCTGCCGGGCTCACCTTCGTTGGCGACTCTTATACCCTGTCCTTCGTGGACGCCGGGTGGGATTTTGATATTAACGGTTCTTCGTTTAGGAACTCTGCCTGCTCCTCTGCATTTTTTGCAGGGATTTGTGATGATTCGCCCGGTACCACCGCATTGTCGGCAGGATGAGACCATCTGGAAAAAACCACCACCTCTTGCGACTTGCCCCGTTCCCCTGCAGGTCGGGCATTGCCCCGGCGAGCTTCCCCTGGCGCAGCCGCTGCCGTTGCATTCGCCGCATGTATCCTGGCGGGTGAATTCGATAGTTTTTTCTGCTCCTTTGGCAACATCATGGAGAGTCAATTCTACAGTGGTTTCCAGGTCGTAACCACGAGTAGGCCCGGCTCTTTGGCCTGACCTCCTGCCTCTACCGCCGAAAATACCACCGAAGAAATCGTCAATGCCGAACATACTGAAAATATCTTCGACATTCATTCGGGAGAAATCATGCATCCCGGAGCCGCGGAGACCTTCATGTCCGAACTGTTCGTACTGCTGCCGTTTTCCCGTATCACTCAGGACTTCGTAGGCTTCAGCACATTCCTTGAATTTCGCTTCGGCTTCCTTGTCACCCGGATTCTTATCCGGATGGTACTTTATTGCCATGCGACGATATGCGCGTTTAATTTCATCGGCGGTAGCTTTTTTATCTACGCCTAAAACTTCGTAATAATCTCGTTTGGCCATTGTCTCGTTTCCCATGACTTGTCGCTCATAAATCGGAATCACATGTCACGGACCACCGTATATTATCTTACTGACCCGGGAATCGGCACTTCGTCTTTGTCCTTGTCTTTCAGTTCAGCGACCAGCACATTGGTTGTCAGCATCAAGCCTGCTATCGAAGCAGCCATTTCAAGGGCCGTCCTTGCAACTTTTGCCGGGTCGATGATTCCAGCCTTGAGCATATCTACAAATTGACCGGTGTTGGCATCGTAGCCGATATTTTTACCTTTTTCGAGCAGTTGTGCAACAATAACGTCACCCGGCTCGCCGCAATTTTCGACAATCTGAGTTGTCGGTGCTTTCAAAGCGTTGATAATGATGTCGAAGCCGATTTTTTCCTCGCCCTTGGCTTTTGCCCTGGCTTTTTTCACTTCACTGATTGCCTGGAGAAATACAACGCCGCCGCCGGGGACAACACCTTCCTGAGCTGCCGCTCTTGTGGCATGAAGCGCATCATCCAGCAGGTCTTTACGTTCCTTCATTTCAGTTTCGGTTGCGGCACCTGCTTTAATTACGGCAACTCCGCCGGTCAGTTTGGCTAATCGCTCCTGTAATTTCTCGCGGTCGTAGTCACTGGTAGTTTTTTGAATTTGATTTCGGATCTGGTCGCAGCGGGCATTAATATCTTTCTTTTTTCCGGCTCCTTCTATGATGGTCGTTGTTTCCTTATCCACAACAATCTTTTTCGCCTGGCCTAACTGGGAAAGCTCTATTTTTTCAAGCTTAATGCCTAAATCTTCGGTAATCACCTGCCCGCCTGTTGCTACGGCCAAATCGGCCAGCATGGCTTTCCTGCGGTCGCCGAATCCCGGAGCCTTGACCGCGCAAATCTTGAGTATTCCCTGCAGGCGATTGATAACAAGTGCCGCCAGAGCTTCACCCTCGACATCTTCAGCGATAATCAGCAGAGGTCTTCCTACCTGGGCGACCTTTTCGAGCAGGGGGATGATTTCGCGAACATTGGAAATTTTCTTTTCATGCAACAGGATATAAACGTCTTCGAAAACCGCTTCGAGCGTCTCGGGATTGGTCATGAAGTATGGTGAGATGTAGCCCTTGTCGAACTGCATGCCTTCGACGACACTAAGTTCGGTTTGCATTCCTTTTCCTTCTTCAACTTCAATGACACCTTCTGCTCCCACCGCATCCATCGCTTCAGCAAGCTTCTCACCGACATTGGCATCGTTATTTGCGCTGATAGTCGCCACCTTTGCAATATCGTCGTGGCCTTTTACCGGAACGCTGACCGACTGGATATATTTTATAGCGGCCTGAGCTGCTTCGCTGATGCCTCGTTGAATGGCCATCGGATTTGCTCCGACGGTTACGTGTTTTAAACCGGCGAGATAAATTGCCTCGGTCAATACTGTTGAAGTTGTAGTTCCGTCACCGACAACGTCGGAGGTCTTACTGGCGGCTTCATTGACCATTTTGGCCCCCATATTCTTGAATGGTTCGGGAAGCTCGATTTCCTTGCTGACCGAGACGCCGTCCTTTGTCACTTTCGGAGAGCCCCAGCTTTTATGAAGAATAACATTTTTGCCGGTCGGACCGAGAGTCACTTTGACCGCGCCGGCCAATTGCGACAAGCCTTCTTTGAGCTGTGCCCGTGCCGCATCGTCAAACATTAATTGTTTTGCCATTTTTTATCACCTCTTGATATTAATTGATTTTTTCTGCCGTTTTATTGCTTGAATATTTTATCTTTCGACGATTCCGAGTACGTCACTTTCCCTTAGAATGACATATTTCTGACCGTCGATCTCGACGTCACTTCCCATGTACTTTGCGTATATAACTTCATCCTTTTTTTTCGCCGACATATTAGCACGCTTGCCGTCATCGAGAATTTTACCGGGTCCGACGGCTACGACCGTACCGATCTGCGGTTTTTCCCTTGCCGTGTCCGGCAGAATAATCCCACCGGAAGTCTTTTCCTCGGCGTCCGACTGCTTGATTACTATTCTGTCATCCAGAGGTTTAAGGTTCATAACTCACTCCTTATCTTTTTTTTATCAATATTTTTGTTCATTTTTTTTGTTCTTATACTTAATCGTATCTGTTATATTCCAGAGCTAAAGGCCTGTGCGACTATGTATAATTGATACCGACCACAATTTTGCTTGGAGTCAAAGGAGCACTTATCCTTTTTACATCATACCCATGCCACCCATGCCGCCCATGCCACCCATGCCACCCATGCCGGGATCCATCCCGCCGGGTCCGCCTGGGGACACATCGTCCTTTTCTTTCGGCTTCTCAGTCACCAGGCAATTTGTCGTCAGAAGCAGACCGGCAATGCTAACGGCGTTTTGCAAAGCGATTCGTGTAACTTTTGCGGGATCGATGACACCGGCTTCCAGCAAATCTTCATATTTATCCGTATTGGCATTGTAACCGAATCCGCCTTTGCTTTCCGATACCTTGTTCACGACGATATTGGGAGTTGCACCGGCGTTATATGCGATATAGTAGCACGGCATAGAAAGGGCCTTGACCAGGATGTCCGCACCGGTTTTTTCGTCGCCTTCGAGTTTGAGTTTCCTGACGGCATCGATACAGCGGATTAGTGCCACACCTCCGCCGGGTACGATACCTTCTTCGATGGCTGCTCTGGTGGCGTGCAAAGCATCTTCGATCCGTGCTTTTCTTTCCTTCAATTCCGCTTCGCTTGCCGCCCCGACATTGATTTGAGCGACTCCGCCGGTGAGTTTGGCTAGTCTCTCCTGGAGTTTCTCGCGGTCGTAGTCACTGGTTGTTGATTCTATCTCGCTTTTTATCTGACTGATTCTGCCTTTGATGGCATTCTGGCTTCCTGCTCCTTCGACAATAATTGTATTATCATTGTCTATTGTGATTTTCTTGGCCTGTCCGAGCTGTTCGATACCGATGTTTTCCATCTCGATTCCAAGGTCTTTGAAGATTGGTTCGGCCCCGGTCAGCACCGCAATATCCTGAAGCATAGCTTTTCTGCGGTCGCCGTAGCCGGGGGCTTTGACCGCTGCGATCTGTAGGATACCTTTTAGCTTATTGACTACGAGAGTTGCTAATGCTTCGCTCTCGACATCCTCGGCTATAATCAAAAGAGGTTTTTTAGCTTTTGCGATTTTTTCAAGAAGTGGCACGAGTTTGGCCACATTGCTGATTTTTTCTTCGTGTATAAGTATAAATGGTTTGCTCAGCTCGCAGACCATATTATCAACATCGGTAACGAAATGTGGAGATAGATAACCGCGGTCGAACTGCATACCTTCGACAAACTCGATTGTTGTCTCGAAGCTTTTACCTTCTTCGACCGTGATGACGCCGTCTTTGCCAACTTTCTGAAAAGCTTCGGCCATTTTCTTGCCGATTTCGACATCGTTGTTGGCTGATACTGATGCGATATTGATGATATCATTGGCTTTTGTAATATCGATTGGTTTGATGAGCGTTTTGAGCTTATCCGTAACGGCCTTCGCCGCTTGCTGCATGCCGCGGTTCAGGGCCATTGCATCGGCCCCGGAGGCAAGATTTTTACAGGCTTCTTTAAAGAGCGCCTCAGTAAGGACCGTTGCCGTTGTGGTTCCGTCACCGGCGATTTTCGATGTCTTGCTTGCGGCTTCTTTGACCAGCTTTGCACCGAGATTCTCGTTCTTATCGATTAGGTCAACTTCTTCAGCCACCGTTACACCATCTTTGGTTACGGTCGGTCCGCCCCAGCTTTTATCGATAACGGCATTTCGACCTCTCGGTCCGAGGGTTGGTTTGACTGCCGATGCGAGTTTTTCCACACCGGCCAACAGACTGGCTCGTGCTTGCGACTCAAATGCCAATTCTTTGACTGCCATAATTGTTTGCCTCCTATATATTCTGGCTTCTGTAAGTTTTAATCGTTATTTTTAGCATAATTTATACTAAAGCTGCAAAAGATATACCAGCTTTAATACACAGAATAAGCAGTTCCAATTTTTATTACATAAGTGTATCTATAATAATAGCTTATAGTGCTTTAAATTAACGATATATGTTATTACAGTGGATTCTTAATATTGAAACAATGCCATTTTTGGTAATAAAACAAGCAATAACTACGCCAACTTGACAGGCCCGCTTTCAGGCGGCTGCCTATAGGGCAGTATTTTTTTTGTAAAATGATTTGCCGGAGAATGTCTATAATATTGCAGGTAAATTTAACAAGGACGAAATTGTGTTTTTACATAGTCAAAAAGTCAATTCGTTTATTGTGTTGCTCGGTATCGCTATTATTTTGATCCCGGCCGTTTCTGTCGGTACGGCACAGGAGCAAGCCTCGGGAGAGCTTAAAATTGAGGGCGAGCACATTGTGTCTCTGGTTCTGCGGAGTTTGGATGATTGGCATACCGAAAGTTTTGAGCCGCCGTTTGAAATACGCAAAATACCTGTAGGAAAGTATCGATTACAAAACATTCGCCTTAAGGGTGGCTATTATTGCGGCACCAAGAATGATATTACGGTTTCTGTGGCAAAGAATGAAACTGCAGTATTTAAGATTGGGGCCCCTTTAAAACATACCATCAAAGTAAAACGGCAGGGGCGAGCGCTTGTACTAACATATAAATTGCTTGGTAGGGCCGGGGAAGATTATTCTGTTCCAGTTAGTGACAAACACCCGGGTTTTACAGTGTTCAAAAAAGATAAAGAAATTGCCTCGGGTAAATTTGAGTATGGCTGAGGCGGCACATGCTCGTACTCGTGGCGAGTACCAATAACAAAATTCGGTCAACTTAAAATTATCCCCTCGGCAAATATTGGAGAGCTTGGTGCCAATGGAGGCGAAGCGGTTGTATATGATTGGAAAGTAACTTATTCTTTATTAGGATTTCTCCTGTGGCTTGCATTAATACTGGTGTTTGTAGTTCCTAAAAACAATCACAACTACAGAGTGCTATATATTTTGGTCTCTTTATTCATTGCGTATCTTTTTTGGTGGTCATTTCTAAAAATACTACCAACAATGTTGTCCTCAGATGCAATTCAATTTGGTACGTTATTTCAATCTTTAGTTATCAGTCTTACTATATTATGGTTGATGGCTTATAAGCTTAAAGAATTCAGCGGCATAGTCAGATTTTTTATGGCTTTTGGAACCATGATGATTATTTCATTCCTGGGAATTTTGTCTCTATATTCGGATTTCGAGGATCAAGCATTCTTAATCATAGCTCTGTTTGCCTTCATGATGATTGCAATGCTTTTTGGTTTTGTAGTATCCGGTAGATTTTGCAGGAAAAAATATCGTCCAATAGCTTTTATGTTATGGCTCGGCTTGTGGTTACCATTGTGCAGCGTAGTTGCGATGATTGGATTCGCCGGCATTGGTATGGTTATTATGCAATCGACACCACCAAAAGAAGCATTTATACAGATTCCAATTTTGGGATTATTTTTTGGTTTGTTTCTTTATGTTGTTAATCTTCCATTTATGATTTTGGGATTTGTCAATCCTTTCTTCCGTGAGAGATTTCGCGCATCTCTGAATTTGAAATCAATACCTGCGATTGCGGATTCCGATTTGAATCAGCCCGATGAGTAAAATTAGGACAGCGAAAAAATCGGAAACACTGTTTTTCGATGAAAAATCCAGATTTGACAGAAGGTTATATTAAAAAAAATTGAAAAAAGTAAAAAAAGCTGTTACATTTCACTGAGATAGCCGTCCTAATATATTACAGGGACGCACTCTGTCTATGCCTTATGGGCATGTAGATTGAGTCGGCTGAAGGCGGAACCTTAATTGGAGGTTATAGAGTGGATAAAAGAACATATACTCGTTCTGAGCTTGTTGAACGGGCCTTGCCTGCTGTTATTATTTGTATAGCAATATTAACGGTCGGTGCCTATGCACAGGACGAGCAATGGCTCCAGTATCACTCTGCTCGCGAGGTTCGCCTTGTCGGATTTAGTTCCAGCTATCGGACTTTAGAGATTACTACAGAAAAACCGGACGGTGTGGAAATGCCGCAGTTCCAATCGGATGACCCGGTTTTCGCAAAATGGCTTTCTCCGATGGTTCAAAACGGCTATATTTGGATCGCACTGGACCGAACTCATAAAAACGGCCTGCATGATAACATGTACATCGATTCGAACGGCAACGGGAACCTCAGCGACGAAACCGCGGTCTCCGCTTACCGGACTACGCAGAATTATACGTATTTCGGACCTGTGAAGGTCGTTTTTCAAATCGAAGACGGGCCGGTGACTTATCATCTGAATTTTCGGTTTTATGGTCCTGCCGATGACAGCAGGAAGAGATTATATGCCTCTGCGGGCGGATGGTACGAAGGTGATATTACAGTCAATGGAGACAAGAAGCACTGTGTCCTTTTCGACTATAACGCAAATGGGACATTTAACGACAAATCATTAGAACCTGGTGATTCCGATCGTATTCGCATCGCCCAGGCAGGCAGTCAGGACACGTGTTTTGTCGGTAATTTCATAGAAGTGGAGGGTAACTTTTACGAGCCTGAAATAGCGCGTGACGGTGCATTTATAAAACTTGCCGAAGCTAAAGATATTAAGTCCGGAAAAGTACGGCTGCCGGAATCGGTAACGGGATTGTCTGCCGGAGGCGAAAACGGGCTGTTTAACGTCAAGCTTGAAAATGGAACAGGTTCTCTACCGGTTGGTAAATATCGAATTACCGAATGGGCCGTCGAACGAAAAGACGACAAAGGCACTCTGTGGAAACTGCAGGGTACACAAGCCGGCGGACAAGGAGATTTGGAAATTGCCGAGGGCAAAGAAACAGAGCTTACTGTCGGTGAGCCGATTGTATCGAGCCTTACCTCAACGCTGCGAGAAGGGACGTATTACTTTAATCAGTCTCTTAGAGGACGGGACAACGAACGTATTACCCTGATCCGCAACGGTGCTCGGCCACAGGCACCGAAACTGAGTATTAAAAATAAAGACGGCACATACGACCGAACCTATAGTTTCTCGTATGGGTGAGGCGGCACATGTTCGCTCTCGTGGCGAGAGCCTAAAAATGTCAAAGGACCGTTTATTGCAACGCTTGAAATCGGTTCACCTTTTAAAATCAAGAATGAACCTTACACTATTGCAGCCACAATAGCGGCTCAGACTATGACGCCTCAGGGGGCTGCACCAGAGACGGGTAAAAGAAACCTTTTGGCGACAGTAGTTGTTTTATCGATCGCGGTTGCTTGTGTAATCATCTTTACGTTCAGTAGAAAACCGACACCATAAGAACTGATATTACAAAATATTCTTGTATATTTTAATATGGCCGGAAGCTGTCAGCAGGAGAGAATGTATGCGCAAAATTTACCCTACAATTATATGCTTCGTTTTTATTTACACTTTTATCTGTACTTCAATTGTGATTTCATCCGAAAACATCCGCTGTACAGGCAAAGTTATTGATGCCACGGGTCGACCGATTGCCGAAGCGAAAGTTGCCGTTTATGAAATGTATTCGGATGGGATTGCTGGCAATATCCTTTTAAGTCGGGTTGGCGATATATCAACGGATAAAAACGGAGCATTTTTTTTCGAGACCGAGTCCAAACCAACAAAAGGAACTTTTTTAGACAGCTATATAGTCGTTACAAAACAAGGGCAATCTCTTGGTTGGGCAGTTTGGGATATGCACGAGAATGCCGAAGTTGAAATTGAAATCGGCAGGCCGGCAAAACTCGAAGGAATAATTGTCGGTGAGACCGGCAAGCCCGTCGCCGGTGCTCAGGTCCGCGCAAATCTTTCTCGTAAAATAAAAACCGACAACGGCGAAAAAACAAGTCAATGGCTGCCGGGTATTTCACCTTTGGATGAGCTTGGCACAAAGACCGATGCTCAAGGCAGATTTTCCTTTAACAATCTACCTGCGGATTCGGACGTTGACTTACTTGTCAAGGCCGATGGTAAGGCGTCTATATATACCTATCAAAGTGGGGTAGGATCGGCTTTCAAGGCCGGTCAAACGGATGTTAAAGTTGTTGTACCTGATGAAGCTCGAATAGCAGGTAAAATTATTGACCTTAATACAGGTAAAGGAGTCGGTCGAACCAAATTTGCCGTTGTTGCAACTTTTTCAGGTATGTTTTATTACCGTTTTGTCGGTACTACAAATGACGATGGGACATTCAATGTCGGAGGGCTTCAAACTGGCCGGTATCTAATAAGAGGTGATTTCCCTTCGATTCATGTGGATGTCATGTCAGGCAAATGCACAAGTGATGTGCTTATAGGAGTCAATCGGCAGGAAGATGAACCGACTCCGAGGCGTACAAAAACGGGGCCGGAGGAGCGTATACAGATTTATGTTGGCATGAGAATTCTGGAAATTCCCGCTGATGTTAATACGGATATTTTCGAGCAGGACCATAGCATTTCGAACGGGATTTTTGTACGCAGCGGCCATGAGTTTGCCAGTACGTTATTGGAACTGGCACAGAAAAACAAAAGTACCAGAGTTTTAACAAGCCCACAGTTGTTGACTTTTATGGGTAAGGAAGCAAAAATATCGATTGCAGCAGAGGAATATGTCTCAGGTTATGAATTGGCCGAGGACGGTTCAGGTGAGCTGCTACCAAAGATGAAATCTTTAATTGCCGGCGATTATAAAATCAAAGGTGTCCTTAAAGGTAATGACAGTATTAATCTTACATTATCTGGTGGCCTGCGGCAGCCTGTTTTTGAGACACGCCAGTACCGGAAAGGTTATGATTATCACGTTCCTTTGCCGGGTCAATACTTCAGTGTAGAAGGCATAACAAAAAATAACGAACCATTGACTGTTGGCTTGTTGAGGCCGGATAAACCGACATTATATTTGATTATTACTCCAAGTTGTTTACTTCCGGAACCGAAACCGGAATCGTTAATCGGAAAGGCTCTGCCCAAGTTTGAAAATATCCAAAATATAATGAATTCGGATAACATCGAAGGAAAGCCGGTACTGGTCTGCTTTTTCGATATGCAGCAGCGACCATCGCGGAATTGCCTGATACAGTTAAATAAAAAGGCGCAGGAACTTCAGGAAAAAAGTTTCGATATTGTTGCAATTCAGGCTTCGAAGATTGATGATAACGCACTTAATGAATGGCTCAAGGACCAAAATATATCCTTCCAGGTCGGGACGATTGTAAGCAAAGAGAAAGAAACACGTCTTGCATGGGGCGTGAAATCT
The DNA here is from genome assembly GCA_964431695.1 of uncultured Pirellulales bacterium. Taxonomy (GTDB): domain Bacteria; phylum Planctomycetota; class Phycisphaerae; order Sedimentisphaerales; family Anaerobacaceae; genus JAFGPS01. Next base: position 2,042 of record CAYSKI010000016.1, on the reverse strand, counting down.
CTGCCGTGGTTGATTCTTACGGACGCCGAACACATTGTCACCGCCGAAGGATTTTCGATTAGTGAGCTGGATGAGAAACTCAAATAAGGATTTCCGGCGGTTGATTTATTAGCTATCATTTATTTTATTGCTTTCGCTTTGGGAACGTTCGAAGATACTGCCGAGGGTAAGGGCGTCGGGACTGCATTTGGTACATTCCAGGCAGCGTATGCAGCTAAGGTCATTCGGGCTTTTCTCCGGTTCTATGCCGTATTCGCATAGCTTGTGACATTGCTCGCAGTGGGTGCATTTGTCGGGATTGAACCGAAGGAAGAAGGCCGAGAACCGGTTGAACAGAGAAAATATCGCCCCAAGGGGACATAGCACCCTGCACCATGGCCTTCGGACAAAGAAAACGGCGATTATAAACAGTACGAGAATAGTCATCTTGATAGCATTCGGCCAGTGGATCGGTCGACCGGCCATTGCCTCGGAAGCCATATCGGGAATGGCCGATTCGATGGCCCCGGCGGGACAAATCCGACAAATAAAAAGCGGGTGCCCTTCGCCGAAAAAGTAGGGGATAAGCAATACCGCACCGATTAACACGACATAGCGAAAATATCCGGTGAATTTCGGCAGGTCGAACTTCGGCGTGGGAATCTGCGCGAACAAATCCTGCAGAAAGCCGAATGGACAAACCCAGCCGCATATTAATGTACCGAACAAAATTCCGACCGTCACTAATAATCCGATGGCAATAAAGGGAATGACATGAATGGCGCTGAATTGTGCCAAAATACCGATGGGGCAGGCAAATGTCGCCAGGGGACACGCGTAACAGTGAAACACGGGTGAGCACATCGTATGCAAACGCCATCCCAGCGGGTCCAGCCAGACCACGAGGAACGCTGTCTGAATCCACATTCGCCAGCCGATTAGTCTCGATGATATGTTGCTGATAAGTTTTTTGACCATGGCCACCAGGGTCTTTTTTTCAACTGCCTCACGTCGAGCAGGTTTCAGGTGGTTTTTCCCCTTGTTTGTATGTTTGCTTTATCTGCCCTGATTTGTCTCTCTCTACTCCACCCACCGAAGCATCTTTAACAAGAGCACGTTCCATCTTGTTAACTGTTATCGAATCGCCCTGGACTTGAGTTGTAATCTCCGTGGAATGTATGAACGTGCCGTAGGAAAACAACGCCACCCCAAGCAAAATGAAAAAGCTAACGACAACAATTTTTATTGTTTTATTTTGCATACCGCTTGTTCTATTTTATGTTCTTCATCTCATAATATACAATAAAATGCCGTATGTAAATGAAAGAATCCCGAATAGAAAAAATATACTGAAAATAAATGCCCGCTTTTCCTATAAGTGTTTTCGTAAATCAAAGCGGCATTTTAACGACCTTTCACTTTGCATATCTTATTGGCTGAATACCTCCGAATAATTTACTTAAACCCGCATTTATAATAATGGCGGAGGCGAATGGGAATCGAACCCACCCGGGACCTTATCGACCCCACACTGGTTTTGAAGACCAGGGGCACCACCAGGCACCAGTCACCTCCGCAATCGCTTGTAATATTGCCATTTTGCATATCATCATATTAAATCCACTTCAACCGGTCAAGAAGCTGCCGCCCTGAACAGAGAACGGAGGACAGATGACTGAGGATTGAAGCCTGACCGTAGTTTTCTGTTTTCCAAATTAGTTTAGCTTGTGCCATAGGTAGTCCTACGAAGCCGGAACTTTTCAATCTCGTTTAGCCGTGGTCGGCACGACCACGGCCGACCCCAGGTGAAACCTGGGGCTAAAAATTGGGTTCGTTTTTCAACCGCAGATTTCACGGATTGACGCCGGATTTGCCGTATTATTTTGTTATCAAAGAACTTACGCTAAATTATCTATTTTAACATTGGCTTTGTTTTGCATTTTTATTACCTCGGCGAAGTATTACGAAGCCGGGTGTTTTTTCAAAAAAGGTCGATTTGTAGAGAGTTCTCTACATCTGTCGAATTGCCTTCTTTTTGAACCCGCCAATAAATTGCCGGGCTA
>CAYSKI010000015.1:0-72086 GCA_964431695.1 uncultured Pirellulales bacterium | reverse complement strand
GCCGACACACGGATTTTCAGTCCGTTGCTCTACCAACTGAGCTACCTGCCCGTAACAATCAGGTGCGGGCATTATAAAAAAAGATCCCGAAAAAAACCAGAAATATTCCAGGAAAATTATACAATATATCCGCCGAAGTGTTTATGTCGAACTTTAACAATATAGAAAAAGTGAGGATAGTACACGGCCCGCTTTTGCTGCCTGCCGTACGTTTATGCGGAATAAGGGATTTTCCACCCTGTAGTTATCATAACAGCTCCTACAAAATCCCTTTTTATGTATTTAATCATTCATGTGCAGGAGTCCCTGGCAGGAGGCAATCGCACTGGATAGTCCGTTGGTGATAGCGGAAATACTACCTATCTCGTCGGGAGTGAGCTTTCTTTCGGACGAGCGATAAACCAGCATGAAGCCCGACTGCGAACAGAAACTGTCCAAAGGAATTGTTACTGCGGAGATTTTACTCAGCTCGACCAGGTTCCCGTGCAGGCCCATCGCAAACATGTCTTCGAGGGTACAAACTTTATTCGCTGCACAAATATTTTCTATAAGCTCGGGATCGAAGCAGTTGACAAAATGCTCCTTTTCGAAGGCATCGGCGTGACCGCTCTCGAAAGAGTGCTGCTCGAAGGTCTCGGTCCGGAAGATAAAGAAGGTCACATTCGCACCGTCGATTTGCTCTTTTATCAGCTCGACGGCGGTGTATAAAAGATGATTCAGGTCGGTTGCTCCGATGATAGACTCATAAAAGTTCGCAACGAAACTAACGACCTTCAGCCTTTTCATAAAGTCTCTCTGGGCCGAAATCAGGTCGTTGCAAAGTATGTCTATTTGTTTGCCCTGTTTTTTGCGTTCTTTATTCAGCTTCTTTACAAGCAGGCGCAGCCTTTTATTTCTATTTTCGTCTTGCACGGTTCCTCGCTCATATCGACGGGTCGCTATTATTTGTAGTGCTTCCGGCGTTCTTAAATTCGGCTCGATAAAAGCGGGGCTTTAAGGCTAATGCAATTTTAAGAGCCGCACATCAGGCGGCCCTATAAACAATCCGTTATCAGATATGCAGCTATCGGCAAAGGAACAAAAAGCGAAAATATTCTGATCGGAGCTTTCCGCTGCATTTTGTTTTCGGACTTGTGCTCTGCAAACCACCCCGGTTCCGTCTCGGAGCCGGTGAAAAGACGTGCTCTCATAATGTATCGAAAAGACTAATGTAAAAACATCCACCCAAAAGTAGAATTGCTTATGCCTGTACTCAATGATGGTAATAGAGATCGATCAGCTTTTGGCTTTTTTATAAATTACCGCCTGGCTCATCGAATCGGCGAATGCTTTTAGCGGTTTTTTCATCATGGAAAGAGACGGCTCAACAATACTCAGCTCGCCGCAGGTCGCCTTCCAGATATCGAGCAAAGTTATCACTTTCGCTCTTAACCTTATTCCGCCGACCCTCCCTCGCTTGCATTCGACTATGCCGTGTTTGCTAAGATTCTGGACAACTTTCTGCAGGTATCCCACAGAAAAGTTCAGGGCCTTTGCAATCTCCGCGGCCTGGATAAATTCGGATATGTCCCTGTCTTTAAGGAAAAGAATTGTCCGGACCGACATTCCAAAATCCTGATTTATTTTCACAATCGTCTCCTCCTTCACATTATTCCGACTACATCGAATATCTGCCAAATACAGTTCCCTGCCGGTTCGGATGCAATGGTAAATCGACTGTAACTTATATTTCAGGAAGATTCCTGAATTAGTGAATAATTGCGGCACCGACTTCCATGAACCGTGACATTATGTTATTCTTCTAAAGCATACATTAATCTTTCCTCGAACGCAAGTTTTTTTATTAAAAATAGAAATGTTTATCCGCTCAGGCTGTAAGTTCCGCCGCCACAAGAACTTTTCTGCAGGTACAATGATTTCCTAAGTGACATAATGCGATTTTTGTAGCCTTAAAATCGAGCGGGAGATTTTCGAGTGCTATTTCACCGTACCCGAGCGTTATATGCGGGAAAAATTTCTCATAACCCGATTCCGCCGGATAGTTTTTGATCCAGAGCAGGGTCGATTTACTTACAGTCCCGTCACTGAGCACCATATTCGCGGTCACATTATAGCTAAAATACGGCTTCATCGATGACATAATCCGTTCATGAAGCGACTGGAGCCGGTCCGTATTTTCAATTTGAAGTACCGATACTGTTTCGCCGGTAATGTTTGTGTGCGTATGGACACCGACAATGCGTAAAGAACCGATAGAAAATTCTTCGGCGATTTTCCGCAGAATTTTCCCGATATCGGTGATTTGTTTTTGATCGATACAGCCCATGGCCAAAGAAATGTGCGGCAAGCAGTTTTCCCTGTCCAAAATTATTTTATCGGGATTTTTTTTCGAAAGTTTTCTGTTGGCTTCGATGGCAATATTCGTCATCTCGTCCGAGGGTATCAAAACGACATCGACCGCGATTTGCGCCATATAAACCTATCCCCAAAAATTCCGAAACAAACTAAAAAATCTGCCGAGATATATTCAAAAAATATTCGGCATACGGAACCAATTCTAATATCCGAAAATAGCACATTTTAATTGTATTGTGCTACAACTTACGGCAAAAAACAATCATACGCTCGTATATTTTCCAGGCAAGAATAAACCGAACCGGTCAGCATATTTTTCGAGATGATTTTTATCCGACAACGAACAAATCCACGACGGAAACGTACATTCTGACAACACCTAACCTCCTTCGAAAATAAAGGGGAGCCGCACAAGTGCTCCCCCTTATTTTTTCCCGGGGGTATAAAAACCGCTGAAAGACAAGACTTTTTTATCCAGATTTGTTTTAAGCCCGCTCTATCGGAACCGTTAACAAGGGGCAATATCTATTTGCGGGGCAAAGAAATGCTCACGGTCGTTCCGGCATCAGGCTCGCTTTCGATATTCAGAAAACCGTTGTTTAAATTTATAAGTCGGGCGGCATAAGCAAGACCCATTCCTCTTTTCCGTCCGGCCGGCCTTGCCGAGAAGAACGGCTGGATTGCTTTTTGCAAAGTTATTTCATCCATGCCGCATCCGTTGTCCCTAATCGATAGCTTTATCATATCCGTCGCCGCATCGATAACCGCGGTAATTCGAACCGGGCCGATATTGTCACGGTAGGATTCTACGGCATTGGCAATAATATTTGCAATTGCCGACACGATTTGTGCAGAGTCAACGAATACGTCTTCGATATCGTCTGCAATCTCAGTTTGAATATTAAGCTCTTCAGTATTCGTTTTTCGGCTCGCTAATTGTATCGCCTCGTCGATCATCTGATTAACTCCCGTTCGGGCGGGTCTCGGCTGAGGCGGCTCGGCAAAACTCATCAGGTCCTCGATAATCTCCGAAGCTTCGTTGGCGTTCTCGTGAATCTGTTCCAGTATCTGTCTCTTTTCCTGATTGCTTTCGGCTTCGGACAGCAGTTGCGCCCGACCGGAGATCACGGCAAGAGGATTATTCAACTCGTGCGCCGCTCCCGACGCCATCTCGGCCAAAGCTTTCATAGAGACCTCCGCCGGCATTAGCTGTCGCGGCTCAATTTTCGCTCGTGTTGGCTCGGGCGCGGATTCCTGCTTTTTCGGGACGGAAATAAGCTGTACGAAACGTTCCGAGTATTTCTGTTCTCTGTCCAGTGACATGACCGTACCAAATACGGCCCCGGCAATCGAGGCGGATATCCTGAAGCTTACCTCGAATAATTCCGTATCAGAGGGATAGTGCAGCTCAAATGCGATCGCTCCGACGGCCCTGCCGCCGTAAAGCAGCGGCAACAATTTAGTCTGATTTTCATCGAAGCTGACATCTAACTGCTCGAACAGCCAGTCGAGATAATCATGAGCATTCACAATCGCGAAGCTGTTCGAGAGAGACTCGGGGATGACAGGTATTTCAACAGGGACATCGACGGAAACAATCTCGCTTTGTGCGAGATTTTCCACGATAACTGCTTCGAGGATATGTGAGCCTACCGGCGGCACTAAAAACAGACATATCCTGCCTGTCTGATAAAACCTTTGCCAGCGAGCAGCCAGGTTTTCCGCCATATCGACGGCGGTGGCGGTGGAACTTATACCGAGCAGAAATTCTTTTATGAATTCGAAATGGCTCGAAGCACTTTGCAGCCGACGGTTTTCATGCGTCAGCTCCGTGTCCCGCCTGGCAAACTGGACGGCGGCGTCGTGAAGAATTTCGCCGTACTTTTCCCGCCTGCGGGGAAGCTCCAGACCCAGGACTTTTGATTTTTGCTCGACCGTATCTTTCAATTGCCGACGTAGTTGTTGCAATTGTTCGCTGGTTATCGAAAGCCCCCTGGCAACAGGCTCGGCCGGTTCTGGCAAACCGAAACTGCCGGACCAGCCTATCCCGGACTGACGCGCTATCGAATCCGCCAGTTGAACGACCGCTGCTATTCTCGCTTCGGGCATCTCGCGTGAGATTGTAATAGTCTGATTGTGATGCAGCCAGATTGCAATCGTAATCAAATTCGGGAATCGCCACTTCCGGGCCAGGCGTTTACCGGTAATCGTATGATCAGTTCCGAGATATTTTTGTTCGAGAGTATGTATGTTTTGCCCGGATGTTTCGGCATCTTCGAGAATGTGAGCATAACTTTTCGGCATTACCTTCTCTATCGCAAGTTTTCCGATGTCATGCAGCAAACCGGCACAGTATGCTAATTGCGGGTCCATTCGTGGCGATGCCATTTCGGCGATATTCCTGGCGCAGCAGGCTGCCGCAATGCTGTGAAGAACCAGCCCTTTTTGACGGGAACTCCTCTCGTCGCCTGTACTATCGCTTTGGTCGAAGACCTGAGAGACTTTAATCGTCAAAATCCAATCGCGAATTTCATGTGTCGGTATTTTATCGAGTGCCTTGCTGATCGAGAATCTGCCGTCGGGCAGACCGATACCATGGCTGCCTATAAGCGAAAGAATTCTCGATGTCAGGACCGGGTCCGATTCGATAATATCAATCAGGGCAGAAGGATGAAACTGGCTTTGCAGGAGTATCGGCAGATATTGTGCCGCAATACAATCGAGAGTCGAAAGACAGTCAAGACGACCTACGGCAAGCTCTACCTGCCCGGATGCGGTTATGTCTTTTTCGAGATTGTCCGGCATATAGTCTAGTCCGCCCGATTTAAATTGTCCCGTCCCCCCTTCGTTTTGCCGCATACTTATACCTGTGCTGCAACAGGTAAGGGCAAACACGACAAAGTGGTGCACCGTTTTTACTTAATCTGCAGCGTGGCAGTGATTTTGCCGGTGAGCTCGGCAATATCAAAAGGCTTTCTTATAAAATCCTCGGCGCCGGATTTGAGAAGCTGAGCGATCTCATCCTGTTTTACGACGCCGCTTACAATGATAATTTTTATATTCTCGAATTCGGGATTCCTCTTGATTGTCTGGCAGACAATGTTGCCGTTGACATCCGGCAGCATGTAATCCAGCAGGATCAGTTCAGGCCGAAACTTCTCTGTTACTAATCCCGCTTCATATCCGCTCGAGGCGGTTTTTACCTCGAATCTGCCGTCTTTCTCGAGGACATCGACCATCATCTCGACAATTTCGACATCGTCATCAACAATAAGTATTTTTCTTTTGCCGGACTCGATTGCATCAAGCGGGATCTTGTTTTCCCTCATGAACTTGACTAAACTCTGGCGAGGAATCCTCCGAAATCTGGAGCCTGGTACCCGGAATCCCTCCAGCCGCCCGGAATCGAAGCAGCGGATTATGGTTTGTTGACTCACTCTGCAAACCTCCGCAGCTTCCCCGGTGGTAAATAAATCCTTCATCTTATCCAATCCTTTTCTTTGACCAAATCCTTTTGATTTAACCCCCTGCCAAGTTACCTTCTTGGCCTAATTTAACTATCCGGATTATTTTTTGTCAAGGATAAAAAAAGCTTATGATGTTAAATTTCTGTATTGTAATTCAGATATTATTTATCTTTATAGATGATATGTTGCTGTAGGAATAGGAGTTATATAAGTTTACCTTTTTTTAATTTCGGACTGAATCAATGTTAGCTATTTTAACAGTGTGAATGTGAATTCTTATCCTGTCTTCGAATTAACTTCGAGCAAGGTTGTCAGTAAAAGATGCGATAATGTGCCGGCGTGTTCGATAATGTGCATCTAAACGAAAAAACATTGAAATTTTTTATATATTGTGCCATTTGTATGTAGATTAGCAGGAAACATTAATATCCCCCCGGAAAAAAGCCGGTTCGAAAAAATTATTTCAGGATTCCGCTTTTACAATAAAACTTAAACCCTGGTATATTTTTTTAATATAAAAAAAATTAAGCCTCGTCGCTTTCTTCTTCGCTTGTCTGCTCGGGAACAACTACAAGATTTATATTTGCGGTAGCGTTGTCGGCAAATTTCAGCATTATAGTATGCGTTCCGACCTGCTTGATATGTTCGTGCAGATGAACAACCTCATTCGCAACAAGATACCCCTGCTCTCGAAGATTGGCAGCTATTTGCTCGGCGGTTACTGAGCCGTACAAATGTCCCTGTTCGTTTGCCTTGGCGGCCACTACGGCTTCGGCCCCTTCGACTGCTTTGGCTGCGTCTTCAAGGCGGTTTCTTTCCTCGATTCGCTTCTCGGCACGCTTTGCTTTTTCATCGGCTATAGATCTTATACTTTCCTCGCTGGCAACCTTGGCAAGACCCTGTGGAAGCAAGTAATTTCTTGCATAACCGTCGTTAACTTCCACAACATCCCCGAACCAGCCGAGTTTCTTTATGTCTTCGCAAAGTAAAATTTTCATCCGGAAATCCTTTCTGGTTAAAAGGCCCGCTCGAAGCGGCTTTAGTTAAATCAACCAATTAACCAAATAACTTATAATAAAACCAAGCCTATGCGGTAAACGGCAGCAAAGCCATGTATCTTGCACGCTTAATGGCTTTTTTCGCTTTCCGTTGACAACCGGCGCAGTTGCCGCTGCGCTTTCTTGAGTATATTTTGCCGCGATTTGTAAGCAGCTTTTGTAAAGTGCCGATGTCTTTGTAGTCAACGTACTTTATTCCCCTTCTGCAAAAGCGGCATTGGGTCTGTTCTCGGGCTCCTACGAAACCCGGTTTTCTTTTATTGTCTGTTTTTCTTAACATATTTATCCTTATTATCCTGTAAAAAAACTTCTTGAATTCTTTTCTGTCACGTACGAAGGACAAGTGGTCGGTCCGATATCAGAACGGAATATCGTCGTCGCTTTTCTTAGGAGTCGATTCGTAATCCGCTCCGGTATTATTTGCGGATCCCTGCTCGCCTCCGGCTGCGCCCTGTCCGGGCATAAACTGACAGTTCTCAACTGTGACCCTGTGTCGGCTGCGCTTAGTACCATCCTGAGCGGTCCACGTATCGAACGTCAGTCTGCCCTCGATAAAAACAAGTCTGCCTTTACTGAGGTACTTATTCATGTTTTCCGCCTGTCGACCGAACGCCCGGCAATCGATGAAACATGTCTCTTCCCTCTGACCGCCGTCCTGGGCCGTCCACCTGCGATTCGTTGCCAGGCCGAAATCGACCACTGCAGTCTGGTTGGGCGTGTATGACAACTGGGGATCACGAGTAAGGTTGCCCATCAATAAAATTTTATTGTAATTGGCCATGTTCGACCTCTTTCTGTTTTAATCGTTCGCATTGCTTAGTCGCGGATTTCTGAATCCTGCTCGCTATCGAACTTTTCTTTCTGTTCCTGCTCATCCTGTTCGGTTTCGGTGTCCGATTCGTTTTCCTGCTCAGACTCTTCGTCGGTATTGTCCTGAGGCGAGTCGTTTTCTTTCTGTTCTGTCTCATCAGGCTCTTTTAGCATCTCTTTTTCCACTCTTGTAGCAGGAGTATCTTTCTCGATGTCTTCCGACGTCATTTTCTCGGCATTGAGAATTAGGACTCGCATAATATGCTCCGAAAGTTTTACGGCATTCTCGATGTCCTTAATTTTCCCGCCGTCCGCCCTGAAATAGCACAGGATGTATGTTCCTCTGCTTTTGCCCCGAATCTCGTAGGCAAGCTTTCTGTCGTCCCACTTTTTTATCGTGACAATCTCGGCTCCGGCTTTTTCCAGGATTTTTTTGATGGTATTTTTGACACCGTCCCAGTCTGGGCCGGCAAGAGCCGAATCAGCGAGGAACATCCCTTCGTATAATTTATTCTTTGTTACAGTTTCCAAACGAGTTACCTCCGGCTAAACGCCATCTTTCATTTTTTCATTCTTTATTTTTACTCTACGATATTTATTCGATATTACTGTTATATTTATTCATTGCCGTCTCTATCCCGTGTTCTATCCAGCACAATACGGCGTCCCGGGCTTTCGGAACAGCGGCTTCCAGCATGGTTTTCTGGTCCTGAGTCGGCCTTCCGAGAACATATTCGACCCGGTCCCGGCCGGCCTCGATTTTGCTGCCGATGCCGATCCTGCAGCGGGCAAACTCATTCGTGCCGAGCTTTTCTATAATGTCGGCCAAACCGTTATGACCGCCTGCCGAGCCTCTGGCCCTCAGACGAATCACGCCGGGCTCGAGAGCCAGATCGTCGGTGACTATCATCAGGTTTTCGAGGCCGAGTTTATAAAATCCGACCGCGGTTGCAACAACCTGGCCGCTGCGATTCATGAACCGCCAGGGCTTTAACAATATTAACTTTTTACCTGCATATTCGTCCTCGCCGAGCCGGGCGCCGAATTTTCGCTTTTTGACTTCTATGTGCAACAGCTCGGCCAGCGAGTCGATAACCTGAAATCCGGTATTATGCCGCGTTTGAATATACTCGCTGCCGGGATTACCCAGGCCGACGACTATTTTCATATCGCTCATAGCCTGTTTGTGTCCGAACAGGATCATTTTTCTTCAGTAGTTTCTTCCTCCGGTTCCTTCTCTTCTCCGATAATTTCAGGGGCCGCAGGCATTTCTTCTTCTACCTGCTCGGTTGTCTTGGCGGCGGCGACCAGATGACATGTCACCAGCAGTGTCTCCGGCGGGCTGAAGAGCTTCACGCCGTCCGGCAATACTATATCGCCGGCGTGCAGAGCACCGCCTACCTGCAATTCTTTTACAGAGACAACGATCGTCTCGGGGATTTCCGTGGCCTTACACTCGATTTCCAGATGATCTACATGTTCTTCGATAATACCGCTTTCATGTGTGCCCTGAGCCGTGCCCTTTAGCTCGATTGGAACGTTGACTTTAATTACTTCGGACACATCGACCCGCATCAGGTCCGCGTGAATGATGTTTTTGCCGGAGTAGTCATACTGCAGCGCCTTAACAATCGTCTTTTCTTTCTTTTTGCCGATTTGTATGTCCACTAATCTATGCCCGTGGTGCAGCCCTTCAACGAAACTATGCTCATCTAACGATATCGCTATCGGCTGCTCCTTATGACCATAGACAATCGCAGGTATTTTGCCCTGCATGCGCACTTTTTGGACAGCTTTTGTACCGGTTAATTCTCGAATTTCTGCTCGAAGAACCAATTCTTTTGCCATATTTCGTATCCTGGTTAAATATTATTAAATAAGTTACTTACCGATTCGTTCCTGTGAATTCTTTTTATCGCCTCGCCCAACATGGACGATACGCTTAGAACTTTGACTTTACCGATCTTTTTATTAGCTTCCTTGTTTAATGGTATTGTATCCGTGACTATTACTTCGTCGATCGGAGCCTGGGCCAGCCGTTTGTATGCCTGGGGGGCGAGAACGCCGTGCGTAGCGCCGGCTAATATTTTCCCTGCTCCCCGCTCTTTGACTAAACTGGCTGCGGAGCAGACCGTACCGGCCGTGGCGATAATGTCGTCACACATAAGGATATTTCTGCCCTTGACCTCACCGATAAGCACCTTGGCCTCGACCTGATTGCTGTTGACGCGTCGTTTATGCACGATTGCAAGCTCGCCGCCGAGGTAAGCTGCGTACCTTGATGCGGTCTTCATATTGCCGACGTCCGGTGAGACCACGGTCAGGTTATCTATTTTTCTGTCCCGGAAATACTTGCCCAATACAAGCTCTCCGGTCAGATGATCGACCGGGATATCGAAGAACCCCTGTAACTGGTGTGCATGAAGGTCTATCGCCAGTACCCTGTTGGCTCCGGCGGTCGTAATCAGATTTGCCACCAGCTTTGCCGTTATGGGAACTCGTCCCTCGTCTTTTCTGTCCTGGCGGGCATAACCGAAGTACGGAATGACCGCCGTAATTCGCTTTGCGCTTGCCCTCCGCAGGCAATCGAGATAAATCAAAAGCTCCATTAAATGCTCGTCAACAGGATTGCAGGTTGACTGGACGACAAAGCAGTCTCTGCCGCGAACATCGTCCTCGATCCTGATTACTTTCTCTCCGTCCGAGAACGTATCTATCCTGGAGCCGCCGAGCGGAATTCCCAGATACTTGCAAACCTCGTTGGCTAATTCAAGATTACTGCTGCCGGAGAATATCTTCAGGTTATCGTTGAGAAACATCATTGTTGACCTTTCCGCCCAATTCGTTGACACTTTCTTGTGAAACAACCATTCCTGCACTGACATGCGAGCCGTTTTTTAGCTCGAGAGGTGCTATCAGTATAGAGCCGGAACCGATATAACAGTCATCGCCGATATCTATGCGGTTTACCTTTTTACCGTCGAAGTTGGCTGTTATCGAGCCGGCGCCGAAATTAACATTTCGCCCCACGGCGGCATCGCCGATATAGCTGTGGTGCCGCGCCCGGACTCCGTCGGCCAGCGTCGAGTTCTTGACTTCGGTGTAAACACCCAGAACCACGTCGTTTTTCAGGACCGTGCCGTTCCTTAAATAAGCAAACGGTCCTATCCGGCAGCCCTGGCCGATTGTCACCTCACCGTGGATATACGTAAACGGCTCGATTATCGTATCCTGCCCGATTTTCGCCCTGGCGTCTATCCATGTATTATCGGGATCGACTATTGTCACGCCGTTATCCATTAGCTTTTGCTGAATCCTGTGCTGCATAATCTTGCTTGCTTCGCTCAACTGGGCCCTGCTGTTGACACCCATGGCTTCTTCGGGCCGGACCGCCGTGACCGCCGTGACTTTATGACCTGTTGCAATGATACCGGAAACCGCGTCCGTCAGATAATACTCCTCCTTGACGTTGTTTGGTTTTACATTTTCGAGCGCTTCGAAAAGAACCTGATTATCGAACAGATAATAGCTCGGATTAATTTCTTTTATAGTCAATTGTTCCGGCGTACAGTCACTGTCCTCGACAATACCCTGAATATTCTTATATCTGTCCCGGACAATCCGTCCGTAGCCGGCGGGATCTTCGAGAATCGCCGTGGCCAGTGTCGCCGCGGATTGTCCCGCTTCGTGACTTTCTATCAGGGACTTCAATATCTGAGTGCGAATCAGCGGCCCGTCCCCGCAGAGCACTAATGTTTCGCCCTGGAAATCCTTCAGATGTTCCCTGCAGCATAAAACCGCGTGCCCCGTCCCCATTTGTTTGTCCTGCTCGACCCAGACAATATCGTCATAGTCGGAGAAACATTCCCTGACCTGCTCGGAGGAAAAACCCACCACGACATATATTTTGTTTATTCCGACTTCGCGGCAGGCATCAAGCACGTAGGCCAGCATCGGCCGGCCGCATACCTCGTGCAGCACCTTCGCCATCTGGGTGTTCATCCTGCTGCTGACTCCTGCGGCTAATATTATTGCGACTCGTTCTGCCATTCGGTTTTTTACTTTTTTAATTTTGACTTTTTACTTTGCGAAACTACCCGACCAGGACTCGAACCTGGAATATGGGCACCAAAAGCCCATGTGTTACCAATTACACCATCGGGTATTATAAAATTCAAAAATCAAAGATAAAAAGTCAAAACTAAGGTGGCCATCGCCGAAACACGGCGATTCCACAATTTTTATTTTTGCATTTTAATCTTTTATTTTTCAAATTGTCACGGTGACCGTCTTGTCTCGGCCCGGATAGGCCCTGCCGGAGGCTTGAGTCAGCCAAGCCGTGAAAACTGCTGACCCCACTTTAATCGGCCCCGTGCGACAGAGCATTAAAAAAGGAATTATATCAGGCAAAACGCTCAAATCAACACAATTTTCATAAAAAATTGTGTTATCCGACTATTTCATCCGGCGAATCTCGACTTCTATCTGTTCTGATACGCTCGGCCAAGGCCCACTTTCCGCCCGGCCCCGGGCCTTTGCCGTAGCTACTTTTATTGCAGTTTTTAATGCAGAAGCGGTGTTGTTTGTTTCTAAAAGCCCCTTTAAGAATCCGGCTAACAGAAAATCGCCGCAGCCGACCGTCGATAACGCCTTCCTGCGACCGATACTTTTGCCGAACCATGTGCCTTTTTTCGTAACGGCGATTGCCCCATTTTTGCCCCGGCTTATCAGAACAATTTCCACTTTATCCAGCAGCTCTCGCCCGGCACCAGTCAGAGAGGCGGGATTGTCCCCAATTTGTTTACCCATCAGCTCACCCAGCTCCCGGACATTCGGTTTTATCAGCCAAACTTTGCCGGTTTGAATAATCTCTCTCAAGGCCAGACCGGATGTATCCAGCACGATTTTCGCCCCGGCCTTTCTGCAGCTTTCTATTATCCCGATGACATCATCCAAAAGATTATCTGCCGGCATCGCTCCGGCAAAAACACAGATGCTGTTTTTGCGGACTATTTTTTGCAAATCCACTTTGAGTTTTTTCAGTGAATCGGGGCAAGCCAATTCACTTTTACACCGCAGATGCATCTCTTTGTTTTTCGCCGTATCGATAACGGTGACATTCCGTCTCGTATCTCCGGTAGCGGTTGTCATTTTCACTTCAACGGAGGGCCATAAAGATTTAATGGCCGTTTGCATTTGTTGATAATCGTTGCGTCCCCAAAGCCCCGCTTCGATATTTTTCTGTCCCTCTGGGGCTAAGCTCATCCACGCCAGAGCTTTGGAGACATTCAGGGCCTTACCGGCGGGGACAATTGTTTGCCTGTCTATATTTTGATGCCGGCCCCAGTCGAGATTCTTTCCCCGGCAGGTAATGTCCCATGCCGGTGACAGACCGACCGTAATAATGGAAATTTGTTGTTTCATTTATTTTGCTTTTTTACTTTTTCCTTTTTACTTGTTAAATATTATCCGCTCCGAGCTGGCCGCAGGCCGCCTTAATACCCCGGCCCATCTTAAAGCGCATCGTCGTCTCAATACCGGCATTCTCAAGCACCGCCGCAAAATCCTTCATGCGTTCACTGCCGCTGCCCGCAAAATCGCATCCCGGATGGGGATTATGCTCGATAAGATTCACATGACATATTACGCCGTGCATTAATTTAATCAGCGTTTTGGCATGTTCGGCCGAATCGTTTTTCTCCTTTATCATCACGTATTCGAATGTCGCTCGCCGGTGGGTAACGTGCTGGTAATCCCGTATAGCCTTGAATAACTCGGCTAACGGATATTTCGCATTAATCGGCATCAACTGCGTCCGGAGCGTATCGGCCGGGGCATTGAGTGAGACCGCCAGCCGGGGCTGGATGTCCTCCCTCGCCAGCTTTTTAATCCCCGGGACAATGCCGCACGTACTGACGGTAATATGCCGGATGCCGATGTTCTTTCCTTTTTCGTGGTTCAGTATGCGTATCGATTTTACAACCGCATCGTAATTCAATAGCGGCTCACCCATACCCATATAAACAACATTGGTAATTCGCTCCCCCGGGGAGCTCTTACGTATTGCGTTATGCGTATTGCGTATTGCGTTGTTGGCTCGCGCGACGCGCGACGCATCACGCATGACGAGATTGACCTGGTCAACAATCTCGCCGGCGGAAAGGTTCCTGCGGAATCCCATTTTTCCCGTAGCGCAGAACAGGCAGTCCAGGTTGCAGCCGACCTGGGTCGAGATACAGACCGTCCTTCTCCTGCCTTCCGGTAAAAGGACGGTCTCGATCTGGCTGCCGTCCTCGAGCGTGAACAGATACTTGGCCGTCCCGTCTTTATCTTCGAGCTTTCTCGCGATAACAAGGCCGGATATATAGTGGCCCTGCTCGGCGAGTTCCTGCCGGAATGACTTGCTCAAAGGCGTAATTTGTGAAATCTCCGTGACGTCCTCAACGTGTATGAAACCGAAGATATATTCGGCTAAATATTTCTTTTGCCCCAGCTCTGTAACAAGCTGCTCAAGCTCACCGAGCGTTTTGTCTTTTAAGTCCTTATTCATAACTAAGCAATTTTATCAGATTTGGCCCTTCCTGTCGAATACTACCGATTCCATATCTTCCCGTCAGAATTGCTACAAAGGAAGAAAAATCAAAATAAATTTCTTTAAAAATTTTTCTTGCAAATAGGAGTTTCATTAATTAAAATTATTATGCTTATTTGAGAGTTTGAAAACGCAATATTTTGACCCATTTTGGCAATTAAACACAGAGGTTTTTTTAATGCGCCATGAAAGAAATGGGATTGAACTCTCAATTCCCCCCAGTAGCAAACAATCGAATTTTCTAACTATTAAAGCTCAGAAAAAACAAGGATTATCAAAGCCTATTCATAAAGTAGCATTCTGGCAAAAGATAAAAACCTGGTTATTTCCACGGTTAAAAGAAAGCGAGAGGCTCACATTAGAATACTTCGAAGCAGAAATTCATAAAAGACAGAGTGAAGCTGAAAAAATTGCAGCGCAAGCAAATAAAATTTCGGTTCAGATAGATGTCTTGAAACAGAAAGAAGTGTTAGAATTTAACAAAATAATAAATGAAATTTTCAAAGATGACGGATTACCCCAAGCTGCAAAGTATTTGAAACTGGCAAAAGTCTTAGAACATAATCCGCATGTGTTAGAGCATTTTAAGAATGTTAAAAAGATAACCGAAAACAATGAACTTGATGAACAACAGCAGTAGGGTTGTGGCTCTGCCCCACCAATTCCATGTCAACATAAGGAGCAGCGCGGCAATTCTCATCGTCATTCCGAGCGCAGTCGAGGAATCTATTAAAAATTTGTCTTTGCGAGGAGGCTGGTAGGCCGATGCGGCAATCTTCATCTATTTTCCACAAAAATTTTACTGACAATCCAACTCACCTTTGTTAATATATCCCTTGTGGAAGGTTCCAGATGCTAACAGCTAAAGACAATGCACCAAAACCAGCTATGTGGGAATTGTAGCATTGTATTTGTGGCAAATTTAAAAGTGTTGTTTTTTAATAACATAATATCAAAAAAATAGCATGAAAACGACTTTTATAGATCATATAAAAAATCCTCTTACAGTTATAGCAATATTTGCAGGAATATCTGAAGTGGCAATGACAATCACACTGATTCAATTACCTGAAAGTAGTCAGAATGTCTTCATCTGGTTTGTTATGCTCTTCCCAATTCTTCTTGTGATTGCATTCTTTTTCGTTCTGTATAAAAAACCCGCAGTACTTTTTTCCCCTTCTGATTATAAGGAAGATCAAACTTATCTGTCGTCAATTGGTGAGGTTAAAAATATCGAGGAAATTGATAGACGATTGCACAATGTTGAGGAAGTAAATCAAACTTTGCAGACATATTTGGAAAAGCTTGTAAAGGAAATTTCACCTGAGGCGTCAGATGCGATTATATCAGAGCAACAAAAGAGACTAGATTTTATTCGTAAGATACATGATCTTGAAAGTAATCATCTTTATTTCTTCTTGACTCGTGAATTAGAGATTGCACCCGATATTATAGTTGAGCTTGTAAGCAAATCAGAAAATGCCCATCATTTTCCAAGTTTATTATATAAAGTTACAAGTAGCAAGCGTGCCAAGGAGAGGATAGAGAGGATTATGCAACGTTTTCCAAGAGTATTTAATGATTTTGAAAAATTAAAGAAAGAGATAGGAACTTAAAATGTTAAAAGGCTTATTTCATGTACATTTTGCTGCGAACGACAACAATTTTGGTGAAGGCCTTGTTGTTGTAGACAAGGGTTATGTAAATGGTGGAGATTATGGCTATCTTTATCAAGGAAGATTTGATTACTATGGAAATGATTTACAAGCTACTATAGAGGTGAAGCATTACAATGGACCACCTAATTCAGTGATGGGACCATTGAGAGAATTTACCTTGAACCTTTCAGGAAAAACAACAGATAGCAGTTTTGAGGTTAAAGGTGGAATTCCAGACGTTCCTAATATATCCATTAAGATTTCTGGTAAAAAAGTAGCGGATCTTTTTGAATGAGCTAATGTTATTGTATCATTCAAAAAGCTTGTAACAGTTATATATGCGACTCTGCGAAGCTACTCTATAAATAGCACGATTTAATGTCTGGGAACAGTTCAGAAATGCAGTGACTTAATATAATGAAAAATTATTATTAGAATGATGAAATAACAGGCAAATAAAGGATTAAGAAGTGACAGCTTCTTTTCGAGCTTACATAGACGAATCCGGTGACGAAGGCTTTAAGTTTCGTAGCGCCGATGACGAACAAGCCAGTAGTGACTGGTTTGTCCTGGCCGCTTTTATAACACGAAAAAAGACTGATATAGAAACTGTCAAAATTATAGATCAGCTCCGGCGTGAATTGAAATTGCATCCAAGGAAACACGTTCACTGGAAAAAATTCAAACATTCACAGAAAGTACGGTACGCTCAAATTATAACCGGATTACAGACAAGAGTTATTGGTATATGTGCTCATAAACCTTCTTTGCTTGAGCCCGAAAAATTCCGGCAGCGGTACAGATTGTATTTTTATGCGGTTCGTTATTTAGTGGAAAGAATATCGTGGCTCGCCAGAGATCGATATAATCCGGGTAAATGGGGAGGAGATGGAAAAGTAGAGTTGTTGTTTTCCAACAGGCAGGGAATGTCATATGATGAAATGCGAGAATATTTAAGATTGCTTGAAAGGCAAAAGGAGAGCGGCCAGGATATCAGAATTGAGTTCGACAGAATTCCGATAGATAAGTTGAAAACCCAGACACCGGGAAGATCAATGGGATTACAGTTGGCAGATGCTGTAGCAGGAATATTCTTCAATGCACTTGAAAGAGATAACTTCGGTAATACAGAGCCGCGATACCTGAACATAATCTCACCTGTGCTTTACAGAAATCAGGCAGTTGTTAAAGGTAATGGATTTAAAATCGTGCCAAGAGAAGCATTACTTATGTTACAAACCGAGGAAAGTTTGAAATGGCTGACAGAGTTCAAATAAAAAATGCAGGCCTCAGGTCGTAGGATCCCACGCTATACGCGCTGCTGTCCTTTCGGACAACCTACGATTAATCCTGCACATGCCTGCTAATATTATAATACGTAAAAAGTACTCTTCAGAACAATAAAAATTTGGATAGATTTATAAAAATTTACCAAAAAAGTAAAATTTTCATTGCATTTCAAGGGTGAGTTTGTATAATACTTAACGAACTACGGATGGTTCGTAGCGGAAAATAATAGGATTTAACGTATAGCGGATAGGAATAGTTCACTCCGTGAGATGGCGGCTTGAAGCCTATCTCATGGGGTCAATCATCTATCATCAATCGTCAATCTTTCTTTAAAATTGGGGAGAACTATCATGTCAACAATAGCTCAAACACTTGCCAATCGTGAAAATGCGCAGAAATCAACCGGGCCGAAGAGCACTGAGGGGAAAGCAATTTCCGCGAAAAATGCAGTAAAACACGGCGTTTTTGCAATGGAAACGGTCATAAAAGGCGAAAATCGGGATGATTTCGAGGTTTTTCGGGAAAAATTACTGGAGGAATTCGATCCGCAGGGGGCGGTGGAGACCATGCTGGCAGAGCGAATTGTCAGCCTTGGCTGGCGGCTAAAGCGAATCGTACGAATTCAGGACCAGGTCTTCGATGTTATGATCGAAAAAGATGAGCCGAGTCCGCTTAGTAAGCGAATGAGGTCGATGATGCCCAGAGAAATGCGGGATGACAGGAGAGGTGCCGGCCCGGATTTGGTGCTCGGCAGGGCGGTTATCAGCGATTTTTCGAATTCGCGGGTGTTAGAGCGGCTGCTGATGCACGAAAGGCGGATTGAAAACAGCCTGAACAAGACGATGGACGAGCTTCATAAGCGTAAGTTAATACGCCAGTTAGAGCAGGCGAATAAGGCAGTAGAGGCGGATGATTTTGATATGATGGATCATCCCCAGACCCATCCCCAAGCTTCGCTTGGGGCTGCCACCCTATTGACAGAAGTCGGAGGTCAGATGACAGAGGACAGAAGTCAGATGACTGAAGACAGAAAATATGTAAAACGAAGCCAATCGCTGGCTTTCAGCCGGAAATCCGAAGCGCTAAATCCGAAATCCGAGACTGATGGATTCATGGGGAGCGACAGTGGCCGAGGCGGCCACGGCTAAACTTAGTCGTCTTCCTCGCTGTCGGTGGCGATGTACTCTTTCTGGCCCTCGCTAATATAGGCGGGTTCGGCGGGAGCTTCGCCATCATCGGCCAAATCCGCGTAACCGGCTTCGGCGTCGGCCTCCATCTGGGCACGGACGTTTTCGTATTCTTCCAGAGTCATCATGACTTCCCGTGCCTGGCTGCCTTTATATTCGCCGAGAATACCGGCACCGGCCATCATCTCGATTATGCGAGAGGCCCGTGCGTAGCCGATATTGAGTTTCCGCTGGAGCAGCGATACACTGCCGCGCTGGCTTTCCAGGACAATACGAACCGCGTCGTCAAACAGCTCGTCCCTGACCATCTCAGAGGGGTCCAGCTTTTTGATCTGAGTCAGCTCGGGATGGAATTGCGGCTCGGCGATATCCTTGAGGTGCCTGACGATGCTCTTTATCTCGGTTTCATCGACATAAGTTCCCTGTGCCCGAATCAGATCGCTTGTGCCGGGTTTGAGGAACAGCATGTCACCTTCGCC
Organism: uncultured Pirellulales bacterium; assembly: GCA_964431695.1. Taxonomy (GTDB): domain Bacteria; phylum Planctomycetota; class Phycisphaerae; order Sedimentisphaerales; family Anaerobacaceae; genus JAFGPS01. Next base: position 53,190 of record CAYSKI010000015.1, on the reverse strand, counting down.
GAGCAGCGTTTCAGCACCGTTCTGGTCGAGTATAATCCGGCTGTCCATACGTGCTGCTACGCGGAAGCCTATCCTGCACGGCATATTGGATTTGATCAGGCCGGTGACAACGGTTGCCTGCGGCCGCTGTGTAGCCAGTACAATATGGATGCCGATCGCCCGGCTCTTTTGTGCCAGTCGCACTATATAGGCCTCGATTTCCTTGGCGGCGGTCATCATCAAATCGGCAAGCTCATCGAGGACTATGACGATGTACGGTAGTTTTTTCGGAATTTTTGCTTCTTCCTCGGGAGAGCTCGGATTGAAGCGTTTGAGAATTTCCTCAGCGCCGAGTTTATTATAATCAGTGATGTTCTTGACCTTCGCCTCGGCAAGCAGGGCATAACGCTCGTCCATCTTTACGGTGGCCCATTCGAGGATTTTCACGGCCATCTGAGTTTCGGTTACTATCGGGCACATCAGATGTGGAATCGTATTGAACGCCGTCATCTCGACCATCTTGGGATCGATCAAAATCAGCTTGACCTCGTCGGGCCGTTTAGTCAGCATTATTCCGGTAATAATACTGTTAATGCAGACGCTCTTGCCCGAACCGGTTGTGCCGGCAATCAACAGATGCGGCATTTTCGCGAGGTCCGAGACGAGCGATTCACCGGCGGAATCCTTGCCCAGGAACAGCGGTATCTGCATCCTTTGCGGTTTGCTGCCGGAAAGCTCCATCATGCTCCTGATGCGGACCTTCTCTTTCTCAGTGTTCGGAACTTCGATACCTATGGTATGCTTGCCCGGCAACGGAGCAACGACACGAACGGCACCGACACCGAGTGCACGGGCCATATCGTTCGCAAGCGAGGCTATCTGGCTGACCTTCACACCTGCGGCAAGTTCCAGCTCGAACATTGTCACGACCGGCCCGGTATCAGCGGCAACGACCTTTGCGTTGACGTTGAATTCCGAGAGCAGCTTCTCCAAAGCGGAAGCCTTGGCCTTGATGACTTTCTCCTGCTCCGTGGCGTAACCGTACTCCGGTTGAGCGAGCAGGTCCAGCGGCGGCAGGGTGTAATCCTCGTAGGATGGCTGAATGAAAGAGCGGCTCGTCGTTTTTGCTCCGGGACTTTTTTGCTTTTCGCTGTCCAAACGTTTGATGGGAGTATTCTCCGGCCGTTTCAAAAGGAGATTTTCAATATGTTTGTCTTTAGGAACTTCGGGTTGGTCGATTCTTGTATTAGCCATTACCAGCGGTTTTTGTTTAGCGCTTAGTTTTCGCCAGATTTCACTGATGACCTGCGAATGCTGTTTTGCCGCCGACCAGGCCGGGACCATGGCGCCCGAAAAACGTCCGACCCCGAATCCCAAAAAGCGCAGCAATGTCTTGACGATACCATCGGCCAGCAAAACGGAACCGACTATCCAGATAGCCGTAACTAATATGAAAGTGCCCAGCGATGCGAAATGGTTTCGCAGTATCTGGGCGGAACCGATGCCGAGCATTCCTCCCGAACCGGCGGGAAAATTGAATACTCGATGCGGCCATAAAGAATAAAAGCTCGTCGAGGCAGCAACGGTGATAAGAGCCAGTCCGACCAGGCGTAAAAACGGCTGGGTAATCGGGCGTTTTGCAAGGTTCATCGCCGAAAAGCAGGTGACGGTTGCTAATATGATAAATACGCCCGGCCCGATGTAATAGAGAGCGTAATATGCGCATAACGCCCCTATCGGGCCGCATAAATTGGAAGTAGGGTTGTTATGAGGATAAGCGAATTTACTGGGCCAGTCGTTAATATTGAAACTTATACAACTGAAAAAAAGAAACAGGCACAGGCCTATCCAAAGACAGGTCATCGCCGTTCGGGCTACCGAGCCTGTTCGTTCGCTGTTGGATCTTTTCTTGTACGGTTTCTTCTTTTTCAAATCTCCGGCCCCTTCCATAGTCCTATAATATATAATTTTCAAGGGCGAAAAACGCCTTGTCCAGCATGGGACATAACATATATCGGCAGCTTTCGGGCCTTCTCTACACAATTATGCACTCAAAATGCTCAATATATACCTGTGTTAACGGGCAGTTTTAATAGCATAAAAAATGATTCGAAAAAATAAATTTTTCCCTTGACAAATATGTTACGGATGTAACAATTGTAATTGTTACGGTTGTAATATCAAGGAGATTGCTATGAAAAAGATACCGAAAATTTCGGAAGCCGAATGGCAGGTAATGAAAGTGCTCTGGAAAAAATCATCGCTGACGGCTAATGATATTGTCGAAATCCTGTCTAAAAAAACCTCGTGGAAACGTGAAACCATCCGCACATTAATAAATCGCCTTGTACGGAAGAAGGCCCTGGGTTTCAAGAAACAGAGCCGGCAATATCTGTATTTCCCCCTGATTGACGAGTCAGAGTGCATCATGGAAGAAACAAAATCATTTCTGGACAGGATTCATGGTGGATCTATTGAGCCGATGCTCGCAGCTTTCGTCGAGAGTGAAAAGCTTTCCCCGGAGGAAATTGTCAGACTCAAGCGAATTCTTGATGGCCAGGAAACAATGAGCGAAAAAGAAAAATCCAAATAACATTTCAAATAATGAAAGGGCTCATAATGGAAGCCTTTGGTATTAATTCATCACCGTTCTTTGACTGGTTGTTAAAAAACACAATACAGGCAAGCATTCTTATCTGCTTAATCCTCCTGGTTAAGGTTGTGCTGAGGCAAAAGCTGCCGGTTCGCTGGCATTATTATCTGTGGCTGCTCTTGTTAATACGTTTGGCATTGCCTTGGTCGCCCCAGAGCAGAATCAGTATTTTTAATCTGATGCCAAAGTCTGGTTCGCAGCAAAAGATAGAAGCAGCGAAAATAATTGACCAAAGCAGCAACGGCATTGTTCAGTCGGATGGGGAAACCTCTGATACAGGACAATCCGAACCAGCTTCGAATCAAACGACCGATGCCGGAGCCGTTCAATCAGAGCTGGCCTCCGAAACAGTGACTTCCACGACAGAAAACGTGCCTCCTGTTGTAATCCAGCAGAGTCGATCACAAACTACAGGTTTGTCGGACATTCTGCCTTTGATATGGTTAGCCGGTGCGTTAGCCTTGGCCGGATATATGTTTTTACGAAATATCATCCTTTGGAGGGCTGTCAAAAGCGAGCGGCAAGTCACCGACCAGGAGATTCTGGAGCTTCTGGAAGACTGTAAAATGCAGATGCGAATCCAGACTGTTGTAGGTGTTGTTGTAACCGACGAAGTAAAAAGTCCGGCCCTTTTCGGCTTCGTTCGGCCGAGATTGCTACTGCCCCAGGGACTTTTAGAAGAGCTTGACCTTGATGGACTGCAATATGTCTTTCTTCATGAGCTGGCACATCTGAGGCGGCGAGATATTTATCTTGGTTGGGTAGTATCATTATTACAGGTCGTGCACTGGTTCAATCCGCTGATTTGGTTTGCTTTCCGCCGAATGAGAACTGACCAGGAACTGGCCTGCGATGCACTGGCATTATCGACAATGAGTGTCGAAGAGCCCCCTAAATACGGCAGAACTCTTGTCAACCTTTTTGAGAGATTTTCCCAGGTCAATTATGTCCCCTCGATAGCGGGTATATTAGAGGATAAATCTCAACTCGAAAGGAGGATTAAAATGATTACTCAATTCAAAAAGAATTCATATCAGTGGTCACCTCTGGCTGTCTTTTTAGTCATAGTCCTTGGGTGTGTATCTTTACCCGACGCTATAAGCACAAAGGCCTCACAAACCTTTGCCACGGAATCTACTCCGGCGATAGCGCTTCGGCGAGTGTGGGCAGGTCCTGAAGTGGATATAGAAGGGGCACCTTCACCAGATGGAAAGTATCTCTCTTACGTTGACTTGGAGACTGGAAATCTGGCCATTTATGAAATTGCTACTGGTAATAGACGACGCCTTACGAATGAGAGTCCTATGGATGAAACCGGTGAATTTGCTCTCTTTTCCAGATGGTCACCTAACAGTAAGCAGATTGTTTATGACTGGTACAATAAGGACGACTTTATAGAATTGCGTATTGTCGGGCTAGATGGCTCGAAGCCCAGAATTCTCTATCGTAATGAGGAAGTGATTTGGGCTCAGACTTACGATTGGTCACCGGATGGCAAACAAATACTTGCATGCTTCAATAAAAAAGACGCGCCAGGCAATACAATAGATCAGATTGTGCTGATTTCTGTAGAAGATGTCTCTGTACGTGTTCTCAAGACATTCAAGACACTGGGGATATACTCTTCACATCATATGAGATTTTCGCCGGACGGACGCTACATTGTATATGATTTTCCACAAAGGGAAGATTACTCAGAGCGTGACATTTCTTTATTGTCGATCGATGGTCTTCGTGAAGTGTCACTAGTTGAACATCCTGCCCATGATTTTATACTCGGTTGGGCGCCAGATGGAAAGAATATCTTTTTTGCCAGCGACCGAACCGGAAACTTTAATGTCTGGTCTCTTCAAGTTGATGATGAAAAACATCAGGTTGATCCCAAGTTAGTGAAGCAGGATATTGGAGAGCGATTCATACCTATGGGATTCACTAAGGATGGCTCTCTTTACTTTGGATGCAGAGGGGGCTCTATGAATGATGTTCATATCGCCACACTCGATCCAGAAACAGGTGAAATCCTGGTTCCACCGAAAAAGGCAATAAAACATTTCGAAGGAAATAATCGATCACCTGTCTACTCACCTGACGGGGAATATCTGGCTTATGTTTCCATTAGGCGTAATATGCCCTCCACGTTTGCATCTGTTCCTAACGTTCTTTGTATTAGTTGCATCGAGACCGGTCAGGTGGAAGAATTCTCCACGAAACTTAAAAGAATTGAAGATCCTAAGTGGTCTCCGGATGGTAGCTTAATTCTTATAGGGGGTCAGGATTATAAAGGTACGGGGTGGAGCAATTATCTGATTGATGTTCAAACAGGCAACGTCGAACTTGTATTACCGGCATCCCAAGGTAGCAGGCTTTATACACATGAATGGTCTCGTGATGGAAAATCCTATTTCCTCGTTCGTACTTCCAGGAAAAAACCTTCTCGTATCATGCTTCGAGAAATTAAAAGCGGTACAGAAAAAGAAATCTATCGTTCCTCCAGTAATGATAGATTCGGCTTATCCTGTTCACCGGACGGTAAATGGCTTGCTTTCATCAAAAAAGGGTATATAGGGGATAAAGGAGTACTGCAGATCATGCCGGCTGCCGGGGGAGAACCGCGAGAGCTATATAGACCTAAGCAGGGAAGTCTGCGTTTAAAAACATTCAGATGGACTCCTGATGGAAAGTATATTCTTCTTTTTAATGCAGGACAACAAGAACCAGAGGAATTTAGCTTATTACGAATTCCGATAGAGGGTGGAGAACCTCAGGTACTCGGATTATTAGATATGAGGATTAGCAGTCTAAGTCTTCACCCTGATGGCCAACATATTGCCTTCGCCGCCGGCACCTATATGCCTGCTGAGGTCTGGGTGATGGAGAACTTTCTGCCGGGAACACCGGTCGCAAAACCTGAGCCGACACCGACACTGCGGCAGATCGAAGTCAGAGGACGCGGTAGTGTTCACTCTATACCTTCGTTCGATGGTAAGTATGTGACGGATGTGGATGATACGGGCAACCTCGTTGCTCGCGAGCTTGCAACAGGAAAGGAGCGATTGCTGACAAACAATACAGATCCAAATTGGTTTGTTCATGGATCGCTCATATCGCGCGACAGCAAAAAGGTAGCTTTTTATCATTATAATCCAAATAAAGATGACTTTGATCTTAGAATTGTTGGAATCGATGGTTCTAATCTGCGGACGCTGCTGGGGGCTGAGATAGCAGGATACTTCAATATCGATACATGGTCCCCCGATGGAAATTACATTTTCGGCATGCTCATGAAAAAACCGTTACAACTGGCACGGTTATCCACAGATGACGGCTCTATGGAGGTTCTTAAGACGTTCGAGCAGGGCAGTGCCGCCAGGATTGATGCCTCACCCGACGGCCGCTATCTTGCATACAGCTACGCGGAAGAAAAGACTTCGAAAACTGATATTTTTATTTATGATCTCGAACAAAATCAGGAGACTCCACTGGTGACACACACGGCCGGTGACATTCTGCTCGGATGGACACCCAATGGAGAGCATATTTTCTTTACCAGTAATCGAAACGGGACTTGGGATGGGTGGCTTCTGCGAGTTGCAGATGGAAAAGCGGTTGGCCTGCCCGAGATGATTAAGGCCGGAATAGGTAACATCAAACCGATTGGATTTACAAAAGACGGATTATTCTATTATGAATTCCAGCACCAGGCCTGGAATGTCTATACAGCCGTACTTGATCAAAGCACTGGTCAGGTTATCTCAGGACCGATGCCGATACGTCATGTGGGAAAGGACGTCCGTCCGGACTTCTCACCCGATGGGCAGTATCTTGCCTATTTATCCGAGCCGGACCGTAACAAACCCCAGGTTGTTCGGATACGAACACTGGCGACCGATCAGGAACGAGAGCTAAAAATCGACCTGCCCCGGTTCGAGTGGCTCCGCTGGTGTCCAGACAGCCGACATCTTCTCATCACGAACTTCGGTTGGAACTCTCCATCAAGGGTCTATAAAGTAGACATTGAGACAGGCACATATACTCTCGTAGTTAGCAGTGAACAGCGAGCAGTTAGACAGGCTGAGCTTTCTGTCGACGGAAAGACTCTTGTTTACAGGATAAGAGGTTCCGGCAATGCGACATGGTTAATTGCAAGAAATATTGAAACGGGCGAAGAAAAGGAAATCCTAAATATCACAGATGTAATGGGCGCTACTTCGCTTGCCTTTTGGTCACTTTCGCCCGATGGAAAGAAAGTGGCTTATTCCATTCGGGAAGGTGAAGCTGGAACGCCCTTTGTTCTTAAAATCATGTCCATGGAAACCGGTGAATCCAGGACACTGGTTGAAGACGGGGGACTTTTTCCGGTATGGTCAAGTGATGGTCGCGATGTATTTTTTACCAGACTCAATGAGTTCTGGCGTGTCTCGGCAAGCGGGTCTGAACCGCGTAAAATCCTGGAATGGAAAGAGATGATTATGGCTCCTCGGATTAATCCGAATGGACAACGCATCGCTTTCCATAGTGGCGGTTATGTCTCTGAAATGTGGGTGATGGAGAACTTCCTGCCGAAAGAGACAGTAACTGCACAGAGATAAATCTTGTGGTGTGCTAACTGATAAATAATGGGCTTTATGAGCCGATCGGAAATATTGCTGATTTTGTCATTTACGTAGATTTATGTTGACAATTTTCAGAAATTGAGTATTTTATCCACTTCTTAATATAACTACTTAGCCAACTCGTGATACTTGTTAATCCTTATTTAGAGCCTTTTATGTATTCGGATTATATTCGTAATGTAGCGATAATCGCCCACGTTGACCACGGCAAGACAACGCTTGTGGATCAGCTTTTGTACCAGTCCGGGATGTTTCGGTCGGAGGATCTCGACAAATTGGCCGGCGGTCAGCACGGCCTGATCATGGATTCAAATCCGCTGGAGCAGGAACGAGGCATTACGATTCTGAGCAAAAACTGTGCGATTAACTATACAGATTCCCAGGGCAATGAATATAAAATCAATATCATCGATACGCCGGGCCATGCCGATTTCGGCGGAGAGGTCGAACGCGTCCTGAAAATGGCCGACGGCGTGCTGCTTTTGGTCGATGCGTTCGAAGGGCCGATGCCGCAGACAAGATTCGTTTTGAGCAAGGCCCTCGAACATAAAATTCGCCCGATAGTCGTGGTCAATAAGGTGGACCGTAAAAACAGCAGGCCGGACGATGTCGTCAATGAAGTATTCGATTTGCTCGTCCAGCTCGGCGCCGACGACGAGGTGCTCGATTTTCCCTGTGTTTATGCCTCAGCAAAAGAAGGATGGGCAACAACGGATATTGCAATACCTGCCAATGATATGCAGGTAATATTCGATACGATTATTAACCATATCCCCTCGCCCAAAGTTATCGCCGATGCGCCGCTGCAAATGTTAGTGACTAATCAGGAGTATTCCGATTATGTGGGCAAAATCGCAATAGGCAGAGTTTTCGCCGGGAGTATAAGCGAAGGCCAGAGAGTCACCGTTATCGATAAACAAGGGCTGCACACACAACAAAAGATCATGCAGATTCATCAGTTTCACGGCCTCGGCCGAAAGCAGGTTCTAAGCGTTCAGGCGGGTGATATCTGTGCAATATCAGGACTTGATCCCGTTGATATCGGGGATACCATCGCCTGTGCCGATAATCCATCGAGGCTTGCGGTTATTTCCGTGGACGAACCGACAATGACGATGACTTTCAGAGTAAACGACGGTCCATTCGCAGGCCGGGAGGGAAAATATGTCACCGGAAGACAAATCGGGGAAAGACTCGAAAAAGAGCTTCATAAAAACGTTGCTTTGAGGGTGGAAGCGGGACAAACGCCGGAAGAATTCCAGGTTTCAGGCAGGGGTCTGATGCATCTCGGAATTTTACTTGAGAACATGCGCCGTGAAGGATACGAGATTTGTACAGGCAAGCCGGATGTCATTTTAAAAGTGGTGGACGGAAGACGGCACGAGCCTATAGAGCTGCTTGCGGTTGATTCCCCGATGGACTGCCAAAATTCCGTGATGAGCCTGCTTGGCGAGAGGCGAAGTGAAATAGTCAAAATCGATGCCAAGAGCGGAGCGAGCGATTTTGTGCACATGGAATTTATGATACCTTCGCGAGGCCTGTTCGGTCTTCACGCCAGGATGATGAACGCCACCGCCGGCAGAGCGGTAATGCATCATACCTTCGAGAGATATGAGCTGATGCGAGGGGCGATACCACAGCGTAAGGCGGGTGTTATGGTCGCAACCAATACCGGACAAGTGACGGCCTATGCACTCGATGCTTTGTATGACCGCGGGATATTTTTCGTTGAGCCGGGTGAAAAAGTTTATGAAGGTCAGGTTGTCGGGGAGCATTGTAAGGATAACGATATCCCCGTCAACGTCGTAAGAGGTAAGCAGCTAACCAATGTTCGGGCCGCAGGTAAAGACGACGCCGCGAAAATCAGGCCGGCCAGGAAAATGAGCCTCGAGCTGGCGATGGAGTACATCCAGGCCGATGAGCTTGTCGAGATTTGCCCGAGCTCGATTCGAATCCGCAAACGCCTCCTGAAAGAAACGGACAGAAGACGGCTTGCCCGCCAGAGCTATGAGTAAAATGTTCCGCGGACTTTTCTCTATCTGAGAAAGAGTGGTTTTATATGCCTTTCGTAGATATTCTCCGTGACGTTGGCTGCGATTGTTTGTTCGTATTTGTCCAGGGCATCTGTAAAGTGAGTACCCATCTCGGCGGCGATTTTATAACCGACGTGCAAAAGCTGACGTAAATTGGGATTGAAACGGGGACAGGACTGGTCGTGTCGCAACGCGGCGGCAAATTGATGTCCGTCCCATTTGTTAATTTCCTGAGCCGATGGAAGTTTCGCCGGGTCGATATCGATAACGGTGGCGTAAGGGCCGCAAAGCTCATCCATACGTGTCAGTGCTGCGGCATAAATTTCTTTTGCAATAACAAGCCCTTCGCCTCCGGCCATCGAAAGACCTATCAGCTCTTCCAGCCACGTTGTCCCGGCTGTTTTGATATGCAAGCCGGCGTCGAATTTTTTCATCGCTTTTTTCATCGGTCCGTATATGGAAAATTTGTCACTGCCGGAATGAATGCTGAGCTTGAGATTTCCGGGGAGGCCGAATTCCTTAACGGCAAAAGCAACAACGGCCAAATCCTCCTCGAATTCCTTCGCAAACTGCGCGATGTCCCCGACATAGTCCACTCCTTTGTTGAACCGGCCGGTAAACTTCGGAGCGATTGTCCGGGCGGGGATGCCTTCGTCGGCGATAGCCGCCAAAATAAACAGCATTTCGACCGGCGTCTGCGGCTGGTCGGTTTCGTCCATGGAAACTTCTGTAATGAAATTATCCTCGCCTTTTGCCGCAACGATATGGCGATAGATTTTCCCCGCCTGCTGAGCGGCCAGAAGAGATTTATTTGCAATTCTATCGATTCTTTCTTCGGTGATTTCAAGAGGCTTATCTATCCCGTCTATAGAAAGTGAGCCGATATATTTTTTATGCTTTTTGATAAATGAGTCCACGTTTGATTTATCCGTCGGCTTACCGATGAAATCGGCGACGTCCAGCGTGAAAAAGTCACTGGACTCGATGAATTTATCCACATTACCCAGGCCGATGTGGTCGGCGTCCACAAAGTAAGGTGCATCCCAGTCGCAGGCTTTAACCGCTGCATCCGCTTCTCTGCGTGTATCGGCATGTTTCGTCCCGATGATAGTGTGCTCCCTGTTGGATTTGTTCCAGACGGGCGTAATGTTGATACCCTGTTGCTTTGCCTTGATGATTGCAGCTAACTGGGCCTTTCCCTGATGACTGAATCTGTCACCGACTCCGAAGGAATACTTGCTTAAAATCATTAATCAAATCTCCAACCTGAAAAATTCTTTTCTTCCCAATAACACCGATATTACTTACAGCATTTTCAGACATTGATAAGCTTGAGAAGCTCGGGGATATACAGGGAAATCTGTGGAATATATGTCACGAGCATCAGCGCGACAATCATCGCGGCGAAAAACGGCAGCAGCGGACGGATAACTTTGCTAATCGTCGTTTCGCCAACGCCGCAGCCGACAAACAAACATGTTCCCACCGGAGGAGTACATATTCCGATGCAAAGATTGGCAATCATAATCAGTCCGAAATGAACCGGATGGATTCCAAGCTGCTTGACCACCGGCAGAAAGATGGGCGTAAAGATAAGGACCGCCGGCGTCATGTCCATGAATGTCCCGACAAATAAGAGCAGGACGTTAATAATCAAAAGTATGATTATTTTATTACCGGAGATGGATAACAATGCCGCACTGACGTTTTGAGGGATATTTTGAGTAGCCATCAACCATGACATCGCCGTCGAGGTTGCAATCAGAAGCATTACTACGGCGGTGGTAATTCCGCACTGCAGCAGGATTCCGGGTATTTCTTTGATTTTAACTTCCCGATAAATAAAAACCGCCAGGATGAACGCATAAACTACTGCGATAGCGGCTGCTTCGGTCGCCGTAAAAATCCCTCCCAGGATTCCACCTAAGACGATTACGATTAGCAGTAAACTCGGGATCGCACCTATGAAGGATTTGAAAATATCCCTGATGCCGCGTTTATTCCCGGCTCCGTAATTTCTTTTTTTGCTGATAATTCCGCTGACAAGCATCAGCAAAAGACCGAACACAATCCCGGGCAGGATACCGGCCATGAACATCGCCACAATAGAGACTCCGCCGCCGGCTACCAGTGCGTAAACAATCATAATATTGCTCGGTGGTATCATCAGTCCCGTTGTTGCGGCTGTCGTCGAGACGGCGACATTAAAATTCTTATCGTATCCTTTCCTGTTCATCTCCGGGATCATAAAACCACCGACAGCCGATACTGCGGCAACCGATGAGCCGGAAAGAGCGCCGAACAACATGCAGGTCAGAACATTTACGTACGCCAGCCCGCCGGTGAATCTTCCCACCAGGGCACCGGCGAAATCTATCAGCCTGCGGGCAATGCCTCCTTTTCCCATAAACAGTCCGGCCAGAATAAAAAACGGTATGGCAAGCAGCGCGAAGGAATCGATTCCCGTGGCCATCCGCTGTGCGATAATTTCCGCGGCGCCACTGACCGAGCCCATGACATAAATAATAGTCAACAAAGTTGAGATGCCGATACTAATAGCTATCGGGACGTTTATTAAAAGCAAAATGACAAAACTAACCGTCATAATAATTACAGGTACGTCCATTATGAATTATCCTTTTGAGATTACTGTGTCTTTCTTGAGTAAAGAACCGATCATCTCAATTATCATCTCAATGGAGAAAATAATGATAAAAATGCCGCTGATAGGTACTGCAAGATATACATAACCCATTTCGATGTTCATTGCCGGAGTAGGTTGAGAGTACTTCAATGCAGAATAAACGAGACTGTAGCCGCCGTATATCAGGACAATACTGGAAAAAGTTGCAATAAGCAAATAAACGAAAATCTGGCCGATTGTCTGCCATCTTTCGTTCAGCTTGCCGACGAAATAATCGACGCCAAGATGACTTTTGCGGATAAATGCTACGCTTGCCCCAAGTAACGAAACCCATATTAAGAGCATTCGTGCCAGTTCTTCCGTCCATGGGCTTTGGTGCCCTAAAACATATCGGGTAAAAACCCCCCAGACCACATCGACGACCAGAATACCCGTAACCAGCATGACGGCTAATTCAAGGCCCTTGACCAGCAAATCTTTCAATTTTATGATTAGCTGGAGCATAAACTTTAAAATAACCGCAGCCAGCTTGACGGCTAATTTGAGGCCTTTAGCCAGCAAATCTTTCAATTTTATGATTAGCCGGAGCATAAACTTTAAAATAACCGCAGCCAGCATGACGGCTAATTTGAGGCCCTTAGCCAGCAAATCTCTCAATTTTGTGATTACGCCGGGCATATACATTCTCCGAAGTGCTTTTGTAAAAAGTGAAATCACTGCACTTTTTCAATTTCCTGCATCAGCTTACCCACTTCTGTGCCGCTGTAAGAATCGTGCATCTGTTTTACTTTTTGCCTGAATGCCGTTTTGTCGGGATGATAAATCTTAACGCCTTGTGCCTGAACCGTTTCGAGCGCCTTTTCCGTATCTTCTTTCCAAAGTTTTCTTTGGAATTGAACTGATTCGTCGGCGGCCTCCTGCACCATTTGTTGAATATCAGCCGGTAGTTTATTCCAGGATTTTAAACTCATCAGAACGATGTCGGGTACCATTGTGTGCTCGTCCAGGCTGTAATGCTTGCATACTTCAAAATGGCCGGAGCGATAAAAGCTCGGCGGATTGTTTTCTGCCCCATCGACAACTCCCTGCTGTAATGAAGTATATAGCTCACCCCAGGCAATAGGTGTCGGCGATGCCCCCAGCTCATTTATCATCTGCATCGACGTTTTACTTTCCTGCACTCGTATTTTCATTCCTTCGAGGTCCGCCGGTGTCATTATGGGTTTTTCTTTCGTATAAAAACTTCTGCTGCCGGCATCATAATAACACAGACCTTTGAGCCCTTTTTCTTCGCCTGCCTGCAATAACTTCTTCCCGGTGGGGCCTTCGAGGATTTTCCAGAGATGCTCACTGTCTCTGAACAGGTACGGCACGCTGAAAATGCTCATTGATGGGATAAAACTCTCTAACGGCGAAGTCGATACTTTTGTCATATCAAGCAGGCCCCTCTGGACTTGTTCGATCATTTCTCTTTCCGAGCCCAATTGTTCGCCGGGATATATCTCCAGAATGACTTTTCCTGCGGATTTTTCCTTGAGCTTGTCCGCCATAAAGATCATGGCCTTGTGAACCGGATGCTCGGTATCGAGTGCGTGTCCCATTTTAATAACAGTGACGTCACTTTTTTTGCTGCAACCTGATATAGAAAGGACAAATGATACTAAAGTTACGAGAAGAACTGCTTTGCGTGCCATAATCGAACTCCTAAAAATAGTTCATATCGTTTTTATATAAGCTTAACAACGAGACTACGTCGAACGCAGTGATAATTGTTAAGCTTGCGGTAATACCACAGGTCTTGACTTTAACATCTTTGACATAGGGGCACTATAGTAACAGAAATCACCGGCAAATAAAAAAAGAAAATAAAAAAACCCCGCAGAGCATCCTTTCTCCACGGGGCAATGAAAAAACACATCAAAAGCACAAGATCAGTTATAAAACAATTGTATTGCCAATCACAGGAAAATTATTAATTATTTTCCGGTTTGTTAATGTTCTGTCCGGTATTTGTCGGTATTCTCACCTCCACGCCGAGCCGTCCCAGCTCTCCCGCGACTTCCGGCTGATTCGCATCAAGCTGAAAACTACGGATAAAATATTCTTTTGCCTTGTCCTTGTCGTTTCTGCTCAGATAATAGTAGCCGACTTTTTTGTGAATCTCGGGAGAATTCGGCGCCAGATTAAGTGCCTGCTGAAAACAAAGTACCGCGTATTTGTCAAGCTTCTCATTCTGAAAAGACAATGCAAGATCGAGCGATTGAGCAGCGGATATAGAGACCTTATTAATGTAATCATCGGCGATATTTCTGGCTTTGGCCGGGTCTCCGCTATCAATATACAGCTTGACCATCGCCGCTTTGGCCGGCCAGTAAACAGGATCGAAATTCAAAGCCCTATGATAGTGCCATTCCGCCTGCGAGAAGTTCCCCTCGGCGTGATATAACTGACCCAACTGAAAATGCGCGTCCGGATTTTCAAATTTGCGATCAAGGGATTTAAGCAACTGTGCTTTTCTCTCTTCAGGTGAGGTTTGTTTTACCGTGTTTATTCCTGTTGACCCGGTATTTTCATTACAGCCGGCAAGCAATATCGAGCATAGTAAAGGAAAGGCAAAAGAAAAAAAGACAAGCAAATCAAGCCAAAAGAAAAACCTCCGCATTTCCAATTTTTTTCTGCCTTTGACTTTACTTGCCATTGTTATCTCCATGGTGCAAGCTACTCCACCTCCTGGCAAATATATAGCTTTAACCTTTAATTAATGTAATTTTGTCAGGCGATGGAAGTCATTGCAAGAAAAAACTCTTACAATTCAAATAAAATTACCATTTTTTTTACCGGACAATTTTCACTTGATTCACAACAACACGGTAACAAATAAAATTCGAGGTTCGAGATTTTAGAATTTATGTAATAAAATAGAGAGGTTCAGCGACTATTACATTGACGGTGGTTGCTCAGAAGGAGACTGTTTTGCAAGTAGTTGACTGGAAAATGATTATCGAAGAACACGGCCCGGCCGTATGGCAGACGGCATACCGACTGCTTGGCAACGATGCTGATGCCGCCGATTGCTTTCAGGATACGTTTGTCTGTGCCCTAAAACTGGCCGGGCGCCAGCGGGTGAGGAATTTCCCCGCCCTCTTGACCCGGCTGGCCACTACCCGGGCAATAGACCAGCTTCGCCGGAGATTTCGTCGCGAGCGAATCGGCTCTTTAGAGAGTGACCGGCCCGAAGGACCGGATAACAACCAGAATCCGGTACAATACGCCCAACAACAGGAATTGGCTGCCATGCTGAAAACGGCTTTAGTTCATCTGCAGCCGCAGGAAGCACAGGTTTTTTGCATGAGGTATTTGAATGATATGAGCTATCGACAAATTGCCGGCGAGCTTGGCATTAAAAAATCCGCGACCGGTGTCATACTGCACCGGGCCAGATTGAAACTGCGGCAATTTTTCGAGGTCTCGTCAAAAGAGCATAAAAGTGAGGTTGCATTATGAAAGAAGATGAAAATATTTTAGAAAAAGCTGTCAAATCTCTTAAAAACCAGCAGGTTCCCCCCGGCCCGTCCGATGAGCTGGTCAGGGCGACGATTGAAAAACTAAACAACGCATCTGAGCAACCGGATACGATTGAATTTAATCGACAATTACGCTTTGCAGAAAGAATGACAATGCTGAACAGCTTTGTTAAATTCGCCGCCGCCGCTGTCTTTTTGATTATAGCCGGTTTCGCAGCAGGACGACTTACAACCACCAAACCGCCGGATATAGAACAAATACAGGCATCTCTGGAACCGGCCATTCGCAACCGGCTTCTCGGCGAGATGAAACAATACATGCAGTTAGGCCTGGCAAACAGTTATGTTCGACTTAAAGACGATTTGAACGAGCAATACCGTCAAGATTTGAATCAATTAGCTGCAAATATTGTAGCCGCCAACGGCAACCTGACTAATCAACTGCTCGAAAACCTCATCGAGTCCGTCGATGCGGCCCAGACACAGGATAGGCAGTTGTTTGCAGCGGCCCTCGAGCAGGTCGAACAGAATCGGCGCCGGGACAACGCCCAACTGAGCAACGCCTTGTGGAGCTTCGCCACTCAAACCGAAAACGAATTGAATCAGACAAAACAGGATATGGCGGAGCTTATAGATTATACCAGATCCGATGGTTTCGTGCCGAACGAATTGAATAATCCGAACAATATAAATTAAGGAGTAAAAAATGAAAACTTTAACCAGAATGATCATTGTACTTATTGCTCTTAATCTGATAACGGCGGGCTTTGCCTTAGCTCAATCGTCGGGAACCGCTGCTGCGCCTCAACCGCCGTCCGCGACAAATATTTCACAAGTTCAGAATGATATTGATCAACTTGTTAGTAGATCCGTATCTTTCTCAACGGGCAGAAGGACGACCGGCACAAGAAATACGGTATTCGTCATCCCATCTCAGGAGATTAAGACCGAAGAGATTCTTACAATCAACGAGGATATAAATGTAATGTCTCGCATCTTCGAGGACAAGCTCAATCAGGTACGATTTGCCGGGGCAAACAGAGGCTGGGCGTTTACCGGAAATCGCTGGATGGCAGACAGATACGGAACGTATTTGGGTTTCGGTAGTAATAAAGCAGGAAGCATGTATCTGCAGGATTACGGAGCGTTGTTTTTGATGAATGTGGATTTTCCGCTTTCTGCTCCGCCTGAAGCCGAAAAGCAGGAGCAAAAGGAGCCCGAAAAAGAAAATGTTGACAAAGTCTGGGAAGAAACCAGACAACAGATATATGAGCCGCAGGAAACCATTCGAACCGGACGCGGAGCAGAACGCCGGGAAGTGAAATATGACGCCGATAAAGTGGAAAAACTTAAAACCACTTTGATTGAATCGCTCAAGCACGCAGCGAACATCCGAATCCTCAAACCGGATGAGTCGGTAATACTTTCGATTACCGGCAGCGGTGTTTCTTCCGACAAGATTGTTGGTATAATAGGGTATCCCGGAACAGACCAAAAACTGGTCATTGAGAAATCCGGAGGAAAACAGATCACAAAAGTTTACACAGGAGGCTTACCGGATGATTTGCAGCTCTCATCACCCAAGGTACTTGTGATGCGTGCGAAAAAGACGGATATCGACAGCTTCGCAAAAGGCGATTTGAATTTGGACAGTTTCCGCCAGCGCGTACAGATTATCAGCTATCCTTTATTGGGTGAAAATGTCACCGGCACACCAACTTCCCCGGTTCTACCATCATTTGGAGCAGTAGAGGTAGATTGAATAGAATAATCAGATCTCAGATATTTAGCCCCGCACTTATTTTTCCTGATAAACCAGGCGAGAAAAACGAATCACCCGGAAAAATAAGTGCGGGATTTTCTTTTTAAATATCGAGATTCTGGACCTCGAGGGCGTGGTCACGGATGAAGTTTCGGCGTTTTTCCACGTCATTACCCATCAGAATGCTGAAAAGCCGGTCGGCTTCGCCGGCATCCTCGAGTTTGACACTTAGCAGTGTGCGCGTCGCCGGATTCATCGTAGTATCCCAGAGCTGGTCGGCGTTCATCTCGCCCAAACCTTTGAAACGTTTGATTTCAATTCCTTTGCCGCCTATCTGTCTGATTCCTGCGCAGATATCACCCAATGAGGCAATCTCGTAATTATCTTCGTTATTGATGAGCTGGAACTTGGTCTCGAGTGCTTCGCCCGAGACGGCTTTGGCCGGCTTTAAGAGAAAATCTTTCAAATCCAGACCGTACTGCTTAGTGAGCAATTCGCTGATCTGATTAATTCTGCCGACCTCGTGGAGCTCCTCGCCGGCAAGTGCTTCTTCCTCCCGGTCTTCGGCTAAAGTCTTTGCACGCTCTTTAAGCTCGTCCACTCGCTTTTCGTACTGCTCCCTGTCGTAGTATATTTCTTCTTTATCTTCGGTACAAATCCTGAACTGCGGAAGCCCTCCTTTAGAGGGTTCGTAATAAGCTTCGACAAAATCGTTGAAGTGGATGCCTCGTCTGTTTAATACGGCTATAAGACGTTCGGCTTCGGCCAGGGTTTTAACAAGCTCGGTCATCTTTTCCCCGGAAATACAAGTCGCCGGACCTTGAGCAACGGATTTTTTGCCGCTTTCTTTGGTTTTTGATTTGCCGGGCTTTTTGGCCTTTTGAGTCTTGCCGTTTCTGATAACAAGCTCCGTACCCTCCAGACCGCGGGCAATCATCTGCTTACGCATTTGATTCTCACTGAGTATATACTCGGATTGCTTTCTGCCCTTGACTTTGACCTCGTACAAAGGCGGCTGAGCAATATAAATCATACCTTTATGGAAAAGCTCCTGCATCTGCCTGAAGAAAAACGTTAGCAGCAGCGTACGAATATGCGCGCCATCGACATCGGCATCCGTCATCAATATCACCTTGCCGTACCTGCATTTTTCCAGATCGAATTCATCCGTGCCGATGCCGGTTCCCAAAGCGCTGATAATCGTGCGGATTTCATCGTGTCCCAGCATCTTTTCCAGGCGGGCTTTTTCCACGTTGAGGATTTTGCCCTTCAACGGCAGAATTGCCTGGATATTTCTGTCCCTGCCGGCTTTTGCCGAGCCGCCCGCCGAATCGCCCTCGACGATGAATACTTCCGTCGTCGCTTTTTCCTTGCTGGCGCAGTCCCACAGCTTTCCGGGCAGGTTCGCCGTGCTCAATGCGCCCTTGCGCCTGGTCAGCTCGCGGGCTTTTCTGGCCGCTTCTCTTGCGGCGGCGGCCTGAATGGCCTTGTTCAGGATACGTTTTGCTTCCGGCGGATGCTCTTCCAGATAATGGCCCAACTGCTCGTTGACGGTAGTCTCGACGAAACTACCAACTTCCGGATTTGTCAGACGTACCTTCGTTTGGGCCTCGAAGTGCGGATCGGCAAGTTTTACCGCCACGACCGCCGTCAGCCCCTCCCGCAGGTCGTCGCCGGTTGTAGCCTGACCGTTCTTGAGCAGGTTATTATTCTTGGCATAATAATTCATCGTCCGCGTCAGCGCTGTCCTGAAGCCTGAAAGATGTGTGCCGCCGTCAATATTGCGAATATTGTTGGCAAAGACAAGAACGTTTTCCGTATATCCGTCGTTATACTGCATCGCCACTTCGCAGCTTAGCATTGCCTTGGTATCTTCTCTGGATAAATAAATAACATCCTTATGTAGTGTTTCTTTGCCTTCGTTAAGGTGTTTGATAAAAGCCTTGATTCCCTCTTCGAATTTGAAGACCTCTTTCTTCTTGTTCCTGTCGTCCCGGAAAGTTATCTGCAGCCCGCCATTCAGATATGCCATTTCACGGATTCGTTTCAGCAGGGTGTCATAAGCGAATTCAGTATCGCCGAAGATTTCTTCATCCGGCTTGAAGGAAATTTTCGTGCCGCGTTTATTGGTCGGGCCTATTTCCTTGACTCTTCCTTTGGCGTTGCCTCTTTCACACTCGAAGTGATAATGTTTGCCGTCACGATAAACATCGGCTTCGAGCCATTCGCTCAGGGCGTTGACAACACTGACGCCAACGCCGTGCAGCCCACCGGCCACCTTGTAACTATCACTGTCAAACTTTCCACCGGCATGAAGTTTTGTCAGGACGACCTCCAAAGCGCTGACCTTTGCCTCTTTGTGTTTTTCGACCGGTATTCCTCTGCCGTTGTCCTCCACCGTACAACTGCCGTCGGGATAAATACATACGTTGATATTATCACATGTCCCGGCCAACGCTTCGTCGATGGAGTTATCCAACACCTCATATACCAGGTGATGCAGGCCTCCGCTGCCGCGGTCGCCGATGTACATATCCGGCCGTTTACGCACAGCGTCCAAACCCGCAAGAATTTTTATTTTACTGGCATCGTATTTGTGGCTTTTCATATATTGCTTCTGCCTTTAATCATCTAAGCGACAATAAATTTGATTTTCATTAACCTGACTTCCGGACACTGCCGTTGCAGTTCTTTAAGAATTTCAGAACTGCGTAAATGCAGCTCGTATTTATATGAAGGCGAATCCACCCGTACCGTCAACTGTCCGCCGGATATATCCGTGATTTCGCAGTGCCTGCGAAGCTCGACCGGCAGAATACGCCGCCAGAGCTCGACAACCGCTCCGTACCTGGCCTGCCGCGGCGAAATCTGCTTTCCAAAGAGCTGATCGACGGCTTCATTTAACCTGATTGTTCTATCACGTTTGCGAATCCTTCGGTAATTCAGAGTGCTTTGTATTGTTTCGATTTCTTCCATAAAATTCGTGAAACCAACAAGGCGTTTACGTTCGAAATATCCGAACTAACCCAGATTAATGGGCATCAGGACATAGAGTAGATCGGTCCCGCTTTTTATCAGGCCCGGCCTGTCACCCTGGCCCAGCTCCAGATCGAATTCCGGCGTCTTTATAACGCGCAGCACATCAATTAGAAACTGCGGATTGAAACCAATTTCGATAGGCTCGCCTTTATAGTCGATAGGCATATCGACCTGCGCATCGCCGGTCTCCGGCGCTCTGCCGGAAAATACCAGCTTGTCCTTTTCCACGGAAAATTTAATTCCTCTGGATTCCTCACTTGTAAGCAGCGAGGCCCTGCGAACCGCGCTTAGCACCGCATCGGTCCCGAGTGTCAGTTTCTTGTCGTAATCGCTCGGGATAATATCCTCGTATTTTGGGAAATTCCCTTCGACTAAGTTCGAGCTGATTACGACGTTTGCACAGCTTATCAGGATTTGATTATCGACCGGCTTTGCCGAGACGGTATCTTTTTCACTGCTGCCGATTTTGTCCAGAAGGCTCATTGCCTTGGCGGGCACGATTAAATTCGCCGGTACCTGACCCTTGGCCGGAGCCGATGCAAGTTTGACCCTGCTGCGTGCCAATCTTCTGCCGTCCGTAGCTACCAGGAACAGCTTCTTGTCCTTTATCTCCCAGAGCACGCCGTTAATCGCATATCGGCTGCTTTCGCGAGCTGTGGCAAAAAGGCATTGCTCGATACCGGCCTGAAGTACACCCAGAGAGACCTTTATATCGGCGGTGCCGTCGAAATCGGGCACAACCGGGTACTGGCCCGGCTCGTGGCCGTAAATCGTAAAATGACTGTCCGCTCCCTTGATTTCGCATGTGCTCTCGGTGGCTTCCAGTGCAAGAACATCGTCGGTGCTTTCGCGGACAATCGCCAATATCCTGTCGGCCGGCACGATAGCTTCGCCCGGCTCTTCGACCTGGACCTCGGATATAAGATAGTTGATACCTACTTCAAGGTCCGTCGCGCAAAGCCGCACTTCTTTCTTTCCGGCGGTTATTTGCACGCACCGTAATATCGGCTTCGGCGTGCGGCTCGGAACTATCGATGTAACCAGGCTTAACGCCTCGGCAAGGGCTGAGCGATTAAAATTCACTTTCATTGTTACAGGCCTGTTGCCTGATTTTGCCGGTTGTGTTTGTCTTGGAACAGTTTCTGGTGGAGCATGAGTTTGTGGTCCGGATTCTGGATGTTTAGAATTTTCCGTCATAATAAACCTCTGTGTTTAATTGCTAAAAAGGGTCAAAATACTGCGTTTTCACGCTTTCAAATAAGCATTGTAATTTACACCAAATCTCGCGCTTTAACAACTATATTTTTATAAAAACTAATTCGTTTTGACCGGTGGTAAAACCACCGGCTAAATATAACCGGCCAAGTCTTTACCTCCACTGCATATATCCCTATAATTACCTGCCGATGGCGTTTTGAAAAATGAAGCCATAATACCGAGGGAGTGTAAAAATGAACCAGCAAAACAAACAATCCAAACAACAACAGAGTTATTACCCATTGAACTATTGGCAATATAGATTCCTCAATCTTTGCTCAAAAAAAGGAGATGATGGCATAAAACGATGGAATCAATGGCGAGAGAAAAATCCAAATAAAGATATATCACTTGTGGGAGCTAATTTAAGCAAAGCATATCTTCGGAAAGTTAATTTATCAAATGCATTGTTGATGTATTCAACATTCGCAGGAGCTAATTGTCGTTTTGCTAATTTTGAGGGATCAAATCTTCTTAAAGCTGATTTGACTAGTGTTGAATTATTTGCGGCGAAACTCAAGGATGCCAAATTAGGTCAAGATCAAGAAGCAATTGAAGTTAGTTTTGATGGAATTTCTTTCCTTGCAACCGATATTAAAGGAGGTGAGTTAGGGGCAGATTTAAAAAAGGCCATTTTATGGTATGTCGATTTGAGAGGAACAGATCTATCGCGTACAAATCTTAAACAAGCTGACTTTAAATGGGCAATATTAGATGGAGCAACTACCATAAGGAAATGCATAATTGATAAAAACACAGATTTTAGGGAAACAAGTCTTAGCTCAGCAAAGATCGATAATGCAACAAAACTTTTGCTTGAATACAATATGCGCAGAATGAACTGGTTGAAATGGTATAAGGAACATTCTATTCTAAAATGGCCTGTTAAATTTTTTTGGCGGATCAGTGATTATGGTCGAAGCACGTGGCGAATTATTGCATGGTTCTTCGGATTAGCATTTGTATTCGCATTATTATACAGATTATTTCCAGATTTAGTTGTGGTTTATGACAATGTTGGAGATATTCGCGGTTTTTGGCATGCATTATATTTTTCTGTTGTTACAATGACAACGCTTGGTTTTGGTGACATTGCCGCCGATCCCGATAGCTGGGCAGGACAAACATTATTAATGGCACAGGTGATTTTAGGTTATGTTCTGTTGGGTGCGTTGGTGACGCGGTTTGCGGTATTGTTTACCGCCGGCGGACCGGCAGGAAAATTCGCCGATGAAAAGTCAATATGGCAGAGGTTAAAAGAGCTTTGGAACAAAACCAGGAAAAAGGAATGAACGGTCGGACGAGTCACGAGCGCCCAGCAGCGAACGGTTCCCGTGGGGACAAGCCTGCCCCTGTGGAAGCAGGGGTTGCCTGGTGGCACTGGCACCGGCGGTTGTATAACTGGGTTCTCCACTGGGCCGATACCCGGTACGGAATGGCGGCGTTGATAATACTGGCGTTGACTGAGCCGATTTGCGTGCCCATACCGGCGGATGTTATGGTGATAGGTCTTTGTCTCGGCAGGCCGAAGCGCTCGTTGAGGTACGGCCTGACCTGCGCGCTGTTCTCTGTGATGGGAGGGACGATAGCATTTTCTCTCGGTCTGGCGATTGGACCGGAACGGGTTGTGGATTTTTTCAATACCGTTGGTCTCGGCGAAAAGGTGAAGCTTGCGCTGTATTTGTACAAGAAGTACGATTTCTGGGCGATTTCCATTTCTGCGCTTACGCCTGTGCCGTATATGCTTTTTAGCTGGCTGGGCGGGATGGCGGAAGTATCGTTATTTAAGTTTGTGATTATAAGCATGGTATTCAGAACGATGAGGTTCGGCTCCGAATCGCTGCTTTTCTATTTCCTCGGAAACAGGGCGAAAAGATTAATAGAAAAATATTTCAACATTGCCACGGTTGTTGTTATCATATTGCTGGCTGTTGTGGTTTATGCCATAAAATTACTGGGCCGGTTATTTGCAGGATGAAAAATGAACGAAGCCCAAAAACAGACGCTCCTGAAAGTCGCCCGCGATACCGTCGAGGCGGTTATTAATCGCAGGCCTGTCCCAAAGCCCACCTCGAATGACCCGGCACTCAATGTCCCCGGCGGATGTTTCGTGACTTTGAAGAACCACGGCCAACTTCGGGGCTGCATCGGCCAGTTCGTTTCCGAAGAGCCGTTGATCGAGCTTGTCGCCGAGATGGCCAGGGCCTCGACGACGAGCGACACACGTTTTCTTGCGAATCCGATAACCGTGCGCGAGCTGAATCAACTGGACATCGAAATCTCGGTCCTTTCGCCGTTGAAACGCACCGATGACCCGCTGAGCCTGCGACTCGGAACTGACGGCATATACATCAAGAAAGGATATGCTTCGGGTTGTTTTTTGCCGCAGGTTGCCACCGAGACCGGCTGGGACAAGGAGGAATTTCTCTCGTCCTGCTGCGCGCACAAAGCGGGACTTCGGCCCGACGCATGGCGCGACCCGGAGACGGAAGTGTATTTATTCACTGCCGAAATATTCGGCGCCGACGTAAAAGACATATAGCTTTTTCATTTGTGTTTATTTTTATGACCAAAAGCCGGGTGAGGTTATGTGATCCCACCCGGCCTTTTTCGATACTTACAATCGGTTTGGTCTTAAATCGAGCTGCCTGATACTTCAGTGACTGTTATGACCTTGCCGCTTGAGAGAGTGTAGGTGACTTTATACAAACTGAATTTCATGCCGTTCTCGATTCGCTCTTCTACGAGAACTTTCTCGCATTTTCCGGCTTTCCTCAATTCCTGGATTTCTTTTTCCTCCTGTTCGTTAGGCTGTCCGCCTGGTTCGACCGCTATCGCTCTTGCAGTGCCGACTTTGACTATGCTGCCGTCATCGCTATTTATAGTTTCTATGACTTCAACCTCGACAAAATAGCTCTTTATGACCTTGCCGCCGGCATAGGTCAAAGGCAGCAAAACCATCGCAGCAATTGCCACTACAGCAGCCACTCGCCACAGTGAGATTTGTCCACCGGCAGGAGATAAGAATCTGCGTATAATGTTGTCACTTTTTTTACCTTCTGCGAGAGTAATGTTTTCCTGCAATTCATTCAGCAGACCGTCCGGTGTAGGCGGTTTCGGTGCGGCCCTGAGAGATTGTTCGATTTTCTTTTCCGTATTCATATCGAATTTCCTTTCGTAATTGTTTTTTGGGATTCATTTTCTTAAATACTGATTTTTGTCTTAAGAATCTTAAAGACTTCGCGAAGTCTGTATTTAACGGTGCTTGTCGCTATCCCCAATACTTTGGCAGTTTCTCTGATGGACAATCCCTGGTAGTAATGCAGGTGCACAACATGTTTTTTATCCTCATCGAGCTGTTCCACGGCCTGGTAAAGGCGCTGAGCCAACTGGTATTCGGCGACGTTTGCGAATGGTCCCGGATTATGGTCAACGCACTCCTTCCACCATTGATCCCGGCGTGACTGAGCACGGGCGGTGTTGCTGCGTTGCCAGTCTATCAACGTATTATGAGCGATTCTGTAAAGCCAGGTATAAAAATTACTTCGTCCGGCGAAACTGCCGAACGAAGCCCATACTTTCAGGAAGGTTTGCTGTGTCAAATCTTCGGCTTCCTGCCGGCTGCCGCAAAGACGCCGTAAATATGCATATATATCCTTGTAGTAGATTTGTAACAGCTCGCCTGCGGCACTTTTATCCGCCTTCTTCACACGCTTGCACAGTTGTTTTATCCGACTATCCATAAATATTTCCGTGATTTCATCCCATAATTTACCCAGCTATTAGTTTAGACGAAAAATACAGCTTGTGTGGACAAAATATAATGAATTTCGTATAATTTGCGGCCGATGTTAATAATGACTTCAGGTTATAGATATTTTTATTATAGGATGGAATTCGGTGAAAAAGTTCTCCCTGATTTTGATAATGACGATTCTTCCCTGGGCTGGTTGTGTTTCCGATAATACACCTGCAAATGCACGCTCCAAGCGAATTGTCGTATATACTAACATAGTCACTGATTATCTCCGTGACAAGAATCTGCCCGATCTGGAATCCGTCGAGCAGTGGCGGAACGAATACGGGCCGGGAGTGAAGCTCACGACCGCTCACTATGAGATTTACACAACGCTGTTCAATCACGCGATGCTCTGTAAAATCCCCCGATTCATCGAAACGGCATATCAGGCATATAACAGCCAGTTGCCTGAGCCTGTCGAGACATCGGCTAAATTTCCCGTTTATGTTTTCGCCGAACGCTCTCAATGGGAGCATTTTACCCGGGCTTTCGCCGGTGAGCAGGCCCGAATGTTCTGTAAGATTAAAGCCGGTGCGTATTGCCATAACGACGCGTGTGTCGCCTACGACATCGGTCCGGAACGAACATTTCTGGCTCTCGGTCACGAGGGCTGGCACCAGTTCAACGGCAGGGTCTTCAGGTATCGCCTGCCGAGCTGGCTGGATGAAGGCGTGGCAATGCTTTTTGAGTCGTACAAAATCGAGGACGAATCGATTTATTTTGTGCCGGGTGAAAACAGCTATCGACTGAAATCGCTCGGAGAAACGCTGGTTAAAAATAAAATCATCCCGCTTCGGGAGCTGACGGCAATCAATCCCGGCCAGGTGCTCGCCACCGATGAGACCGAAGATGTGATGGCTTTTTACAGCCAGTCCTACGCGCTGGTTCGTTTCCTGCGTGAGGCGGATTCCGGAAAACGAATGGGAATCTATCAGCGGCTGCTCGCCGACGGATTGTGGGGGAACTGGCCGCTCGATGAGGTAAGCAGGGAAGTTGCAATAGACAGAAATAAACCGAGAACCGTTTTGTGGAATCATATCGTTGGAACATTGCTGTTTCAAAAGTATATCGGCGAGGATTTCGAGCGAATCGAGCAGGAATATCTGGCCTTCTGCAGGCAAATAGCTCGATATTAAATTCAGTAAGCACGAAACATAAATCGAAAAATTTGTTTGCATTGCCGGATTTGCATCAATGCCCAATAAACAAGTATCCCCTGTCATTTTGGCCTCCGCCTCGCCACGACGCAGGCAATTGCTGGCGGAAGCGGGCTATAAATTTACGGTAATCCGTCCCGATATCGACGAATCGTCCTTTACTACCGAACAAATTGCTCCATGCAAATATGCGGAACAACTGGCTTTGGCCAAAGCAAAAAGTGTCGCCCAAAGATATCCGGATAGTGCGGTCATAGGTGCCGATACGATTGTAGATAGCCGGGGAGAAATTATCGGCAAACCCGCAGATGCGAAAGAAGCCCGGCTGATTATTCAAAGACTCTTTAGCGAACCACATAAAGTGATAACCGGCCTTGCAATTTGCAGGTTCCGCGACGGCTTTGAAATTGTAACTTGCGATTCTACAACTGTTTATCCTAAGCAGTTGAGCCAGGACCAAGTCGACGAGCATATCGAAAGCGGCCGCTGGAAAGATAAATCCGGCGCCTATGCCATCAAAGAGAACGGCGATGAATTTATCGAGCGAATCGAAGGCAGCCTGACCAACGTAATGGGTCTTCCGATGGAGCTTCTGGAACGACTGATTTGCAAGGTTCCCGGTTTTTAACATTTTCATAAATTGGCTTTGAATTGGGTTTGTTTTTTCGCCGATACAATTCTGCTTTTTTGCTATATTACTTTGTTTTGAAAGAGCTTACGCTAATTTGGGTTCAATCCAAATTGGCTTTGTTTTGAATTTTTTCCTCCCTCAAGGGTGGCAGCCTCATCCCGAAGGGATGGGGATGGTCAATGTTGCTTTTCAAATTGTTTAGCTTGTGCCATAGGTGCTTGTGTCATAGGTGCCGCGGCCGTATCGGCCAATCCCCCCAAGGCAGGCCTTGAGGCTAAATAATTTTTACGTAATATATTATATGATTTGCTAATTCCCCCTGATTTTTTAGATTTGTCATTTTCTGTCTTCTGTGTTCTTTTTTCTATATACTTTACCCAAAAACCGCCATAATACAATGAAAAACCGCGATTTTCTGTAGAAAATGTCCATGACATACCTCCCGCTGCTTAGGAACAGCAGGGTGGTATCATACGAATCCGCCGATTATGATTAGGATAATGCATGATCAAGTTATTAAAGCAGAAAGCACAATCGGCACCTGATCTTACCCAAACGAATTTGAGCATCACAGGTGCCGATTCTGTTATATTTAATCTGTACAGTCCGGCTTGCTACATCAGCCGATGCTGTTATGTTTATTCAAATGTTCACGGATATATTATGGAGCCACTTGATACAGCCTTATATCATCGATGAGCAGCATTCCCGAACCGCTGGAATTACCGATTCGCTCAAGGCCGATACTCAACTCGCCAACATTGGCGAGGTCGATACCAAAAGCCGACAGATCGATATTCCATTGCGTCCATGCTGCAACTGCCAGGTTGGCGGCGTCGCCGTCATAATTTACCTTCACACCATTGAGCTTCACATATAGCTGTTCCGTTACGGCGTTATTCGGATCGCCGTAGAACCATAGTGTTAATACCTGAACATCATTTTTTGTCCAGTCACGTCCGACTGCCAGATCATTCGTGCTCACTGTGATTTCCGAATAGCTTGCAGTGCTGTTATCATATGAGAATGGTGCAGACTGATAATCGCCGTGAACAATCTCGAACTCCATGGATGGTTGGAAAGCAATAACATAACCTATGGTTGAGCCGTTGGTTCGGACTGCAGGGGGTTCAACATAACCGTCTGCCCAGGTCAAATAGACCGGGTTGCTGCCCGCTTGTCCTTCTTCGATATCATTGTAGGACTCGAAATCTTCCACAATGAGATAATCGGCTACCGTAAAGCTCCAGACTCTGCCTTTGCTGATTGTTCCGTCGTTATTGTATTCGTCGATTCGCCAGTAGTAAGTCCGGCTCCATTCGAGATCTTCCGACGGAGTGTGCGAATTGGGGTCCTGACGACCACGATATATACCCGTAATATCGGATGCATCGGCTTGTTCCACAGCATCTGCATCGGTACCGAAATACACATCGTGCTGAGCCGCATTGTCTCCCGGCGACCAGGTCAGAGGCGAAACACGTTCTACGTCCGGCGTCGAACCTTCAACCGGATTTGGATCCCAGGCCAGAAGCGGGTCACCTTTCATCACCCTTTGAATTTCGGCCTGCGACAGGGCATAGTCATAAATGCGGAAATCATCCATAGAACCCAGATAGTACGCATCGTCGGCATCGTGCGACCTTCCGAGCCAGTTGTTGGTAGTTTCACCGAGATCGCTCGGAGTTAAAGTACTGTTGCGCGCGAGCTCCTCGCCGTCATAGTAGAGGGTGGTTATACTGGCGTTTGCATTGATTGTCACAGCCACATGATGCCAGCCCGTCTCTATGTCGAAACCAACGGGTTGTACAAGGACTTGATTGTCCGCGCCTTCGGTAGCAATGGCAAAGTACATATCGTCAAAAAACCACGCACGTGGTCCGAGACACATATAAACATCCTCGTCGTTGTTGAAATCGAATGCCCTTGCCCAACTGCCGCCGATCTGTGAGTCGAGCCATATAGCGAAGGTTGAATTGGTTAGCGAACCTATAACCGAGCCGATCGGCAGCTCCACATAATCGTTTTGGCCGTCGAATTCGAGTGCATCGTTTTCATATCCTTCCACGTACTTTACATCCCCTACATATGTGCCATGATGGCCATAGCCGGACGAATCTAATACGGTAGTGCTGTTGCTGCATAGCTCGTCAAGCTTCCACCACCCGACAAGATTCGGGTCTATAGTCGATATTGCGGGAACGGTTCTGAAAGTCCACAGGTCACCCGGCCAGGTTTGCGTGCCTTTTTTCTCGTCGATGCGCCAGTAATAAACTGTGTCGGCTTCGAGTGCCGGAGGCTCGTACGTTGTAGTAGATCGAAGTGCTTTGAAGGGAGGATTCTCGGTTGTGCCGAAGTACACCCAGTGTGTCGTTGCCTGTGCACCACCAATCCAACTGAGAGTAGTATCGAGGGGGACGCATTCTGCACCGTCAGGCGGATCAGGCTCGGTGGCATTCCATGCCATAACCCTAAAGCTCCAGACCGGGCCTGTCCATGGGCTATCGCCGTCAGTTTCATTTACCTCATCGATACGCCAATAATATGTCTGGCCAAGTATCATAGGGCCGGGTTCAAAGCTGGTTTCACTCTGGCGGCCTTGATAAATGTCGGCCGTAGAGGTATCGGCATTACTCACATCATCAAAACTGGTGCCGAAATATACATCGTGAAATTCCGCCTTTGTACCCGGGATCCAGGTAAGGTCCTGATTTGGATCTACGTTTACGGCAGCGTCACCCGGCACCGGATTGTATGCCTCGAATCTCCTTACAACCACTATGCTGAAATCATCGAACGCAGCGTAACCGGGATTGTCCCAATAAGTAGCGTGGTAAAGCCCGACCTGCAGCGGTAAACCGTCAAGATCGTTTCGCGTTATAGGTGACTGAACCATTTCGGTCCAGTCTTCACCATTGACACTGGTGTAAAGATGGAAGCTATTGCCACTGCGTTCCAGTTTAAGGTATGGGTCACATAATTCGACGTCTTGCCACAAGGTGTCGAGCGGCATGCGATACTTGCTGTTGAACGAATACTCCCTCCGTGCATCATCGTTAGCTGCTCTGAAAATATTGCCGCAATACCAGGGGGGAAAGAAACCTAACTGGACCCAGTCCTCACCGGGACCGGCCTCGTCATTAGGCTCGGCTTTGGAGGCCCTGGCCAATATACCGCACTCGTTGCATGGATAATTGGGATCGTAATATCGCACGTCCGGAGTATAGGCAAAATCAGTGACCTTGACCGTGGCAATGAAATCACCTTCAACCACCTTAAACAGAAATGGCCCCAGCGGGTCCCATGGGCCATCCCAGGTGGCGTTGGTCGCCGCAATGTATAGTTGACCTTCACGGTCGGTGGATGCATTAAGAGCGTCAACAGTCTCGCCTGTGTACCAGCCAATAAAGTCATCCCAGCCGGTATCGGCAGCTCTATCGGCGACGTAGTCGTGGGGTGTCTCGAAATCGTCGCTGAAGAATTCTATCATCGTCTGTGCGCCGGCGGCAGGAACCATAACGAGAATAATTAAATAAATTAGCTTCCTTTTCATGGTATTTTACCTTTCCTTAATTGAAATATTGGGATTACAAAATAATAACTGAAATTGTCTTCTACCTTGTCTGTATCGGTGATATGAGGATAATATTCTCAAATCGAAATGACCTCCTTCCTTCAAATTTTAACTACTATTAAAAGGCAAAAACCACCACAGCAACAATACTTGCCACGGTTTGAGATTTTACGTTCTGCTCATTTTTGAGTGTTTTTCGATGTATTATTTACAATATGTAAAAGAAAATCTGCCATAGTTGAAAGAATTAAACATTTTCATCAGTTTAATAATATTTATACTAAATCAATCCCTTTTCGTCAATAAAAATTTCCGGGAGATATTACATGCTCCGGGTCTTGAAAGTTCGGCTAAATTATCTTTAAAAACGTCTTTTTGGCTTCAATAATTGCTTCTTACAGGCTTTAAATGCCATTTATGGCGATTACAGTTGATGCTATATACTTCCAAGGATAAATTATAGTGCAGTATGGATAAGTCAATTCGAAGATAGGTGTTATCCCAACGACTTCAATAATAAGTACAAGGAGTGAATAAATAATGAAATTTTCATATCAAATAAACACCATCGTTAAAATCAGCTTGTTCCTTATTTTACTTACAGTCACCGGCTCGATTACAGCAGCACAGCAGGAGCAGGGCCGGCAAAGTCAGAATACGGCTGCATCCCAGCGCGGAGGACAAATGCAACGCGAGGTACAGGGAGTATATAAAACCAGGATCACGCCCTATTGGTTCGCAGAAAATACACGTCTCTGGTATCGTAACGACCTGAGCGGCGACAGGAGTGAGTTCATCCTTGTTGACGCCGAGAAAGGCACCCGACAAAAAGCTTTCGATCACGTGAAGCTGGCAGAAGCCCTCTCGAAGGTAACTGATGAAGCATATACTGCCGAACAACTGCCGTTTAACTATATTGAATTTGTCGATGATAACAATACGGTTCTTTTCAATGTAAACGAAAAGACATGGAAGTGTGATCTGGGTTCTTACGAGGTTGCGCCGAGTGAAGAAACACTCACTCCGCCTGAAGATAGCGCTCGGTCGCGGTTCGGCCCAAGGGGCCGGCGAGGTCAGCGTCGCGGCCCGGGCCGAGGTCGTTTCTTCGGCAGCGAAGACCGTCCGATCACGTCACCCGATAAAAAATGGAACGTTTATATTAAAGACAATAATGTGTTTATCCGTGAAGGTGAAGATGGTGATGAAATCCAGCTCTCCACAGACGGTGAGGAAGCCAATGCCTATACGCGGCTTGAGTGGGCGCCTAATTCACAATCCATAATCGCCTGGCGACGTGAGCCGGGGGACCATAAGGAAGTTTATCTTATCCGGTCCTCACCTCCTGAAGGCGGCCGCGCGGTCATGCAATCGCGTCCCTATGACCTGCCGGGCGATAAATTCGACGCCTATGAGCTTAATATATTTGACGTGGAAAATCGCAAGCAAATCAAGCCGGAACTGGAGCGAGTTGACCTGGATTCACCTCGGCCGCGATGGAATAAAGATGGCGTGCATTTTATGTATGAAAAGGTTGACCGCGGACACCAGCGTTTGCGGATTATCGAAGTAGATGCCAATGACGGCTCCTGGCGCAATATTATCGATGAAAAAACAGAGACTTTTATCTGGACCGCCCATACGGAAAATCTGGGACTGAGCAGGGTGAACTATCTTGATAAAACCGACGAAATCATCTATGTCTCCGAGATGGATGGATGGCGACATCTCTATCTCGTCGATACCAGGCAGGGTAGAATCAGCCACCAGATTACCAAAGGACAATGGGTTGTTCGCGGCATAGATTTAATCGACGAAGATGCACGTCAGATCTGGTTCAATGCCGGCGGGAAAAACACCGAACAGGACCCATACTTTCTCCATTACTACCGGATTAATTTTGACGGGACCGGCCTGGTAGAGTTGACCGAGGGCAACGGCAACCACTCAATCCAATACTCACCCGATAGGAAATACATCATCGACACTTATTCACGCGTAGATATGGCACCGGTCCATGAATTACGACGGACCTCCGACGGCAAGCTTGTCTGTGAGCTGGAAAAAGCGGATATTACCGAGCTGCTCGCTAAGGGATGGGAACCTCCGGAAGTCTTTGTCGCCAAAGGACGTGACGGCAAGACGGATATCTGGGGTATTATCAGCCGCCCCAATAACTTGGATCCCTATAATCCCTACAAAAAATATCCAATCATTGAAGATATCTACGCCGGACCACAAAGCTTCTTTACGCCTAAAACATTCAGCGCCCGGAATCGATATCAGGCGCTTAACGACCTCGGTTTTATTGTCGTTAAAATGGACGGTATGGGAACGGCCAATCGCTCGAAGGCATTCCACGACGTCTGCTGGAAAAATCTCAAGGATGCGGGCTTACTGGATCGCATCCTGTGGATCAAAGCAGCCGCAAAGAAATATCCCTATATGGACATCGAGCGAGTGGGAGTATATGGCACTTCGGCTGGCGGTCAGAGTGCCGCCGGTGCCGTGCTTTTCCATCCCGAATTTTATAAAGTTGCGGTGACCAACTGCGGATGTCACGACAATCGGATGGACAAAGCCTCGTGGAACGAGCAATGGATGGGCTATCCGGTCGGGCCGGAATATGCCGAGTGCTCCAATGTCGATAATGCCTATCGGCTGCAAGGGCATCTTTTCCTGATTGTAGGTGAAATGGACAACAATGTACCGCCGGAATCCACGTTCCGTGTAGTCGATGCTCTGATTAAGGCAGAAAAGGACTTCGATTTGCTTGTAGTACCCGGTGGTGGCCACGGCTCCGGCGGCCAATACGGCCAGAGACGGCTGCAGGATTTTTTCGTTCGACATTTAATGGGCAAAGAAGTACCGAATCGAAACGCCAAGGTACAGGAACCGGCAAGTCCGTAAGGTAATGTTTTAATACCTAACAAACGAAAATATACGATTTCTGAACAAGAGTTGGTCAATCAGTGTATTCAAAGATAAGGTGTTGTTTCATAAAACCGGTCTATTTGTACATAAACCTTGTTTTTTAAGCCAGATTTTATTATATTAGGAGCAGATAAATACTTCCTGATGCATGTTCGTTTGTCTCAGGAGAATTAATGTAAGTTGAAAAGTGATTGTATGAGAGTGTTCGGTGGCTCCGCGGTCACAGTAGTTTTGGGCAGCTATATAACTTCCGACTATTTCCATGATACGCAATTTTCAAAACGATATCGGAATCAAGAGCATCAAACTGCCGGTAAGCCTCGTTATGGATGACCAATTAAAGGAAAAATTGACCGGTTGTGTCTTTGACATAAAAAAGTATGCAATACACGACGGGCCGGGCATACGAACTACGGTCTTTTTGAAAGGCTGTCCGTTGCAATGCAGGTGGTGTCATAATCCTGAGAGCTGGAAAATCCATCCGGAGCTTAGCCTGCGCCGGGGCCGCTGTATCGGATGCGGCCGATGTATCGAGGCATGTACCGTGGGTGCGATATCCATGGATGGAAATCTGCCGATAACTGATATCGAAAAGTGTCGGATGTGCGGCCGGTGTGTTGACGCCTGTCTCACAGGGGCCAGAGAAATAATCGGACAGGAAATGTCCGTAACCGACGTCATGACCGAAATTGAAAAAGACCGCATTTTTTACGACCAGTCGGGCGGAGGTGCCACGTTTTCCGGTGGTGAGCCGCTTATGCAGCCTGAGTTTCTTATGGCACTTTTGGATCAATGCAGAACGAGAGGCATCCATACTGCCATTGACACAACATGTTATGCGGAGCTGAAAATCCTCCGTGAAGCTGCAGATAAGGCCGACATGTTCCTGTGTGACGTAAAGCATATGGATAACCGGATGCATAAAGATTATACCGGTGTGGGGAACGAGATGATACTTAACAACATCAGGGGGCTTGCCCGCCACCCCGCCTTGCGACGGGAGACGCTGGGGCAGGCCGAAACCGGTGCAAAGATGATAATCCGCGTACCCGTCATTCCCGGCTTTAACGACGACCGAAAGAATATCGAAATGACGGCTGACTTTGTCAAGTCACTGGAAAATATCGGCAGGATCGATATCCTGCCCTACAACCGAGGGGGCCTGGAAAAATCGGTACGTCTTTCTGCGGATTTCAATCTGATGCGGACAGAAACACCAAGTGTCGAGGAAATGGAAGGTATCGCAGATACTTTTAGAAAATATGGTTTCGAAGTAAAAATAGGTGGCTGATATTATGAATAAAAGAGTAACCAGGTTGAGAGAAAAAAGTGTTCGGACGAAACCTTACATCTCGACCGAACGGGCGGAGCTTCTGACGCAGTTTTATCAAAGTGACATCCCGATGCGTCATTCGGTGCCGGTCTGTCGGGCTTTGGCTTTCAAGCACATCATGGAAAATAAAACAATATGTATCAGCGACGGAGAGCTTATCGTCGGCGAACGTGGTCCGGCCCCGAAGGCAACACCGACATATCCGGAATTGTGCTGTCACGACCTGGAAGACCTGCGAATACTCAATACACGCCAAAAAACTTCTTTTGATGTCGGAGAGGATGTAATAAAGGTTTACGAAGAGAAGATTATCCCGTTTTGGTCCGGCAAAACAATGCGGGACAAAGTCTTTCAGGCAATGAATCAGCAATGGCACCGGGCGTTCGACGCGGGTGTCTTCACGGAATTCATGGAACAGCGGGCGCCGGGACATGCCATACTCGACGATAAAATTTATCATCGGGGCATGTTGGATTTCAAAAAGGCAATTTCCGAAAACAAAAAGAAACTGGATTATCTCAACGACCCGCGGGCGTATGATAAAGAGCAGGGGTATCAGGCGATGGAAATTGCGGCCGATGCCGCGATTACTTTCGCACAAAGATATGCGGACAAGGCCCTTGAACTCGCCAAAGCCGAGAGCGATCCCGAACAGCGTACGGAACTGGAACGTATAGCCGAGGTCTGCTCATACGTGCCGGCCCATGCTCCCCGTGACTTCTGGGAGGCGTTGCAGGCATACTGGTTTGTTCATCTGTCCGTTATCACGGAATTAAATACATGGGACTCATTCAATCCGGGGCGGCTCGACCAGCATTTGTATCCCTTCTATAAAAGGGGCATCGAAGAGGGGACACTTACGCCGGAAAAAGCCAGAGAGCTGCTTCAATGCTTCTGGATAAAGTTTAACAACCAGCCGGCGCCGCCCAAGGTCGGGATCACAGAGGAACAGAGCGGAACATACACGGATTTCTCCCTGATTAATATCGGCGGATTAACATCGGACGGCGAAGACGGTGTCAATGAAGTCTCGTTCATGCTTCTGGATGTTGTGGAAGAAATGCGACTGACACAGCCGAGTGCATGCATACAGATCAGCACAAAAAATTCCGACCATTTCCTCAGGCGGGCATGCAAGGTCATCCGGGCCGGTTTCGGTCAGCCGTCCGTATTCAATACCGACGTAATCATCAAGGAAATGCTGCAGGACGGTAAGAATATCAAAGACGCCCGATGCGGAGGCCCGAGCGGCTGTGTCACAATCAGTGCCTTCGGCAAGGAAAGCTGCACATTAACCGGTTATATCAACTGGCCCAAGATATTCGAGCTGGCCTGCTTCAACGGCCTGGACATTAACACCAACGAGCAGGTCGGACCGCAGACTGGCGACGCCCGGCAATTCAGCTCTTATGAAGAATTGATGGAAGCCTACAAAACACAGTTGAAATATTTCATTGACCTGAAGATACAAGGCAATAATGTTATCGAGCGTCTGTTCGCTAATTTTTTGCCTGCGCCTTTTATGTCAGTAGTCATGGACGATTGCATTGCCCGCGGACTGGACTATCATAACGGCGGCCCCCGGTACAATCCCACGTATATCCAGGGCGTGGGTATCGGCACATTAACAGATTCAATAGCATCCGTGAAATACCAGGTCTATGACAAAAAAAGTTTCTCCATGGACGAGCTGCTTTCTGCTATGAAGGCTGATTTTAAAGGATATGAACAGCTTCAGCACGAATTGCTCCGGCATACACCCAAATACGGCAATGACGACAGTTATGCCGACACTATAGCCGAGGAAGTTTTTAACATTTACTACGATGTTCTAAACGGCCGTCCGAACACAAAGGGCGGCAAATACAGAGTCAATCTTCTCCCGACAACCGTACATATCTATTTCGGTTCTGTCATAGGTGCTCTGCCCAACGGCAGGAAAGCGGGCGAACCGGTTTCCGACGGGATTTCCCCGACGCAGGGAGCCGATACGAAAGGTCCGACAGCCGTAATCAAATCGGCGGCCCATATCGACCACGCACGCACCGGCGGCACACTTTTGAATATGAAGTTCAATCCACAGGTGCTGGCCGGTGACGAAGCAATCGAGAAGCTTGGACATTTAATCCGGTCGTATTTCAGACTCGACGGTCACCATATCCAGTTCAATGTCATTACCGCTGATATACTCCGAAAAGCACAGCAGAATCCCGAGAATAACCGTGATCTGATTGTCAGGGTGGCCGGATACAGCGATTACTTCGTTGACGTGGGTCGCGAGCTGCAAAATGAGATTATCAGCCGTACGGAGCAGCGGAATTTTTAACCTTGCACTCCCGTCATTTGTAGTCTATAAAAGCACTTATATAGACTAAAATGTCGTACCTGAAACTATTACATCGAATATCCATATTCACAGGGAGGTTCTTGTCTATGAGGGGACTTTATATTGTCGTAACGGCTTTTGTTCTAACGGTCATTACCGGGTGCGGGACAAGCTCAAATCAATGCCGGCTCGAAGCGTTCATACAGGGACATGTCGATAAGGTCGCACCTCTGTCAACAAAAGCGAATCTGGCATATTGGGACGCGGCCACCACCGGCAAGCAGGAGAAATTCCGGGAACGGGAACAGCTTCAGCTTGAGATTAGCACGATATACAATGATCCGAACGATTTCGAACGCCTGAAGAATTTCAAAGAACACGGACATATAACAGATCAACGCCTCGCCAGACAACTGGATAAACTTTACCTGGTATATTTACAGAATCAAATTGAGCCGGAGCTTCTAAAGAGTATCGTCGAGCTGGATACGAGGATCCAGGAAACGTACAACAATTATCGCGGTACAATAGACGGCAATGAAGTCACAATGAGTGACATATATACCCTGATGACGACCGAGGGAAATACTCGAAAAAGGGAAATGGCATGGAAGGCCAGCAAACAGGTGGGCAACGTTATTATCGAAGATTTTCTGCAGTTAGTCAGGTTGCGGAACAAGGCGGCGAAAAAACTCGGATTCGATAACTACCATACTATGTCAATATTTTCCGGTGAGCAGAGCGTCGAGCAGTTGGATGGTATCTTTGCCGAACTATACGAGCTCACGAACGAGCCTTTCAGGGAGCTTAAAAAGGAGCTTGACGAAATACTGGCCGAAAGCTACGGCATCTCACCCGAGGATTTGATGCCCTGGCACTATCACGACCCCTTCTTTCAGAGAACTCCGTTAGTTTATGAGCTTGATCTGGATTCCTACTACAAGGGACGGGACATAAAAGAGCTTTCCCGGAAATACTATGCGAGCGTGGGCCTACCCATCGACGATATCCTGGCTCGAAGCGACCTGTATGATAGAGAAGGAAAATATCCACACGCATTCGGCCATGATGTTGACCGCAACGGCGATGTTCGGGTGCTCGCCAACCTCCAGGATACCGAACGCTGGATGGAGACAATCCTGCACGAATTGGGTCACGCACTTTACAGCAAGTATCACGACCGCTCCGAGCCGTGGCTGCTCAGAGAGCCGGCCCATAGTTTCACAACGGAAGCCGTCGCGATGTTCTTCGGCAGGTTGAGCAGGAATGCCGCATGGATGCAGGAAATGCTGAAATTACCGCCGGAAGAAAGAATAAGAATCGAGAAAGTAAGTACAAAGTACCTGCGATCTCAGCAAATCCTTTTCGCGCGTTGGGCGATGGTCATGTATAATTTCGAGAAGGCCCTGTATGCCGATCCCGACCAGGACCTGAATAGTCTCTGGTGGGACCTTGTCGAGAAGTATCAATTTGCCAAACGTCCGCCGGGACCTACCGACGCCGGATGGGCGTCAAAACCGCACTTTACCACGGCTCCCTGCTACTATCATAACTACATGCTGGGCGAACTTCTGGCGTCCCAGTTCCATCACACCCTCGTACATGACGTATTGAAACAAACATCCGACAAAGAGCTTAGTCTTTGCAATGATGTGCGGATCGGCCGATATTTCCGTGGACAGGTTTTTGCCCCAGGTGCAAAATATCCCTGGAATGAAATGATTGAGCGGGCCACCGGTGAGCCGTTAACGCCGAAGTATTTTGTAAAACAATTCATCGAATAATTCCTGCTGAGGGAAACTCAAGCTTATGGTTTATTTAGCGGCGATATTAGTTTACCTGTCTGTTTTAACGGTAATCGGTATCATTAAAGTCCGGCAGGTAAAAACTCAGGCGGATTTTTCCCTGGCCGGTCGTACGCTCTCCCCGTGGGTCATGGTTCTTACAATGCTGGCTGTCTGGATCGGTACCGGCTCTATTGTGGGCAATGCCGAGGAGGCCTACCGTACCGGCATGGCGGCGTTGATTATTCCATTCGGCACTTTTATAGGCATGATTCTGCTGTCCCTGATTGCGACAAGGGCCAGAAGTATCGAGGCGTCGAGCGTTCCTGAGATTATCGGTTCGCGATTCGGTCCGGTTGCCCGGTTTTTGGCCGTGATCGCTTTGATTACAGCCTATATGGTCATTGTCAGTTACCAGTTCAACGCCGGAGGAGCGGTAATTGAGGTCATTACCGGTTCGGTCGTGACAAAGGAAAAAGCCACGCTAATAGCGGCGGTATTTATCATCGTTTATACGATGCTTGCCGGTCTCAAGAGTCTTGCTAGCATGGACATTGTCACCGGGTCAATAATTACAATATCACTTCTTATTGCCTTTCCGGTGCTCCTGATTAAAGCCGGGGGATTCGAGGGCATGCGCACAGCATACGAGACGATGCAGAACAGGCCTTCGCATATGCAGTTCTGGGGAGTGTACTCTCCCGTTCATATAATCAACTATCTGCTGCCGACATTTTTACTGGTCATGGGGGATGCGAACCAGTACCAGCGCATCTTTGCCGCCCGTAATGCCAAAGGTGCCAGGCAGGCGGTTATCACCCTTATCTTTGTGGCACTTGTGATAGAATTGTTGATCATCGCCTCGGCCTGGATTGCCGGTAGTATGACGCCGGACCCGGAAAACGGCAAGTATATCCTCATCTATGCGGCAAGGCACCACATGCCGTTCGCTTTAGGAATATTATTTATGATTACAGTTGTCGGCATAATCGTCTCGACAGCGGATTCATTTTTATTAGTCCCCGCGACCTGTTTTATCAATGACGTATATTCGGCCTATATAAATCCGAAGGCCGAGCAGAAAAAAGTCATATTTATCAGCCGGATTTTAGTTTTGACCTTCGGCGTTATCGCGTACTTGGTGACACATGCCTTTGCAGAAACAACCGGCTTTTTCAAAAAGGCACTCTATGCCTACACAATCTACGGCTCGGCGATTACTCCGTCATTAGTGGCCGCTTTGTTCTGGAAACGAGCGACTAAGGCGGGCGCAATCGCTTCCATCCTTGCCGGTACAATAACCACCCTGTTGTGGGGAGAAGTCATCAAAGACCATTTGCCTGCCCAGGTGGCTGATCTCGATGCGGTTTTGCCGGCGATTACCCTGTCGGTGATTTGTCTGATAGTCGTAAGTCTTTTGACTCAGAAAAAAACAACCGGAGGCTAATAAAATATGTTCTCAGCCGATATTTACATTGGAAGAAGAAAACGCCTCCATGACGATATCCAGTCCGGCCTAATTCTTTTCCTCGGCAATGAAGAAAGTCCGATGAATTACTCCGTGAATTCGTATCCGTTCAGGCAGGATAGTACCTTCCTGTACTTCCTTGGCCTGGATAAACCCGGCCTGGCTGCTGTGATCGATGTGGACGAGGGAACCGAGACCGTATTCGGCGATGATTTGACAATCGATGATGTTGTCTGGACAGGGCCGCAACCTTCACTTCGGGAAATATCTCTAAGAGCCGGAATCTCGAAAACAGAACCAAAGAACAAACTAAAATCCGTAATTGATAAATCGCGCGGGCAGAGCAGAGCTATCCATTTTCTCCCGCAATACAGGCCGGAGAACA
This sequence comes from uncultured Pirellulales bacterium, assembly GCA_964431695.1. Classification (GTDB taxonomy): domain Bacteria; phylum Planctomycetota; class Phycisphaerae; order Sedimentisphaerales; family Anaerobacaceae; genus JAFGPS01. The sequence goes on along the minus strand of CAYSKI010000015.1, from coordinate 12,298 downwards.
CCCTTATGCTCGGCGAATTGCTGGATATTTCTCCTGCCGAAGTACAGGAACATGTATCCGAATCTCTGATAAGGGCTGTAGTCGCACAAAGGTCAACGAAATCGCCGGAGGAAATCGAGCAGATCGAAGAGGCCCTTGGCACTTCCCGCGAAATGCAAATTGCCGCCATGGAAAAGGCGAAGCCCGGTATCTACGAGAGAGAAATTGCCGGGATGATGGAAGGCATAGCAGCATCGAAAGGAGTGCGGCTGGCTTTTCCCACGATTTTTTCCATACACGGGGAAACACTTCATAATATCGGCTGTGAAAATCTTATGAATCAGGGCGGTATCGCAGTGAACGACTCCGGAGCCGAATCGCCAATGCATTATGCCAGCGATATAACACGCACAATCCCCATCGGCGGAAAATTTTCACAGCAGCAGCGTGAAATCTACCAGATTGTATTACAAGCCCAGGAAACTGCCATAGCGGTGATAAAACCGACAATCGAATTCAGACAGGTACACCGGCTCGCATGTGTTACTCTGCTTGCCGGACTAAAGGAGCTGGATTTCATTAAGACATCGCCCGAAGAAGCCGTCGAAGCCGGTGCCCATACGTTATTTTTCCAGTGCGGGCTTGGCCACATGCTCGGGCTCGATGTACACGACATGGAAGCTCTCGGCGAAGAATTCGTAGGCTATACCGACAAAATCAAACGCAGGATGGAATTCGGCTGGCAGTGGCTCAGACTGGCCAAGGCTCTGGAGACCGGATATGTCATTACCGTCGAGCCGGGGATATATTTCATTCCGCAATTAATCGACCGCTGGAAGGCCGAACGCAAATTTTCCGAATTCGTAAACTACGAGAAAATCGAAAAATACCGCAGTTTCGGCGGCATACGAATTGAGGACGATGTTCTGGTGACCGAGGACGGCTGCCGCATCCTCGGCCCCGGAATTCCCAAACGTATCGATGAAGTTGAGGCAATCACTTCACAATAATGGCAAAAGAATTTCCAACTTTTCGTAAATCCTTGTGGACGTCTTATTGCAGAGCTTATAGCACTGCATTCGGCATTACAGTTCACAATATGCCGCACTCAGCAAGAAAATGTTCTTGTTTTTTTCCCGGGATAGTTTACTATACGCACAAGTTGATTTTCATTATTATACCGGCGATTTGGATTAAGGTATTATTACCAACAAGGAGGTTTTAAATTGGTAAAAAATGATGCTTCGGGGGAATTTTTTTTCAAAAATAATGAAAAAGCTGCTATCGGAAGTGTTTTATACCGGCAGCATTTGAAACTGATAGAAAAAAACCGCTTGGCCGAGTTCGCCGGTTATTTAATGCCTCTCTGGTTTTCATCCATAAGCGCCGAACATAAAGCCGTCCGCGAGTCGGCGGGATTATTCGACTGCACTCACATGGGCGTACTGGAATTCACAGGTGAGCACGCACGTAATTTTCTTAATACTATTGCAACGAATGATATCGGCAGGCTAAAACCCGCTTCCGCCCAATATAGCTACATCCTTGATGCGGCGGGAAATGTTCTCGACGATATTATTATCTATCATCGTTCGCAGGATAAATTCATGGTTGTCGTCAACGCCGCCAACGAGCTAAAGATTAAGGCCTATCTTAGAGCCTTACTGAATAATGAAGCGATTCTGGATGTCGAAAATCCCACCCGGAAATTAGGATATGAACCTGTTATCCGGGATATGAGGGATACTAAAAGCGGCTCCGATTGCAGGGTGGATATTGCTCTGCAGGGCCCGGCATCGATGGATTTACTGTTATCGATGGTCAAGAAAGAAAATACAAAAGAGCAATTTCAGAACCTAAAATCGTTCCACCTTATTGAAATTGAATTGGAAGGCATCGGCTGCATAATCTCCCGGACAGGTTATACCGGAGCAAAAGTAGGCTACGAACTATTTGTGCATCCGGAAAAGGCGGCGGAGCTTTGGGGTTTATTGTTGGAAAAGGGAGAAGCGTTCGGCGTAGTTCCCTGCGGACTCGGCGCACGCGACAGCCTGAGGATCGAAGCGGGACTGCCGCTTTATGGGCACGAATTAGAGGGAGAATTCAACATCAGCCCGTTCGAAGCCGGTTACGGCTGGGCTGTGAAACTTGAAAAGGATTCTTTCATCGGCCGGGCCGCTATGCAGAGAAAATCCGGAGGCTGGGATATGCAGGTTGCACGAATCGAATTACCCGGCGAAAAAGGAATCCGTCCCACAAGGCAGAATGATGGGATTCTGGATGAAAACGGGAATTGTATCGGTTGGGTGCTTAGCTGTGCCGGAGTCGGTGACAAACAAATTGCCCTGGCATATATCTCTAAAGAAATTGCAGAAGAAAATAAGCCGGTAGGATTGTATTATCTCGCGAGAAGTAAAAGCCAGATTGAAAAAGGCAAAAAAAGCAAAATCGAGAAAAACGAAAAAACGGAACCGGACATTTCGGGAGAAATAGTGACACGGTTCGCAAAATTTTGATTGATGGAGAAAGAAAATGGTAATCGAGGGATTGTTTTACACCACGGAGCACGAATGGGCGAAAATCGACGGTGACACCGCCACAATCGGCATCACACATTATGCACAGGAACAATTGGGAGAAATCACATTCGTCGAGCTTCCCGAGCCCGGCAAACAGACGGAGCAGAAAGGAGAGCTGGCGGTGGTCGAAAGCTCGAAAGCGGCAAGCGATGTTTATTCTCCCGTAACGGGTAAGGTCACCGAGGTCAATTCGGATCTGGAATCCGCCCCGGAAAAGATTAACGAAGACTGCTATAACACCGGCTGGATATGCACCATGAAGATAACCGACAAAGATTCAATCAAAAATCTGATGGACTCGAAGCAGTATGAAGCATACCTGAAAGGTCTGTAGGAATTTAAAAATCCGGAACAAGAATATTATTTTTCGAGGTATTATCCAAAATGCCGTTTATATCGAATACAAAAGAGCAGCAAAGGGACATGCTTGCCGATATCGGTTCCACAATGGACGAGCTTTTCGGTGACATACCGGCGGCACTGTCGGCGAATGACTTTAATCTCCCGAAAGGATTGACCGAGCACAAGGTCAGGGACGCCCTTGCTGAAATTGCCGGCAAAAATTATATCAACCTGACCTGCTTCCTCGGCGGCGGTTTTTACGACCACTTCATTCCCGCCGCGGTTTACGCCATCGTTTCGCGAAGTGAGTTTTATACTGCCTACACTCCCTATCAGCCCGAGCTTTCCCAGGGCACGCTACAGGCAATTTACGAATATCAATCGGCGATTTGCCGCCTGACCGGTATGGAAGCGGCGAACGCGTCACTGTATGACGGCGGAACCGGAATTTACGAGGCCATGATGATGGCTTTGCGAGTGACCGGAAGAAACAAAGTCATTATCGACGACAGTGTCAATCCGATCTATCGCGTTATGATAGATTCCTACACGAAAAACCTGAGTATCCAGCTCGAACAGGTCAACTGCACCGATGGCCAGGCGAACCGGCGGGAAATTTTCAAAAAACTCGACAACGATACAGCCGCCGTAATTCTACAGAACCCGAATTTTTTCGGCTGTGTCGATGATTTCAGTGACATTGCAGAGGCCACCCATAAAAAAGGCGCCCTTTTAATAGTTTCCTGTTACCCGATATCTCTGGGGATATTAAAAACTCCCGGAGCTATGGGGGCCGATATCGTGGTCGGCGAGGGACAAAGTCTCGGTATGCCGATGAGCTTCGGCGGACCTTATCTCGGCTTTATGTCGAGCCGAATGAAATACGTCCGAAAGATGCCCGGCAGAATCGTCGGCCAGACAAAAGACAAGCTCGGCCGAAGAAGCTTCGTCCTGACTCTCCAGGCACGCGAACAGCACATCCGCAGAGACAAAGCGACATCGAATATATGCTCGAACGAAGCGCTTTGCGCCCTGACCGCTCTGGTATATCTTTCGCTCATGGGCAAAGACGGCCTGAAAGAAACCGCTCAATTGTGTGCCGATAAAGCAAGCTATGCCTATCACAAACTCACGGCCATACCCGGCGTCAAGCCGCATTTTAAGCATAAATGGTTTTTTAATGAGTTCGTTCTCGATTTGCCCTGCGAGGCGGCGGACGTCATCGCCAGGCTTATCGAAAAAGGCTTTGCCGCCGGTTTCCCGTTGAGCAGGTACTACAAAAATATGGAGAATTCCATTTTGATTTGCGTGACAGAAAAAAGAACCAAACAGCAGATTGGAATGTTGGCCGAAGCATTGGAGGCTTGTTTATGAAGCTCGTTTTCGAAAAATCGGTAAAAGGACGCAGGGCCATCCGAGTAGGTGACAGTGACGTCCCGACAACTATAAATATCAGCAGTGATTTTCTCAGAGACACAGCCGCCGAACTGCCCGAGCTTAGTGAGCTTGACGTGGTGAGACATTTCACGGAACTATCCCGGATGAACTTCGGCGTCGATACCAACTTTTATCCCCTCGGCTCGTGCACGATGAAATATAATCCCAAAGTGGCCGAGCGAATCGCTTCCTATCCCGGCTTTGCGCATCTTCATCCGCTGCTGCCCCAGTTGCGTATGGGCGGAATGCTTACCCAGGGGGCGCTTCAGGTAATTTACGAGATGGATATTTACCTGCGGGAAATAACAGGCATGGCGGGTTTTACAATGCAGCCTATGGCGGGGGCGCACGGCGAACTTACCGGCATTATGATAATGGCCGCTTATCACAGGGACAAAGGCAACAAAAAAACAACGGTACTTGTCCCCGACAGCGCTCACGGCACAAATCCCGCCAGTGCGGCAATCGCCGGCTATAAAGTCGTTTTGGTCCCGAGTAACGACAAAGGCGTTATGGATGTCACCGCCCTGAAAAAATTGCTCAACGACGAGGTTGCCGGCCTGATGCTGACCTGTCCCAACACACTCGGCCTTTTCAATCCGCACATCAGAGAAATCTGCGATCTTGTACACAGCGTTGACGGCCTGGCATATTACGACGGCGCGAATCTGAATGCGATTGTAGGAAAGGCCCGCCCCGGCGATTTCGGTTTCGATATCGTACATCTGAACCTGCACAAGACTTTCGCAACGCCTCACGGCGGAGGCGGTCCCGGCGCCGGCCCGGTCGGCGTAAAGGAAAATCTCGTTGACTTTCTGCCGGTATCGATTGTTGTAAAAAGGGACGACGGCACCTACGCCCTGGAATATGACAGGCCGAAGTCAATCGGTTATATAGCACCGTTTTATGGAAACTTTGCCGTTATTCTAAGGGCATACGTCTATATCCTCATGTTAGGCAAAGAAGGATTAAAAGCGGTTGCGGAAAATGCCGTGCTGAATGCCAACTATATCCGGGTCAAATTAAGCAAACATTACAAGATTGCTTATGATTATATATGCAAGCACGAGTGCGTCCTCAGCCCGACCGAGAAGATGCTCGCAAACGGCGTTCATGCAATAGATATAGCCAAAGCACTCATTGACAGGGGCTTTCATCCGCCGACCGTATATTTTCCCACCATTGTCAAAGAGGCACTAATGATTGAGCCGACCGAAACGGAGAGCAAAGAGACCATCGATGCATTCATAGAAGCGATGATCGAGATAGCCGAGCTTGCCAAAATCGAGCCGGAAAAACTCAAAGAATCGCCTACAAAAACTCCCGTATCCCGGCCGGACGAAACCGCCGCTGCTAAAAACTTAGACATCGCATTTCTGGGATAAAGCTGTTCGGCCGATTCATTATCAGCCCAAAAACATAAATATCGAATAATTTTTACGGCCGGATTTTGCATTTTTTAATGCCGTAGGTATAACAAAACCCGGTTTTTTGCATAAATAAAGGTCGTTGGAGTACCTGGTTGTCGGTAAGGCGGCCCCGTGTGGCCGCCCTGGGTAGCTGTATTTTTTTATTGACTTTTTGGCAAAAGGAATGTAAAAGAGAGGGTGTATATTTAATGAATAGCGAAACGTCAAATAGAAGTGATGGGGTGTAAATCATGACTAAAAGTAAAGGATTCACATTAATCGAATTGTTGGTCGTAATTGCCATAATCGCATTGTTAATGAGCATTCTTATGCCGGCCTTGAACAGGGTAAAGGAGCAGGCACGAAGGCAGTCCTGCTCGTCACGGCTTCGTCAGCAGCAGCTCGGCCTGACTTTGTATTCCGGAGATAACGACTCGAAGCTGCCGTTACCTTCCACATCCGGTGCCTGGCTGCAGGATGTCGCAATTAATACGGTACACTTCATGCTCGATAACGGGATGACGCGGGATATGTTCTACTGCCCGTCGAACCTCACGCATCAGAAATACAACGATTATTTCTGGGAATTTAATAATCAGTCGTGGGACAGCCAGCTACAAAGATTCACGGATTTTAGTAGCGGCAGCTTTATCGTATCCGGGTATTGTTTCATCCTTCAAAATACTCAGAACAGCAGGCCTGAAATCACACGCTATGAGACGGATCCTCTGAAAAACGAATGGGTAAAGTCAACTCAGGATTCACAACCGGCCAGTCGAGAGCTGGTTGTCGATTCGATTATGGGAATGCGTAGAGCCAACACGATGTATGGGCGTAACTTCGGCCAGGTCTCGGGCGGGATATTTAGCCTACACGGAGTGTATGATACGACAAGTCATTTGAAGAACGAGTTCGAACCGACCGGCGGAAATATCGCATTCCTCGACGGCCATAATGAATGGAACCCGTTCGAACCGGATATGGAGAGCGGCGTTGCCGTGCCTCGTTACGGAGACTCACCCGGATTCTTCTGGTAAGATTAACTCGTTAAAAAGCAATTAAACCCCAGCCTGAATTGCCAAAGATGGATTGGAAGGTTTTTCCCGTAAGACGAAGTTAAAATAAATCTTATGAACCCTATCTCTGCGGTATTATTCTGAGATGTCGGTCTGATTCTAAAAACATTCCAAAAATCCTTAAACTATACCCGCGGATTGATATATACTATTTACCTTCGACTCGGCAGGCAATAGAGCTTTCTTAAGGATGCCTCGGTTATTATTCGGAATATTAATCAGAAAATATATTTTTGGTTGTGGTTTGATAAGCCGTTTCGACTGCTTTCTGGAAAGATTCACAAATCCTGTCGTTCATATAAAACAGGTCAACAGAACCATTCAATTAAATATTGCGGTTTGATTTGGTAGCCTGTATGATATCACAAAAAGGAAAAAAATATGAAAACTGCACGGCATCGTCTTTGCATACTGACTCTTCCCCTTTTTGCCGGTTTGATTTGTGCTGGCACATCAACTATTACTATTGAAACCGCCAAATCCGATTTGAGGGATAATCCTAACATCTACGATATTTTCCCGGGAGGAGATTGCAGAGAAATAATGTGTGTAATTCACTGCTAAATATAAACACACAGATTTTACACAGGGGCTTGATTTGTTTTAGGAAAAGGAGACTACTCATGGGAACAAAATCATTTCATTTCATGCCGGTTTTATTGGCGGGAACAGCCGTTATGATTTTTGGTGTAGCTTTGGCGCAGGAAGGTTCGGTCGCCGGTTCGGATTCGGGCGTGAATCTTGCAATTGTTGCACAACCGTCCAGCTCTTATGTTTCCGGCGATACGAGACTCTCGGCACTCAACGACGGTGTTAATCCCAGGAATTCTCGTGATAACCGTCGGGGTTCCTACGGCAACTGGAATCGAACAAGCACGCAGTGGGTCCAGTACGACTGGAGCCGGCCCATAAGCACTAACAGAATTGATGTATATTGGTGGTCCGACGGGCGGGGTATTCATCCACCAAGCGCGTCTCGGTTGTTGTATTGGGACGGAAGTGCCTTTGTCCCGGTCGGCAATCCATCGGGTTTGGGCGTGGAAGTGAATAAATATAATACGACCACCTTTGACGAAGTCAGCACATCGAAGCTCAGGCTCGAAATCGATCCCGACGGTACATATTCGACCGGCATTCTGGAATGGAAGGTTTATGATTCCGGCAAATCCCCGGCCTTTCCGCCGATGGTAGAAGCGGGGATAGATCGCGTAGTTATGTTGGGAGGCAAAACATATCTCAGCGGAGCAATAAAAACGTTGGGTAATAAAAGTTCCGCAATGAAAGTGACCTGGAGCAAGGCTTCCGGTCCCGGGGCCGTCACTTTCGAGAATGCAAATTCGCCGGCCACAACGGCGACATTCTCTGCGACAGGGGATTATGTCCTCAAATTAACGGCCGGCGAAGGTGAATTGAGTAATTCATCGACACTGAATGTCAAGGTAGAGCCGCTGCCGCCCGCAAAAGCCCTGGAACCGGTTCACACGAAAAAATTCAAGGTCAACAGTCCTTTTTGGAATAACCGCGTAAAGGCCCTTGTTGTAAACTGGATCCCTCACTGCATTGATAAAATTTCCGACCCGAACCTGCGAGAGGGCGGGATGAATAATATCATCGATGCAGCCAATAAGTTAGCCGGCAAGCCTCATGGAAATCATCGCGGATTTGTATTCTCCAATGCATGGGTCTTTAACACGATTGAGTCGATGTGTGTTGCATTGATGGTCGATCCACAAGGTGACCGGGAAATTATCAATGCCCAGAACAAAATGAAAGAAACGCTGGATGACTGGATTCCCTGGATTTTAGCCGCTCAGGAGCCGGACGGTTATTTCCAGACGGCATTCACACTGCCGCGGCGCGGCCGACGCGGCGGCACTGCTTCTGAAGCTATCTCGGAGCATTGGTCGCCAAGATATCGAGGAGACCATGAAGGTTATGTGGCGGGATATTTTCTCGAAGCCGGTATCGCCCATCATATAATGAGCGGCCGGAAAGATACGCGTTTGTACAATGCGGCGAAGAAACTTGCCGGTTGCTGGTATGACAATATCGGCCCCGCTCCAAAGAAGGAGTGGTATGACGGTCACCAGGCGATGGAAATCGCCCTTGTGAGATTCGGCCGATATGTCAACGAAGTGGAAGGTCAGGGCAGAGGTGACAAATACATCGAATTGTCGAAGTTCCTGCTCGACTGCCGCAAAGACGGCAGCGAGTACGACCAGAGCCATCTGCCGGTACAGCAGCAGTACGAGGCCGTCGGGCACGCAGTGCGGGCCTCCTATTCTTATGCCGGTATGGCGGATATCGCTGTTGAAACCAGAGATATGGATTACCAGAGTGCTTCCATGTCACTTTGGGATAATATCGTAAACAAGAAATATTATATAACCGGTGGGATTGGCAGCGGTGAAACCTCGGAGGGGTTTGGCCCGAACTATTCATTGCGGAATGAGGCTTACTGCGAATCCTGCTCGAGCTGCGGTGAAATCTTCTTCCAGCATAAACTCAACAGATTGTGCCACGATGCAAAATATGCGGATTTATACGAAGATACGCTATATAACGCTTTACTTGGTTCGGTTGATTTGGAGGGAAAAAATTTCTATTATCAGAATCCACTCAGTGAGAGGAGATTTCGTAATGATTGGCACGGCTGTCCGTGCTGCGTGGGGAATATTCCCCGCACGCTGCTGAGCCTGCCAACCTGGATGTATCTCAAGGATTCAGACGGTATTTACGTAAATCTTTTCATCGGAAGCACTATAACCATCGAAAACATCGCAGGCACAGATGTCGAGATGGTTCAGGAAACGGATTATCCCTGGAGCGGCAAGGTTACTATCACTGTTAATCCTGCGGCAAAAAAGAAGTTCAGCGTCAGGATTAGAGTTCCTGATCGTGATGTGAGCAGTCTCTATACGTGTGAGCCGGATTCCGACGGCATATCTTCGATTTCGGTTAACGGCTCATCTGTGTCTCCAAAGATTGAAAAGGGATACGCCGTGATTACCCGGAGCTGGAAGGCCGGTGATAAAATCGAGTTAGTGCTGCCTATGATGGCTCAGAGAATCAAGGCCAGCGAAAAAATTGCTGCCGATGTCGGACGAGTGGCCCTTCGATATGGTCCCCTGATTTACAATGTCGAAAGTATTGACCAGGACATTAACCAGGCGTTAAAACCGGATTCCGCTTTGACCACCGAGTGGAAAGGTGACCTTCTGGACGCAGTGTTGGTCATTGAGGGCACATGGGCTGATGGTTCCGATTTAATGGCTATACCAAACTACGCCCGGTGCAATCGCTCTGCTGCTTCGACGGAAGGTGGTCCCGGAACGACCGGAAGCGGTCGGGGTCGAGGAAGTCGGTCAGTTAGCTCTGTCGTCTGGATAAAGGATCAATAAATGAAACACATAACATTGATTGTCGCTGCCGTTATAGTTGCTATCCAGATACTGACTCCCAGCGTTCAGGCTCAGTCCGAAACAAGGGCGGATTATCCGGCGGTAACTGCACCACCCGATTCTGCCTTCGAGCTTGTACGAGAAAGGGACAGAGACGTGGCTCGTCAATTCTATAAAAAGTATATCGATGTCAAGGGATTGCCGGTTATGGCTTCTGGCGAGGTTGCCGATTTGGCGCTGCAGCGTACCTATGAGATTGTTACCCATATGCTGGCGGGCCGCCCCGACATTCTGAAAGCCATGGTTGATGATGGGATGTACCTTATTATCATCGGCAAAGACCAGGTCTATACGGATATGCCGGAGAATCGTAACAGCCGCAATCCCGATTATCTTAACGAGCGTGTCAGGGGCACCGGCGGCCGGCCGACCAGTTTCGGGGAGGAGAACCTGCTGAGTCTTCCTTTAGACCGTTATGACGATGAGAGCATCGGCGTGCATGAATTCTGCCACACTATCGATAGTACCTTGAGTAGAATGGACCCGACCTGGAGGAAGCGCAAGGAAGCAGTCTATCGCGATGCAGTCGCGAAGGGGCTTTACAAGGATACTTATGCCGGTTCCAATTCGGATGAATATTGGGCTGAGAGCGTCCAGGCCTACTTCGACAACAACCGCGTCAACAATTACAATCATGGTCCTATAGGCAGACGCGAGCAGCTCAAGGTTTATCATCCCCAGGCCTATGAGCTGATAAGGACTACTTTCAATCTCAGCCCTGAACAGGATTGGCGGTATAGCTGGCTGCGGCCTCTGCCGAATGTCACCAAGCCTCCGGCCAGGTTCAATATAGATCCATATTACACAAAGTTTACCTGGGCACGGGAATTTACCGTGATTGGCAGGGAAGCCAGTGATGAGGCCCTTCTCCATGCCAACGAAACAATTCGCCGGATGTTTGCCTACCGCCACGACGTCCTAAAAGCGCTTATTGCCGACGGTCTGAAACTGGTGGTGCTGGGGTCGAACGAGCATATTTACGACTTGCCGGAGTATAAAAAGCTCAGTGATCCCAATTCGATAGATGCCCTGGCTCGTTATTTGACGTACAGTCCGCAGATGAAGCTGCTTGTTGTGGACCAAAAGAACGTATTGGCCAATCCGAAAGACATGTATGTCGGTGATAATCAGGTCATCCGGGTTTTTGCTGATGCAATCTACCATGTCACCGGCACTCGCCCGGTCGATCCCAATTGGGAGGGTCGCCCAAGAAACATCAGGCAGCAGTATGAGTTGAGACTCCAGCGACTGGATGAGCGTTTCGATGCTAAGCTTAAGGAGCTCTACGAAAAGGCAATAAGCGATGGCAAATGGCAGGGTACGGCCGCGGTGAATGATCGTCTCCAGTATTGGATTGAGGGCGTACTGGCATACTTCGATGCCCTTGGCCAGGACGATGCTCCCAACGATGCCACTCACCAGATTGCCACACGAGAGATGCTGAAGGAATATGATCCCGATCTTTTTGCCTTCGTTAATGAAACTATGGCCTATGAGACAAAAGTGGATTGGCGCTATCTGCCGTATAAGAAGTGACTTCTGATATCGTGAGCGGCTGGGAAATTATTGCCAGCCGTAAAACAATTTGTGTTAATGTCCTGTGATTATAGTTGGATGATGTTTGCACCTTATACGATGTCTCGGAAAACAACGGTTTAGTTTCGTATATCGGGGCATCAGACGGAGAATATTACGCCTAACTAACTGCAAATACTTTGCTTATGTTATTTCGTTTTGGAAAAAAAACGACACAAATTAAATGATGATAAGCTTTAAGACAGGTTGAATCAGCAAGGCAAAAAATGGGATATTTTACTTGACCGATATGTCATTTATTTGCTATAAATATCCTTGGGTAGTTTTGCTGGTAGAGAGTGTATAAAAGCATTATAATAGTAACGTGGTTTTATCCGATATTTATAGTCACACGGTGAAGATATCGGTAAAATTGTAATCAGACTGCCGGGCTCGTTGCTCCGGAGTTTTTGATTTTTACCTTTCAATAACCGATGAGT
>CAYSKI010000014.1:0-75483 GCA_964431695.1 uncultured Pirellulales bacterium | reverse complement strand
AACTTCAGGTGAATGAACTCCTTTATAGACAGAAAAATGAGCATTTTTAATATACCAGGATGATTGATATTGGTCCCAATGAATATCGAGAAAATCCGTATGACTACGATTTGGATCTTTGAAATTTTCCCTGATGTTCAGCCCACCAATGAGCCTATAATCTTTAGCGGGATCAAGATATATAACTTGATGTTCGCGATGATTCTGATCCTTATAATCTGTAATTAGAAGCAATATACCATTGCTGTCGGTTTTCGTGGATAAATTTGCCGGTCCATTCAATACTCTTCGAATATGTTCGCTAACTGGGGCAAGATACCATAACATAAATGTATCCGGATTGAAGTCATAGCCCAGTTGATGATGGAATTGATACTGTGGATTACTTTCAACTGATGCATAATTTTTACTATGATTTAGTGTAACAGAACATTTCTCGCCTTTTGTCCACACAATTTCTGGTTGACCGCGTTTTCCATCTTCTATGCTAAATTGAGTTGATCGAGACAAGTCTCCTTTGAATACAAAATCAAAAATTTTATCACCAGACTTGAGCTTGGTATGGCGTACATAAAGTTCTGTTAAGGCTGTTCCCCTTCCTGAGAAGGGACGTTCTATAACATTTAAAGCCTTAATAGCAGTATCGAACATTGTCTTCGTTTCTTCTGATGTATTGGAAGCAAATATAGAGGCCGGAGTAATTGTGATGATAAAAATCAAAAGAGCAGATATCCGTTTTCGGTTGGATTTTGTTTTATGTTTTGTAAGGATATAATACATGATAATTTCCCTTAAAATTAAGAAAAGTAGCATCTGATATACTCGTCCTTATAGAAGGTGTAAAACAAGCAGATTTTCCGACCTTCGGAGACGATTTGCTCATCTTGCCGCTTCCTTATCATTGAAGTTTATCCTCGCTGTTGGGCTTTTTCCTGTATGTGCGTCAAAGCTGTATCTTTTGATATCCGTTATGTTCAGGATAACATATATTGCTTGGTTTGTCGAGAATAATAGCCGGATTGGCTTGTTTGCAACGGCATTTTTTTAATCAAATCAACAATCGGGTGAGCGAAAAGAAGGGGAAATATCTGCTTTTTTCTATACTTGATATTATCGGGAAATGCCTGTAAAATACCGGCTTCTCGGCTACGGCAAATTGCTCCGCCGGGATGAATCCGGCTTCGACAAGCTACTTCGCCGGGACAAGTATATTTCTGGATGTATTCGTTTTGAAGAATAAAACGTTTATCTAATATAAAAATGCTTTTTTTGGAGTTGGATATGATTAAAGTTCTTATCACAGACAAACTTGCACAGGAAGGGATTGATTTGCTTAATTCCAAGGATGGCGTCGAAGCCGTAGTTAAAACCGGCATAAGCGAAGATGAGCTTGCCAAGATAATCGGCGAACATGACGGCCTGATCATCCGAAGCGGCACGAAAGTAACCGCCAAAGTCCTGGAGAATCCCGGCAAGCTCAAAGCTATCGCCCGTGCCGGAGTCGGTGTGGATAATATCGATGTCCCTACCGCCACACGAAAAGGCATCCTGGTTATGAATACTCCCGGCGGAAATACGCTCAGCGCCGCCGAACATACGATGGCCCTGATTCTCTCGATGAGCCGGAATGTCGTTCCCGCCTGTGAGAGTCTCAAGAGCGGGGCTTGGGACAGGAAGAAGTACATGGGCAACCAGTTGAACAACAAGGTCCTCGGCCTGATAGGTCTGGGCAGAATAGGCATGGCCGTGGCGAAAATGGCGCAGGGTTTTAATATGAAAATCCTGGGCTATGATCCCTTCGCCGCACCGACGGAGGCCGAAAAGCTGGGCATCGAAGTCTGTGACAAAATGGAGCTCATTTTCAAGGAAGCTGACTACATCAGTGTCCACATCCCGAGGAACGAGCAGACCCTGAATCTAATAGGCGCCGAACAGATTGAAATGATGAAGCCGACGGTCCGGTTAGTCAACTGCGCCCGGGGCGGTATTATAAATGAAGATGCGCTTTACGATGCTTTGGCGAAAAAGCGAATTGCCGGCGCGGCTCTGGATGTTTTTCCCAAGGAGCCGCCGGAGAACAAGCGTTTCACCGAGTCCGTGAATTGCGTTGTCACGCCTCACTTAGGCGCCAGCACGGAGGAAGCGCAAATCGAAGTTGCCGTCGAAGCGGCACAAATCTTAGTTGACGCCGTTAAAGGCGGCCCTGTCAGAAACGCTCTTAACGCGCCATCGACCGCCGGCGCGATGCCGCCGATAGTGAGCCAGTACGCCGAGCTTGCCAGGCGAATCGGAACGGTCGTCAGCACGATTGCCCCCGGGCAGATCAAAAGTGTCGAAGTTCAGTATCGCGGCTCAATCGCCGAGCAGACCGTCGAGCCGGTCACGCTCAGCTTTGCGATAGGTCTGCTTCAGAAGCATTTCGAGATGCCTCTTAACATGGTCAATACGCCTGTACTGGCCAAGGAACGCGGCATCAGTATCGACGAAACGAAGAACGCCGAGGTCAAGGACGTGGTATCGAGTTTCAGCGCCAATGTGGCTATGGATAAAATCACGCGAACGATTACCGGCTCGGTTTTCGGCGGAAAATTGTTGCGTATCATCGAGATCGACGGTTTCAATATCGAAGTTACACCTCAGGGTACCGTTCTTGTTATCTTTAACGACGACAAGCCCGGCGTTATCGGAGCAGTTGGGACAGTTTGCGGCAGGCACAAAATAAATATCTGTACCATGGGCGTAGGACAAAAAGCCGAGCAGCAGAAAGCGATTCTTGCCGTCAGTCTCGATAAGGCCCCGAGCGCCGAAGCCGTCGAGGAACTCGGCAAGCTCGAGTTCGTCAACGAGATATACGTCTGCAAGCTGGATTGAGACCAGCCTTTTTCTATAACAAAGGGATGTGACAATGACCGAGCCGCTTATTATCAGCGTCAGCGGGATGCGGGGTATTATTGGTCGGAACCTCACCGCGTCGGTGGCTGTCGATTATGGCGGCGCGTTCGGGACTTTTTTACGAGCGGCCCGGCCGGGGGAGAAGCTTTCGGTTTGTATCGGCATGGATTCCCGGCCGAGCGGGCAAATGCTCAAGTCCGCAGTGACGGCCGGATTGACCGGCTCCGGTGTCGATGTGATTGACCTGGGGTTGGTGACAACGCCGTGCGTAGGAATTAGTCTGCGGGAGCTTGGCTGCGCCGGTGGTGTCGTAATTACAGCCTCGCATAATCCAATCCGGTATAACGGCATAAAATTACTGTTAAGTAACGGCATCGCTCCGAAACCGGAAGTTGCGGCGAAAATCAGGCAGCTTTTTTTCGACAAGAATTTTACCCGCGCCGATTCGACCGGCTGCGGCAAAGTGACATCCGACGAGATGGCCGATGATAGGCACATAGACAAAGTTCTGGCGATAATCGACAAAGAGGAGATTGCCGCCCGGAAGTTCAAGGTCGCTTTAGACAGTATCAACGGGGCCGGTGCACGAGTGACGAAGAAGCTTTTGGCGGCTTTGGGCTGTGAAGTTTCCGCCGTTAATGATGAGCCGACGGGCCTGTTCACTCATAATCCCGAGCCGACAGCGGAGAACCTGGCGGATTTTTGCCGGGTGGTTAAAGCCGAAGGAGCGGATATCGGTTTTGCCCAGGACCCAGATGCCGATAGATTGGCCATCGTGGATGAAAACGGCAGCTATATCGGCGAGGAATATTCCCTTGTCCTTGCAGCAAAATATATTTTCAGCAAAAAAACCGGTACTCCGTCAGGAGTCCCAAGGACGGCTGCAGCAAACCTTTCGACATCGAGAATGATTGACGATATCGTTCAAAAGACGGGCGGCCGGATTATTCGCACTCTGGTTGGCGAAGCAAACGTGGCCTCGGCCATGCTCGAACATAATTGCATCATCGGTGGAGAAGGCAACGGCGGTGTGATTGATTTGCGGGTCGGGCCAGTCCGCGACAGTCTCGTGGGAATTGCTTTAGTGCTGCAACTGATGGCCGAAACCGGCAAATCGATAAGTGAGCTGGTCGGTGAAATCGGCGGCTATTATATGAGCAAAGATAAGTTTTCCGCCGGGCAGGACCAGGCGCAGCAGATACTCGATTCGGCAAAAGAAATTTTCGCCGGGGCAAAACTCAATGAGACCGACGGCTGCCGATTCGATTTCGACGACGGCTGGCTGCACATCCGGGCCAGCAACACCGAACCGGTAATCCGGGTGATTGTCGAGGCACAAGATCAAATCACGGCTCAAAAATATATCGATGCGATTGCGAAAATACGCGACGAAGTTATAGGCTGAACTCAGGATGAAAGCCAACAAACTGGAAATCATCGGCAGGCAAATCAAGTCCGTGACATATAAGGGAATGATGGCGAATTTTGCACTGTCTGTTGTCAAGCTTGTTGTCGGTTTGTTGGCGAATTCACTTGCGCTTGTGGCCGACGGAATTCACTCGGTTTCCGATTTGGCCACGGATGCTGCTGTTTTACTTGGCGTATTGCTGGGTTCCAAAAAAGCCGACCGCAGCCACCCGTACGGCCACGGCCGGGCCGAGACGTTCGCCGGTATTGTTATCGCTCTGATTTTGATCGTGGTCGGCGGAATCATGATTTATTATGCCACCATCTCGATTGCCAAAGATGAAGTCACGGTACCAAGTTTAGCCGTTCTGGCGGTCGGTGTCGTTTCGATTGTCATCAAGGAGTGGCTCTACAGGATTACACGGCGGATTGCAGTGAAGTCTCACAGCCCTTCGCTGTACGCTAATGCGTGGCATCATCGCAGTGATGCTTTAAGTTCGATTGCTGTTGTTATTGGATTCATTGCTCTTGAATTCGGTTTCGGACACGGTGACCAGGTCGCCGCTATAGCGGTCGGCCTGATGATTATCTGGGTCGGAGTGACAATTATAGGCGATGCTCTTCGAGAGCTGACGGAAGCGGCAATCGATACGGGAACAATCGAGCATATAGAAAGAATTATTAATTCCAACTCGGAGATACGGCACTGGCATAAACTCAGGACTCGGACGGTCGGCAGGGAAGTGTTCCTCGATTTGCACATTCTTGTCGATCCCGAATTGAGCGTATCGTCCGCTCATGAAATATCCGAGAACCTGGAAAAATCCCTCGATGAACAAATAATCCGGCCGATTAACATCACTGTTCACATCGAGCCGGACACTCCCGAAATGCGTAAATAAAAACATATCCGAATGTGACCATTGCACATATCGTGGTTTTTTTAGTTGATTTGAGGCTTATCGGCTAATTCGTTTTTACTGTCGTTTTACTTTCAATCCGGCGGAGTTTTTCCGGTAAAATTATAGAGTGATTCCATACCAAATCAATGAGAATAAGCTTGCAATTTTATTTTCGGTGCAATAGAATGCCTTGCCTTTAAGAACGCGCATTGGTTCAGAAAGGACAGTCGTATAAATGAGTTTTGAGAGTTTTTTCAATCCGCAATCAGTGGCCATTGTCGGAGCTTCTCGCCAGAAGGGCAAGGTTGGCTACGAAATCCTCAAAAATATGATTGAGGCCGGTTATCCCGGCGAGATATATCCGGTCAATCGCAAGGCAGAAGAAATCGAGGGTCTGAAGTGCTATCCGGATCTTGCTTCTATCGGAAAGGTTCCGGAGCTCGTTATTTTAGTAATTCCGGCAAAAATCGTCTCCGAAGTAATGCAGGAATGTGCGAAGATCGGGACGAAATCCGTTGTTATCATTACCGCAGGTTTCAAAGAGGTCGGCAAGAAAGGCAAAGCCCTTGAAGACAGAGTCGTACAGATTGCCAAACAGGGGGGCATCCGTGTAATCGGGCCGAACTGTTTGGGACTGATTGTCCCGGCGAATAAGCTTAACGCCAGCTTCGGCGGCGATCTTCCGGCCGCCGGGGCAATCGCGTATCTTTCGCAATCGGGGGCCTTGCTGGCGGCGATTCTCGATATGGCCAATGCAAACGGCATCGGTTTTAGCAAGCTGGTCAGTATCGGCAATAAAGCGGATGTGGACGAGCTGGATCTGATTAAAGCCGTCTCCGACGATAAAGATACGAAAGTTATTGCAGGTTATCTCGAAAATATCACCGACGGCGATGTTTTCGTTCGACAGGCCGAGCGGATTTCGCATATCAAACCAATTCTTTTGATGAAGTCGGGTGGGACATCGGCCGGTGCCCAGGCGGCTTCCTCCCATACCGGAAGTCTTACCGGCAGCGAAACTGCGTATGAATCTGCGTTCGAGAGGGCAGGGATCATTCGCTGCAACTCTATAAAGCAGCAGTTTGATTATGCCCAGGCCTTCTCGAATCAGCCCCTGCCCTCAGGGCCGCGTGTTGCCGTGATAACGAATGCCGGAGGACCGGGCATTATGGCGGCCGATGCTATCGAGCGGGTTGGGCTTACATTCGCGAAACTGGATGAGCAGACGATTGATAAATTAAAGTCGGAGCTTCCGCCTGCGGCGAATTTTTATAATCCTATCGATGTCCTGGGAGATGCTCTTGCCGAAAGGTACAGCTTCGCATTAAATGTTGTTCTGGATGATACGAACGTGGACACGGTTCTCGTTCTGTTGACTCCGCAGGCGATGACCGAAGCCGAAGCGACCGCTGAGGCAATTGTGAAAATTTCGGGACTGAAATCGACAAAACCCATCCTTGTGTGTTTTCTTGGTGCTTCGAAGGTTGCCGGGGGCGTGGACATTTTAAGGAAGGGCAACATTCCGCAATATGACTCTCCGGAAAGCGCCGTCGAGACGATAAAAGTTCTATCGGAATATGTACGGTGGCGATCCCGGCCGAAACGGATTGTGAAACTTTTCCCGGTGAACCGTCGTAAGGTCGAGAACATAGTCGAAAGACATCTGCGGCAGAAAGTTCGGGAAGTCGGTGAAACCGAATCGAAGGAAATTCTCGAAGCGTACGGTTTTGTGACGCCCAAAGGTTCGATTGCGACCACCGCCGAGCAGGCGGCAAATATCGCCCAGCAGTTGGGATTCCCGGTTGTGCTAAAAATCTGGTCGCCGGATATTTTGCATAAAACCGATGTTGGCGGCGTCAGGATCGGTCTGAGCACCGAGCAGGAAGTAAAAGACGCCTTCGATTTGATGATGTACCGGGTTCCTAAAAAACAGCCGGAAGCGCACATTCTCGGCGTTCTGGTCCAGGAGATGTGCAAGAGCGGCAAGGAAGTGATTCTCGGAATGAATCGGGACCCGCATTTCGGGCCTTTGATGATGTTCGGCATGGGCGGAATCATGGTGGAAGTCCTCAAGGACGTCTCTTTTTATTTGGCGCCCCTGACGGCCGACGAAGCCAAGCAGATGCTGATAAATACCAGGACGTATCAAATGCTCAAGGGAGTTCGCGGCCAGGAAGGCGTTGATATCGATAAAATCGCCGAGGGCCTGCAAAGGCTTTCACAATTGGTGACGGAATTCCCTCAGATTCAGGAAATGGATATAAATCCGTATGTTGTTGGCCCGGAAGGTACAACGCCTATTGCGGTTGATGCAAGAATGAGTTTGGAAGCGTAAAAAATGCAAAAATTCGACTGGGAAGAAAAATACAAAGAGAAAATCAAATCAGCCTCGGCGGCAATGAAACTTATCAAGTCCGGCAACAGCGTTTTCATCGGGACCGGCTGCGGCCAGCCGCAATATCTGGTCGATGCCCTGGTGGAAACAACCGGCGGTATTCGCGACGTTCATATTATTCAACTGTTGACGATGGGAACAGCCCGCTATGCAGATGAAAAATACCGTGACAAGTTTAAGATGAACAGTCTGTTTATTTCGGACAATGTTCGCGACGCCTTCGAGAGGGGAATCGGAGACTATACGCCGATATTTCTTTCCGAGATCCCGATGGAATTCGAATCCGGGCGGATTCCTATCGATTTTGCTTTCATTACCGTATCGCCGCCCGATGCAAACGGTCTGTGCAGCCTCGGTGTCTCGGTGGATATTGTCAAATCGGCGGCGGCAAATGCCAGGTTTGTATTCGCCCAGGTCAACAGTCTGATGCCGCGAACTTACGGCAACAGCTTTCTCCAGGTCAATAATATCGATGTGCTTGTTCCCCAGGACGAGAGGATTATCGAGATTCCCGTGCCGGAACCGGATGAAGTGCTGCGCCAAATCGGTCAGAATGTGGCCAGGCTCGTCGAGGATGGTAGCACAATCGAGTGCGGCATCGGAAATGTCCCTCAGGCTCTGGTCGAATACCTGGCTTATAAAAAGGACCTCGGGATTCATACCGAGATGTTCAGCGACTGGATAATCGACCTGGTCGAGTGCGGGGCGATTACATGCGCCAAAAAATCGTTCGACCGGGGTAAAATCGTTGCCAGCTTCTGCATGGGCTCACAGCGCCTTTATGACTACATCAACGATAATCCTTTCTTCGAGTTTCATCCGACGGAATATGTCAACGATGTCAGTATCATAAGCCAGCACGAAAAGATGGTCGCCATTAATGTCGGGCTGGAAGTCGATTTGACCGGGCAGGTTTGTGCGGATTCTCTGGGATACAGGTTCTACAGCGGTATCGGTGGTCAGGTCGATTTTATACGCGGTGCTGCAAGGAGCAGAGGGGGCAAGGCCATTATTGCGATGCCATCTACGGCAAAAGACGGGCAGGTCAGCAGAATTGTCTCACATTTGACCGAGGGTGCCGGTGTCGTGACAACGCGGGGAGACGTCCACTATGTAGTGACCGAGTACGGCATCGCCTATCTGCACGGCAAGACCATCCGCGAGCGGGTGCTGGCGCTGATTAACATTGCCCATCCGAAGTTCAGAAACGAGCTTATTCAGGCCGCCAAGGCCCAGAAATATATTTACCAGGACCAGATTGAGCTGGCCTGGGATCAGGTGGACTATCCGGAGGAACTGGAGCATTACAACACTCTGCGAGACGGGACGGAAATATTTTTCAGACCGGTAAAGCCGACCGACGAGCCGGCCCTTTCAGAAATGCTGTACTCGCTTAGCGAAAAATCCGTACAGACACGCTATATGGCCGGGACAATGGTGTTTCCACACAGTGACGTCCAGCAATTAGCCAACATCGATTACAGGAAAGACATAGCCATTGTCGGCGTTGTCCCCGGTGTATCCGAGGAGGAAATTGTTGCGATCGCCCAGTATTTTCTCGATCCCGACGGGCAGTCCGCCGAAGTCGCTTTTCTGGTCCAGGACGAGTGGCAGAGCAAGGGTATGGGGACATTCCTGCTGGATTATATCACGCAAATCGCTAAGCTCCGGGGCGTCAAGAGGTTCTATGCAAAGGTATTGCCGAACAACAAGCCGATGTTGGCGATTTTTCACAACTCCGGTTACAAGGTCAATACCGAATTCGACGGCGAAGTTTATAATATTTCCTACGATTTAATAAAAGAAACATGAGCTTAGTCCCGGGAAGCCTGCCTCATACTCGGTTCGATGAATGAAAAAGGCGGAAATAAAAAAGCTTATTCGAGTCAGCACAGAAGTAATTAAAGACTGCTCGCTGGAAAACGGGGCTATTATCGCCGCTGATTCCGACAAATCCGTCTATCCGGCCGCCGTCCAGGATTATCGATATGTATGGATTCGCGATGCATCCTATATATGTATTGCCGCCGACATCCTGGGACTGAGGGACATCCCGGAGAGATTTTTCGACTGGTGTCTTAGCCGGGCCGAAGGCTTCCGGGAAACAGGGCTTTTCCATAATGCCTATAGTGTCAACGGGGCAATCCACGGTACGTTAATAGCTCCTGCCGATGTTAAAGTCCCACAAAAAGTAAGTGACAGATACGCACATTTGATACATCACGGGACACAATTTCAGCCGGACCAGGGCGGCACTTTGTTGGTTGCCATGGGTCATCATATCAGGCATTTTGGTATTGGAGAAATATCCGGATATAAAAAACTGATACAAAAGACGGCTTCGGGCATAACGAAATCGTGGAAGGACGGTCGATTTGTTTTGCTGTTTTTTGATTTGTGGGAGGAAAGATGTCTCTTGCCGAGACATAAGAAGGTCCATACGTATTCTTTGGCGATGTGCATAGCCGGCCTGAAAACAGCTTCCGAACTGTTAGGAAAAAACAAAAAGTGGCTTCAGACGGAAAAGGAAATGTCGGGAGTTTTTGCCGAACTGTATTCGTGTCACCCAAATCTGATTCCCAGAACCTTCGGTAACGGCTTGATGTCTCAGCGCAGTAAATGGAAAAAAGAAGATTTTCTGCCGGACGCTTCGTTGTTAGGTCTGGTATATCCGTCGGCAATGGTAGATGCCTTTGATAAAAAGATTCAAAAAACCGTGGATAAGATAATTGAAAAAAATACGATAGATAACGGCGGCTTGTTGCGGTATCCGAAGGATAGATATTGCAGCTCAGTAAAGAACGGCCGGGTCACGCAGACAGGAGCCGGTGCATGGCCGCTGCTGAATTTCTGGATGGCTATCTACCTCTGTATGTGTGGTGACAAAAAAAACGCGGAGAAATATTTCAATTGGCCTCTTGAAAGGATAGATCAATATATCCCCGAACAGATATTTACAGATAAGAGGAAATTGTCAATCCGCCCGTTAGCGTGGTCACATGCAATGTTTGTTATCGCAGCGGATTTTCTCGGCTGTCTGTAGTGCATCCGGAGCGGGATTTTTTACGTGAGAAATTTTTTGTGTTCGATATGATTGGTTTGGTGTAGTGACGTGCAGGTAGTAAATACCGGGTAAAATAATGAAAAACGCAGTCTTTTTATATTCGAAGGAGCTTGAAAAATACGAATATCCGCCGGAGCACCCGTTCAACACCATTCGCGCCAAGCGGGTGCTGGATGTTATTCAGTCCATGGGATTGCTGAGCGGCCCCGGCCGGAGTATAGTGGCGCCTGTACCGGCCGAGAGAGTGGTGCTCAAGAAGTTCCACTCCGCCCGATATCTTCACGCTCTAAAAGCGGCTTCGAGAGGGAAATGGGACGTCGAAGCGTTGAGCATGGGAATCGGCACACAGGATTGTCCCGTATTCAAAGGATTATACGAATATTCGTGTTTGGCCACCGGGGCTACGCTGCTCGGTGCCGATTTGCTGTTCGAGGGCAAGGCCGATATAGCCTTCAATCCGTCGGGCGGGTATCATCACGCAGGTCCGGAAAAGGCCGCGGGATTTTGTTATATCAACGACGTGGCGCTGGCCTGTATCGTACTGGCCGAGCAGACAAAGAAAGTTCTTTATCTCGACGTCGATGTTCATCACGGGGACGGCGTAGCCGAGTTCTTCTACGAACGCAGCGATGTGATGACTATCTCATTACATCAGAATCCCAAAACGCTTTTTCCCGGCACAGGATTCGCCGAGGAGATTGGCCGGGGTCTCGGTGAAGGTTACTGCGTCAATGTCCCTCTGCCGGTCGGCACTTACGACCAGATTTATATGAAGGCGTTCAAGGCGATCGTTTTGCCGTTGATTGGTGCTTATGGTCCGGATGTAATCGTTTTCGAGTTGGGGGCCGACGCCCTTGCGGGTGATCCTCTTGGGAATTTACGATTAACCAATAATGTTTATGCCGATGTGATTAATCAGCTTCTGAGTTTCGGTAAACCCATCCTTGCAACCGGAGGCGGTGGCTATCATATTGGGAACACCGTCAGGGCATGGGCGCTTGCCTGGAGTGTCTTTTGCGGCGCCGATACCGGCGAGGACATGGATGTCGCCGTAGGCGGCGTGCTGCTCGAGAGCACTGAATGGCAGGGAGGTTTTCGTGACAGGAGGCTGGCCGTCAGCAAATCACAGCGTGAAGCAGTAATACCGGTAATCGATGAAACAATAAAGAAAATCAAAGAGACTATTTTCCCCATTCACGGGCTGTAGTACACAGAAGACGGAACACAGAAAACAGAGGACGGATAGTATAATACAGAATCCGGAAGACCCCATACATCCGACGTCCGTCTTCTGATTTCCGAACATAAGACTGCGTATCATTCTGCAATTTTATATTTTTCTTGCCTTGCCCGATAGAATAGCTTAAAGTTTACATTAATGTATGTTTGCGGGAAATGTTCAACATCGAGAAGATGTTCGTGAGTTTAACTATTACTATCAATAGAAATGAGTAAGAAAATCATAGACAACTGGCTTTCGTTGGCTAAATATGATTTAGCGACGGCAGATGATATGTTAAAAACAAAGAGATACCTGTATGTTGCTTTTATGTGTCAGCAATCAATCGAGAAAATCTTGAAGGCATGTTATGTAAAACAGCATACGTCAACTCCGCCATACACTCATAATCTTCTGAGACTCATCAAGGAATTAAGCTTCAAGGACGAAATGGGCGATACGATAATAGCTACGATTGAAGAGCTAAATTCGTACTATATCGAGTCTCGATACACAGAAGACATCGAGGAATTATCAAAATTATTATACGAGGCAAAAGCCGTTTCTGTTTTGAATGCAACAAAGGAGCTTTTCGAATGGATCAAAGCCAGGCTATAATTCGCGAGAAGGTGCTGAGGTTCTACAGGGAAGCCATGCAGCTATTTCCTATTAAAAAGATGCTGCTATACGGCTCTCATGCCAAAGGTCTGGCAACTGAAAATAGTGACATTGATGTAGCTGTTGTCGTTGACCAGGCAGACCATTCTAAACGTATTGAGATTACGGCCAAGCTCTTTCATGCTGCATTCGGTATCGACGCAGCTATTGAGCCAAAGTGCATCTTCTGGGACGAATACATAAATCCCGATAAAGCAAGCATCCTCTCCGAGATCATCAGCAAATCCATTGAGATTGCATAAGTAAACGATTTCTTGAGATGAAATAGATCGTTTTATAAAGGACGCAGTCACATGAAAATCCACATTTTTTTACCGCTTTTGTTTTGCTTTGCCCGATAAAATAGCTTAATATCTCGCACAGCATTTATTTGCGGAAAAATTTAACGTCGAGAAAAAATCAGCGAGTTTTACGGCCAATATCAGTTTTGTACCGTTATCAAAAAGACAAAATAATATCATAATGCAATCACATTTATGCGAGGTAAACCAATGAGTCAGCAATTGGTACAAAAAATATTACTTCTTATTCCCTGGATTATACTTGCAATAATCGTATTAGTTCCCTTGCTGTGTGTCGTTTTGTATAGACGTAAAAAAATTCGGACATGCATCATCTTCAGTCATGTTTGGTGCATGGTTGCATTCTGTTTACTGGGAATATTCATATTGCATACCGTAAGGCACCGGCAGGAAAGAATAGACTATGCTAATAATGCATCGGAGCTTCTGGAAATGTCCGGAATGCTGCGTTCGGGTGAGATCCAAAAGGGTATCACACATCTTGACAATTATTTCGCACAAACACTGTATAGAACAGCCTATGATATCTCGGATGCTAAAATGAGTGAACTAAATCCGGATATACTTTGGGTGTGGCAGAAGGCTAAAGAGTATTTTGATACCTACGAAATAAAAGAACCTTATGCAGGAAGTGTTATACCCCGTTTCCGAAATAAACTTTCACATGTACCATGGTCGGATATGCAGTTGGCAATAAGGACATTTGATCAAACTTTTGGAAATGGTGAAATAGCCGCGGCGCCAGCAATCAATATGGAATCGTGGATAAGTCGACCAATAACAGCCGAAGAGTTAAAGAACAAGGTTATTCTACTTGATTTTTGGAATATTGGTTGCGGTCCTTGTATAGAGTCACTTCCGGAATTACAGAATCTTTATGACAAGTATAGAGAACAAGGATTGTTGGTGATTGCTTGCGCAGGAGGTGACAAACAGAAAACAAAAGAGTTTTTAGATAAGAACGAGTATAATTTTCCAGTAGGTATGGTATCATGGCAAATGTGTCTTGATTATGCAGTAAGGGCAAATCCTTCTTATTTTTTAATCGATCGTAATGGATATCTTGCATGGGGACCAGAGAGTCGTTTACCGACAGATGAAGAGCTAAAGGATTTATTAACCAAATAGTCGTATAATGTCATTCAATACGATCCCCCCAAAAGCTGATGTTTTAGGTGTCAGCTTAAGACGTTAACATCATAGTATTTCCAGCGAATCTATAAAGAAAGGGCACCTGTTGGTGAGGTGCCCTTTTTGTTTTTGGGAGAAATTGCCTGTTTTATGCCGCTGGTTCGGACGCGGCCACAGGTTTTAATGTAGTAGCTAAGAGTCCGGCGAGAATACATGCGATGCCGGCGGGTATAAATGCCCACATCCAGGCTTCCTGTTTTCCCATGAAGCCGCCCAGCATCGGCCCGGCAATGCCGCCGACTCCATAGGCCATAAAGACCCACGGATAGTTTTCGCCGACATTTTTATTGCCGAACAGGTCCGCCGTCGCAGCCGGGAACAGTGCGAAGTTTCCGCCGAAATTGAAGCCGATGATAGCTGCGCCGATATATAATCCCCATTCCTTGCCGCCGATGAAGTAGAAAATAATCATCATAACGCCCTGAAGAAGATTCATCAGGACGATTGAATTTCTCCTGCCGAGATGGTCGGACATTGCCCCCCAGATAATTCTGCCGAGACCGTTGAGTAGTGCGTAAAAAAGCCCCATCGCAGTGCCTGTCATTATCACCGCCTCAGCGCTGTCTATCCCCGCTTTTACAAGGGCATATTTACCGAACAGAGCGATAATACCGATGACCATCAAGCCGGCTCCTGCGCCGAATGTGAAGTTGATAAAAAGCACCCAGAATTGGTATGTTTTAGAAATTTGGGACGGCGTCAGGTTGATGCCCCCTTCACTTCCTTTTCCTTTAGTTGGCGGAGTCCACCCGGCAGGGAGCCAGCCCTCCGGTGGATTGACCATGACAAGAGATCCAATACCGACAAGAGCCGCGAATAAAATTCCATAGAGCTTAAATACCGCGCTGACATCCCATCCGGCACCGAATAGTCCCGTCCATCCGGGAGTAAGATCGTACGGACCAAATCTGAATCCTTGGGTAAGCTTGACCCAGATCAGGGCGCCGAAACCGAAACCCGCGACGGCAAGACCCATAATGAGACCTTTTTTATCGGGAAACCATTTTGCCAGAGCAGCGATAGGACAAACATAGGCAAGCCCGATACCTGCACCGCCGAGCAGGCCTACTCCGATCAGAACTCCCCAGAAATTTGTTCCCATGAATCCTGCGAGCAGATATCCGATACCAAGTATTATGCCGCCGGTAAGAGCGACGATTCTCGGGCCGGATTTTTTCTGCCATTTCCCCGCGATAAGTGCCATAACGATAGCGAACGAAACGAGACCTACCGAGAAAGGCCACTGCGTCTTATCGGTTGCAAAGTTGTATGGTTCTTCTTTGAGTTTTGTTGTGAATGCCGACCATGCGTAGATCGCGCCGAGGCACAACTGGATCAGGATTCCCCCAATCACCACCAGCCACCGATTCATTACTTTTTGCTCGGACATGACGTTTCCTTTCAAATAAAACAGGCCGGATGCGTTTTGATACACATCCGGCTCTATTTTTTTCTACAAGGTTTTTATATGCCTCGACCTTTGACGAGCTCTTCGACCACATGCGGATCGGCAAGTGTGGTGATATCGCCCAGATTGCCCGTGTCTTTCTCTGCGATTTTACGCAGGATTCGCCTCATAATTTTGCCGGAGCGGGTCTTCGGAAGTGCCGGAGCGAACTGGATTGCTTCCGGTGCCGCGATGGGACCAATCTCCTTTCGCACGTGCATGATAAGCTCCTTCTTAAGCTCTTCGCTTTCCTCTACTCCGCCGACGAGAGTTACAAAGGCATAGAGACCCTGGCCTTTAATCTCGTGCGGTATCGGAGTAACTGCGGCTTCGGCGACTTTGTCGTGACTAACGAGAGCACTTTCGACTTCGGCCGTTCCGATGCGGTGGCCGGAGACATTGACAACGTCGTCGATTCTGCCCATAAGCCAGTAATCGCCGTCCTGGTCAACACGGCAGCCGTCACCGGCGAAATAAATATCATCATACATCGTAAAGTACGTATCGATGAACCTGTCGTGGTCACCCCACATTGTTCGCATCATGCCGGGCCAGGGTTTGCGGATACAGAGCTTGCCGCCTTCGTTAGGATCACATTGTGTCCCGTCGTCGCGCAATACCACCGGATCGACTCCGAAGAATGGCTGGTTCGCACTGCCGGGTTTTAACGTATGTGCGCCGGGCAGAGGAGTAATTAAAATACCGCCGGTTTCCGTCTGCCACCATGTATCGACGATCGGGCAGCGGTTTCGGCCGATTTTCTCGTAATACCAGATCCATGCCTCGGGATTGATTGGCTCACCAACCGTGCCGAGGACCCTCAGTGAATCCAGCTTGTATTTAGCGGGCCATTCTTCGCCGAGACGCATCAACGCCCTGATAGCTGTCGGGGCCGTATAGAAGACAGTAACACCAAGTTTATCACAGATATGCCAAAACCGTCCTGCATCGGGATAAGTGGGTACGCCTTCGAACATTACGGAAGTAGCGCCGTTTGCCAGCGGGCCATAGACAATATAGCTGTGTCCCGTGACCCAGCCGATGTCGGCGGTGCACCAGTAAATATCATCGTCGTGAATATTAAAGATGACTTTATGAGTAAACGTACAGTGAACGAGGTACCCGGCGGTTGTATGGACGACGCCTTTGGGTTTTCCCGTCGAGCCGGAGGTATAGAGGATAAACAGCGGATCTTCGGCGTCCATAGGCTCGGCGTCGCATTTTTCGTCTGCTTTCGCCATTTCATCGTGATACCATGCGTCCCTGCCGTCTTTCATTTTACATGGCTCGTCATTGACTTTTATGACTATGACATTTTCTATGGTGGGAGTTTTTTCCAGTGCAACATCGGCGATGTCCTTGAGCTTGATATGCTTTCCGGCACGCAGCGAAACATTCGATGTGATAAGCATCTTGCAGTCGGAATCGTTGATACGGTCCATAATGGCGTCCGAGCTGAATCCGCCGAAGATCACCGAGTGAATCGCACCGATACGAGCACATGCGAGCATGGCTACCGGGAGTTCGAGAACCATCGGCATATAAATAGCGATGCGGTCTCCTTTTTTGATACCTTTCGACTTCAGGACATTTGCAAATTTGCATACTTCCTTATGAAGCTGCTCGTAAGTATATTTCTTTACGGCGTCTTCCGCTTCGCCCTGCCAGAGCAGCGCAACTTTCTTCGCTATCGGCGTGCCGAGATGACGGTCAAGACAGTTGTATGATACGTTCATCTTGCCGTCGGCAAACCATGTGTGCTCGATCTTTCGATTCTTCGTATCCCACCTATATTCCAGAGCCACGCTCGGCTCTTTGAACCAATGCAGGCTTTTGGCCTGCTCCAGCCAGAAGCTGTCCGGTTCGTTAATGGACGCCTCCCACATCTTTTGGTACTGCTCGAGGCTGTTAACATATGAATTAGACTGGACGGCTTTTGGCGGTGGAAAGGTGCGATCTTCGGTCATAAGAGAATCAATACCCTTTTTTTGTTCCATAACGTTCTCCTTGTAGATTAATCGTCAAATTATTTCGATTTTTGTTCTATTTATGCCCTACAGCCGGTTATATGGGTGCTAACAGAACCATGTATTCCAGGTTCTGAATGATTACATGCCCCTTTTGACATAAATACATTGGACAGGTAGTTTTATACAAGGAATCCGAAAAAGTCAACCGAAAAAAGCTCTCCCGTCAGAATTTATAAATAAGGGCTAATTGTGCACGCAGGCTGTCTCCGTCGCCAGAGCCTTTGTATTCGGTTCGCCAGTGCGAAAGCTCAAAGGCAACGTCCGTCTGCTTATTGAGGGCATAATACATGTTTCCGAACACAGAGCGGTTCAGGGTCCTGTCGCCTGTATTTATATCACTGCTGTCCGCATCGTCCGATGCAATTCCTATGTTGAAACGCTTATTATTCCAGGGCCCGAGGCTTGCTGCAATCCAGCCGCCGCTGCTGCCGATTTCTTTGTAGAAAGTCGTCTTTGTTGTGTCGGTGATCACGCCTTGCCCGATCCCGCCTAAGTAGGCATCCAGGTTCTCTCCGGTGAATATTTCGGCTTTGATTGCCAGCTTATTGTTGATGGGCTGTGTGAAATCCATATTTAGCGACCACGTCTTGAATTCCGTATCCTGGCCGGTAGCATTAAGGTCGTATTCTTCCTTTCCCCAGTGTCCGGAAAAGCCAATCGTGGCCTGCTTTTGTTTATACAGAGGAAGTGTAACGCTGACTCTGCCCTGCAGGGACGGGGATCCCGCATCCTCACCCGATTCCGTTCCATTGGGTGCCGCTACGGCGTCGCTTCTGCCGATTGTCCTGGCCAAAGCACCTTCGAGTTTCAAATCGACATCCTCCTTAATGCTCATTTCTTTGGTGAGCCGAAGCTGTGGTCGTCTGTATCCGATATTACCTGTCCACCAGCCGACACTGTAGTTCACCGTTGACGGAAATAACGGGCTGATTACATCTGATGTCTGACCGGCGATAATATTGAACCTGCTCTTGGGCCAGTCTAATTTGAAATACGCATGCCGCATCATCAGGCGGGATTTGTTCTCGTCTCCGCCTCCATAAAAATCCACTTCCACGCGCCCGCTGGTTTTCATTGAACCATTGTCCGGCCCGTTGATTAACATCCCCAGCCGGGTCTCGTTGGTGGTCATATTGAACTGGTCGTCGTTATCGTTGGTGCTTTCCGAATCTACCCACTTGGCATAGTTGCCGTTTTCGATCCGTGACGAATCGTAGGCTGAATCCAGTTTCAGATGGCCGTATAGCTGGATGTCCAGGTTCGACCATACCGGCTTAGGTAATGTGTCGCTTGTTGTACCAGTCTGCTGTGCGACGATTTTTTTCAGGTCTTTCAGCTCCTTGTCAAGCTGATCGACTTTTTGCCGCAGCTCGGCGTTCTCATTGGCCATACCGCCGGCGCCCGCTGCACGTGAAAATCCTGCCGCGAATATCACCAGCACGACACCGAGTAAGTACGTTGTTTTTCTCATTTTTTTAACTCCTTCTTCATTAGTTTGAAACTTATTGTGGGTATTTATTCGATAACATGATACCCTGTCCAGCTCCTGCCGGGCAAAACACACTTATAATAATAGTATAAAGCTTGGTAATATATAACCTTGTCTTTATAAATCGTCAACAAACTATGTAGAAATGTCTCGTCCTCTGTTTGGCTACAGGCAGTTTTTCTCTGGTATGAAGGACAGTAAATCCTTATTATGATGTATTAATGTCCTATAATATCATGCTTAATAAGAGTGTTAGTTGTAAAAACTTATATCCATACGCTTTTTCTGCCAAATCCGTGATTTCAAATTATTATATCCGGCTCAAAACCGGATCGTTTAAGACAATCGCATATTATTCGATATCGAGTCCGGTGTTGATTTTAGCGGATTCGACCGTGTTGTAGAGCAACATTGTTCTGGTCATCGGGCCGACACCACCGGGGACCGGAGTAATCAAAGAGGCCTTTTCTTTTATCGCCTCGAAATCGACATCGCCAACGAGCCGGTAACCTCTTTTTTTTGTTGCATCCTCGATGCGATTGACTCCGACATCGATAACAACCACACCTTCTTTGACCATTTCCGCTGTAATAGTATTCGGACGACCGGCGGCGGCAACGAGAATATCGGCGTGTTTCGTGTGAGAAGAAAGGTTTTTGGTGCGTGTGTGGCAGATAGTCACGGTGGCATTGGCATTCGGTTTTTTCTGGATCAGCATGTTTGCCAGGGGCTTGCCTACGAGGTTGCTTCGCCCGACGATGACCACCTCGGCTCCTTCGATAGTTACGCCGCTTCGTATCAATAACTGGACGATTCCGTGAGGGGTACAGGGCAGGAATGCATTTTCGCCTATCATCATCTTGCCGACATTTACCGGATGAAAACCATCGACATCTTTCGCCGGATTAATGGCAAACAGGACTTCCGACTCGTTAAAACCTTTGGGCAGAGGCAATTGGACCAGGATGCCGTTGATTTTAGGATCGTTGTTCATTTTCTGAATGAGTGCCATCAGTTTTTTCTGGGAGATTGAAGCCGGCAGGCGATTATCGTCGGAATAAATTCCTATTTCCTCGCAGTCGCGTTCCTTGGCAGTGACATAAGATTGTGACGCCGGGTCATCACCGACCAGAATTACTCCCAGGCCGGGGACGATTCCCTGTTTTTTCAATCTGGCTACTTCTTGTTTTAATTCGGCTCTCATGTCGGCGGCAATTTGTTTACCGTCTATTATTTGTGCTGCCATCTGTTGAATACTCCCGTTTTTGATGTAGTCCATTAATACGATAAGATTAAAACAGGCCCTGCACCTTGCCGGTATCGACATCCACATCAATTCTGCGAAATGCCGGATTGGAAGCTGTTCCCGGCATCAGCTTGATCGCGCCTGCAACCGGCACGATAAAACCGGCACCTTTATAAATCAAAATGTCGCTGATGGGAAGCTCCCAGTCTTTCGGTTTTCCCTTGAGGTCCGGGTCATGTGAAAGGCTAAGATGCGTTTTAACCATGCAAGTTCCCAATGTCCTCGCGGCCGGGTCGGCTTCCAGGGTCCGGGCTTTTTTCAGGGCCTTATCCGTATATGTAACACCGCTTGCCCCGTAAACTTCTTTGGCGATTAGTTTGATACGTTCTCTGAGCGGCGTATCCAGGTCGTAAAGAAACTGGAAATTGTTCTTCGAATTACAGGCATCAATCACAGCCTCGGCCAGCTCGATTGCCCCTTCGCCGCCTTTGAGCCAGTGCCTCGACACGGCTGCGTGAGCGCCGCATTGCTCGGATATTTTACATACAAGCTCTGTTTCCCTGTCACTGTCGGCTTCGAAGTGGTTGATGCAGACGACCGGCTGGACGCCGCTTCTTTTGACTGTTTCGATATGAGCGATGAGATTCTCGCAGCCTTTTTCGAGAAGTTCGAGATTTTCGGTAATATATTCCTCGCTCAATGGTATGCCGGGCTTGACGACGGGTCCGCCGCCGTGCATTTTCAAGGCGCGAACGGTGGCGATGATAACAACAGCGTCCGGGACAAGACCGGAGATACGGCACTTGAGATTCCAGAATTTCTCGAAGCCTATGTCGGCACCGAAACCGCTCTCGGTGACATGATATTCGCCCAATTTTGTTCCAAGCATATCCGCTATAATGGAGCTTTGCCCGATGGCGATGTTGGCAAAAGGGCCTGCATGAACGAAAACCGGCTGGCCTTCGATGGTCTGGAGCAGGTTCGGATGTATCACATCGACCAGCCAGGCCGTCATTGCACCATCGACCTCAAGGTCGGCGGTTGTCACTTCGTTGCCCTTTTTATCATAGGCTACAACGATTTTGGCGATCCGGCTGCGCAGGTCTTTCAAACTCTTCGCAACCGACAGAATCGCCATTACCTCACTCGATGCGGTCATTTGAAAGCCCGAATCCATCTCGTAGCCGTCCATTTTTCCACCCTGGCCTATCCTGATATTTCTCAGTGCTTGGGCGCAGAAATCCATCGCCCACTTCATCTCGGTGCGTTCGGGATCGATATCTATTCGTGTAAGGTTGCTTTTGGCAAGTCTGGCGTCGTCGTAGTTTCTCTCGTGCTGCATACGCGAAGTCAACGCGACCATCGCAAGATTGTGGGCATTCGTGATGAAATCGATGTCGCCCGTCAGGCGGATGGAAAGCGGTGTCAGGGGTATGCATTGTGCCAGGCCCCCGCCGGCGGCCGAACCTTTGATGTTGAAAGTCGGACCGCTGCTCGGCTGGCGGATTGCTCCGATAGCCCGCTTATTGAGTTTGCCTAATCCTTCGATCAGACCAATCGTCGTAGTTGTTTTACCTTCACCCAGTGGCGTCGGCGTAATTGCGGTAACATCGATGTACTTCGAGGTCGATTGCTCTGCCAGGCGGGAAAGGACTTTCTGGTAATCTACCTTGGCCAGATTCCGACCCATAGGAAGCAGCTCCCCGTCCTGCAGGCCCAGCTCTTCGCCTAACTGAACTATGGGTTTCATTACTTCCTCGGCGGCTTCGGCAATCTGCCAGTCTTTGGTCTTTGTCGGGTCAAGTTTCATCGTTTGCTTTTATCGCTTCCGGTTCCTAACTGTTGTTTCCAATCTGCGATTTATCCTCCAAAAAATAAGTTTGTTCCCGAACTCATTTCGTTGTTCGGACCTGCAAATTCGTTCTATCCTTGTTAAAAATTAACATTTTGCACAATAAATGCGATTATCCTTTGGTATTTCCGGGACTATTTTGCCCCGTGTTATCCTGATGACCCCTTCCGGAGAGGCCGTTATAAAGGCCGTATCATAGGGGATATGCCCGAATGTTTCAACCTCATTTAGTAAACATTGTTCGATATGATTGTTAAAAGGATTTTGTCGTTATAATGAAGTATGCGTACAGCTTATGGAAATAAAACCAACTCCGGGTATCGAGCCTTTAGTTGTGTCCTGTCGGGCATATTTATGGATATCGGCCACAGGAAAATTAGTTTATATTTGCCGAGTCCATTGTTATAGATACTTTCTGGCGAACGCCGGAGGTTGGCAGTGCGAAGCAGGTAATGTTTCCTATGCCTTTCTTTGGGTGTTCGGTCCATATTCGTCCGCCGTGTATCTCCACCAATTCTTTGGCTATCCGAATACCCAGGGCGATATCCTCCCGGCCGGTGCGGAACTGTTCCCTGATCCAGTCTGAGTTGTTGATTAGAGTATGTATCTGGTTGGGTCCGAGAGTCGGTCCGCTGTCTTGTATCTCCACTACAAGCTCGCTTTCGCTGTCTCTGATGTGAATGTCAACATGATTGTTTGCGTGCGAGAGCTTAATCGCCCGGTGGAGAAGGTTACTCAGTACTTGCACCATCCTGTCATAGTCGGCGTTAACAAGAAGCTCGGAGTTCGGCCCGTTGTTCCGAATCTCGATATTTTTTTCTGAGGCGTATGGCGCCAGGGCTTCGGCAACCTGTGAGACCAGAGTGGAGAACTTGAATTGCGACCGCTGGAGATCGATTTTATCAGCGTTGATTTTTGAAATATCGAGATAATCATGTATGATCATTGCTGCCCGGTCGATGTTTCCGTCGGCCAACAGTTTTTGGATGGTCTCTGCCACAAGGACGGCAACATCATTGTGAAGCTGATTTCTCTTTTTGAATTTCAGACTCGTTGTTCGCAGCTCGTCCTCGACAAGAATACGTTCGGAAATGTCACGTGCTACGCCGACAATGGCCACGTCGTTTCTGTTTGAATCTTTAATAGTGGACCTGGATAATGAGACCGGAAATATGCTGTCGTCTTTGCGTCTGTGGTAAAATCCGACTTCCCAGCTGCTTCCGAACGAGCGGGTCTGAAATACACTTCTCGTATTTTCCCCCTGGTTTTTCTGTATCCAGAGAATGCCGCTGTTTTTTCCGACGATTTCTTCCTCGATGTATCCGTAAGTCTTACAGAACGCTTTGTTCACGAAGATAATCATGCCTTTCATGTCGGTGATATAGACACTGTCCTCGGTACTCATCACGGCGCCCGAGAGCAACTGGAGTTTCTTTTCCATTTGTTTGTGGTTGATTGCATTTTCTACTGTTATCGGGATCGCCTTGAGGTAGTTTTGATCTACGTCTTTTATCAGATAATCGTAAGCACCTGCTTTCCATGCCTTAACAGCCGTTTCTTCGTCGCCGGCGCCGGTGACAACAATGATCGGCATGTTCTTGGCCAGCTCGAGGATATCGAATGCAGTGCCGTCCCCGAGGTCGTGGTCCGAGATAACGATATCGAATTTCTCGGGTCCCAGGACCCGCTTGGCCTCTGAAACGGACCCGGCAATAACACAATCGTAAGGGATGGAATTTATTTCCACAAATCGCTGAAACATTCGTTGCTCGATCTGGTTGTCTTCGATTAGCAGAACTTTATATCTTGTAGTTTCCATATAGTTATTCTCCGTTCGGTGGTTGCTCGCATAGAGTCCAGTATCTGCCGATTGCACTGAGTGTATTCTTGGACTTTTCGTAATCCTGGGACTTGACCATATACCCGGCGGCCCCAAGCTCAAAGCTTTTGTTAATATCTTCGCGCGCATTGGACGTCGAGTGGATGACAACGGGGATTTTTTTCAGCTTGTCATCCGCTTTGATTATAGTTAGAAATTCCTGACCGTTCATTTTCGGCATGTTCAGATCCAGCAGGATCAAGCATGGTTTTTTATTGGTCTGGTTTCTGAGGTACGTCAGAGCTTCCTCGCCGTTACGTGTCGGAACCAGTTGAGTCTTCCTGTTCAGGTCCGTCAGCGCACGTTCTACGGTTGTCTTATCTACCTCGTCATCTTCAACAAGCAGTATTGGTTTGTAGTGTATCATGTTTGGTTTCCTGTTCCTGTTTGGGTAAAGTGAAAAAGAATGTGCTTCCCTGTCCGACCACGGATTCGATCCAGATTTTGCCGCCATATAAATCCACGATTTTTTTAGCTACCGTAAGACCGACGCCGGTACCTTCGAACTCGTCTTTTACTGAAAGGGCCTGGAACATTTTAAAAATTCTTTCGAAATGCTTTTCCTCGATTCCGGGTCCATTGTCGGAGACGCTGAATTTCCAGAAGCCATCCTCTTCGGTAAATCCTATTTTGATCTTGCCCTGCGGCTTGTCCATGTATTTTATGGCATTGACCAGCAGGTTCTGAAATAATTGCATCATGTGTGTTTCCTGACACCGAAAGCCGGGAAGTTTGTTCTCAACGGTCACTTCGATGTTTTCCGGTGGAGCGACCATGTCAATGACCTCCCGGATAAACTCGTCCAGATCGACCATAACCTGTCCCTCGTCAACCCGACCGACCCTCGAATATTGAAGGACGCCGTCAATCAGGTTATACATCCGTTCGACCCGGCCTAAAAGCAGGTGCATCTGTTCATTGGCTTTCTCATCGAACTTGTCCTTGCAGTCTTCCAGTATCCAGTTGGCTAAGGTTTTGATACCGCGAAGCGGCGCCTTTAGATCATGCGAAATAATGGAGGCGAAATCCTTTAGCTCTGTGTTTACGTTATCCACTTTTTTAAGCAGTTCGGCCAGTCTCAGCTCGGCCTGTTCGCGTTCGGCAATCTCCAGCTTTAGCTGGTTGTTCGCCTCGGTTAGCTTGTCGGTTCGCTCTTTGACCATTTGTTCCAATTCTTCCATTTTCGTTTCAGCCTGCCGGGCAAGATTCCATTTTTCTGTGAGGGCTGCGGCGAGTTGTGCAACCTCGGCACTATCGAACGGTTTTTTCAGAATTATAAGATTGTCTGATTTTCCAAGACGTTCGGTTATATCTCCCCAGGAATAATCTGAATATGCCGTACAGATGACTACCTGTATCTTGTGATCAACCTGCCACATTTGCTCGATTGTTTTGAGACCATCCCAGCCCGGCGGCATTCGCATGTCCACGAACGCCAGTTCGTAAGGTCGGTTCTCGGAACAGGCCTGCTGAACTTTCTCTACTCCTTCTTTTCCTTGGGAAGCGAAGTCGAGATCGAAAACGTTTTTAGTCTGGGATTCACTTTTTGTATTACCGAAAACCTCGTCTCTAAGCGCATCCAGAGCCGGGCTCTTTTGTTCTTCGAGGAGAATGGTTTGAAAATCCTTATGAATATTGGGATTGTCGTCAACCACTAAAATACGATGTACTATCGCTTTTTCCACTTCATTCATGTCGTTGCCTCCTGTGTCTTGAATGGTAATTTTATAGTGAATACGGCCCCCTGGCCTATGCCGTCGCTGTGGGCTTTAATTGAGCCGTTTAATTCGTTAACCGACAGGGCCGTGCTGTGCAATCCGAATCCGTGCCCTTTCTTCTTTGTTGTGAAACCGTGTTCGAATATTCGCGTCATGTTCTCTTCGGAGATACCGATGCCGTTGTCGCAGACTTCAATCTGGATATTGTCGTTGTCGAGATTTTTGACGTTAATTGTCAGTTTCTTTTCGTCTTTGTCGCTTTTGGAAAGGGCATATATCCCGTTGCTGATCAGGTTTGTCAGAATCTGTAGAACCTTATGACGATCAAGCAGGATGGCCGGCAGGTTGGCAATTTCCCGTCGGACTTCCACGTTGTTTCTCGATAGCGCCTCGGCGTTTATCTGAATCGCGTCTTCGATAAGTTCCGCTATTGAGGTCGGTTCGATAAGACCCTTTGTGTTGCTGTATGATTGCTGAAGCTGGATGATATCGGCCACGTGCTGAACATGCTTGGTCAAAGCTTCCAGAGCTTCGAGGCAGCGTTCCTGTTCGTCGATCAGCTCTTTCGATAAGTTGGCGAGGAACACGGGTAGTTTCTTGCCTCGTTCCTGGTTCATCATGAAACTACCGAGCTCATTCGAATGTTCTTCGAGTAAATTAACTGCGTCGCCGAGATACGAGACTTTCGAGTTGCGGATTCTTTTCTGGATCGACTCGGCGGTGACACTGACGCTGTTGAGGACATTGCCTACGTTGTGCAGCACACCTGTTGCCACCTCGGCCATGCCGACCTTGCGTGCCGTCTCGAGCAGTTTTTCCTGTGCTGCCTTTAGCTTGGCTTCGGCTCGCTTGCGCTCCGTAATATCACGCGCAATTGCCATGATATATTCCTGTTTATCCTGGTTGGTAAGTTTCAAACTTGTTTCCACAAAGAACTTCGTGCCGTCCTTGCGCCTGTACAGGGCTTCTTTAACAATATCACCTTTTTCCCTAAGCTCTTGTATTTGCTGCTGCCAGGCCGAATCATCCGGTACTGATTCTTCTATGTTCTTCATAGTGACTGTATTGAGAAATTCCTTTCGTGTGTATCCGAGGCTGTCGCAGGCCCTGTTGTTTACGTCTATGAAGCGGCCCCATTTCGGCTCAACAGCAAAAATACAGTCATTCGAACGCTCTATCAGATTCCTGAATAATCTCATCTTTTCTTCGGCCTTTTTGCGTTCGGCTATACTACCAAGCCACTCCGCTACCGCACTTAACAAATCATCTTCTTCCTTGAGTAAAGTTTCTTCGTCGTTTTCGATCTTGCCTCCGAGATGATAAACTTCGATCACGCCTACGTCTTCCTCGTGTGCTCTGATCCCTGTATGTCGGCTTATTTCGCTTTTTTCGAAGTTGTCTGTTTTATAACGTACCCCGTCGAATGTCAGCCTTACACATGTACTTTCGGGATATCGGTATGCCTCGCGAATCAAATAGACCGTTTCCTGGAATATCTGTTCCAGAGGTATTTCCTGGCGATTGACGATCTTGGACAATGCATATAAACAATTAAGGTTTTTGAGATGCTGCTGCAGTTGTCTCTGGTCCGGTGGTCGGTCTGCTATTTCTGTTTTGAGTTTTAAATTGGCGGCCTCCAGCTCTGCCGTTAGTTTCTGTACTTTTTCTTCGAGACGTTTGTGACGCGCTCTTAGTCCCTTGGCTTCGAGCTTGGCGTTTCTGACATATTCGTTTTGGTCAAGGACGTCGGAGATAAATTTGCTCTGGAAGTACGTAAGAGCGATCGCGACCATGATCGAAATAATAGTGCAGTGTGTTATATTATTTGTAAGCTTTTTTTGCATTAACCAAAAAACTAACACGATGATTGCGACAAATACTACTGTCGATGTGGTCATTTTTACCGTTTTCTTTATTTCCATTTTTCAGTTTCTTTTAATATTTTGTATAAATTATTTTTCTTTGTGTCACCTCGTGGTTTTATATTGAATTCGCATAACCTGTTGCA
Organism: uncultured Pirellulales bacterium; assembly: GCA_964431695.1. Lineage (GTDB taxonomy): Bacteria > Planctomycetota > Phycisphaerae > Sedimentisphaerales > Anaerobacaceae > JAFGPS01. Next base: position 47,764 of record CAYSKI010000014.1, on the reverse strand, counting down.
CATTTATTCAATTTGTGTTTAAGCCCGGTAAGTGTCTCCCGTTTGTCCGTTTCAAATATCATCTGTTCCGGCAGAATGAAGACCGGTTGTTTTTCCTGAGCAAGTTGAAGCTTGTTTGGACCGCCTTCGTCCGAGCAAACCTGAAAACCGCAGAATTTCTGTTTGCGCTCTGTGGTTGTTCGTATAAGCTCGTCATCCTCAACGACTACTGTGGGGACCCATTCACTCATGCAATTTTCCTTATTCCAGGCTCCTGCAGATGTTCCGCCGGAATCATGGTTACGATGAACGTCTGCAAAATATCTTTTCGAGCCGCAATTTGTAATGTCCCATAAATCTATAGTCTAAGTTCTCTCTCTAAGTAAACGAGGTTATCGACATCTCCTGACTATGGATTTATTAAGAAACGGCATTTTTTTAAGCCAATATTACTTCCGGGAGTTTGAGATACTTAGCTGCATATAAGAATTTCAACTCTATATTGACCATTGACTATTGAATATTAACCTTTTACTATTGAAGATGACTTGACAGGTACGATCGGGTATTCTGTGTAGGAGCGATAGTTATGATCGGGATAATAGGCGCCAAAACAATAAATGGTATAAACAATATAGGACGTTATGGCCGATTTCTCTGGCAATCGTCGATTGCGTCTCTGAGCAGTTGTTTGGACAAACTCTCATATCCTTTAATATGGACCCAGATGTATATCATCGGTGTACGCAGTGTTCCTGTCGTTATGATAACAGGTGCCTTTGTGGGAATGACTTTGGCAGTCCAGGCATATGATCAGCTTGCCGGTATGGGTCTCGAGGAGCATTTGGGTGTCTTGATAAATATCTCGGTTGTCAAGGAATTGGGGCCGGTGCTCGCTGCGGTTATGTTAGCCGGCCGTGTCGGTGGAGCTTTAACTGCCGAATTGGGAACAATGAATGTTACCGAACAAATAGATGCCGTCAGAAGCATGGGGACCGACCCGATTCGATATCTGGTTGCACCGAGGATACTGGCCTGTTTGCTGCTAACACCGTTCTTAATTATATTTGCGGTTTTGTTGGGCATTATCGGTGGGTATTTTGTCAGTGTTGTTCAATTGGGTATTAATAGTCGGGCTTATTGGAGTTTCAGTGCTTCGGGTGTGGAATTGTGGGATGTCTCGATCGGGGTTGTAAAAGGTTTCTTTTTCGGCGTGGCAATCGCCGCGATTAGCTGCTATAAGGGTTTTACCTGCAAGGAAGGCGCTCAGGGTGTCGGGCAGGCGTGTACCGAGGCGTTTGTTGCCAGTTTTATTTCCATTCTGGCCCTGGATTTTGCACTGGCCATTGTTTTCAAATCGATTTACAATACGTTTTGGCCGATTAGATCTCTGGTATGATACTAAACGGGCGGTTATAAACTGAGGTTTTTTCGAGACTCGATTGGATTAGGGCCGAAAGTGATGGGGCAAAACAGGAAAAATCAGGAATCTCAGACCAATCATAACAGCATTCTGGAAGTGAGGAGCCTGACTAAGAAGTTCGGTTCCAATCTTGTGCTGGATAATATTACTCTGTCTATTGAAAAGGGCAAGACTACCGTTGTGATCGGAGCCAGCGGATGTGGGAAAACGGTTTTTATCAAACATCTGATTGTTCTGCTAAGGCCGAGCTCCGGGGAGGTTTATTTTGATAAAAAGAGAATCGATAATCTCGAAGAGAAGGAATTGAATAGGATACGTACCCATTATGGTTTCCTTTTCCAGGGCGGGGCGCTTTTTGATAGTCTCAGCGTCAGTGAAAATATCATATTTCCGATCAGACAGCACTTTAAAGATCCGGACTGGAGGCAGGTCGAAGAGCTTGTAAAGTCAAAGCTTGCGATGGTCGGACTCGACGGTTTTCAAAATTATTATCCGGCGGACCTTTCCGGGGGACAACGCAAGAGAGTAGCTTTGGCGAGGGCTATCGCCCTGAATCCCGAGATCATTTTATACGACGAGCCGACGACCGGCCTTGACCCCATTCGTTCGGATATCATCAACGAGCTTATTCTGAAGCTGCAAAGAGAGCTTGGCGTGACAACAATTGCCGTTACGCATAATATGGCCAGTGCTTACAAAGTCGCGGACCGAATAATTATGCTGCACAACGGCAAGATTATCGCCGACGGCGATGCCGAGCATATTCGCAACCATCCGCATCCCGTCGTTCAACAGTTCATAAACGGACAAGTTGGCGAGGACGACCTTGCTGTTCTGCGGACGAAGAGTTCCATTTCTCAGGCACAGTTTTTGCCTCGTGATTTCGAGTAAAATAAGTAGAATTCATCCATGTCACGAACCGGTTTGTAAGTGTAATCATAAAAGTTTAATTCGAAAATGAACAACGTTCCCGAACAGATTGCCTCCGAGTTATCTCAAGTTATCCGCGGCGATGTTTATGCAGACATTTTATACAGAGCGGCTTACAGCACTGATGCGAGTATTTATCGCATAGTGCCGCAATGCGTTGTTATGCCGCGAGATGCCGGTGATATAGCCGCGGTCATCAGGTATGCCCGTGCTAAAGAGATACCGGTTGTTGCCCGCGGGGCCGGGAGCGGTCTGGCGGGTGAGTCACTCGGCAGCGGCATCGTTTTTGATATGGCCCGGTATATGAACAGGATTCTCGGAACACGTGACGAGGGCCGGACGGTCACTTGTGAGCCGGGGGTAGTGCTGGACGATTTGAACAAATACCTTGCTGGGTTCGGCAGAAAAATCGGGCCCGACCCCTCTAGCGCCGACCGAGCAGTCGTCGGTGCCTGTCTCGCTAATAATTCGACAGGTGCACACTGGCTCAAGTATGGCTATATAGGTGACTATGTGGAGAGCATCGAGGCCGTTCTGGCCGACGGCGGTATAGTCGAATTCATAAATGATTTCGATCCGGAGCGCTCACGGGACGATGACGTTGCCCATATTGCACGAGAATGTCTCGCGTTGCTGTCTGATAAACAGGATGTCATCACAAATGCACTGCCTGAATCCCGCCGTAATCGAAGCGGTTACTCGATAGCGGGAATTTGCCGCAACGGCAAAATCGATTTGGCCCGGCTGATGGCAGGCTCGGAAGGGACATTGGCGATTTTTACAAAGTTAACGCTCAAGACTGTCCCCGTCCCGGCGGCGAAAGCCCTGCTGCAGCTCGAATTCGATTCTCTTGAGAAAATGGCTCAGGCGGTGCCGATTATCGTCGCCGGCGGCGCATCTGCGTGCGAGCTGATGGATAAAACTCTTATCGATCTGGCGTTAAAGGCTTTTCCCGAATACAGTGACATTCTACCGGCTGGTGCCGCTGCGGTTCTTTTGGTCGAACACACTGGCCAAACACACGAGCAGGTAAAGGAAATGATCGAAAAGACCGACCTGGCGGTTGGACAATTAGCGAGCGGACGAACCGGCTATTTTGACCCGGCCAGACAGGCGCGATTGTGGAAGTCACGCACAGACGCCGGCCCCCTGCTGTATCGGAAAAGACGCAGAGAGCACCCTGCCGAATTTATGGAAGATGTTTCCGTCGATCATCGCAAACTCGGCCGGTACATTGCCGATCTGCAGGAAATTGGTGAACGATACAACGTTACCATGTCGTTTTTCGGCCACGCTGGTGACAGCGAGCTGCATTTGCGTCCCTATTTGGATTTGACCGAGCCGGACGAGCGGACAAAAATGCAGGAGATTGCGAAAGATGTCTTTTCGCTTGCCCTGTCACTTGGCGGTTCCATCAGCGGCGAACACGCCGATGGCCTGGCAAGGGCGGCATTCATCCGACAGCAGTACGGCGACGAATATTACGAGCTTCTATGTAAAATCAAGAAGATATTCGATCCCGACGGCATGCTCAATCCCGGCAAAATCCTCAACGATGATCCTGACATAATGGTAAAGAATCTGCGACGGCAAAATAAAGTCCTGCCCGAGCGGACGAAAAGCGATTTACTTTTCGACAAAGACGAGCTTGAGCTGGAAATCGAGCAATGCTACGGCTGCGGGCTGTGCCTGAGCAGGGAATCCGATTTACGGATGTGCCCCGTGTTTCGAGCGATGGGAGAAGAATTAGGCAGCTCACGGGCGAAAGCGAATATCCTCCAGTTCTGGGCGACGGGTCAACTGGACGATAAACAATTCGATTCTGCGCAGTTCAGGAAGTTCCTGGATTTATGCGTGAACTGCAAGGCCTGCAGCCTGCAATGTCCCTCGGGAGTGGATATCTCCAAACTAATGGCCGCCGCCAGGGCACGTTATGTCAGGCGAAAGGGCCTTCGCCTCCCCGAGCGCGTGCTAAGTAACAATCGATACCTCAGTATGCTGGGCGGTATTTTTTCGCCCGTTTCGAATCTTTTTTTGCGGCTGCCGTTTTTTGCCTGGCTGCTGGAAAAATCCGCCGGTATCGATAAGCACAGGGCGATGCCGAAGTTCGGACGAGGCTCGTTCCTCAAAGCCGGGCGGAAATATCTTGCCTCTTGCAAACCGATTGAAAAGCCCGTCGATAAGGTGGCATATTTTGTAGATACGTATGCCAACTATAACGACCACGAATTAGGCTTCGCCGTGCTCGATGTCCTAAGGGCCAACGATATCGAGGTCATTCTGCCGAAGCAATTACCCGCCCCGCTGCCGGCGATTGTTTACGGCAATGTCAGACGGGCGCGACGAGACCTGTCTTACAGCGTCAAGCATCTGGCAAAGACCGTGCGCGACGGCTACAAAATCGTTTGTTCCGAACCTAGTGCCGCACTGTGCCTGAAAGACGAGCTTCGCCATTTCGTTGCCGGTGAGGACGCCGAAATCGTTTCTGAAAATACATACGAGCTGATGAACTATCTTCTCGGCCTTCACAGCCAGGGCAAGATACGCAGCAAAAAGAATTATGAACATCGAATAACGAATAATGAATATCGAAATTCGGAGTTCGGCATTCGACCTTCGACATTCTCAAAGGAATACGTTTATCATCTGCCCTGCCATTTGTGTGCAGTCGGCGATGGTACGGCGAGTATAAAACTGCTGCAGGAGCTTTGCGGCGTAAAAGTCGTTGACCTTAAGGCCGGCTGTTGCGGCTTAGCCGGTACGTTCGGCATGCAAAAGAAAAATTACGAGCTTTCCTCCCGGATCGGCTCCGGCTTAAAAGAGGCCCTGGAAAAATCACCCATAAAGGACGTCCTGACCGAATGCGCAGCCTGCAAAATGCAAATCGAGCACATCAGCAACTGCATCGTCCGCCACCCAATCAAAGTCCTGGCCGAGTGTTTCTGTCAGCGACAACCTATTTAGCCCCCAGCCCTGTGCTGGGGGGAAATTGGCTTTGTTTTTTCAAATTCCTTTACGCAATACGCACCACGCATCACTCAATACGAAAGGGATTGGGTTCGTTTTTTCAAATTAGTTTAGCCGTAGCCAGTACGGCTACGGTCAACCGCGGACAATGCCCGCGGCTAACAGATTTTTATCCCTCTATTACCCCCATTTTTTCCTTCGTTATTCAGTATTCAGTATTCGATGCTCGTCCTGAGCTTCGTCGAAGGATTCACGATTCCATGCCTGCTATTCGCTAATGACTATGAACTCTCCGTAGTTCATAGCTAATTTTACCCAAAAACCGCCTTAACGCAATAAAAATCCCCATTTCTTCCGTAAAAACGCCCTTTTTGAGAAAAATGCTCCTGACCCCATTTTTCTCCGATTTGCATTTTTGAGTAATAATTCTTATATTTTATAGGGCGCGAGATGATTGTATTTATCTTTGGGAGAAAATCGAGATGCATATAAAAGATATTACACAATCAAAATTGCTGTTATTTGCTGTTTTTGGAGTTGTTTTTGTAATCATAGTTGTTATTTGCCTTTTTTCCGACACTCCCCTTACCGTCAAAGCCGACATGAAGGAAGCTGGTGGGTGTTTTTCAAATACTTCGGCAGATAAAAACGGCTTTTTCCCCTCGGAACAAACTCCACGAATCGAGGCGATTTGTATTTCCAACATAGGCAAATCAAGCATATACGCTCAGGGAAATTTTGCTTATGAAGGCGAGACTATTGATGGATTCAGAGTCCTCAAAATATACCCGGACAAGGTGGAGTTCGAAAAGAACGGAAAAACAATTACTGCAGTTTTCCCTCGACCATGAAACCGGCAAATTAATCTTGTATAAAAAAGTGGTTCCCGAAAGCTGAGATTTTTGTCTTGTCATAATTGGGTAAAAGTCAATTTTTTATACCTTTCTGTTTGCTCAAAAAAATACGTAGTTCTACGTATTTTGGATATTCTGCAATTTCCTCAGTTATACGACCTTCAAAAGCAGTCGATAAATTAAAAGCGGCAAATATCCTTTTAACGTGGGGAAATATCTTCAATTTGGAGAAGTTCAGTATGAACGATAGCCTTTCATAGAAAATGTTGATTATAAAAGCAGACTTTATAATTAGGTAACTGCCAAATACCACAACATTTATCTATCATAATCAATAAAGAAAGAGAGGCAAAAAATGGCAGATTGGGTAAAAAGAATATTGGATAATCGTAAACAGAAAAACCAAAAAAGAGAGAGGGATAGACAAATAGAAAATGAAAGCAAAGATAACCAAGAAAACAATCGTAAACAGGCAATTGCATTTATTTCAAATGTGGTTGTCCCCGCATTTAAAAAAGCAGAGACAAAGTTGGAATCCGACGAACTTAAAATGAAAGCTTGGTATGATTATGAACCTCAAGAAGAAAAAACATTCATAGACATGGAAGTTAATACAAGAGAGGAAAAAAACGAAAAAAATCAGATATTTCATTATCGTATTGATATGGAATATACTTCGTGCTCAGTCACACCTTATGCCATATGTTCTATTGGAAACGGGCAAAAACCGAATAAGCATAAGATAGAAAAAAATAATAACGACTCATCAATTCCCAAAACGACAGGAGAGTTGATTAATATTACGGTCGATGATATTTACAGCGACTTAATGAAGTGCTTCTTTGAATTCGATAAAATAAATTAAGAAAAATATAATTAATAATCCCACCCCAGAGAATATTGACTTTTTTCTGTGTCGAGTGAAAAACAAATTTTACAAAATGTCATGACACAAATTGATTGTTAAAAGTTCACAAGTGAAGAAAGATAGAAAAAGAAATGGTAGATTATGAAAAGGCATATCTTTAAAGATTATCAACAAAACATTGTTGGATATTTAGAACCATCGGATGATTCTGATGAAGGATTTGCGATATTTTTTTTAGTTGTTATTGCTGTTGCTGGACTTATTTTGTATGGTGTTGTTTTATGGATATGGGAACAAATTAATAATTGGATTTCACTTGAATTACCCTATAGATTTATTGCATTATATTATTTCTGTATTATCGCAATGCCAATAAAGGTTGGTTGTACAATTTATGAATTTCTTTTAAATTCAAATTTAACAAAATGGCCAAATCTCAATTTAATTATTTCCGTTATTGGAACCGCAAGTTATGTGTTATTTGTTATTATGATTATAATTTGTCTTTTAAAACGATTAAGTAACAAGTTTTTACTATCCTTGGTATTATTTCCAGCGTTGTTTGCTATGATTTGGTTTGTTGTTGCAATCACATGGGATTGGCTATTTATAACAGCGTAATTTGATAGAATGAGATCCTAAAGACATCTTCCTTTTTATCCATTTCTTTAAATTCCTCTGAAACATAAAAATAACCATGAAATATTAATATAAGATATGTTTACCAATATAATACTTCGCATAATTTAATAATTATGTAAAAATCATTAATCTTTTTCCTATTTCTTTTTTATCAAATAAAAAAAACACTAAACAGTTCTCAGCGATGATCTACAAATTATTACAAGAAAGCGCAAGAAAAGCGAAAAATCGCCATTTTTATTGATATTATCCTTTGAAAAAAATGCTACTGATTGGCACTTTTTGAGGAAATATTTTCGATAAAGTGAATTTTATTCTTGACAATATTAAGCTATAGCTTATATTAATGGTTAATTATAAGAATAAGCTAAAATTAGTGGTGTATACATGATCACGAATGACATCTGTAAATTACGACATGACTTAGGATTGAATCAAGATAAGTTTGGACAATTGTTCGGTATTCATTCTATGACTGTTAGCAAATGGGAAAGAGGAATTCTAACACCAACTCCTTATCAAATAGCTATGATGGAGGCCTTTAAAAAAGCTGCGAAGAAAAAAGAAATTAAAAATACACTTAAGAATATACTTGTAGCTGCTGGTGTAGTAGCGGCTGTTTATTTGCTTTTAAAATATTCCCAAAATCAGGGAAACAAATAGGAGTAAAAAATGCCAAGAATTAAAGAACATATAAAAACAAGCTCTTCAATTGGTGCAATAAGTGCTGGTGTTTGGTCACACAAGCACGGAGACAATGCCTTCGAAATTATTTGCTCAATATTAGGAGGTTATGTCGGTGGTAAAGTCGCTGCCGGATGGCCTGATGTTATTGACCGACCTACGTCGCCAAATCATCGTAGTATTGGTCATGGTATTTTACCTAACTTCGTACTTGTGAAAAGTCAAAGAAACAATTTCTTCGTATGTCTAAATGCACTTCAGAAACAGGTTGATGACTTTAAAAAAAATAATACATTACAATATATTATACTTGCGTTTGTGTCTAAGTTTATATGGGGTTTTATCATAGGTATTGTCTTTGGATATGGAACACATCTTCTTACAGATTTTTCTACAGATCGTGGACTGCCAATTATCTGCTGATTTATTAGTTCCTTAGATATGATATGTATTTCATTTTAGCTTGGTCGTATGTTTTAAATACATTTTCTTCATCCGTCAGGTGGTAGCTACTAAACGAAAAAGTGAGCTAACTGTTTATAAATCGCTGTAATAAAAGTGGATGGTATGACTTAATTATTCTGGATTCCTGCCTATGGTACGCCTAAGGCGGACCGAAAGGCCACAAAGTGGCCTGAAGTGGAGGAATCCAATTTTAATAGATTTCTCGGTTCCGCGTTGCTTCACTCGAAATGACATAAAAAGCGCGTTTATTATATACAATTAGTATTATGTCTCGTCGAATTAGATGTTGTTTTCCCGGTACCGTTCGGCACTTCGGCCTTGCTCAGTGCAGGCTCTGCTTGGGCCGGGGGCTAAATTGGGGCAAAACAGGCGGTCAAAGGCTGGACGGGAAAAATCACAGTGGCTGTACTTGAAAAAAATTGATTTTGGTTCCGATAAAAAAATGGCTAATAACATGCTCAAAAAGGCTTAAAAAGAATTTTTTGAAAAACAAACAGATTTGCCCAAATACACTAAACTATCCAGATTAACGCTGCCGATAAAAGGGCATTGATGGAACAATATTTATGGAGAAAGAAATTATGCAGACGTTAATTGAGCAGCGTAAGGACAGTAGAAATAAAGTTGCATGGCCGGTGAGTGTCTGGATTCCGGAAGCCAACAGATTCTTTAACGGCCGAAGCTGTAACATCAGCAAAACGGGTGTTTTCATTACTCTGCCGGTGACAACGCCTATTCAGACGGGCAATACTGTCGAACTTAACTTTCCGCGTACCGAGCCTTTGGCACAGGAAAAAGGGCAATTCGCCCGCATCAAAGCCGGCAGGGTCGTCAGAGTGGACCGGAACCACCTGCTCGAAGAAGCGGAAATCGGCGTTGGTATCGCCTTCAATTAATCCATACAAAGGCCGGATTGAAATAAATTTTTACAGTCTGTGGCTATCGGACGAGCGGGGCAATGAAAAAGTTGAGATTGGCGGGAAGTTGGCTTCTCGTCAGTCTTCTTTTTATTTGTAAGACGCAGCAATTAAATACAACAACAGTTCTCCAAACTTCTTTCTACAGCAAAGCTCACCGAATACAACAGTTACGGAAATTCCGTGCAAACGGGGCAAATCGCCGCTAAAATTAGCCCCGTGAAAAAAGTGCAAGAAACAATCGAGACCGACAGAAATTTTTTGGAAATTCGCGATTGCGGGCTTGGCGAATACCGTCAAATCCTGCAATTACAGCACGAATTAACGGAAAAAAGACGCCGGGACGAGATGCCTAATACGGTCCTGATTGTCGAGCACCCGCCGGTTATCACGCTCGGAGCACGGCAAAGCTTCAATAAGCTCCTTATCAGCCGGGAGGAACTGAAAAAAAAACACATAGACGTAGTTGAAATCCGCAGGGGCGGCGGCACAACGGCACACAATCCGGGCCAGGTGGTGTTATATCCGATTATGCACCTGCAGAATCTAAGGCTTGGAATCAGCGAATATGTCAGGCAGCTCGAAGCTATAGGTGCGGAATTGCTGGAAGGATTAGGTGTTGACTGCACACGGCGAAAAGGTCTTCCGGGATTATGGGTCGGCGACAGGAAAATCGCTTCCGTCGGGGTTCGCGTCTCGAAATTTGTCACTCATCACGGGATGGCAATAAATATCCAAAACGACCTGCGTATTTTCGATTTCATTAAACCCTGCGGTCTGAAAAACGTCGAGATGACTTCGGTACTAAAAGAAACCGGAAAACGCCATTCAATGAATCATATTAAAGAAGAATTATCTCGACTACTTATGAGGTATTTCTCGTGAATCGGCAGGTGGAAAACAAAATGCTAAACACAAACAGCACAGGGCGAAAATTTCCCCCCTGGTTGAAAAGAACTTTGCCTGCAAACGAAAGTTATATGAATACCGAACGAATCCTCGACTCATTGGGATTGGAGACAATATGCAGTAACGCGAACTGCCCCAATCGCGGACAATGCTGGGCCAGAGGAACGGCAACCGTCCTGATTCTCGGCAATGTATGTACGAGAAACTGTAAATTCTGCTCCGTGAGCGTCGGCAAGCCCCAACCGCCCGATCCGCAAGAGCCGTCCCGCCTTGCGGAAATGGCGAAACAGATGCAGTTGAAATATCTTGTCATTACCAGTGTAAATCGCGACGATTTGCCGGACGGCGGTGCGGGACATTTTCGCGGCTGCGTAAACGAAGTAAGACGGCAGTGTCCCGAAATGAAATTCGAGATACTGACACCGGACTTTCGGAACTGTCAGGAAAAGGCACTGGAGATTTTGCGAGATTGTCTGCCTTTCGTATTCGCACACAACGTCGAAACGGTTCCATCACTGTATTCCGTCGCAAGAGCGGGTGGTAATTACCAACGCTCACTGGACCTGCTGAAGATGGCCCGTGAAAAATTTGAAAATGTCACGACCAAGTCATCGATCATGCTCGGTCTGGGAGAAACCGATGCCGAAGTGGTGAAGGTCTTGAATGATTTGCGTCAAACCGGCTGCGAGAGAATTACTATCGGCCAATATCTCAAACCCTCGAAGCAATCCCTCGAAGTTGTCGAATATATTCCGCCGGCAAAATTCGACTTCTGGAAGGAAAAAGCCCTTAAGATGGGTTTTTCCTGGGTCATGTCTTCGCCGTTCGCCCGAAGCTCGTATTTCGCGGAACAGGAAAATACTCGATAGCAACATTCCGCCGACCGGTACTCCGAGGCTTATGTACAAGTCAGCTTTTTACTCATTTTCGATTTGCAAACCTGTATTATACTTTGTATAGAGCATAAAATATATGTTCAAGTGGTATCTTTTTCCGGGAGGGGGGAAAAATGAAATCCGCAAATAACTCCACACAGCACAAGAGTCAAGGCACAGTATTGGTCATATCCTTAATTCTCGTAATAGTTCTTTCCACGTTAGCCGTATCTTTAGCCTCGCTTTCCGGCATCAACGTTCAATTAGCAGAGAACCAAAGCAAGATGAACCACGCAAGAGCAAGTGCCGAATCAGGAATGGATGTCACCCGTTTCTGGCTAAGCCGCGTCTCCATACCCGGGACTACTTCACCTTCCGAAAGGTGCAGCCAAATCGCTGCATTGCTTCAAAACGAGCTGGCCGTCCAGGGTATCACAAATATAACGGCAACCTATGACGGCTCGACAATTACCATACCTAATGTAACACTCGATTCGGAAAAAGGGAGCAGTTTTTCCGCTAATATTACACTGATTGACACCGACACGCTGCAGGTCGATATCACCGGCCTGTACGATTCGATAACACGAACAATAAGAATGCAATATTATATCGGTGAAAGAGGACACTCCGTATTCGATTTTGGCGTGGCATCAAAAGGTCCCTTATCATTATCCGGCAACGTTGACCTCGAAGGTTACAACGTTTCTGTAGAAGCGAGCGTTTATATCGAAAGTGAAAATTCCAACCTCGCTTTGTCAATCACCGGCAACTCACAAATAGCCGGTAACGTCAGCATCGCCAATCCAATTGCCAGTGTGGAGTTACAGGGTGGAAACGCAGGTATAGGAGGCGAAACAGGTCAGGATGCAATCGACAACCATGTTTCTTTTGGTGTCACGCCAAGTGATTTCCCGGAGCCGGAGCCGAGTTATTTCGAACCTTATGTAACAACAATCATCGATTCCAACACGGACACCGCCTCCGACGCGACTTTCGAGAATCCGAGAATTCTCGCCAATACTAACCCGACATTCTCCGGCCTGATGACGCTCAAAGGTATCGTATATGTCGAAACTCCCAACGTAGTCAATTTCACCGGGGGTGCGGATGTCACCGGAATTATCGTCGGAGATGGAGACATCAGTGACAATTCCGGTGAAAACCGGATTATCTTCGGAGGTAACGTGAGCAGTCACCCTGTCTCCGAGCTGCCCGACGAAGCCCGGTTCGAGTGGATTAAAGAGCAGATAGGGACGTTCGTTATTGCTCCAGGTTTTCACGTATCGTTCGGCGGAAACTTCGATGCTTTATGCGGTGCAATAGCCGGCAACGGAATCGAGTTCTACGGCAATGCCGGCGGAATAATCAACGGCTCGATTATCAATTATTCCGGCGAGCAAATGATACTTTCGGGTAACAGCGATCTCTACTTTAACCGTTCCGGCACAAACGAAGCACCCGCGGGATTTGTGCCGGAATTGGTTTTGGAATATAATCCTGCTTCTTATTCGGAACTAATGTTATAAGAGATGTCCTATACGGGAATCACTCATCCAAGGCCAGACATTTTACACTTCAAACTGCATTAATAATTGATAAATCTACATGACATATTCAGGTGACTTTCTTTGCTTTGCATATATATCAATCGTTTCTTATATTTTTATTGGCAAATAGAAGTCACCATAGATATTTTCAATCAAGGTTCAATTTCCGGGAAGGGGGGGAAATGAGGCCTGCAGGCAAATCGGTATATCCCAGACGTAAGGGTGGTGTTCTTATCATATCCCTGATATTCACTATTATTTTGTCGGTCCTGGCCGTCTCTTTGGCCGCTATATCAGGTACCAACGTTCAACTTGCGGAAAACCATCGCAAAGCAGACAGAGCGAGGGCCTGTGCCGAGTCCGGCTTCGATATTATACGGTACTGGCTTAATCGCGTCTCGATATCCGGTCTTACATCCGTAGAACAGAGATTCAATCAGATTGCAATATCGCTTCAAAACGAGCTGACGTCCGACGGTATTACGAATATCACAACTTCCTGCGACGGCCTGACAATGACTATTTCGAGCGTGACTCTGGATTCGGGAAATTCGAGCAGTTTCTCGGCGACGATTACACCACTCGATGCCGAGACCTTCCAAATCGACGTCACCGGTGTTTACGGCCTGATTACGCGGACAATAAGGGGACATTATTATATCGGCGAAAAAGGACACTCCGTATTCGACTATGGTGTTGCAACCAAAGGTCCTTTGTCCCTCTCCGGTAACGTCGAGTTGGAAGGGATTAATGTCAATGTCGAAGCGAGCGTCTATATTGAAAGCGAGAATTCCAACCTGGCCCTTTCAATCATAGGAAACTCGCAAATCGCCGGAGACGTCAACATCGCCAATCCGTTGGCCACTGTTAACCTGCAGGGCGGCCAGGCCGGTATCGGCGGGGAAACGGGGCAGGCCGCCATCGATAACCATGTTGACTTCGGTGTACCACAATGCGAGTTTCCGGAACCAAATCCCGTTCAGTTCGAATCCTATGTCACTTCAATCATCGACGCCAATACAAACACATCCGCGGATGCAACGTTCGAGAATGTCCGAATCGTTGCCGGCACCAATCCGAATTTCTCCGGCCAGGTCACACTCAAAGGCGTTGTATATATCGAGACACCGAATGTCGTCGAATTCGACGGAGGTGTGGAGATTACCGGAATCGTTGTGGGCAACGGAAGCCTTGACGACAATTCCGGCACAAATCAGATCATCTTTCGCGGTAATGTTGACAGCCATCCTGTCACAGAACTGCCCGAGGTGACCCAGTACGAAGGACTTCACGACCAGGCAGGCACTTTTGTTGTGGCTCCCGGTTTTAGTGTTTCGTTCGGCGGCAGCTTTAGTACGCTATCCGGTGCGATAGCAGGCAACGGCATAGAATTCTTCGGTAATGCCGGCGGAACAATCAACGGGTCAATCATTAACTATTCGGATGAGCAAATGGAGCTTTCAGGTAACAGCGACTTGTACTTTAACCGTTCAGGAACAAGCGAGGCGCCGGCAGGATTCGTACCGGAGATAGTTTTGATGTACAATCCCGCATCATATTCGGAAATAACATTATCAGACGTAGTTTATACCTATTAATAAGGGATTTTAATCCCTCTTGACGGGTGAAGTATCGGCTACTGACGATTTAGAACACTGAACTTTTGTTGTCTGTGAATTTTTGTGTTTGCGGCAAACATTTCTTATACTTTATCAAGGACATAGAAGTCGATTGTAACTTATAATCAGTTTTTTTTCCGGCGGGGAAAAAAATGGCACGCTCAAATAAATTAACCAACCTTAAGCACAGGGGTACTGTGCTGATTATATCCATGATTTTTTTGATAATATTTTCCGCCTTGGCCGTCTCAATGGCAACGATGTCCGGCACCAATGTCCAGATTGCATCGAACCAGCACAAGGTAAATTCGGCCCTGATGGCGGCTCAATCCGGTCTGGAATGCGGAAAATATCTCATCACAACGATTCCCGTATTGCCGTCAACTTCGCAAAATATTGTTTCCGGTGTAGAAGCAGACCAGGTCTGGAACATCCTCTGCCAGCATCTTCAGAATACCGCATTCGACGGTCAGACGGTTCCGGCTTCCGCACGCTTCAGCGACGCAATCGGGGATGGTGATGAGGTAATCACCGTACCGCTCGATTTCGGCAGTGTTAATACCGACTTTACGCTCAGATTCTACCGATACGACGGCAGTCCGCAGATAATCAAAATGCAATCGATCGGAACAAACGGGGAGGCCGTCAAACAAGTAAACATGGATATGAAAGTCACCAAGGACAATGAAGTATTGAATTATGCCGTCGCCAGCAGAGGCAGAATGTGGCTTACCGGGGAGTCGACCATCCATGGTGATATCTTCAGTGCATGGGACAGGGTCGAGATATCGCCTTATAACATGACCAGCGACTCGAGCATACTCGGCACAATTAATACGGTCCTGACCCTGGACCAAATAAAGAATCAATCTTATCATTTAGAGACACTCGACGGAAACGATAATCCCATCGATGTAAACGGTGCCCCGTTGGGCGGCGATTTCGAAAACCGGTATTACGGCTCGAACGACGAAGTTAAGGCCTACCACGAAGGTATAAATTACGGACAACCATATAACAATATGCCCGGTATGGACATATCCGATTACGACACCGACGATTACGAGGTGGGGACGGCTGAAATACCTTCATGCCCGTATTCGGAAAGAGAGGTCGAATACTTTCCACATGCAGCGGGTAACTATAACTATCCCAGAGACGGCACACCAAGCTATACAAGCAATAGGAAGCTCACACGACACGTTTATGAAAACCAGACTTTCACAAGTTCGAAACTACCGAGCAATCGAAACGCGTTATTTAGAAACTGCACTTTCGAGGAAGTATTGTATGTCGATTGCAGTAAGAGCACCAGCACCTACTACAATAACGTCCGCTTCGAAAACTGTGCCTTCAACGGCGTGATCGTTACGGATGTGCCGCAATCATTCAAATGGCAGAATAATTGTCTTTACTTTACCGGAGAAGCTACTTTCGAAAACACATCCAGCGTACAGGAAGCTACGATACTGGCCCCGCATTTCAATGTTAATCTCGGAAATACCAATCCCGAGCAAAGCGAGAACAACATCCTCACCGGTGCAATCATAGGAGGGATTGTCGATGTTCGAGGCAATGCACAAATATACGGGACAATCATATCCATGTGCGATACGACCATGTGGTCGTCCGGATACGTAACCAATATCGGCGCCACTCTTGACGACGGGGGTTCCGAGACGACCGAGCTTGGCGACATCGGTGTAATAGGCATAACGCCGGATCAGGACCAGATGCTGCCGAGCGGCATAACAACCCCTATCGTTATAAGGCCCCAGCAAAGTACTTATTCAGAAGGATAATCGTAAAGACCGGTATGCATGAGAAAAAATTTATTTCGACAAAAAAGTACCACATATTCCGAAAAGGGGAGCAAAATGAAAAGAAATAAACAAAAGTTATTCCTGGTTATATTTTTCTCGATTGGACTATTGGTGATCGGGATGAATATGAACCGGGCATGCGGTTTAGTAAACAATCAAATTGTATATCTTCAAGACGATCCCAACGAGCCGGAACCGGATCCAGAGATTGCATTCATGGGAGACGATCCTAACGAGCCGGAACCGGATCCGGAGATTACATTCATGGGAGACGACCCCAACGAGCCGGAACCGGATCCGGAGATTGCATTCATGGGAGACGATCCCAACGAGCCGGAACCGGATCCGGAGATTGTATTCATGGGAGACGACCCCAACGAGCCGGAACCCGATCCGGAATATAAGTAATTACATCCCGGCACAATAATTTGTTTAGGGTGTTATTGATGCTGAAATGCAAGACCTTGCTTTTATCCGAACATGCTGTAATATTTTCGATCGAGAACTAATAATATCCGCAGGCAAACCAACTCAGCCTGCGGATTTTTTTATCATCCAATCACTGATTCACTGTCGGCAGACTATTTGGGTCAAAAACCATCCGGATATTCCGGCTGATGTAATAATGACGAACGAAAGGTTCAATTCTGATAGCTTTTCCTGAAATTTTATTAAATTTACAACTACACCCGCCCAAAATCTATCGAAAACGAACAAAATTCATTGAATGACATACATTCGGTTAGATACTTGGTGATTTTTCGGTTTTGGATTTTTGTTTTCAGTTACAATCGGGTATTATTGACAATACTTAAATTAAAAAAATTCGAAAGTAACATGGCAAAGAAACATAAGAATATGAAACAAATCAGCGATGAATGGTCTGTTGACTTAACTACGGAAGAACCTGTAAGTATTGACCCGTATCTATACGACGAGCATACCGAGTTAAAGCCGGATAACTATAAACTGAGGCAGCCGGATATAATCGGCATCCTGCCGATTCGAAATGTCGTGGTCTATCCGGGGACCGTAACACCGCTGGCAATAGGGCGAAAAAGGAGCAAAGCCTTGCTTGCCGATATTACGCCCAACGAATCCGTCATAGGATTGCTGACACAACGAAATCCGAACGTCGATGTCCCGGGTTTTAAAGACCTGTACTCCGTCGGAACAACGGCTTCGGTGCTGAAGGTTATCAAACTGCCGCAAGGCTCGATGCATATTGTAGTTCACGGCGTAGCCCGTTTCAAAATTATAGAAAGGCTCGGCACAAAACCTTATTTGAAGGCCAGGATAAAATACCTCGATGTCAAAGAGCGAATGACGAAAAAGCTCCAGGCGCTCATTGTCAACGTTCGTCAGGCGGCCAATCGGGTAATCGCATTAAGTCCGAATGTGCCCGAAGAGGCATCGGTCCTTCTGGAAAATATCGAAAATCCGTCGGCCTTAGCCGATTTTTTAGCCGCCAATCTCAGTCTCGATATCGCAAAGAAGCAGCAGTTGCTTGAAGAGCTCGATGCATCGAAGCGACTCGAACAAATATCCGTCATCCTGGCCCATCAACTGGAAGTCCTCGAGCTTAGTCACAAAATCCAGGGCCGTGTAAAAGAATCGATAGATAAAAATCAGCGGGAATATTTCCTCCAGGAACAGCTAAAAGCCATCCAAACGGAGCTGGGCCAGAAAGACCTGCGAAGTGAAGAGCTAAAGCAGCTCGGCCAGAATATTGCGAAAGCCAAAATGCCAAAAAAGGTCGAAGAGGAGGCCCTTCGGGAGCTGGACAGGCTCAGCAAGATACCGCCCGCGTCGCCGGAATATAGTGTCATCCGGACATATCTGGACTGGGTCTGCGAGCTGCCGTGGTCGATTCAAACCAAAGACCAGCTCGATATAAACAAGGCCCAGCGAATCCTCAACAATGACCACTACGACCTGACCAAGGTAAAAAAACGCATTCTCGAATTCCTCGCCGTTCGCAAACTCAATCCGACGGGTAAAAGTCCCATACTTTGTTTTGTAGGCCCGCCCGGCGTCGGCAAGACTTCGCTCGGGAAATCAATCGCCGGGGCTATGGGAAGAAAATTCGTCCGGATATCTCTCGGCGGGATAAGAGACGAAGCCGATATCAGGGGGCATCGCAGAACCTATATCGGGGCACTGCCCGGCAGAATTTTACAGGAGCTGCGAAAGTGCGGCAGCAAAAATCCGGTATTTATGCTCGATGAGCTTGATAAAGTCGGCAGTGACTTCAGAGGCGACCCGGCGAGCGCGCTGCTGGAGGTGCTCGACCCGGAACAGAACTTCAGCTTTACCGACCATTACCTGGACCAGCCTTTTAACCTGTCTTCGGTCATGTTCATCGGCACGGCGAATTATACCGAGCCGGTCCCGCCGGCACTGCGTGACAGGATGGAAGTCATCGAGCTTCCCGGGTACACCGAAACCGAGAAGCTCAACATCGCGAAAAAATATCTCGTTCCCCGCCAGCTCAAAGAGCACGGCTTAAGCAAAAATCGCTGCACACTAAAAGACGGTGCTATTCTGGCGATAATCAGCGGTTATACGCGGGAGGCGGGCGTGCGAAATCTCGAAAGAAACATCGCCGCCGTCTGCAGGGCCGTAGCGACCGGAATTGCCAAACGCAAAAAGCGCCGGGCGACAATCGATAAAAAAGACCTTACAAAAATTCTTGGTCCGGCCCAGTTCGAATCGGAGCTTGCACTGCGGACCGGGATACCCGGGGTTGCGACGGCATTGGCATTTACGCCTGTCGGAGGAGAATTGCTTTTTATCGAGTCCGCTTCAATGCCCGGTAAGGGACAACTCCAGCTTACGGGTCAAATCGGCGACGTTATGAAAGAAAGCGCCCAGGCCGCATTTTCGATTGTAAAAGCAAATTCCAAAAAGCTTGATATTGCCGCCGAAAAATTCTCCAAATTCGATTATCATATTCACGTCCCCGCCGGAGCTATCCCGAAGGATGGCCCGAGTGCCGGTGTTGCGATATATACGTCACTGGTAAGTCTGCTGCTCGGCAAACCGACCCGTCCGGACGTGGCGATGACCGGCGAGGTTACTCTGCGAGGTCTTGTGCTGCCTATCGGCGGATTGAAGGAAAAAATCTTAGCCGCCAAGCAGGCCGGCATAAAAATAGTCATCCTGCCGGCAAGAAATAAAAAAGATATTCCCGATGTCCCCGCCGAAGCAAAAAAAGGCATGAAGTTCAAATTCGTTAAAAACACCGATGAGGCACTAAAAATCACCTTGGATTCAAAGTAAATCCCCGACACTGTTCCTTAAGAAACAGGAAATTCAACCGGCTCTGTTTTTACTCGATGTTCTGCTTAAAAAGTTCCACGCCGGCTTTTGTAGATTCGAATGCGAATTTATCCATCGGAATCTCTTTCGGATCGATTAAAACCAATTCTTCAATCTCGGTCTGGTCAAAATCTTCGGGAAGAACATTGATCTTGGAGTGGAAAAATAGATCGCAGGTGTGATAAAGCACGCCTTTATATATATAAATATTCGGATAAGAGCCTAAGTACTTCAACTCGCCAAGTTCTATATTTAGCTCTTCTTTTATCTCTCTTTTCAATCCGTCTTCGGCTGTTTCTTTCGGGTCCAGGAATCCGCCCGGCAAATCCAGCATTCCCTTTTTCGGCTCTTGGCCGCGTTTGATGGCAATTATTTTTCCGTCATATTCCAATATTGCAGCGGCAGCGGCGGCGACATTTTGAAAAAACGTAAAAGAGCAGGCCTCGCATCTGAACTTTTTTATATTATCGAAATATATTTCCCTCGAACCGCAGGACGGACAATAATTAAACATCTTAATTATCTTTCTAAATATACACCTGATTTTTCGATAGCATTTGTGATTTTCACAACGTTCATCATTTCAGCGACATCGTGGACGCGGACGATTGATACACCCGCGGCGACACAAAGGGCGACCGTCGCAGCGGTGCCGTATATCCGCTCGGCAGGATTTTTCCTGCCGGTGATACCGCCGATAAAACTCTTTCGGCTTGTACCGACAAGCACCCGATAGTCTGTGTCCACAAATTTATCGATATTTTTTAATAGCAAAAGATTGTGTTCCAGGGTTTTGCCGAAGCCGATGCCGGGATCTATGAAAATCCGCGACTTCGGTATGCCGAACCGCTCGGCACGTTTGGCCCGGCCCAAAAGAAATTCCAGAACCTCGCCGACCACATCATCATATTTCGGCTCGGCCTGCATCGTCGCAGGATTTCCCTGCATGTGCATCATAACGACCGGAACCTCGTGCCCGGCGGCCAATTCGGCCATTGCCTTGTTACTTAAAGCGGTTATATTGTTGATAATCGCCGCTCCCGCATCCAGTGCAGCTTTGGCAACCTCAACGTTGTACGTATCGATACTAATCGGGACATTTGCCTTTTGATAAAGGGCTTGAATTACCGGCACGACTCGTTCGATTTGCTGCTCTGTTGAAACTGGTTCCGCGCCGGGTCGGGTCGATTCGCCGCCAACATCGATTATCGCAGCGCCGTCGGCGGCCATTTTAAGGCCGTGCTCAATGGCTTTTTGCGTATCGAAAAAAACTCCGCCGTCACTGAACGAATCAGGAGTGACATTCAAAACACCCATCACAATACAACCGGCGGAAAAATCCAGCTTTCCTTTGGGCCAGCAAACAATATTCTCGCCGTTATCTTTCACTTTTTCACCACCTTGAAGCCTAATCCACTGAGCTTATTTGTCAGACTGTCATTGCCATTTTCGACGACAACCTCGGTATTTTTAAATTCCCTCCGGACGGGATAATTTTTCCTGAGCTTATCGAAAAATTTACCTCGATTTTCCGCTGGCTCATCGATAACCTTTCGCAGCATCGCATCGTCCCTGTCTATCCTGTAAATTCTCCGCACTGTTTCCGATAAGACATTTTGCTCGTTTCTTGGATCTCTGGTTATTTCTATGGTTTTTACTTCAGGCTCGGGCAGAAAATCTCCCGCATCGAATTTCGGCTCGGTCCCGAAATACTCGCAGACCGATTTGTATATCATAATCAAGCCGGCGATTTTGCCGTCGAGCGAGTAACCGGCGATATGCGGCGTGCCGATATCGACCATTTCCAGAAGTGCCGTTTCAATTTTCGGCTCGTTCTCCCAAACATCGAGCACAGCGGCCCGCAATCGACCCGATTGTATAGTTGTCTTTAAGGCGGCGCTGTCAACAACACCTCCGCGCGAGGCGTTTATAAATATGCAGCCTTCCTTGAGTGACTCGAAGAAATTCCCGTCGGCCAAATGAAACGTCTTATCAATCCCCTCGAAAGTAAGCGGCGTATGCAGGGTGATAAAATCACAATCGAAAAGCTCCTGTATCGGTAGATATTTCGCATCGTCGGTCTGTCTGTATAAAGGGGGATCGTTCAGAAGGACTTTCATTCCAAGCGCCCGACACTTTTTCGCCACCCGGCTCCCGACATTGCCGACACCGATTATGCCGATTGATTTACCTTCGAGGCAAATTCTATGCTTTTGCCCGACTTCAAGCAGAGCGGCAGTGACATACTCGGCGGCGGAATTCGCATTCGAGCCGGGCGCCGATGCGAAACCGATATGGTTATGCCGGAGAAAACCCACATCGACGTGGTCGAAGCCGATGGTGGCCGTCGCTACGAACCGAACTTTGCTGCCGGTCAATAAATCCGCAAATACCGGGGTAATGCTGCGTACCAAAAGAACGTCCGCATCGGCGACAATATCACGCGTTATCTGACGCCCGCCGACAACTTCCACATCACCAATCGACGAAAAACATTCTTTTACGAACGGGATATTCGCATCCGCAATAATCTTCATAATTAAGCCTGAAAACTGTAATATTATCGGTATTTCGCTCTTGCTTTAGCTCGCAACGGCATAATTTACACGTCTGTTTGCGTTGTTTATTCGCTTTTCAGAAGCCTCTATAAAATCCGGTAAGTGAGAAAAATTTACATTTTTTTGAAATTTAAACTGGATTTATTATGAGCATATGCCCATAATATACGTATAGTAAATAATACCATAAAACTAAATAACGGTTAATAGAAATAAAATTATGAAGATATATCTCGATTGTATGCCCTGCTTTATTCGTCAGGCTCTTGACTCGGCACGGCTGGTTACCAACGACGAGATGGTTCACGAGCAGGTGATAAGATATGTTCTGAAGCTGGCAACCGATTTGGACATGAGCCAGTCCCCTCCGGCGATAGGATGGTGGATACATCGATTAATCCGGGAGCTGACCGGCAACGATGACCCGTACCGCGAATCGAAGAAAAGATTTAACTGTCTGGCTTTAGAAATCTGCAATGAATTGGAAGATACCATCGGTTCATCCGAAGATCCGCTGGAAACGGCCATCAGGCTCGCGATTGCGGGAAATATCATTGATTTAGGCGTCAAGACTTTGTTGGCCGAATCTGATATTGAAAAAATAATCACCGATTGTCTCAAGGTGGATTTTGACAAATCTGCGATAGAGGAATTCAGAAACGCAGTTAAACGGGCCGAAAGAATTTTGTATCTGACCGACAACGCGGGAGAGATAGTTTTCGATAAGTTATTAATAGAGCAGCTCCCACTCGAAAAAGTGACAGTTGCGGTCAGGGGCAAACCGGTTATCAACGATGCGACAATGGAAGATGCGGAATTTGCGGGCCTGAGAGAATTAGTGGAAGTAATCGATAACGGCTCGGATGCTCCCGGTACTATTCTCGAGGCGTGCAGCGAGGATTTCAGGCATCGTTTCGAGCAATCCGATTTAATTATCTCCAAGGGGCAGGGCAATTACGAAACGCTCAGCGACAAACAGAAGGATATTTTCTTCGTTCTCAAGGTGAAATGCCCCGTGATTGCGAGAAACCTTGGTTGCGAAGTAGGGGAAATGATTTTTAAAAGAGCGAACAACACAACTATATTTCAGAAAGGATAAATATTATGCCAAGAGGAGATGGGACAGGTCCCGCCGGGATGGGACGCGGCGCCGGCCGGGGCATGGGCAGAGGCAAGGGACAAGGAAGAGGCCGGATGGGCGGGCCTTATGCCGCCGGACCCGGCGGAAATTGCATCTGCCCGAAATGTGGACATCAGGTTCAGCATGTTGCAGGCCGGCCATGCAGTCAAATAGCCTGCCCGAAATGCGGAACGCAAATATCGAGACAGTAAACAATAACTTTTTATGAAAGGAAAACTACTATGCCACGTGGAGATGGGACAGGTCCCGCCGGGATGGGACCAATGACAGGCAGAGCTGCCGGATATTGTGCCGGTTACCCGGTGCCCGGTTTTATGAATCCGATAGGCGGCCGGGGTAGAGGTTTTTGGGGCCGAGGCGGCGGTCGCGGCCGGAGGAACCGGTACTATGCAACCGGTATGCCCGGCTGGGCAAGAGCACCGTACGGTTATCCCACACGGGATTCGGCCGCGCAGCCTTATCCGTTTTATCCGGGCACTGCCGCTCCGACTGTAACAGCGGAGCAGGAACTTGCCGGTCTAAAGGAGCAGGCTCAGTATTTCAAAAATGCGCTCGATGATATAAACAAACGTATCGAAGAATTAGAAACAGCAAAACAGGAAGAGTAGGACAGCTAAAGCCTATGGAAATTTTAGTTAAATACGATAACGGTTACCGTTTCACGGCAACCTGCAAGGGATTCACCGTAACCACCGGCCGCGGCGACGACGGCAACACCGAGCGGGACGGAATGTGGCCGGCTCAGCTCTTTTCCGCGTCTATTGGTATGTGCATCGGCGGTTACATTGTCGAATATTGCGAAAAACAGGGCATTGATTGTAAGGATATTACGATTGAGCTATCCAGGCGTACAGAACGCTATCCACCGGATGCCTCCCCGTTAGGAATCGAACTATCGCGTACTACGAGAATAGATGTCAAAATACATCTCGGTACAACACTGTCCGAACAAGAACGCGAGAGAATATTGGAAGCGGCGGATAGCTGTCATATAACCAGAAGCATCAGAGATGGAATGCAAATTATCTGTTCTCTGACCGAAGCTCAGGATGACTGACTTTGACGGATTATCCGTTGTCGTAGAAATAAAATGTCACGGCATAATCAGGAGACTGGAAATGCCCGTTTACGAATTCAAATGCCGAAAGTGCGGACACATAATGGAATTCCTGGAAAGAAGCGGCAAAAGTCGTAAGCATTCGTGCGAGCGTTGTAAAAGCTCTGATTTACAAAAGCTTCTATCCGGCTTCTCTATCGGACAGGCAGACAGCTCCTCACCAGGCGGCAATGGTTCCTGCCCAACGGGGACATGTCAACCTTATTAGAAAGGAAATTGTATGAAGATTGCAATAACATCGACTGGACAAACTCTGGATTCCCAGGTCGATCCGCGTTTTGGAAGGGCGGCATACTTTATCATCGTCGATACCGAGAGTATGGAATTCAGGACGATCGAAAACCAAAATATAAACGCAGCTGGAGGCGCCGGGATTAATTCCGCCAAAGTTGTCATTGATGCCGAAGCCAAGGCCATACTGACGGGCAACTGCGGCCCGAATGCCCAGCGCACATTGAGTGCCGCCAATGTAAAACTATATACCGGTGCAACGGGGACCATTTCGGAGGCAATCGAGCTTTTCAAAACCGGAAGCTTGGTCGAAACCACCGAACCGAACGTTCAGTCTCATTTCGGCATGGACAATTAAGATGCCTGACAATTTTACCGTAGCTATAGCCAGCGGCAAAGGCGGCACCGGCAAGACAACCATAGCGGTAAATCTGGCCCGTTTTCTTGCCGATTCGGGAAAAAAGGTTCAGTACATCGACTGCGACGTCGAAGAACCGAACGGCCACATTTTTCTAAAACCGGATTTAATCTCCAGAATAAATGTCACCGTCGATGTGCCGCAGGTCAATCCCGAGAAATGTACCGCCTGCGGCGAATGCGGCAAAATATGCCAGTTCAACGCTATTGTCTGTGTTAAAGAGCACGTCCTAACATTCGAGCAGCTTTGCCATTCGTGCGGCGGTTGCCGGCGAGTTTGTCCGGCTGATGCCATCGACACCAGAGAGGTTAAAATCGGCGTCATTGATTCCGGAAAGACGGGTAAAATCGAATTCGTGTCCGGAAAACTATGCATCGGCAACGTTCGAACACCGAAATTAATCAGTTATGTAAAAAGACAAATAAAAAGAGACTTTGTGACAGTAATAGATGTCCCGCCGGGAACAACCTGCCCGACGGTCGAGGCCGTTAAAAATACCGATTACGTGTTAATGGTGACCGAACCCACTCCTTTCGGCTTAAACGATTTGAAGCTGGCCGTAGAAATGGTTCGCCTGTTGAATATTCCTTTCGGTGTTCTGGTAAATCGGTACGGACTCGGCGATGACAGGGTGGAAAAATACTGCCGGGATGAAAATATAGACGTCATTATGAAACTGCCGGACGACAGACGCATCGCCGAGGCCTATTCGGAGGGCAGGATGATTGTGGATGTATTGCCCGAATACACTGAGCTTTTTACGGAACTTCGTGACTATTTAGAGGGTGTTACAGAAAAACATAATGAAAAAAGACGACTACGAATTTAGAGAAATAATATCCCGTGACCTGGAAACCCGCCGTGCGGCTTGTAAAATTCTCGGTGTCCCGGAAGATGCAAGCGCGGAAGTTTTAAAAAAAGCATACAGGCGCGCGTCACTGGAGTATCACCCGGACCATAATCCGAACGACAGCGACGCCCACAAAAAGTTCCTGCTCGTCAAATGCGCGTATAAACTTTTAACGGAAGACGAGCCATGTGAGATGTTGTTGGAGGAAATAAAGTCCTGGCCCGGTGCTCCGGAGGACGACAAGTATAAACTCGATAATCCCTGGGGACATTTTCTGTGGTGGCGCGAAAAGTTTTTTTAATAAGCACAGAGTAAAACTATGGACAAGTATTTGAAATCCTGCATGACTGAATTTTGGAGCAATGTTTTCAGAGCCGAGATGGAATATACTTTGCGGGAATTAAAAGGGACTAAGGATGTTTTAAGTGTCGGCTGTGGTCCTGCTATAATTGAAGCAGGTTTAGCTGGACATGGTTTTAACGTTACCGGTTTGGATATTTCCGAGAAGGCCTTGAGCCGGGCACCGGACAGTGTAAGAGCTGTAGCAGGCTCGGCAGAAAACATGGTTTTTTCTGATTCCTGTTTTGACGCGGTTATTTATATTGCTTCTTTGCAGTTTATTGAAAATTACCGGAAGGCCGTTAAAGAAACCGTCCGCGTTCTCAAAAAGAACGGGAAACTTTTGGCTATGCTGCTTAATACGGAATCGGATTTCTTCAAAAACAAAAGCAGCAATCCCGCTTCGTATGTAAACAGGATTAAACATACTGACTTGAAGAAAATTGAAAAAACAATTGCCGGATATTTTTCTGTACGAACAGAATATTTTTTAGGAATTGAAGACAAGGAAGTATTCCAAACCCAAGATCCTCGCTTAGCAAGCTTATATATTATAAAAGGCGAAAAGATCGAATAAATATAAAAGGAAAAAAGTTGAAGGAAATAGTTATAATCAGCGGTAAAGGCGGCACCGGCAAGACGAGCATCGTCGCTTCGCTGGCGGCCTTAGCGGGCAACATAGTGCTGGCCGACTGTGACGTTGACGCAGCGGATTTGCACCTGCTGCTGCAGCCCGACGTGAAAGAAAAACACGATTTCAGCGGTGGAAAGCTGGCTTCTGTGATCGGAGAAAAATGTATCGGATGCGGCAGGTGCGCGGAGGTTTGTAATTTCAGTGCCGTCGCCCTCAACGGTCCGGCGAACGATATCGTCGAAAAAACTTACACAATCGATCCCGTCTCCTGTGAAGGGTGCGGCGTTTGTTTTCACTTTTGCCCGGCAAATGCCATAGAATTCGAGGACGCGATTAACGGCAGGTGGTTCGTCTCGAATACCAGGTTCGGACCTATGGTGCACGCCAAACTCGGTCCGGCACAGGAAAACAGCGGCAAGTTAGTCAGCCTGATTCGCAAACAGGCGAAACAAATTGCAAACGAGCAGAAAAAGGATTTTATAATTGTGGACGGCTCGCCGGGCATCGGTTGTCCGGTCATCGCTTCCATCACCGCAGCGGACCTCGTACTGGTAGTCACTGAGCCGACAATGTCGGCACAACATGACCTCGAGAGGGTTATAGAATTAACCGGGCACTTCAAAATCCCCACGATGGTCTGCATTAACAAATTTGACATCAATCTCAAAATGGCACAGGAAATCGACCGGAAAATGAAAAACATGGATATCGCCGTCATCGGTCAAATCCCCTATGATACGTCGGTGACAAAAGCCCAGATTGCCGGTCAAAGCATAATCGAGTACTCGAATGACGGCCTATCCAACCAAATTAAATTTATATGGCAGGCAATACTGAATACGTTTACTAAAAAGGATTCGGATAATGGATAATATAGCACATAAAATTCTCGTCTTAAGCGGCAAAGGAGGCGTGGGTAAAAGTACCGTTGCCGTTAATTTCTCAGTATGGCTTTCCCTGCAGAATAAAAAAGTAGGCCTGCTGGATATCGATATTCACGGCCCCAGCATCCCCACGTTGTTGAAGGTTGAAGATAAAAATGTCCATGACAAAGCAGGCAAAATCGATCCCGTTTCATACAGTGGCAATCTGAAGATAATGAGTATCGGTTTTCTGCTGCCGGACGACAATAGTCCCGTAATATGGCGCGGACCGATGAAGCATAACCTTATAAAACAGTTCACGTCCGAAGTCGATTGGGGGAAGCTCGACTATCTTGTTGTTGACTGCCCCCCCGGCACCGGTGACGAGCCTCTTTCGATAGTTCAAACAATCGGAAACGCCGACGGTGCAATCGTTGTGACAACGCCCCAGCAGCTTTCGGTCATCGATGTGAAAAAGTGTATTTCATTCTGCAGGCAATTGAACCTACCGGTATTGGGCATTATAGAGAACATGAGCGGCTTCATCTGCCCTGTTTGTAAAAGTAAAACGGAAATATTTAAAAGTCACGGCGGACAGCAAATAGCCGAACAGCTCAATATCCCCTTCTTAGGCAAAATACCCATCGATGGTTCTGTGGTTTCGGCGTGTGATTCAGGGAAACCGATTATTCAGTTTGATAAACATAGTCATATCGCCGAATCCTTTAATTCGGCATTTGTTCCATTATTACAAAAAGATAATCACCCCCACTTAGAAAAGGAGGTAAAAGTACAATGAAAATCGCTATACCGGTTACAGGCGGCAGAATCTCGGCACACTTCGGACATTGTGAACAATTTTCCATTTTCGACGTTGACATCGACGGTAAAAAAATAACGGGACAGCAGTCTTCAATCCCGCCGGCCCATGAGCCGGGAGCCTTACCTAAATGGCTCTCGGAATTACAGGTCGATTTGGTCATCGCCGGAGGAATGGGGCAAAGAGCGCAACAGCTTTTCGCGCAAAACAATATTGACCTTATCGTAGGGACAATGGGTGATACCCCGGAGGAACTTATCGAGCAATATATGGACAATCGGTTGCAAAGCGGCCGGAATATCTGCGACCATTAAAGAGTAATCCAGTTTATGCCCAGACCGAGAAATTGCAGACGCATAGGTTGTATGCCTCAGGCTAATTACTATAAGCCGCGGGGAATCCCCTTGTCCGCATTGCAGCATATTAACCTTACCTATGACGAGATTGAGGCAATCCGCCTGGCAGACCTCGAAGGATTGTACCAGGAAAAAGCGGCGGAGAAAATGAACATTTCCCGCCAGACCTTCGGCAGAATTATCGAATCGGCTCATAAAAAAATCGCCAACGCCCTGGTCAACGGCAAAGCCCTGTCAATCGAAGGAGGAATCATCGAGCTGGATAATACCGCCGTCTCTGAGGTCCCGCCCCATTTTCGGCGCGGCCGAGGCGGACATGGTCGATACGGTCGAGGACACGGTCGATGAAGATTGCTTACAATTCGAAGCCTGCGATTTTAGTTCCGCAATCGGGACATTTTGAATCTTTTATAAAATTGTCGATTATCCTATAACCGACGCGTTCAATCAGCATTCGGCCGCAATTATAACAAAAAGTACTCTCGGTTTTTGATCCCGGTACATTGCCGAGATAAATATAATGTAATCCTGCCGATTTGCCTATCTCATAAGCCTTTTCCAGAGAGCTTAGCGGAGTCGGTCCCGAATCCAGATATTTATACTGCGGGTGAAACCGGCTGATATGCCAGGGGACATCGGCACCGGCACTGTTCACAATAAAATTGGCAAGAGCTTTTATTTCGTCCTCGGAATCGTTTTCACCCGGTACCAAAAGGGTCGTGACTTCGAGCCAGATATTTGTTTGATTCGCAATATAACAAATCGTATCGAGAACCGGCTGCAACCGGGCCTTACATAATCGCTTATAATAATCCTCGCTGAACGCCTTCAAATCGACGTTGATGCCATCGAGCCAGTCGGCGGCGAAATCTATCGCCTCTTTGGTCTGGAAGCCATTACTTACGAAAACATTCGTCAGGCCATGCTCTTTTGCTAACCGGCCGCAATCGTTACACAGTTCCATAAAGACCGTCGGCTCGGTGTAAGTATAAGCGATACTCTTGCAATTGCTTCCGATGGCCGCCTGGACTATCCAATCCGGGCTGATTGCCTGCCCGTCTATTCGACCGTCCTCGATAGCTGCCTGGCTGATTTGCCAGTTCTGACAGAACTCGCACCGAAAATTACAGCCCATCGTGGCTATCGAGAAGCTCCGAGAGCCGGGCTGAAAATGAAAAAGCGGCTTTTTTTCAATAGGGTCGGGATTTGCCGAGCAGACCTTATCGTAATTCAACGAATACAACACACCGGATATATTTTTTCGCACATAGCATCGGCCAAGCTTGTCGTCGTCAATCACGCACTGCCAACTGCATAATTTACACCGGACCTTGTTGTTTTCGCCCGACGGTTCCCACAATACGGCCTTTTTTAGGTTTTTAGCTATTGTCATCGCACAGTCCCGCCCGAATTTTCTTTATTTTCTTAGAATCACTATATAGAATAGTCCAAGGAAAATCAATCACGCAATTGACTGAACTAATTTAATAATACAGTAAAAAATAAATCTTAATCCGGAGCTTGCCCGTAATGAGCATATTATCAGCTATAGGAAATATGCCGCTCATAGAACTAACGAATCTTAACACTAAAAAACCGGATGTAAAGTTATTCGGGAAACTCGAAGCAAGCAATCCCGGCGGTTCAGTCAAAGACCGTGCCGCATACTGGATGATAAAAAAAGCCGAGGAATCAGGCGAATTGACCAAAGGCAAAATTATCCTCGAACCGACATCCGGAAACACCGGTATTGCATTGGCGATGATTGGAGCGGCGGTGGCCGGTGCTCTGCGTATCGCCCGGGAAATGAGCTCCGGCACAGTCGTCGCACTGCTTCCCGACTGCGGCGACCGGTACCTCAGCACAATGCTGTTCATGTCCGTCTGCGCAAAATGCCCCCCGTAATCAAGTCCGAGTAAAAGGAGTACCTATGCCAGTTCGTGTCAAACTAAGCGATATTATCGAGGGTATGGAATTCCAGTCGGATGAAAGTTCCTCGTACCTGAACAAAAAAACCGGCGAGGTAATCCTTATCAGCGACTATGAAATGCGCACCGCCGAGAATAACGATCCTATAGAAGATGTCCCGGATTGGGAGAAGGACCAGATACTTGTCGCCAGAGAAATCATGGCTGAAACCGGCGATTACATCAGTTTGCCCTCGAAGTACGACATCAACGAGTACAGAATCATGGAAGATTTTTGCTGGTCTCTTGAAGACACCCGGAAAGGCGAATTTTTACATGGTTTGATAGGAGGCCCCGGCACATCTCGGCGGTTCAAGGATGCCCTTTTTAAATATAGTATCGAAGAGGACTGGTACAAGTACCGCAGTGATGCCCTCAAGGAAATCGCCGTCGAATGGTGCCGCGAAAACAACATCGAGTTCGACGAATAAAATGTAGGGTACAATGATTCACACAACTTTTCGTCCAATGGCATTCCTGTTATAGATATACCATCACTGATTAAGAATTGAAGATTATCGCGCCGTTAATTGAATTGTTCGCAATAAAATTTTTTTTAGATCCTTCGGCAAGCCCAAAATGATAAACACGCCCTGCTATTATTCTATAATGTCGGTTTTGATGTAAGTTCTTGCTATTGGGGGGTATCTTTTGTATTGTGTTGGCCGATGGAAACGAAAGTTATAAAAATTGACGGAGCAGAGGTAAACTCGGCAGAGATTAAAGAAGCGGCGGAAATAATCGATGCCGGAGGGCTTGTTGCCTTTCCAACAGAGACGGTTTACGGGATCGCCTGCCGTCTCAAAGACGATTCGTTGGAGAAACTTGACGAAATCAAAGGCAGGACCGAGGACAAATATTACAGTCTGCATATTGCAAAGAGCGATGATATCAATAAGTATGTGCCCACGCTAAAGTTACGAGCATGCAAGCTGATACAAAACGCCTGGCCCGGGCCGTTAACATTAGTTTTCGAATTAGACGTCAAGGACATCGATAAACAGCGTAATAAACTCGAAGGAGAAGTTTTTGAAAACCTTTACAAAGACAATTCCATAGGTATTCGCTGCCCCGATAACTCTATTGCTGCTGCATTGTTACAGCAAACGAGCAATCCCGTTATTGCCCCGAGCGCAAACGTAACGGGACAAGCTCCGGCGATAAATTCCGAACAGGTCCTCGCACAATTGACCGGAAAAATCGATATGCTTTTAGACGGAGGGCCGTGCAAATACAAAAAAAGCAGCACGGTTGCTAAAATAGGTAAGAAAGGCCTGGAGATTTTAAGGCACGGTATTTTTTCACAATTAGAGCTTGAAGTATTATCGCAGATTAAATTTTTATTTGTCTGTACGGGAAATACCTGCCGAAGTCCGATGGCCGAGGGAATATTCAGGAAATATTTAGCGGAAAAATTACAATGCAAGGTTGACGAGCTTGAGCGGATGGGTTATAAAGTAAGTTCCGCGGGCATAATGGGTACGGCCGGTTATCCGGCGAGCGCCGAAGCGATAGAAGTTTGTTCGACTATGGGAATAGATATAAGTGCTCACAGGAACCAGGCTTTGTCCAAAGAGCTTGTCGAAGAAAGTGATTTTATTTTTGCAATGGAAAAGATGCATCGGACGAATGTTATTGTTATTGACCCTGAAGCAGAAAGCCGTTGTGTGTTGCTGGCCGGTAATAAAGAGATTCCCGATCCTATAGGAATGCAGTTAAAATTTTACGAAAACTGTGCGAAGCTGATAGAAAAAGCCGTACAGAAAAGAATAAGTGAGCTTGAGATATGAAGATAGCAGTGGGAAGTGATCATCGCGGTTACGAAATGAAAGAACAGGTCAAGGTTATCGCCGCTGAGCTGGGCCACGAGAGTATCGATTGTGGCACCATTGACAGCAATCCGATAGATTATCCCGATACGGCATATTTGGCGGCTACGGCTGTTTCCACGGGGAAAGCCGACAGGGCCGTATTAATATGCGCAACCGGAATCGGGATGAGTATGGCGGCAAACAAAGTACCCGGTATCAGGGCGGCACTGTGTCACGACGAGCTAACCGCTCAGATTTCACGCGACCACAACGATTCGAATGTTCTCTGCCTCTCGGGTGACCAGATAGGAGAAGTATTGTTGCGTAAAATGGTGGAGGTCTGGCTAAATACCAAATTCAGCGGCGGCAGACACTTCAGAAGAGTAAAAAAAATAGAGGCTATCGAACAGGGCAAAGATCCGCGGGAAATTAAGAACGGCTAAATACGTCAAAAAGGGTGGGCACGGAGGCCTGCCCTATAATATATATTCTATATCAAACCTTGGCATGAATTTGTTTTGCTTTGGTTTTAATTTCCTGCACCGCCGCTTTTATCCTGTCCCCGCCCGCTTTGGTTTTCCGAGCCAGCGTTTCGGTAGTGGTCATCCCGACCGAACGCAACTTGTTGTACCTGGTTTCAATGAGATGGTCGATTTTAATGCGTTTTAATTCCCGCAGCGTTTTTACAATATAGCTCTCGACGTTATAAACGGTGTCGTGAAGGTTGCGGTGTGCACCGCCGAGCGGCTCTGGGATGACTTCGTCAACGAGGCCGAGTTTAAGCAAATCTCTGCTCGTTAGTTTGAGCGCCTCTGCGGCCAGCGGCGCCTGCGAGCCGTCGCGCCACAAAATTGCCGCACAGCCTTCGGGTGAAATCACCGAGTAATATGCGAACTCGAGAATTGCCAGTCTGTCACCGACACCTATTCCGAGTGCACCGCCGGATCCGCCTTCACCGATAACGATACAGATAATCGGCACTTTCAGGCGGGGCATCTGATTGAGGTTGACCGCAATCGCCTGGGCCTGTCCCCGCTCTTCTGCACCTACGCCGGGATAGGCGCCGGGCGTATCGATGAGCGTGACAATCGGGATCCCGAACTTCTCGGCAAATTTCATTTTGGCGAGCGCCTTGCGATAACCCTCGGGATTGGGACATCCGAAATTACAGACGATTTTCTGCTTGGTGTTTCTGCCTTTGTTCTGGCCGACAATTAAAACTCTCTCTCTGCCAATGTGTCCGAGACCCGTGATGATTGCACGGTCGTCACCGAAACATCTGTCACCGTGCAGCTCCCGAAAGTCCTTGACCATCAGGCTGAGATAATCGGTAAGAAGAGGTCTGTTCGGATGGCGTGCGACCTGAACGGTCTGCCAGGCGGTCAGCTTCGAATATATGCGTTTGAGCTCGACAACCTGCTGCTTCTGGAGCTGGCGAATCTCGGCGGAATAGTCGATGCCCTTGGTTGAGCTGAGCTTTCGCAGCTCATTCATCTGGCTGTCAAGGTCGGCCACCTTTTCCTCGAAGTCGAGGTGGTCACCGTTGCTCAGGGTGTTGTTATTATTCGGCATATTATTTATTAACTCGTTCGGCTCTTAGCGCACTGCAAGCGTATATCGTATTTGACGCATAGGCATTCTTAAACGTTCTTAAAGGCGGGATTCTAACATTTTAGCGATATCAATAAAAGAAAAAAATTGACATTTGGGAGGCTGGGCATTACTTTTTAGCCGAACAAGCTTTTTTGTGATTTTTCATAAGACCTTGGAATTGAAAGAGTTAAAGCAAATAACGGTTATAGGGCTTGGGCTTTTGGGCGGCTCGATTGCGTCCGGTGTTTTACGGTGTTTTTCCGGCGTAAAGGTGGTTGGATTCTCACATCGAGCCTCCACTCGTTCCAAAGCAAGGGTGTTGGGAGTGGCCGGCGAAGTCGTCGATTCTCTGGAACAAAGTGTCTGCGGTGCAGACCTTGTCATATTGGCGACACCTATCAGTACATTCGAGGATATCTTCGGTCGAATCGGCAAAGCTTTGCCGGACGGCTGCATTGTCACTGATGTCGGCTCGACGAAAGTTCTGCCGCATCGATGGGCGGCGAAAAAACTCCCCCGCGGAGTCCACTATGTCGGCTCGCATCCGATTGCCGGCTCCGAACAAAGAGGAGTCGATTTTGCGCGGGATGATTTATGCGACCGGGCGATGTGTATTCTTACGGCGACCCAGAAGACCAATCGGGAAGGCGTGCAAACTCTCGAGGAATTCTGGTCGAAGCTCGGCTGTTCGGTTAAGTTGATGAAACCGGCCGAGCACGACAGGATCTTTGCAAATATAAGTCACGTGCCGCACATAACGGCGGCGGCATTGACAAACGCAACGAACGGCAGGGAAATGAAATTCGCCGGTAAAGGCTTTATGGATACTTCCCGAATCGCCTCCGGCCCGGCGAATATCTGGGCCGACGCCCTGCTGACAAATACCGGCAATATTTCCAAAGGGATTGACAAAGTCATCGCTGAATTACTCAAGCTAAAAAAAGCCGTCGATAATAAAGACAGGGTACATATCAAAAAACTCTTAGCCGCGGCAAAAAAGAAACGCGAGGCTCTTATCGACTACAAAATCCAACAGAAAGAAATCATTTAGCCGGATAATTCATATTTATTATTCGCTATCTTCGCTTTTCTATTCTAATTGTGACTTTTATAATCCTGTTTTTATTAATTGTTACGGCCGGGATAATATTCCATTATCTCGCGCAGATTATCCGCCCAGGGGACATCCTCGATGGAATTCCATGGTATGTTTACCCCATTGCGGGAACTGCGAGGGAGCCGGTATTCCGACCGTTCGGCCGTTCCATGGCATTGTGATTGTTATCTCTTGAACCGATTCGTAACCAAGTTGCGGTTCCAGCAATCTTATCTTCACATACACAACAACCAGCGCGATTATAGCAAGGAACAAAACAACGATTATGAACCATCTCAATTTTGTGTTCATGACTTTATTTCTTGGCGAAAAAATTCATTTCATTTTTATACCGGCCGGAGGCCGTCCATATTAAGTTTGTCGCTGCCCGCCAATGTTTATTTCATTTATTTTCCCACTTTATTTGTTCAGGGCAGCCCTTCGACAATGCTCAGGGTAAGCCCTTCGACAATGCTCAGGGCAGGCCGAAGAAGGCCTTACTGGTTGCCGTGACGGCATCGGCAAATTCCGCCGGATTTATCTGTTTCAGTTCAGCGAGAAAATTCGCCGTATGTACCATAAGGGCGGGCTCGTTTATTTTCTGCTTTCGCATCGGCTCCGGTGACATATAGGGACAATCGGTCTCGAGCATTAATCTTTCGAGTGGCACCATTTTCGCTACCTGACGGGCAGTCTCGGCGTTCTTGAATGTCACGACCCCTGTCAGGGAAATATGAAAGCCGTGATCGAGCACGATTCTTGCCTGATCCGGAGTGCCGCTGAAACAGTGAAAGACCACACCTTTGAGCCGGCCGTTGAGATGAAGGAACTGGCTTAAAATCTCTGTGGTTTCGTCGAAAGCATTTCTGGAATGAACGATGACCGGCAGATTCAGCTCGTGGGCGATTTGTAATTGCTTGTCGAAAACCCGTCTCTGGTCCGGCTGTTTCGAGAAATTATAATGAAAATCCAGGCCGGTCTCGCCGATAGCGACTACCTTTTCACTTCCGGCAAGCTCTTTGAGCTCGGCGATTGTTTCGCCGGTGACATTTTTAGCGTCGTGCGGATGAATTCCGACGGCGGCGTAAACGTTCTCGAATCTCCCGGCCAGTTCCACTGCTTTACGGTTATGCTCCGGGTCTGTGCCTACGGTAATCCACTTGTTAACACCCGCAGCAATGCTGCGGGCTAAAATCGCATCAATGTCCTCGGCCAACTGCTCGAATGTCAAATGACAATGTGTATCAATCAATTCCATAAACTATCTCTAAAAAATATCCAGGCTCGAAAACAGTTTAACACGGAATTTTTTGTTTTCAATGTTCTTGTGGAACCGCCGTTTTATTTTCGATTTTTTCGAGCAGCTCTTTTAGTTCCTGGTCTTTGATGGGCCAGCGTTTATCGGAAGCGGCTTTTGCTTTTTCCAGGGCCTCTCGGGCTTCTTCGATTCTGTCCGGGAAGTAATCGGCGAGAAATTCTGCATACCAGAACCAATACAGAGGTCTGTCGGGATGCATCTCAAGCATTCGGTCGTATGTCTGCTCGGCTTTTTCAAGGTTCCCCGCTTTTGCAAGGCAATTAGCTAATCGCGGCCGGAATGAACAGTCGGGGCACAATTTTACGGCCTGTTCGGCGACCGCAACCGCCTCGTTAAATCTTTCCTGCTCTCTTAGAGCGGCGGCAAGTGCCCAGTAATTATAGCCGTTGTCAGGCGATTTTTTGATGAGCCTGCGAGCGAGTGACTCAGCCTTTTTCGGAGACTTTTTCTGCAGAGGTGTAAATTTCGCCGAAGTTAGATTCATCCGGAGATTTGCCATGTCTTCTTTGGAAACCCGCAGCATGTGTGCTTTGGCTTGTGCCTTTGCGAGGGCCTTCTCGGCCCGGTCCAGTTTTTTCGGCCTTTTTTTTACGATGAACCGGGCATACTTGAACCAGCACCGCTGACAGCCGCAGCTCTTTGTCATCTTCCTGTAATTTTTCTCGGCCTCGTTGAGCCGGTTGAGTTTTACCAGAATATCGGCAAGGCTGCCATAGTAACCGCCTTTGGGATTCAGTTTTATGGCTTTTTGTACCGCGTTAAGGGCCTGCTCGTTTTTATCAAGCTCTGAGAGGGCGTACCCGTATTGAAACCAGTAATCGGAATTGTTGGGATCTTTATCAACGAGCTTTTTCGCGTAATCCTCGGCTTTGTTCGGCTCTGTTTGAG
This sequence comes from uncultured Pirellulales bacterium, assembly GCA_964431695.1. Taxonomy (GTDB): domain Bacteria; phylum Planctomycetota; class Phycisphaerae; order Sedimentisphaerales; family Anaerobacaceae; genus JAFGPS01. The sequence goes on along the minus strand of CAYSKI010000014.1, from coordinate 9,938 downwards.
CTAAAAGGATGATTTGATTGATCGTTGCTAATTCGTTGTTGGGATCGAGGGCCAGAGCGGTTTGCGTTTCGGTCAGGGCCTGCGGCTTGAGGTTTCGCTGCAACAGGAAATTGCCGTAAACGGCATGGGTGGAGGCATTGTTCGGATCCAGTTGCAGGGATTTTTCATAACTCGATTCGGCAAGCGTGAGAAGTTTTCCCGGCTCCGAATTCGGCTCGTGTGCCTGTTTGTCGGCGATCATGGCAAGCAGCAAATGAGCATAGCTGGATTCAGGGCGGATTGTCACTAATTTTTCGGCCGTTTCGAGTGACTTTTTAGTTTCTTTTTCCGACAATGTCTCGAAATAATCCATGATGCTGGAGAAAGCCGGATATGCGTCCACGACCGGCTCGAAATCTAAAGGGTAGTAACTACTTGCTTTGTATTGCAGGTTGTTTTGCCTGAGCAGCTCCCAGGCGGATTCGGCTTTGCCGCCGATTGTATCGAAAATAAATGTCACGGAGAACAATACAGGCAGGCCCAGCCTTACTCCCGATAGTGCGCTGATTACGCCGGTGACTTTCGCGGTCTCGGGAATAACGATTGCCGAGCCGCTCCAGCCGGGAACGATAGGCCCCGAGCCTTTGAGCTTCATCCCGGTAATTGGTTTTTTGACGTTCTTTTGCTCGATGGTTAAAGTTGCCGTGCGGATTTTACGTCCAAGCTCGTGGGGCTTCTTCGGCTTCCTGATAGGCCGGCTGAAAACGGTTACCTGCCTTGCAGACTGGAATTCTTCTTTGCTTGCCAGAGCCAAAGCGGGATGGATGGGCCACGGCGCTTTTAATATTGCAAGGTCGCTTTTTTCATCCACGGCAATAACGTCACAGTGATAAATGTCCCCGTAATATGGGCTGATGACGACAATATCCGGTGACATCGGATGTTGTGACCAGTTCGGAGGGGATTCCACACAGTGCCTGGCGGTTAGAATAATTGTGCCGTCACCTACGGCAAAGGCAACGCGGGGCCAGGAGATACGGGTTTCGTTCTGCCTGTGATCGATGTGGGTCAGCAGAACAAGGGCGTTCGGGTCGAAGCCGGGCTTAAGCTGAAAGCTCTGGTCTTGCTTTTTTATCAGCTCGCTGCAGCCGCAGGTCAAAAATCCCGCAATCAACAGGAGCAAAAGAAGCTTATAAGTTGTCTTTCGCATAGTTATCCTGGCATAAAATGCCCGTGTGAATTTCCATATAATAGAGGCCAAAACCTCGAATAAGTTACAGGATTTTCCAAGAATTGTCCAGAATGCGTTTATCCTTGATTAGATGTGCCGTTTTAAGGTACGAAGGCGTTTTCGTAATGTCGTATTTGCGGTCGGCCGGATTGGCCAAGAACTATCGTGACAATATCGAAGCGGCACGGGCGGTCCTGTATATCGTTGTTTGTGAGGAAATAACGGGCGGTTTTTTTCAGTCTGGTTTTTTTGGCCGATGTGATGGAATCCTCGACGTCGGCGAATTTTTCATCGGCCCTGGTCCTGACCTCGACGAAGACAATCCCGCCGTCGGTATCGACCATGACTAAATCAATTTCACCTGTTTTACAGCGAAAATTTCGAGTGAGCGTCTTGAGGCCCTTGCGTTTGAGGAACTTCTCGCTGCGTTTTTCACCCCACCGGCCGAGCAATTCCCGGTCGGACAAAAGTTTTTTTCTGTTGAACAGCATTGACTCATACATATAACCCCCGGATAAATCCGGGGGCTAAATATTTCGAAATGCTTGTTCCGGTTATTTCGAGACTGTGTGCTCGCTATGGCGCTGAGCTAATCTTACGGCCTTACCGGTTCGCTTTCGCAGGTAATATAATTTGGCCCGTCGGGTTTTGCCGCTTCGGACCGGTTTTATATCCAGAACGTTCGGCGAATGCAGCGGGAAAATCCTCTCGATCCCCTCGTTATTCACTATACGCCTTACTGTGAAAGTCTCGTTTATCCCCCTGCCTTTTCGGCCGATTACCGTGCCGGTAAATATCTGTGTCCGGGTTTTATCGCCTTCCTGAATCCGGCAGTGGACATCGACAATATCACCAATCTCGAAATGAGGAACTTTATCCTTCAGACTTTTGCTCTCAACAGCATCCAACATCTCTGTTTTCACTGATTAATCTCCATTTATCGTTACTTTTTAATGGTATTCAGGTAATTTCATACGTTCCGAGCCTAAATACCGAATTCCGGATTCTAACGATTCCTGCGGCTGAAAACAAGCACTTTTTTAAAAATTGCCGAAATCGGCCTTAAAATCCGCTAAATACTCGTTGCGAGGCTTTAAGGTACGACAAAAGTTAATAGAATTCGGTCTTACAAAACGGCTGTTAAAATCCGTAAACCGGCTTGAGCTGCTCTTCGGTCGGCAACGTCTCGTAGCGCTCGCCTTTGGGGCCGATGAAGGTATTTCCCTTTTTCTCGATCTCGATCGGCGTGATTGAGCCGTTGCTGTTATGGACCTGGATGACGTAAATTTCCGTACGTCCGTCCCCGTCGTCGTCATCGTATTCTTTCTCTTCTTTGTCGAGATTATCGAGCTGGTCGAGCAGCTCCCCGACGCCGAAAAGTGCAGCTCCGATGGCGGCTCCTTCGCCCTCTTCATGGGATTGATAGCCGATGATACCCCCAACGACAGCGCCGGTTAACGATGCGCCGTAGATATCGCTGGCTTTCATTCCTTCCCCGCAACCGCCAAGAGACAATAACGAGACCATAAGTGCGATAATGACAGGGGTTTTGTAATATGCTGGCTTCATGTCCTTTCTCCTTGTTTATTTTCTTATCTGAAAATCATTTTATATACGGATAACTTGACAATTCATATAAGGCACTTTCCCTCGACGAAAGCACGGATATTTTATACTTTTTTATTTTGTTATCAAGGTTTTTTTTAGAAAGCAGACTCAAGATTTTCTTTACTTTAGAATTTTCGCCGGTTATGATGTTTTCAAGCCAAAAAGGGAGATTGTCCAAGATGATGACTCAGCAGAATATCGATACAGAGTCGGCCGGCCAAGCTAAGCCTCGCCGTAACTGGAACGTCCGGGATGTTTTTTTTATAGTTGCACCTCTTCTCTGTATCATTCTTGTCCCGTTGGGAGGGCTTGGTTATATTCGCGGCAGATTCTTCCCCTTTTTTCGTGATTCATTCTTTTTATATGTTGCTATAGGCTGTTTCATTATTTACTGTATCATTCACGGTTTTTCCAGATTGTTTACGTATTGGAAAAACCAAACCCGAAAGAAAAGGTTTTTAATTGCTGTCGAGATTGTGGCTCCAATTTTATTTATACTATCATGTATTGCACTTTTTTTTATGCCTTTTGAAACGTTCTTTTACCCGGCCTGCAAGCCGTTCATTTATGGATTTAGAGACCGGGTGAAAAGCAACGCCGATATTTCAGCCGTAAGGGCCTGGCTAAAAACACTCGATAAAGAAGACTTAGATTATAACAGAAAACAACCATATTACTTTCGTTATCATAGCGATGAACTGCCGGAATCTGTCAAAGCGATTGGGGGCATTATCGGTATTTCGACAGACAGCAAGGGCAATCCTGTTTTAAACTGTTCATTTGGCGGAGGACTCGATAATTGGGGTGTGGAAATCGGGATGGAGGATATGAAAATTCCACCGTCGGATTATGTTTCAAAGGCCGGTTACAGGATGTATGTGGAGCCTGGATTTAATATTGTGGCCTGGTAATTAAATAACGTTTAAAACTTCCCCATGTCGCTGTTTTCGTTTTGTAAGAATCAGCGGATATTTTTATTCCTTCGAAAGTTTTCCGTCAACACTTAGGCGTTTTTTAACTTTGATTTTTCTGGTCAGGCGGAGGACTTTGTTCCTTGCCGTTTTTTTGGCTGCCGGCCGGCTGGATACCGAGACGTGTCTCCGCGGCGCGGATAATCGCTCCAAGCATCTCCGAATAAGATATACTGGCCAGCTTTGACATCTTTGCCAGATGGCCGTCCCAGCACCATCCCGGATTGGGATTGACTTCGAGCAGTTTCGGATTTCCTTTGGCATCCAGTCTCCAGTCGAATCGACAATAATCCCTGCATTCGAGTCTTTCGAAAAGTTTCAGGCAGCATTCGATCACATATTTCTCCGTCGCTTCGGGCAGGTTGGCCGGTACGGATTTGATGTTCCAGTAAGGCGAATCCGGGAGCCACTTGGCCTCGTAGCCGCAGACCCGGGGCAGCTCCGGCGGCAGTGCGGAATAATCTTCCTCGATAATCGGCAGGACCATGTAAGGTTCCGGCAGATTTCCGATTATCCCGATGGTGATGTCTTTTCCCGTGAGGAACTCCTCGACGAGGATTGGTTTTTCGTAGCCGAATTTTTCCCTGATTTCCGCCACGGCGTTGACTAATTCTTCCATGCTGTACGCGACGCTTCGTTGTGTGATTCCGAAGCTGGAGTCGCCGAAGTTCGGCTTGACCAGGACCGGCAGGCCGAACGACAGGCCGTAAATATCGTCCTCCGGCTGAATGAAGATTCCTTCGGGGACGGGGACCAGCGTTTCTTTGGCGATTCCGCGTATCAGCGACTTATCGTAACAAAAGGCCAGGCACTGAGGGCCGCTGCCGGTATAGGGCAGGCCCAGCATTTCCAGCAAGGCGGTGACATGCAGCTCTTTTGTCGGGTCGTTGCAGAAACCTTCGTCGCAAAGGTTCAATACGAAATCAGTTTTCGATTTTTGGTCCACCAAATCTTTGTATAAGTTGTCGTGGCTGGTCAGATATGTGATATTGTATTTGTCCAGGTCGCGCAGGGCGTTTTTCATCTGGTCGATAGTGTAGAAATCGTCGTCGTCGAAAACACACAAGGGCTTGAGCGGGTCGGGCTTCGCCGGGTCACCTAAAATGACCACGATATTGTTGGTCAGCTCCTTTTTTCTTTTGACGGCGGTCCATTCTTTTCTGACCTGGCCGGTGGTGATAATTCGCTTTTCCATCATGCCGAGGTCCTGATTACGCTGGGATTCCGTCGTAATCTGCCTGTGGACCGTGACTTCGCTAAAATCCGTCGTTCGCAACAAATCTTCCAGCGTTTTTCGCGTGTATAATCGTTCGGCGTAAAACTGGTCTGCGATCACACCTTTTTTTACGTGCGTTACAACTTCTCTGGAAATCAGCCGTTGCTTATCATGGGACAGCGAACGCTCGCGGCAGACGAAGTAATTCTTGTCTATCCATTCCCAGGAACGCGGTTGAAATTTTCTCTTGAGATATTCCCCGTCCGTGACGTCGATAAGGAGTTTTCCCCACGGCTTGAGGACCCGAAAAAGCTCCTTTAGGACCCGAACGTCCTCCCGAGCCGACTCGAAATAGCCGAAACTGTTGCCCAGAACCATGACCACATCGAACGAGTCCGCTTGATACGGAAGTTTCCTCGCGTCCCCCTCTCTGAATTTAACGCTTAAATTTTCCTTTTTACTCAGTGCCCTGGCTTTTTGAATCAGGTAGCGGGAACGGTCCAGACCTTCCACGTTGCCGAAGCCGCGCCTGGCCAGTTCGAGGGACGCCCTGCCCTGCCCACAGCACAGATCCAGTATCCTGTCCTGCGGCGAGAGTTTGAGAATATCCGAGAACACGTCGATTTCCTTGGCCGTCACATGGGCGTCGTCGATTACGTCCCCGTCCGTTTTCAGATAGATCGAGTTGAAAATGTATCGCCACCAGTCGGGCTGGACGTGCTCTTCGAGGTCGGGAACCGGGCCGAGAGACTTCGGACCGCTCGGTAATAATTTGGCCAGCTCGTGAGATTTCGTATTGCTTGATTCTGATTTTATTTTCATTTTAGAAGATCCGGTCGGGATTTTTTTGTTCGTTCGATGGATTGTTGTTTTCGCCATTCGGCGATTTTTGCATGGTCGCCGCTTAAAAGAATCTCGGGTACTTTCATGCCGCGAAATACCTCCGGCCGCGTATATTGGGGGTACTCAAGCAGACCTTCAATGAAAGAATCGTTTTTTGCCGAGTCCTCGTCACCGAGCGCGCCGGGCAGCAGTCTGACAACGGCATCGATAACAATCATTGCCGCCAGCTCGCCTCCGTTCAGGACATAATCGCCGATGGAGATTTGCTCGGCTCCGAGGCCGGTGCGGATTCGCTCGTCGAATCCTTCGTATTTGCCGGCGATAAGAATCAGACGTTTTTCTTTGCTTAGTTCGGCGGCTTTGGCCTGGTCGAACTTTTGTCCCTGGGGACTGAGCAGGATGAGGCGTCCGGCGTCCGGTGACAATTTACGGACATGCTCGAGGCTATCGAAAACCGGCCCCGGCATCATTACCATTCCCGGTCCGCCGCCATAGGGCTTGTCGTCCACCTTCCTGTAATTATCCGTGGTGAAGTCCCGTATATCCGTCAGGACGATTTCAATCAACCCGTCGTCGCGGGCCCTTTTGAGTATCGAGCAGCTTAAAGGCGAATCGAATACCTGCGGGAAAAGCGTAAGAATATCAATCCTTAACATCGTTTAGAATCTTTCCGGCATGATTGAGCCAATAATTTTGTGCCGTTACAACAAAGATCAAGCTCCGCGCCGGATGCGCGGAGATCAATGTTGTTTACACCTTCGAGGCGAAAGTTTTTTCAACTTTCGGTTTTCTCCTCAGCTTGCGGCTCTGCTTTTTCCTCAGATTCGGTTTCGGCTTTTTCATCCGTCCGGGGCTCACCCTCTTCGGATGCGGCTTCCGGCTTTGTTTCTTCTTCAGTTTCAGCTTCTGCCTTTGACTCTGCCTCAGCCTTTGCCTTTTCTTCGGCTTGGGCCTTGGCTTTTTTCTCGGCTTCTGCTTTTTCTTCCGTCTGTGGCTCACCCTCTTTGGAAGCTGCTGCCTTGGTTTTTTCTTCAGCTTTAGCGTCTGTCTGTGCTTCTGCCCCGGCTTTTGCCTTTTCTTCGGTTTGGGCCTTGGCTTTTTTCTCGGCTTCGGCTTTTTCTTTCGCCTCGGCCTGTGCTTTAGCTTTTTCTTCCTCGGCCTTGGTTTTTTCCTGTTCGGCTTTTTCTTTCGCTTCTGCCTCTGCCTTGGCCTTTTCCTCGGCCGCCTCGACTTCTTTTTGAGCCGCTATTTTCTGGGCTTTGTTAAAGAGCTTGCCCTTGCTCACAGCTATAGCTCTGGCCTTTGCCAGACGTGCAGTTTTTACTTCTGCGTATTTGGTTTTAATGCCATGGCGGAGCAGTATCTGCGAAACCGTATCACTCGGTATCGCCCCATTATCGAGCCAGTACCTGACACGTTCGCTGTTGAGTACGATTTGCTTGGCGGGATCTTTTTCAATCGGGTCGTAATGACCCAGCTTTTCCAGTATTCTGCCGTCACGCGGCTCGCGGGATTCGACCGCATTGATTCTAAAGAACGGCCGATGCCGCCTGCCCATTCGTGTCATTCTGATTTTTACTGCCATGATTTTCCTTTCTTTAATATATAATCAATTCTCGTGACTTCGACATCTGCCGTCACGAAACACGTTTGCAATGTAAAGCGTAACCGTTAATAAAAATCGCAAAATTCGCAGGGTCGATTCCGGCGTCGGTCGCGATTTTATGTATCTGCTCGTCCGTCAGGTTATCTGCATTTTGCTTTTCCGCCGGTGTCATTATCGCCACTGCTTTTTTCAACTGCTCAAGCTCCCCGGCGCTCGGGGCCGCCAGCATCGCAAGCTCGCTGGCTCCCCGGATATCCTGGAATTGCTTTCTTACCAGCTCGCCGTATTTATTATCCGAGAATATAGCAATTTTCTCAAGGAATTGTTCGATAGAAATATTTTTATTTATCGCCGTTTTATTTTCCCTCTTCTTCGCAGGACTTTTTTTCTTTTCGATCGCTGTTTAATCTTTCTTCCGCCAGCCATCATCTGGCCTATGGCACCCATATTGAAACCGCCCGAGAGCAGGCCCTTAAGCCCGCCGAAACCTCCGCCGCTTACCGCCTTCATCATATCCCGGCTGCGTTTGAAGGTCTTGACCAGGCCGGCGACATCGTTGACCTGAGCGCCGGCACCTGCGGCTACTCTCCTTCGTCTGGACAAATCTATCAGGTCCGGGTCGCGCCTTTCTGCGGGTGTCATCGAATAGACCATTGCTTCCATCCGCCCTGTTTCGGCACCGTCGAAATCAAGGTCTTTGAGCTGGCTTCCCATCCCGGGCATCATCTTGAGCATACTCTGGATCCCGCCCATCTTTTTGACAGCCTGCATCTGTTTGAGAAAGTCATCGAAGCCGAAGCTGCCCTTGGCCATTTTCTTCTGCAGTTGTACAGCCTCTTCGGCATCGAATTGTTCCTGTGCCTTCTCGACGAGCGTGACGACATCGCCCATTCCTAAAATTCTGCCGGCCATCCTGTCGGGGTGAAATTCCTCGATTTTATCAAGTTTTTCGCCGACACCGATGAATTTGATAGGCTTTCCCGTTACGGCTTTGACGCTGAGCGCCGCCCCGCCTCTGGCGTCGCCGTCCAGCTTCGTGAGGATAACGCCGTCAAGTTCGAGACGTTCGTTGAATTGCTTTGCCGAATTAACGGCGTCCTGGCCGGTCATCGCATCGCAGACCAGATAAATCTGGTGCGGATTAACCGCTTTTGCCACATCGGCGATTTCGGTCATCATCTCCTGGTCTATATGCAGCCGGCCCGCGGTATCGAGTACAACCACATCGTGACCGCCGGCGTTGGCGTGTTTGAGGGCATTTTTTGCAACCTTGACAGCGTTTTTACTTTCTTCACTGTACACATCAATGTTTATCTGCCCGCCCAATACTTTCAATTGCTCGACAGCGGCCGGTCTTTGCAGATCATCAGCCACTAAAAGCGGTTTCTTGCCCTTTGCAACCAGGTATTTTGCGAGCTTGGCGGCGGTTGTTGTTTTGCCGCAGCCCTGCAGGCCGGCCAGCATAATTACCGTCGGTCCGGGTGAAACGAAATAGATACGGGTATCAACCGGCCCCATCAGTTTTGTCAGCTCATCGTTGACGATTTTTACCAGGACCTGGCCGGGATGGAGACTTTTTATGACCTCGGCCCCGATAGCCGCCTGTGTAACATCCTTACAGAATTGCTTGACGACGTTATAGCTGACGTCCGCCTCCAAAAGGGCTTTACGAACGTCTCGCATGGCATCCGAGACGTTCGCCTCGGTGATACGTCCCCGGCCGGATAATGACCGGAAAACGGAGTTAAATTTTTCTGTTAACGATTCAAACACGGCAATTCACGGAACTTTTTCGCTGTTTTCAGCCTTAAAAAAGGACTTCGATAACATTTCTGTACGATAAACCACGAATTGTAAAGAAACAGAGGTGATTTAGCAAGAGGAAAATCTGCGTTAGAATGTTTTCCGACTAAATATGAGTGCTATTTATTGATATGATTACATTGAACCAGTCAATCTTACCAGAAGAATCCGGGGGCAGTTCCGTAACGAGGAACAGCAACACCGTTTTCCATATCCGGTTCGAACGGGTTCCATTCATTATGGCCGTCAAGGAACGCGATATTTCCGCCGGTCGGTTCGAACTCGTTCTTCAAATGACTTGACGTATCATACACTCCGTGTAGGCTGAATATCCCGCCCGAGACCTGGCCGAAATTACGCCCATACTTCGTGTTGGCACGAGTTACACCCATAATCGAATCGACAATCAGCTCTCGACTGGCCGGTTGTGAATCCTGCAATGACGACACCCATTGTTTTTTCAGAGGGTCTTTCGCATAACGTACGATTTCCGGCCTGCTGTTCCGAGTATTCTGAAGGATGAAACAATACCCGGATACGATAAAGCTGCCGCTGGTGATATCCGTGAATCTTTGTAGGCTGCTGTCCCACGATTGATTATCGTATTCCCAGAAATAGTCGTTGTATTTCTGGTGCGTTGAGTTCGACGGGCAGTAGAACATATCCCGCGTCATCCCGTTA
>CAYSKI010000013.1:0-87157 GCA_964431695.1 uncultured Pirellulales bacterium | reverse complement strand
AGTAATAAATTGATAATCACTGAAACGACAAGCCAAATAAAACACAAGGATGTAAAAATGAAATACTCCGATATCAAAAACAAAAAGTGTCCCTCGCTTGTTTTTACCGTCGCACTGCTGGCCGTTCTTGCCGGTTTAACATCGTGTCAAGGCACGGAAATTCAGGCCGAGCCGGAACTTCTTGATCTGCACGGCGATTTGAGAGTGCATGACCCGGTTATCATGAGGGAAAACGATACATACTATGTCTTTTGTACCGGTGGCGGCGGACGGCGAGGCGGAATCATCCCCATCCGCTGCTCGAAGGACCTGCACAACTGGACGCTCTGCGGCTATGTCCTCGATCAACTTCCCGAATGGGCCACGAAAGAGATTCCACGGTCAAGGGGAGCATGGGCACCGGACATTTCCTACTTCAACGGCAGGTACCATGTATATTACTCCGTATCAACATTCGGCAGAAACAATTCCGCCATCGGTCTTGCCACCAACGTGACACTCGACCCGAACAATCCCGACTACAAGTGGGTCGATCAGGGCATGGTAGTCCGTTCCACCGAGGGTGTGGACGACTGGAACGCAATCGACGGCAATATCGCCATCGAAGACGAAAACAACGTGTGGCTTAGCTGGGGAAGTTTCTGGAGCGGCATCAAAATGCGGCGTATAAATCCTGAGACTGGAAAGGTATCCGATAAAGATACCAAACTATACTCCCTCGCAAGCCGACCACGGTCTGAAGAGCATGTCACTCCACCGGTCGAGGGTGCCGTTGAAGCGCCGTTCATTGTCCGGCACGGCCGATATTGGTATCTGTTCGTATCGTTCGACTTCTGCTGTCGCGGCGCCAAAAGCACGTACAATATCGTAGTCGGCCGCTCACGCAAAATCACAGGGCCGTATGTTGACAGGGACGGCAAGCCGATGACCGAAGGCGGCGGGACCCTGGTCCTCGATGCGACAACTCCGGACTGGCGCGGTCCCGGGCATCAGGCAGTGCTCCAGGAGGAAACCGGAGATTATCTGGTCTTCCATGCCTACCGTGGAGATTCAAACAGAAGTATATCAGAATTAAAAATCTCCACTATGGTCTGGGAGAACGGCTGGCCGCGAGTCGCAGAATTGAAGTAATCCATCCTCTATCTCCACAGCTCCGGAATTTATCGGGGAAAACTATGTTGAAGGATGGATTGTGCCACGGATTGGCTTTGTTTTCTTGTCGGCAAAATGCCCAAAACCGCCATTTTTCTCGTAATCTTTTTATTTCAAAGAGCTTACGTTATATTACCTATTTTAACATTGGCTTTGTTTTTTCAAAAAGGATCAATTTGTAGAGAACGCTCTACATTTGTCGAATCCCCCGCGACCGACCCCCGACTCCGGTCCCCAAAGCACAGGTCTGCGGACCAAATATCGAATTTTTAGTTGTAGTTTTGCATTTTGATTTTTGATATGTTATCCCCTACCCCCCAAATCCTATCCCCTATTTATTTTATCCAAAAACCGCCTTAATACAACGAAAAACCCCGATTTTCGCCGAAAAATGTCCATGACTTATCACTCGCATCTCATTGGGTGGCAGCCACTGAATGAGTTTGCCCACAAGGGCGAAACGAATGAAGTGGGTGGAAAAATATTTCTATAAATCCAGGATTACGCTATAATTTATACAAATGGAAGAGGGACAATTCATAACAAAGAAGTGCATAAGATATAACATCCCAGGTCATGCACATGAGCTTACGTTCAGTTGCTATAGGAACCGGAGATTTCTTTTATCCGAAAGAACCTGCCAATTGCTTATTGAATCTATCGAAAAGGCAAGGGAGGAACATCATTTTTCCTTATGGGCTTATGTTATCATGCCCGACCATGTTCATCTCCTGATACAACCGAGGGATAATGAATATAATATTTCAAATATACTCAAGGAAATTAAAACCGATCCTGTAAGAAAAGGCCTTGTAGATGAGCCGGGCAAGTGGTATTACTCGAGTTACAATTGCTGGTTTAATGATATTGACAAACCAATAAGAATTGACAAGGAAACATGGCCATTATTTTGAAAAACTTCCATCCACTTCGCTGGGCTCCCATTTTGCTATCTGTTTGCAAAATGGGGTCCCTCTCACTTTGCTCGCTCAGTGGCTGCCACCCGCCGTGTTAATCTTCGTAAGGAATGGAAACTCCATCTACTTCGATACGTAAGACCTGCTCACTACCGAGATTCTGCCATGTATATGGGATCGTGATCTCTTCATTTCCCTCTTGATACACATGCTCTTCGAAGTTCGACAAACCTGCATAGAATTTATGTGCAATCCAAATTCCTTTGAAGAAATATATAAAAAGAGGGTTTTCGTATTCAACGGGTTGGAGTTGTACGCAATTCAGCTTCTCCTCTATCTCAATAATATCTCGAATCATCCCGGGCAGGTCTTCATTGTAAAAGCCAATCTCCAGAACAAGACGTCTTGCGTGGTCGGACATAGTTCGTCCACTTGAGAACCCATGCTGGTGTTTTACAGGCACGTCAAGTGACAGGGATTCATTTTGTTCCTGGCCCGAGCGTAAAAGAACGTAGCGACCTTGCGGGTGGACAGCCCATACTAAGACTGTTGGAACGTCAAGCCGTCTCCTTATAAGAAGGGTTTGCTCGTCTTCAGGCATGTACACTTCAAATTGTTTGTAACTTGGATTATAGGCATTAATGGTGTCACATACCCACACATCATGGTCTGTATTGTTTTTGATGTTCCAACCTAATTCAAGATTTGCATCGGTAATCTCGAAATGAGTAAGCTCCATCGATACGACAGATTCCTCAACATCCTGCGAATCAGTAGATTCATTTACATCCTGATTTTCCAAGGGTGGCCAGTTTGAATTAAAAGGAATTGAAACACTATTAACGTCAATACTCAATACCTTTTCACCCGTAAGTGCACGCTGCATATATGGGATTATTATCTCATCGCCACCATCTGTTATGGATTGGCTGCAGAAAGAATCGTTTTTAATGGCTGATGCAATTTCAAATCCCCCAAAGAAACGAACTAATATTTCTGTGTCGTTCACACCAAGAGAACCAGTAACATAACCGATCTTCTCCGCTACTTCAATTATATGAAGAATCAGACTGAGCAGGTCTTCATCGTAAAAACTGATTTCAAAGGACAGGCGTTTAGCGAATTCTGCATTTCCTACCTCTCGATAAAAATATAAGAACGGAGAGACAGGCAGAGTAATTGATATGGAATCAGTAAATTCTTCACCTGCATGCACACGAACATGACGACAATATATTGGACGTTCTAATATTGCCGACGGAATTAGATTATATCGCTTCATTAACACAAGGGTTTGATTATCTTTGGCCATATAAATCTCTAATTTACTTTTATCAGGATTTGATCGTGAAACCCAGCCATCACATAACCAAATATCATGGTTTGTGTTATTCTTGATTTTCCAGGCCAATTCAAGTTTTGTATCGTTTACATCAAACTTCGTCAGTTCGATAGCTACGTCAGAATCCTGGCCGGTATTCAAATCATTCGCATCTTCGGCCTTTACGCCTTGCAGCGATAACGTACAGATAATCAGGAAAATTAATAATCTCGCGGATAATTTCATTATAATGCCTTTCAATTTAAGGTTGAAAAACCCTTCCTCAAATAACGATATATAAATAATTCCTCTTGTTCCATTACACATGAATTGAAGGATTGTCATTCCTGCGAAAGCAGGAATCCAAAATAGAAGACAATGGATTCCGCATCAAGTGCGGAATGACAACTATGCAAATCACACTCGACAGAACATTATTTTTTCGACTCAGGATATACGTTTATCGCAAGCGGGTTGGAAATATAATAATGCCGCTTTTCGTCAATGACCCGCTTATTGATAGTATAGCGAATTGGTAGTCAGAAGTCAACGGCGATTTTCTTGGCCTGTTCTATAGCTTCGGCGAGTTTTTCCCGGGCCGTATCGGGTCCGCCCTGCAGGGTCGGTTCGACTATGACGGATTTGACATCCTTAAAACCTATAAAAGCGGATATCAGCTCGATGTATTTTTTCTGCAAATCGAAACTCTCGGCTCCGCTTTCGGCGTCGTATCTTCCGCCGCTTGAATACACGACCAACATTGGCCTGCCGGTGATAAGGCCTTCGTAGCCTTTCTCCTGGCTGTATGTGAATGTATAGCCCGGCTGAACCAGATTATCGATGTATTGTTTGAGCCGGTATGGAATGCTGAAATTCCACATGGGTACGGCGAGAATATATTTATCAGCGGATTTAAACTGCTCGATCAACTTCTCGACCTTCTTCCACGCCTGAAGCTGCTCCTGTGAATGTTTTTCGCCGTGCATAACGGCATATTTTGCCTGGACGGTGAATCCGTCAAAAGCGGGAATATCCTCGTCGAATACGTTTAATGTCACTATCTTGTCGTCAGGATTCTTTTTTTTGTATGCCTCGATAAAAGCATCGGCGGCACGAATACTGTACGACCGCTGTCCTCTCGGTGAGGCCTGGATATATAACAGCCTGCTCATGATTACTTTCCTTTCTTCTTTAAGTGATCCTACAAGTCAATCCATTAACTGTTAATTATTTCTACTATTATAGTAGGATATTTGTTTATATTTTTAATAAAAAAGGAAAAATCTGGCCTATTTTCTGTGAAAAAACAATAAAGTGCTGAAAGTTAAGAACTTACAGCCCTGTGATTTGTATTCGGTCGTAATGAATATCAATACCTGTAGTTATTGTTCCAGGTCCAATCTCATTACCGTGGTTTATCTGCCGTTCGAGCTAATTCTAATTACACTGGGAGGAGACAACATTGGACCAGTCACTCTCAAACGCAGGATTTTCATAATATACCGACCAATCGTGGAGCGACGGCGTGACATGCCTTTGACTTGTTGACAGATTCGCCCTTAACCTGATGGTTTTACGAGTAATATGACTTATATCAGCTCCATTGGGAATATTAACATATCCCGAAATCGGAGTTGTGCCGTTTTCGGGAAGCACATCCACAGTCAGACTCGTACCTGTCGGGATAGTAGCATTGTAATTCACAAAATCCCATTTTTGATCGGCATTAATGCTCATCGGAGTTGATATTATACTGCCGGGCGATACCTCCTGGGGTATCGTTCTATAAGTGCGTAAATTGTCCCAGAAAATATAGGCATCAAACCATCCGTAAAATTCACTCTTTACTTTAAGAGACAATTCCTGGGGACCACTATAATACGAGACATCGACAACTTCATCGTAGATAGCCTGTATGTCGTTGATATCTTCGATTCCGTATTCATACCAAACCGGGATACCTTCGATCTCGACCGATATTAATGTTAAATCCGCATAACCATAACATGCATAGTCGAACATCAGAGTATCCACATCCGTGAAGTCCACAGTCTGGTAAAGCCGGGCATAATTTTCATGCAATGATAAGTTGCTGTGATCAAACTCTACGCCAAACGACCAGTTTCCATCAGAGGCCCATGCATTATCTTTGGAGTATCCACCGAGATAAACAGGATCGATGACAGTTATCGCCCAGCCCCATCCTGATTCGAAACTGGGATCGGCTATAACATGAACTTCCATATCGGAGCCATCGCTGCTATCAGCGACAGGAAGCTCCACATTACAATCATCTGTGGCAATAACATCAGTGAGTGTATCAGTTTCAAAATCAGAGTGTGTAGTTTGAAACCATCTCCCGAGCGGCCTGGCCTTGACCCGATACCAGTAAGTCTGTTGCGGATCCAGGCCGGTGAACGTATAGCTGTCATCCGATATCCAGCCGCTTTGAGCTATCACATTACCAAAGCTCGAGTTTGTGGCACACTGCGCAAAATAAATAACATCGGTCAATTGTGCAATCAACGACCACGATACAACAGATCCCGTGGATTCCCATCCGTTATCGGTTAACTCAAGCGCCCACCTTCCGCGGATATTTTGCCCGATCAGGTCGTTAAGGTTCCCTTCCGGGCAAAAAGGCCCCGAGAAAGGTCCCGTACCTTCATTGATCGAAAGAGATGCATCGCTGTCAAGCACCGTACCGAGAAAATCCTGAGAAGAATCACCCACACCGGTAAAAAGCTCTATTCGAGTCAAATCCGGCGAGATAAGACAGGCCTGCAACTCCGAGTTACATCCGTGTCTGATATTCAGCTTGACGTCCAAATCCCGAATAATATTAGGGTCATCGATATCAAGAGTGTATCTTTTGTTCCCGTAATTAGGTATGCTCCCGCCGTATTCCGCTCGAAATTCCCGCGTATCAAGTGGTATCTCCCATGAGACTTTGTTACATAATCCGCCCGGGGCGGTTTGTTCACCGTGAATGACGGGGGCATCCATTGATTCGTAAGGCTTTTTTTCGATAATTATACACCATGAGTTCAATGTGCCGGTATCCGGATCAGCGGTATCCGCCACATGGAGTTTCCATGTCCCGGTCATGCTCTTACCATAGAACCTGCTGAGGTTTCCTTCGGGTTTGTATGCCCCGCTATATGGGGATGAGCCGTTTTTAATCGACACCGATGCCTCGTCATCCAGTATTGTATTATCGAATTCGCCCTCACCACGGCCGACAGATGAAAATAACTCGGTCCGAGTCCCGTCCGGGGCGATAATTTCAACGATCAGATCTGAAATCCACATATGGCTGATGTTTATCTTAACATTCAAATCCGCGATATTGCCGACATCTGTAATAGTCAATGTGGATTTTATCGTCTGCCCGTCGGGAATGTCTTTCGGTACATCATACGAGCAATATTCAACAATACTCCCCGGTGCAGCCATAAAACTTCCCGGTTCCGCACATACAGGTAATGATAAAAGAACAGTTACGATGAATGCGAACAGAAATTTCATTTTGTCCTCCTCCTAAAAAAGGATTTATCGATTGGATAACTGATGCGCAAAATTTAAAAAGCCGCAAGGTGATTTCTATGTTGAAATGGATTTCTTGCTCATCATTTCCTCTAATTTTCGCCTTTTAATCCGAACAGGCTATAACGATTATACCATTACATACCTGAGTGTCAAGGGCAATTCTATAAAAAAGACCAGACAGGAGTGACTTTCCCGATGTCTCTGAAAACTCGATATTTTTATAGTGACAATCTTGTACAAATTCTCTCGATTATTACTGACCAAAAATTATCCAGTTTGCTTAGCGGCAAAGGAAATAATTATTGCCGTTTGGGACAAATCTTGTTAACAAATATGGCAATGCCCGGATTGAAGAAAAAATATCGAGTATTTTTAAGTGCCGCCGAGCCGAGTGCCGATGCCCATTGTGCAGGGCTGATAAGTTCTTTGAGACAAAGCGGTTACGACTTCGAGTTTGTCGGCGTAGGCGGTCCGAAAATGGCCGAGGCGGGCTGCGAGCTGCTCGAAAACACCACCGGCAAAGCAGTTATGATCTATAACGCCTTTAGCCATGTGGTCCATTTCTACAAGCTAATCAAACGAATATCCCGCTATTTAGTGGAAAATAGTATAGATTTAGTTGTCGTCTGCGATTCCCCCTCATTTAATTTTCATATAGCCAAGGCCGCGAAAAAAGCAGATATAAAAACCTTATTCTATGTCGCTCCGCAGCTCTGGGCCTGGGGTCGTTGGCGCATTGGAAAGCTACGGAAAAACTGCGATAAACTCTGCTGCATCCTTCCCTTCGAGCAGGACTGGTTTGAACAGAGAGGGATTAATACGGTTTTCGTAGGTAATCCGCTTCTCGATAAACTTAAGATAGACCCGGCCAAATACAAAAAGTATGCCGATTTTATGCCGGACAAGGCAAGCATCGCCCTGATGCCCGGCTCACGAAATGCCGAAATTGAATCACTCTGGGTCCCGATGCAGCAGATTGCAATACTATTGAAAAGGAAATATCCGGCAGTGACATTCACAACAGTTGCCGTAGATGCCGACCGCCGGAAAAAATTAAAAGCTGCGCATATTCCCGGTTTCGAATGTCAATACAGCATTGATTCGGTTTACCACACAGCCGAGACAGTAGATTTTACCATTGTGACCAGCGGCAGTGCCACTCTGGAAGTAGCTGCTGCCGGCTGCCCGATGGTAATAATGTATCAGTCCAGCAGGATTCTATGGCATCTGGCCGGACGGTGGATTGTAAAAACGAAATATCTGTCTTTGGTTAATATTTTAGCCGAACGGGAATTAGTGCCGGAGTTTATGCCGTACTTCAATTCGATCGAACTGATCGCTAATTGCGTCGAGCTGCATATAAGAGATGGCAACAAACTGGCTCAGATAAGCAAATCTTTGATTCAGTTAGTCGAGCCGTTAGCTAAGAAAAAAGCCCGCCGCGAGGTGGCAAAAACAGCTCTCGAATTGTTACCATAAATGATTCAATGTTCAAACAGGTCTGTGACTCTTATTGAAAAATTACAGTGACACACGAAACATAGATTTATCTGCAACCCTTGCCTTAATTGGAACGGTGATTTTCTGGTCACTGGGACCGATCTTTATTACATACCTGACGGGTTATCTGGATTCATGGACACAAAACCTGCTTCGATATATAGTGGCATGCTGCTTCTGGCTGCCGTTTCTGTTTTTCTCAATTAAGAAAAACAAATTCGACCACAGAATATGGCGAAAGGCCGTATTACCGGCTGCGGCGAATCTTGCGATGCAAAGTTTTTATGCCGGTGCTTTTTATTATATCGGCCCGGCGTTTATGGTCCTCCTGACGAAAACCAATATCATCTGGATAGCGGGTTTTTCCCTGATATTCTTTCCCGAGGAAAGGCCGCTGGCCAAAAGCAAACGTTTCTGGCTCGGTTTGGCACTATCAGCAACAGGAGTCCTCGGAGTTATGTATTTCAAGGAAGATTTCACCACAGTCAAGACGATGACCGGCATTGTTTTGGCCCTTTCGATGGCCGTTATGTGGGCGGTCTATACGTTGTCGGTGAGAATTGCATTTAAGGACATCGATTCCAGGTATGGATTTTCGGTGATAAGCATATACACGGTGGCGGGACTTTTTATACTTACAATTTTGTTCGGTAACCTGGGGGATTGTATGCAGATAGGTTTCCGGCAATGGATGTGTGTCGTGGTTTCCGGAATTTTGGGTATTGCATTGGGACATGTCCTTTACTACATAGCGATACAGCGTATAGGGGCAACTATACCATCATTAGTGATACTGGCGCAACCGTTTATTGTGCTTGCGATTTCATACTTTATTTTTGCCGAATCGTTAAATCTCTTTCAAATACTTTTCGGTGCAGTCCTTCTGGCAGGCTCGGCCCTCGCAGTCTGGGCACAACAGCATCTAAAAAAATATCAATAATGCCGTTTAGTCACTCAAACTCACAAATATTCCAATTTTTAGCAAAAAAACTGTAACTTTTACCTTTGAGACTCGTCTTTATATGATAGATGTTGTCTTTTGCTATAAAAACGTTAATATACAGCGACAATTTACTACTGAAGCCATAACACGCATGGTTAAGAAAGGTGAATAACAACATGAAAAAGACATCCTTGATTTTAATAATCTTGTTAGGTTTCGGAATGGTCATATTATCCCCGGCCCGCAGCGTAAATGCCCAGGAACCACAACCTGCTCAGACATCCGAAACAATTGATACGGCAAAAACACCTGAATCACTACCGGATGCAATCGTTTTTGACATGAAATATCGCTCCCTAAGCGGCGAAAAAGACGAATTACGTTACAACTCATACTGGAGCTTCGGTGGGCGTGAGAACGATACCCCGTTCATCAAAGAACTGAAAAAGAATCACGAAGAGCTTACAATTGTATATAACAGCCATTTCAAAGGTGCACAGTGGGCCGCCGTCGAAACCAAAGACAAGAAGCCTGTAGCATTTTATTTCGACCTTAACGCTGACGGCAAGGTATCAGACAACGAGAAAATTCTGCCGTCGAATACGGAACAAAGTTCAAACAGGACAACGACCGAATTCGTGACACCCGATTTTACGATAAAAACAGAAGATAATCGTAAAGTGCCGTTTCGTGCATTACTGCATGTCCGAACATATAATAATCAGTCGAACCTGAATTTCATGTGGAGTCCTTCGTGTGTCCTGGAAGGGACTTCGACAATTGACGGACAATCCACAAAACTGATTCTTTTCACAAGCGACTTTAACGGCTCATTCGATAAATTCGGCAGGTGCTCTTATTATCTTAATAAAAGCCAAGAAAATATCGGCAGAAATATACCCAGACAAACATTAAGCAGCATAATAAATTACAACGGGCAATTCTACAATTTAAAACTTAACGGCTCTCACGAAGAAGGCAAAACAATCCGTGCCGTGATGGAAAAGTACACCGGCACAACGGGAAAACTGACAACAAAGCTGACCGGAAACACGGACCTTAAAACGAAGTTAACCAGCGCGAATCTTATCGGCAGCAAAGACAAAACCATCTACTTCAATATCTCGGGAGACCAGGCTGAATTACCGACAGGAGCATACACGCTCAACAGAGGTTACATCAACTATGAAACGGCGAATGATGATAACCGATGGCGGCTGGATTTCACAGAAGGGCCTGAATTTGCAGTGGAAACCGATAAGACAGCCACTGTGGAGATCGGAAAACCGGTGCTTTCTGTCAGTGCCGTCGATGAAAGTAAAAGATATCGAAGTGATGTAAAAGAGCAGACTGTATATGACAAAGGCAAAACAATATTTCTTTCACGCAAAGTGACGGGTAAAGCCGGTGAGCTTTACGGACGTTTTAGTCAAATAGATAAAAAAACGAACAGGCGAACAGACATCAAACCTTCTATAAAAATTATCGGGCCTGACGGCAAGCAAATTGCGTCGGCTGAGATGGAATATGGCTGAGGCGGGACATGCGGGTATTCGTGGCGAACCCAAAACGTTCGGCCGGGGCGTTACACGGTCATAATGACACAGGGTACAGGGCCCTTGGCAGGCAAACTCGAATGTAAACTGGAAATTACTATCGAATAAAATCAGGGAAAAACATTCAAAATAATTTAATCCGGGCTGTGAGCAAATAACTCGCAGCCTGTTTTGTGCGCCGGATACTGAACTTACAATTGAACATCTGCTACAGCAATTCGCTTGACAATCCGGCGTAAAAAAGTATTATAGAAGGTGGAACGATGAAAAAGATTGTTATTTTTAGTATCGCTTTAACTATCATCCAGACGAGCGGATTCGGATTTATCGAAACGTCCCGGGCAGTGACGCAGAGAACAGTCGATCTTAATCTGGACGGGATTGTAGATTTTACGGATTACGGATTATTAACCAAATTCTGGCTCAGGAACGAAACACAATTCGATATTGCCCCCGCTATCGGCGACGGCCTGGTCGATTGGAAGGACCTTACCGTATTAGCGAACAACTGGTTAACAGAATTTGGTGAAATTGTCTATATACAATGGCTCGGACATGCGAGCGTCAAAATCTGGACAGAGAATATTGTGATATACGTTGATCCGGCGTACCTGACCGAATCCCCTAATGACGCGGACCTCATACTTATCACTCACAATCACAGCGACCATTATTCACCCGGTGACATTGCCAGAGTATCAGGGCCGCAAACGAAAATAATCGCCGCAGCAAGCGTTGTCACCAGCCACGGCAGCGGCCAGGCCATTTTGCCGGGGCAGACAATCGAAACAAACGGCATTAGTATTACTGCAGTACCGGCTTATAATATCAACAAGACTCAACATCCCAAGTCGAATAACTGGGTCGGATTCATAACAGAGATAGGCTTGCAGCGGATTTATTGTGCCGGTGACACCGATCTGACGGACGAAATGAAAGCTCTCGAAGATATTAACGTTGCGTTTCTGCCGGCCGGCGGAACATATACAATGAATGCCGTCGAAGCGGCCGAAGCAACCGGTTATTTCAAACCCGATTTGGCAATACCATACCACTGGGGACGAAACATCGGGACACTGAGTGACGCACAGCAATTCGCCGAATTAGCCCAGTGCCGTGTAAAAATTATGGATGCCGGTGAGATTATAAGTTCCGACAACTGGCTGGACGATGCACCGTTAATTGCTTACTGGAAGCTCGACGAAACCGAGGGTGATATCGCCTATGACGGTATCGAAGGCATTAACGGGATTTTATACGGCGGTCCCATCTGGCAGCCTGAGGACGGCAGGTTAGCCGGGGCGCTCGAATTCGACGGAACAGACGATTTCGCCGTGACGGATTTTGTCCTGGACCCGTCGGGCGGACCATTCAGTATCTATGCCTGGATAAAAACAGATACGATAGGCCGGGTTATAATCTCTCAGACCAATAGTTCGGGAACACGGAGAAACTGGCTTTCCACGAATTCACCCGACGGCACATTAATGACCGAACTCAAAACCGCCGGTCGTTCGGGCAAATCACTTACATCGGAATTTTCGCTCACGGACGGCCTGTGGCATCATATCGGCTTTGTCTGGGACGGCTCATGCCGATATCTTTACGCCGACGGCTCAGAAATCGCGAAAGACGATTCTCATATCACCAATCTGGAGTCTTCCGACGGGGGTTTATATTTTGGTTCCGCCGCAACGGGAACAGATGATTACTTTGCCGGCCTGCTCGATGATATCCGCGTATTCGGCGGGGCAATACATCCATAGAACCGCCAAATCAGTTCCAGCAGATATAATTGACAATCACCGTTAGTAAACCTTAGAATGTGCCTTCATGTATGGTCAATAGTCTGATAAGTATAAATTCTGATCTTCGTAAATTATTATAGGAGACAATTATGTATAAGTTTTCAAGAACACTCATCACAGCTTTAACAATTCTTGTAACACTTTCGACCACCCGGATACTATCTCAGACTCGTGAACGTTCAGAAGTTCCGACCGAATATAAATGGAAACTGGAAGACCTTTACGCAACAGAACAGGCATGGAACGAGGCCAAAGAAAGCATTATTTCCCGATTCAACGAGATTGAAAAGTACAAAGGTCAATTAACCGATTCGCCATCGCAGTTGCTTGCCTGCCTTGAATTGAACAGCGAAATTACGAAAGAATTCGGACGTTTGTTCAGCTATGCTTCGATGAAATCCGACGAGGACGTACGCGACTCGAAGAACCTTGCGATGAAGCAGGAGCTGCAGCAGCTCGGCACCGACTACAGCTCCAAGTCGGCTTTTATCACGCCGGAAATCGCCGAAATGGACAAAAAGAAAATCGATGCTTTCATCGAGGCCGAACCTGGACTGAAAATCTATAAAATGCCTTTGTACGACATCCTGCGAATGAAGCCTCACACACTGTCGGACAAGGAAGAAAAGATTCTGGCTGAGGCGGGACTTTTAGCCGATGGGCCATCCTCGATTTACGGAGTCTTCAGCAATGCGGAGATGCCTTATCCGAAAATTACATTAAGTGACGGCACAGAAGCCGAGCTGACCAAGGCCGGGTACGCCCGCTATAGGGCCTTGCCGAACCGAAGCGACAGAGAAGCGGTATTCCATGCGTTCTGGGGAACCTTTAACAAATTCAAAGGTACATTCGGCGCAGATCTTTATGCGAATGTGAAAAAAGACATGTTTTACGCCCGCACACGAAAATACGAATCCTCGCTGCAAAGCGCGCTGGACCAGGACAATATTCCGACCGAGGTCTATATGTCCCTGATAGAAAATGTCACCGACAATCTGGATTCGTTTCATCGTTATCTGAATCTGAAAAAGCGAATGCTGAATGTTGAAACGTTAAAATATTCCGATGTTTATGCCCCGGTAGTAAAAGGGATTGATTTACAGTACACTTATGACCAGGCCAAAGAGCTTATCCTCGATTCACTGGAACCGTTGGGAAAAGATTACACGAAAACCGTTGCCGGAGCGTTCGAGCAGCGATGGATCGACGTTTATCCCACCCCGGGAAAACGTGCCGGTGCTTATTCCAACGGCAGTGCTTACGATGTTCATCCCTATATCCTTTCGAACTATAACGGCCAATATGACGACGTAAGTACCGTAGCGCATGAGCTGGGCCATACTATGCACAGCTATTACACCAATAAGAACCAGCCGTTTCCAACTGCGGATTATTCGATTTTCGTCGCCGAAGTGGCTTCAACTTTCAACGAAGCTCTTTTAATCCATAAAGTGCTGGAAGAAATCAAGGATGACGATATACGGTTGTCTTTACTTATGAATTATCTGGACGGAATCAAAGGAACAGTTTTCCGCCAGGCTCAATTCGCCGAATTCGAGCTGCGTATCCATGAGAAAGCCGAACGGGGAGAGCCGCTAACAGGAGACGCTCTCAACGAATTATATGGTGAAATTTTGAAAAAATATTACGGCCACGAAAAAGGCATCTGTCACATCGACGATTTATATGCAGTCGAATGGGCATACGTTCCACATTTCTATTACAATTTCTACGTGTATCAGTATTCCACATCTTTTACCGCATCTACCGCTTTGGCTGAAAAAGTTCTGAGTGGAGAGAAAGGTGCGGTGGAGAAGTATATCGAATTTTTATCGTCCGGCGGTTCCGATTATCCGATCGAGCTTCTGAAAAAGGCCGGAGTGGATATGACCGGTCCCGAACCATTCAACAAGACCATGGTGGCGATGAATCGTACAATGGACGAAATAGAAGCGATTCTTAAGAAAAAAGGCAGGTAAAAACAGATACCGTAACGGGAATGCTAAATTATGGATTCCGACAACCTTGTCGAAATAAAAGATTTAACCAAGGTCTATTCCTCCGGCAGGATCGAAGTTGTCGCCCTTAAGGATATCAATATGTCTTTGAGGCAGGGACAATTTCGGGGAATAACAGGGCCTTCCGGCTCTGGTAAATCCACCCTGATGAACCTTTTAGGCGGGCTGGATACTCCTTCATCGGGATCAATTAAAGTTCAAGGGAAATTCATCTCCGAGCTGGACCACGAAGAGCTGGCCCTCTACCGGCGTCATCAGGTCGGCATGATTTTCCAGTCCTTCAATCTAATCTCATCCTACACCGCCTGGGAAAATGTCGCGTTCCCTTTACTTTTCGCCGACGTGCCGAAAAAAGAAAGAATCGAACGGGCGACGGAAATACTCGATATGGTGGGATTATTCGAACGAAAAGACCACCGGCCGGCCGAGCTTTCCGGGGGCGAGCAGCAGAGAGTGGCCATTGCCCGTGCCTTTATCAATCGTCCAAAGATACTGCTTGCAGACGAGCCTACGGGCAATCTGGACAGCAAAACGTCAGAACAAATCACGCAAATACTTTCGGACTTGAATAAAAACCGGGGATTTACCGTCGTTATGATATCACACGAGGAATCTTTGTTGGCTGAATACGCCGATGACGTTGTTAGATTGTGTGACGGGAAAATAGTTGAACAGGAAACAAATAATTAAAAACAATGAGATTCACCGATTACATTGAACAGTCTTTTTCCAACCTTCGGAAGAAAAAATTGCGCACTTTCCTTACCACGTTCGGAGTCGTCATAGGAATCGGTGCTCTTGTATGCATGTTCGCTTTCGGCAAAGGGATGCAAAAAAACGTAACAGATAGTTTCAACAAACTTGAGCTTTTCAATTATCTCGGTGTTTTTCAACGCTCGCAGGACGACCAAAGAAATCAATCCCCGCAATATCCCAACAAGCAGGGAGAAACAGACCGACAAACTCGTAATTTGGATGATGATTTTCTTATTGGGCTTACTAAAATTGAAGGCGTGGAATGGGCTTTTCCGGAAATTCGTTTTCCCGCTATGATTCGATTTCAAGAGGAGGAAGAATTCAGCCTGGTCCAGGTCCTGCCCGCCAAAATATGTCAATCCGGGATAGTGGACTTCAGGGCCGGGACGTTTTACACCTCCGACGAAGAAAATTCCCTAATCATAAGCGATTCACTGCTTCGGCGGATGGATATAAAAAAGCCGGAAGAAGCTGTCGGCAAAAAAATCGAAGTTTCCACGTTAGCGATTGATTTCAGCCTCGATAATATCCCGAATATTCTGTCTTTTCTGCGGGGGCAGGGTCTGCCGTTTTCCAGGCAAAGCTACACTTTTACGATTGTCGGCGTAACCGAACGAATGGGAGTAAGCGGCCCAACGCTCATGCGCAGTGACGTTTGTATCCCGCGCGGCACTTCTGAAAAAATGAAGAAACTTCCCCTGACAAATATCTCGGATTTATTTGCCTCGACTCGGCAAATGCAGGGCTATACCGCCGTAGGAATAAAACTGACTTCGCCAAAATATGTCGAGCCTGTCAAGAAACATCTGGAAGATATGGGCTTCGAGACTTTCTCTTTAATGGACCAGCTCGAAGAAATTAACACGGTATTTATTTTCATGGATTTGTTTTTGTTTGCGGTCGGGATGATTGCCATTGTTGTCGCTTCACTGGGAATCATCAACACGATGGTCATGTCGATCATGGAAAGATATAAAGAAATCGGAATCATGAAAGCCGTGGGGGCAAGCAACAAGGACGTGAAAAAGATATTCTTCTTCGAATCCGGAGTCATAGGTTTTATGGGAGGCATTTTCGGGCTTGCCCTCGGATGGATAGTAAGTGTGATTATCAATCTGATTATAAACGGCATCGCGGTCGGGCAGGGAGTACCCAATATGAATTACTTCAGCTTTCCCTGGTGGCTTTGCCTGGGGGCGATTGTTTTTTCGATATTTGTCAGCCTGATTGCCGGTATCTACCCGACACTGCGAGCGGCCAAAGTCGATCCCGTCGTGGCTCTGCGACATGACTAAGCGGTAATTTCGCGACTGCTTTAAAAAACAAACAGTATATACTTGGTTTGCTCCCGTAATGTGTTATGATACATATCAAAATCAAAGATTGAGTATCTGGTGTAAAATGCGTAATCGAACTCAGATACAAGTTGTATTAATCACAAATCCACTATGGGGCGCCTTGCGCTGTAGTTTCAAGGACGGCAGTATCTGCGGCTCGACAAATAACAAGGCCGACGGTTCAATGGTCGTTCGGCATCGCCCCGCCTTTACATTGATTGAGCTGCTGGTCGTTATCGCGATTATCGTCCTTCTTTTCGCACTGCTGCAGCCGGTGCTCTCTCATGCCAAAGCCAAGGCCCGGGAAGTAGCCTGCCTGAACAATCTAAGACAGCTACAGACCTGTGCAAAACTTTATTCTATGGACTACGATGGTTTTCTGCCGCCCAACCGAAACGTTTATGACCTCAATACTCAAGCGCCTTCGGCCGGATACAGCAACGACATGACATGGTGTGCCGGTCTGGCGCCTTACGATACTACAACCGACAATATCGAACACGGCGTGCTCTTTAAATATAACACATCGACGGACATCTATCGCTGTCCATCCGATATGTCCAGGGTGAGAACACAGGATGGACGAGTTCTGAATCTCCGACGGACTCGCAGCTATAATATGAGCCAGTCAATAAATGGTTTGCCGTATTCTGATAATTCCGTACCTCTACCGAGCTTTGCCAGAGAATCCGATATCGACGACCCGGCACCATTTGAGCTGATCTTTTTCGTTGACGTCCACGAGGACAGCATTTTAGATTCTCACTTCGGCATCCCGCCCCGGGGCTGGACGTTCGGGGAGACACCATATCGATGGTGGGATCTTCCGGCCGGTCGTCATTCTCAGGGGGGTAACTTCTCATTCGCCGACGGCCACGTCGAGCACTGGCGATGGGTAACGCCGAAAATATTCACAGAACTTGGCCAGCCTGTCAGGCAGGACGGGGAAATCGAGGACTTTTTGAGAGTCCAGCGGAGCGTAAAACCTATGGCTAACTGATTACATATTCATCACGACTCGCTTTTAACCAACCAAGTGACATATAATCCGGCTGCGCTATAAACGACGTCGAAACAACTTTCCAAACGGTTCACCTTACGCTCCAAAATTACCCTCTGATCTATTGCAGAGAGTCAAAGAACCTCCCGAATCTGGGTTGGTATTTATCAGTGATATCGAATGAGCCGATGATACCTTTGGCTTTTCCGACGATGGAATCTCTTTCTACTAAACCAAAAAATCTCGAATCCCTGCTACAGTCCCTGTTATCTCCTAAAACAAAGTATTTTCCGTCCGGCACAATAATCGGCCCGAAATTTCTTTTGGCCCTGATTGAAGGGACACTCATGACCATATGAACGGTACCATTTAAATCTTCCAAAGACAATATGGATTTATCCCGTATCTTATTTGGCAGAGGCTTTGTGTATCTCGAATCGATGCTTTTATAATTGAGTCTTACGCCGTTCAGGTAAATTATATTGTTCCTCATTTCAACTTCGTCGCCTGGTTGTGCAATTATTCTTTTTACCAGACGCGTGCCGTCATCGGGAGAAAAACAGATAACTATATCCCCTCTTTCAGGATTTGACCATCTGGCAAGCCGATGCATTGTCAGGGGGAACCTCAAATCATACGCCAATTTATCAACGTATATCAGGTCTCCTTCCAGAATCGTCGGATTCATCGAACCGGAAGGAACCCAATTCCAATCCGCCAGGCTTGATTTAACCGGTATAACTATAAAAATAATAATGAAAATGGAAAGCCGCCATTGAATCCAGAACCTGTAAATATACTTCTTTACCTTTAGTTTTTTCATTTGTTCCTCCATCAATAATTATACCGGCAGAAATCGCCTTTTTATACGCTAAAAGTCTATATAAGCTCCCCACAAATACCAGAATTTCCGGAAAATCTTATATTGACATTATAACGTAAATCTGTTAAAAGTACAATACTTAGACTTAGATTAAAGTAGGCGGCCCGATACGATAGGAATCAGCAGTTTGAATATCGACAAATCGACGTTATTCCAATGTTGATATGTTGCAGGGCAGAGGAAAATATAATGCGAGATGGGCAGAAAACCGAAGCAGAATTGCGAGGGGAAATAAATTCCTTACGCAGTCGTATTGCTCAACTTGAGCGAGCGGGATTTGAGAACGAAAATCAACAGGATTGTGTCTCCGATCATATCTTTCAAACCATTTTTAACAATACAGCCGATGGAATATTATTAGTCGATGTGGAAACTAAAAAATTCTATATGGCTAACAAAAGATTATGCCAGATGCTCGGTTACAGCTCGGAAGAAATGAAATTTCTTAGAGTTACAGATATTCATCCTGAAAAAGACCTGCCCAATGTGATAGAGTATTTTAACAAACAAGTACGTGGGGAATTAAGTCTTGCCAAAGATATTCCTGTGATGGGAAAAGATGGAAGAGTTTTTTACACGGATGTTAATTCTCTGCCTGTAACATTAGACAGCAGAAAATACCTGATGGGCATTTTCAGGGACATCACCAATAGAAAAAAAACCGAAGATGCACTAAAGCAGAGCGAGGAAAAGTTCCGTTTGGTAATGGAAGCCACCAACGATGCCCTATGGGACTGGAATATGGTCACAAATGAAGTTTACCGAAACCCTCGCCATGCAAAGATGTTGGGCTATGAGCCGCACGAACTGACCGCTTCACAGGATGAGTGGGAAAAGCGAATTCATCCCGACGACAGGCACTTAGTCTTTCAGGTTATTGAAGATCACAAAAAAAATGGAAAGACGGACTCATTTGAGGTCGAATACCGCCTTAAAACAAAAAAAGGAGACTATATATGGCTCTTAGGCCGTGGGAAAATAGTGTCATGTGATAATAAAGGTACACCGTTGCGGATGATTGGAACAAATACTGACATCACCGAACGCAAGAAAGCGGAAGAGGAACTCAAAAAGTTCAAGGCGATTGCTGAGAAGGCAGGATACGGAGTGGCAATAGGTGACATCGAAGGCAATCTTTTATATGTCAACGAACCACTTGCTAAGATGCATGGATATCAGGCAAACCAACTGGTAGGCAGGCATTTTTCTATTCTTCATAATAAAGAACAAATTGAATATGTGGATAGCTTATATAAAGAACTGATGGAAAATGGTGTTTACGTTGCCAAAGAGGTATGGCATTGTAAAAAGGACGGCACTGTCTTCTGTGCTTTGATGAACGGTACACTCATAAGAGACAACAAGGGAAAACCTCAACTTCTGGCTTGCACGGCCATCGACATTACCGAACACAAGAAGATGGAGGAAGAGCTTTTTAAGGAGAAAAACAGACTCCAGTCCATATTGGAAATTATGGAAAGCGGAGTTACCATACGCGATTTGGATTACACTGTTACTTATCAAAACGACTATGTAACGAAATTTATGGGCAATCACATCGGGGAGAAATGCTATCGTGCTTATGAAGGAATGGATAGAATATGCGATGGCTGTCCCGTAGAACTGGCATACAGAGACGGCAAATCCCATACTTCAGAGAGGAAAGTAGTATTGCCTTCGGGCGAAATTTCGTACTGGGAAAGCATCGCCAATCCCATGAGAGACGCTAACGGAAAGATTTTTAGCTGCCTTGAAGTGAATATGAATGTTACAGAACACAAAAAAGCCACAGATGCTCTGCGTGAAAGCGAGGAAAAGTACAGAACGCTTGTGGAAAGCGCCGGTGAAACTATTGCCACTATAGACGAAAACGGCACTTTCTTATTTATGAACAAAATAGCGGCAAAGCGACTAACAGTTGATCCTGAAAATTACACGGGAAAAACAATGTGGGACCTGTTTCCGAAGCAATTTGCCGACAGTCAGATAGCAGATGTGCGGAAAGTAATAAAAACAGAGCAGGGAATGAACCGTTTCACCGTTACTGAAATCCAGGGAAAACCACGATGGTACAACACAACCATCGAGCCGTTGAGAAACGCCAGTGGGAAAGTAACGGCAGCGATGATCCTGGCGAGGGATATCACCGAATTCAAACACGCACAGCAGGAGCTTGACAAATACCGGGAAGAAATGGCCCGGACCGAGCAGCTCGCCTCAGTCGGAACGCTAAGCGCTTTTGCCGCTCATGAGCTGACACAGCCTTTGACAGTAATCCGTCTTTTAATTGAAAATGCACTGAAAAAACTGAAAACACCCTTTGCACCGGAGACTGTGGCAGAAAAACTCAAAGAGTGTTTGACCGAAGTAACAAATATTACATCAGTAGTAAACAGATTACGTAATTTCGCAAGAAAGTCGTCAGGTAAAATTTCCATGGAAACCAATCTTGAGGACATTGCTCTGCAAATTGTGAATATATTCAATGAAAGTGCCCAGCAGGCAGGTTTCACCATACTTCTCGAAGGTATGGAGGAACTACCGTATATATATTCAAATGACAAAGACATGGAACAACTATTCTTTTCACTGGTTGATAATGCCTTGCAGGCAAAACAAGACAAAAAAAATCGACAGCTTATTATAAGTGGTGCATTAAAGGACAAGTGTGTCGAATTGTGTTTCCGCGACAATTGCGGCGGTATCTCACCTGAGAATCTGGAGAGGATTTTCGAGCCGTTCTTCACAACCAAATCTCCCGGTAAGGGTACGGGGCTGGGACTTTGCATTGTGAAGGATATCGTATCACGTTCGGGAGGGAAAATACACGTCGAGAGCAAATTGGGCAAAGGAACTACTTTTTTTATCACCTTACCCATAAATGACGATGAGATGGAATAATGAGGCGACAATGATAAGTTATGTCAATCGACATATTTTTTTCGTTGACGACGAACCGAAGGTCCGCGAGGTAGTCGGCGAAACTCTCGAGCAGCTCGGCTCGAAAGTCAGTTGTTTCGCAAGTGCTTCAGATTGCCTCGAACAACTGGAATACAAAGATGTGATTTACTGATCACCGATATAAAAATGCCGGGAATGAACGGCATCGAGCTTTTAACAGAAGCCAAACATCTTGCTCCATGGCTGCCTGTTTTAATAGTAACCGGTTACGGTGATATCCCGACGGCTGTCACCGCCGTTAAAGCCGGAGCCGTGGACTTCATCGAAAAACCTCTGGAAACAGAACCTTTTTTAAGAAAAGTCAAATCTTTAATGAAACGCAATCCAGTGCTTGATTTCATGAAAGACAAACCTTTAACAAAAAGTGAGGTGAGAATATTAAGACTGGTCATCGAAGGCAAAAGCAGCAAAGAAATATCAAATTTACTCCATCGTTCCGTCAGGACAATCGAAGTGCATCGTGCCCGTATTATGCATAAACTCGGTGTCGATAATTTAGTTGACCTTGTCAAGCGAGCAGCCGTAATGGGGCTGATAGATTTAATCGATAATCAAAAACCAGAATAGAATCATGTAAAATATAGGCTTCTTCGGCAATTTCATTATAGTCTGAAGCCGTAATAAGGGTGATTTCTTTATATGATTTGTGAAATACTTTTCGTAGAAGGATTAATATAACTTTACCGCAAATGAGTTTCGGCAGTCGCCGTTTTCGAACTTATTTCCATCCGGCGAAATAAGTTCCGTTCTTCCTGTCCTGGGTGTCACACCAAACCAGAAATCTTTTCGGCTTCATCGTATATGGATTGAATCTGGCGCCATCTTTGCCGATAAACTCCGATGCACGCACAATTCGTTTTTTCCCCGCAGGTATTATGGGAACACTAAGGTTAAAGCTGTTTCCGGTATTTTCCAGCGCCAACCGAAAATCAACATTAGTCCAGTCGAAAGTGTCGTTATTGTATATTACAAATTGTGCTCCGGTAAAAGTGACCCTCGCATTCAAACGGACTTCCGATCCTACCGGCGGGCCGGCTTTACTCAACCCTGATTTTCTCACCGACTTGCCGGAGAAAAGAGCAATGCAAATCAGGACAAAAACTATAACCTGTAAACCGAACGGACACTTTACTTTTTCAACGGTAGCTTTACTGTCCTCGATCTGAAGCAGCTCGAGACGCCTGGCAATAGAATCCTCGTCCAGCTCAGCTCCACAGAAGAAACACTTGGTCGCCTCGCTGTCGATTTCCTGCCCACAAAACAGACATTTTTCCGGTCCCATCTCCGCTCTCCCGATTATAATCACACAATTTCCCGACATTTAATATGCCGGGATGAAGAGCATATACACACCTTAAATTGTAACACATTCCTCTATTTTTGTCTATTGTAGTGTGATTTATACCTAATAAAGGAATTATAATCCAAGTTTTTTTACAAAAAAAGAGGTTTTTTAAATAAAAATAACAAAAAAAATTAAAAGATTATATACAGTTAATATCTTTTACAGCACCTGTTCAGAATATGTACCAATAAACTCCACAGTCTTTAATTTACACCCACTTATTCTATACCGGCTTGACAATACAGCATTATAAAAAAACAAACACTCATTTTCTCATACTTATTGGTCAAGCTTCCGAGTAACAGTCCTGCTCCACAATAAACTCTGCAGCTGCGCAAGTACTAAAAGAATGAAAATAAGAATTGGATATCCTGTGAAACGTAGATATAGAAGAACTTTACCAAACATATCTGTGATATCTATAACATGCCACATCGCCAGCTCCCGAGGTGTATATACAGCGCCGAGGACAGTGTATTTAAAAACAAACTGCCATGGCAGAAGCAAAATCAATATAATCAACGAATAAACACATGCCCGAGATATATGGACCAGCCCCCCAAGAGATCCTCCTAACGAGGCTCCCAGTCCACAGAACACAACAAAACTATACAGCAGGGAAGAAAATATCAGTATCGTGTTTATAATATTCATAACTAAAGTGACATGCTCGAATTTTATTTCAGAGGCTGAAAGTTCAGCTGCCTTCGGTTCTTTTTCGAGGCCTCCTTCAGTTAAATTCGTAAGCTGCTTTCCGGTGCTGAAAAATATGGAAGATGTTTTAATGCTCTCGTTTTTTTCGGGTACAATATACCCATAATTAACAAGCAAAAAGGATATTTGAAGCAAAAACAGGCATAGCGTTATCACCACAAACAGGAAATTTTTCCATCGATAGAAAATCTGCAGAGATCTGACATAACCCTTTTTTATATATAAATCTTTTTTTCTTGGAACCGCAATCGGATTTATCGAATCGAAAAGGTCCTCGTCCATCTATTAATCTCCGACATAATTGAGCTGCTCATCCCTTTACTATTGCCCGACGGGAATATTATCCACGCGAAAGAAAGATCGACAAGAAAATAATAACCTTCACTCCACCTGCCCAGAAGGTCCGATTTTAGCCGAATTTTATAGGATTATTAAAGAATTGTCAATATGAATATCCAGGGGAACATGGGTAACATATTTAATGTTGAGCTGAAAAACGAGCTTTTTAGCTTTATCAGAGATTGTAATGAAAACTGATTCCGACCCATATAAAGGTGACAACAAACAATATCAACGAAAACAAATAATTTATATGCAATCATACAAAGCATAGAAATATAATTTTAGTCGGAATAATACACGCTTATCTCCGGTAATTAGCCGACAGAAAATGCCGCAGTTCTGTGAAATCGGGGCACTGTTTAACCGATAATATCATTATATACTGTGATTGAATTAACCTGAAACAATTAACAGTTCACCGATAGTGTTAATATGGGCAATATCGGTCTTGAAATTGTTCCGGACAATATGGTTACTATTTTATACAGACTTTGGCCGGAGGTTTTACTTCCACAATCGTACCGCCGGATTTGTTATAATATAATTGAATAATAATATAGAGATTGGAAAGCTGAATTTACATGAAAAATACGGAGGTTGTGATTATATGAACATGAAAAGGACATTCACATTCTTATTCATTATATTTACTTTTTCGATAAGTACAGGCTTTGGAATTGAGACATTTACCAAACCAAGTGCGGATGTAACACTGTCCTTCGTTCAGGCGGGGCGTATCGCAAACGTTAATTACAGGGAAGGGGACCTGGTAAAAGTCGGGGATATGCTGGTTCAGCAGGATGATTCTGTTGAACGAGTTCGACTGGAACAACTCGAAGCTGAAAGCAAGGACAAAACAGAAATACAGGCAAGCGAGGCAAAACTGGCCCAGAGCCGTGTGGACCTTAAAAGGCGTGAAGAAAATCCCAAAGCCACGACACCATCGGAATTGGAATATGCGAAGCTGAATTTAAAGATTGCCGAACTGTCGCTTCGATTGGCGATATTTAAAAACGAGCAGGCGCAGAGAAAATACGAAGAAGCCAGACTCCAGATCGAGCGTATGAGGTTGAAAAGCCCTATAGACGGGAGGATCGAAAGCATCGAAGGCGTCGAGGAAATAGAAACAGGCGAGTCGGTAAACGCACTGGAAGATGTGATAAGAGTTGTCCGGATCGACCCTTTGTGGATAGATGTTCCCGTACCATTAAACCAAACAGCCAACCTCAGAAACGGCCACAAGGCCATTGTCGAATTTCCCGATCCGGGCAAGATGTCGGCCGAGGGCACTATTACATATATCGCCGCAGTTGCCGATGCGAGCAGTGAAACGCTAAAGGTACGCATTCAAGTGCCGAACAAGACGAATCGCCCGGCCGGTGAACAAGTAAAAGTTACTTTTCCAACTTCAAATCAATAAATGGAGGAACTCCGGGAATGAGTATTCAGGGAAGATTCCAAAGCACCGATCACATTCAAAGACGTGGCTATCCGAAATGGTCTATTACTTTAACTGCCCATAAGAACGCGGGCATTGTTGTCCCGTTAGTTTTATCCGCTGTTTTCTTATTGGCTGGTTGTGTCTCGGACAAAATGGATGATAAAAGTGTTATAGCCTCTTACCAGCAGCTTTTAGCCGAACAGAGTTACCAGCAGCGTGTTAATACCGAGGGTAAAGACCCGAACAAGCCCTTGGGATTACTTCAGCCGGTTCCTTCAACGACAGGAAATATACCTGATGTCGAAATTATAACCGATCCAAATACAGGTCAACAGAACGTCACCCTTACAGTAGAACAGGTTTTAGCCAGAACGCTCGCCAACAGTCCTGAAATCAGGGTAGTCAGTTTCGATCCGTCGATAGCAAAACAGGACATAACCAAGGCTGCCGCGGAATTTGATGTCACTGCTTTCGGAGATTTTAATTTAGAAAACGAGGACAATCCGCCCAATAGCATTTACCAGTCCGGTCAATCGGACGAACGAACACTCGAGACAGGCGTAAAGCAAAAAAGTATCACAGGTTCGGAATGGTCGCTTAGCTATGCAATGACACGAAGCTGGGATGATTTATCCGGCAGAACGCTCTCCACCCGCTATGAGCCGATACTCGGTTTCCAGTTAAGACAACCGTTACTACGCGATGCCTGGCAGGAAGTAACTCTTGCAGGAGTGGATGCTGCAAAGCTTAATTATAAAATCTCCCTGCTCGGATTCCGACAAAAAGCGGAGGAAACTGCGGTTGGTGTAATTTCCGCTTACTGGCGACTATTGCAGGCCCGCAGAGACCTGGAAATCCATCAGAAACTACTGGATAGTACACTCGAGACACTGGATAAAGTGGTCAGCAGAAGAGAGATTGATGCTACTGAGCTGCATATCAAGCAAACCGAGGCTTCGGTTAAAACCCGTGAAGCAGCGTTAATACAGGCGAGAAAACAAATTTACGACGCACAGGACGTCCTGATACGCCTGATGGCCGATGCCCAACTGAACGTACTCGAAGATTTTAACATCATACCCGCCTCAGAACCTTCCCGGGAACTGGAAATGCCTGAGGAATCGAAGCTTTTGGAGCTTGCCCTGGATAAGAATCCCGTTGTTCAACAGGCCAGACTCGGGACTGAAATTGCGGATATTAATATCCGTGTGGCGAAAAATCAGGATATGCCGCGTCTGGACCTGACGGCCTCGGCCAGAACTCAGGGTATGGCCAAAGGTCCCGAGAACGCCCAGGACAGACTTTACAACGGCGATTATGTCAGCTATGGTCTCGGTTTGTCACTCGAATACCCCCTCGGCAATCGTCAGCGAGAAGCGGAATTAATCCAGAGAAGATTCGAACGAAGACAAGCTTTCACCATATTGCACAACGTCGCCGACCAGGCGGCTCAATTGATTAGAGAAAGAGTACGAAGGGCCCAAACAAACTATTCGGAAATACAGGTTCAAAAAGAGGCGATTGAAGCGGCGCGCGATTATCTCGAAGCCATGGAGGAAGCCGAGAATATTCGAGAGCAAATGACTCCCGAATTTCTTTTAGTCAAGCTACAGGCCCAGGAGGTTCTTGCAAACGCCCAAATGTCGGAAGTAAGGGCAATTGTCGAGTTCAATATCGCTTTGGCAGAGTTGGCCCAGACTTTAGGCACCGTCTTAGAGCTGCATCAGGTGGAAACTTCGTTGCCAAATATTCCATACAACAACATCTCTAAATAGATATATCCTTATCAAAGATACGGAAGTCATATTACAGAATTGAGCTGGAGTATTTCTATTCTCTGCCGGCAAAGCCCAGCTGTTCGTCAAGCCAGTTATCAGTTCTCAATACAGTTTTTCGTCGGCGCATTGCAAATCTTTCCGCGCGGCTCTGGGCCAGACGAAAAACTCCTCTGACCAAAGTCGAAGAAATATCTTTATTCGAATAGGAATATCTTTTTTTCAAATAAGCGGCGGTATTTTTGGCATATCGGGACACAATTTCATCTTCGAGACTGAATATTCCCTGAGCGCTGCCCGGATCACCCTGACGAGCGCCCCGGCCGAACAACTGCCTGTCTATTCGGGCCGATTCGTTCGGTTCAGCGGCGATAACATGAAGGCCTCCTAATTCCGCGACCCCCCTGCCGAGTTTAATATCTGTTCCCCGACCGGCCATATTTGTCGCCACAGTGATTTTGCCGGGCTGTCCCGCCTGCGCGACTATCTGAGCTTCCTGATGATGATACACGGCGTTAAGAACCTGATGATCCAATTGTGCGGCTTTCAACAACTGGCTCAGGTGTTCGCTGGCCAGCACGCTGCGAGTCCCGATTAGAATCGGCCTGCCTGTGGAATGAATGTCACTGATTTCCTGCACGATTCGAGTCCATTTCGCCGACTTGCCGGATAATATTATATTCGGCAGATTCTTTCTGATACAGGGACGATTCGTCGGAATGGTTACTACAGGCAAATGATAAATCTGCCAGAATTCAGCGGCGGCTTCGGCCGCCGTGCCCGTCATCCCGGACAGCTTACGATACATCCGAAAGAATCGCTGAAAACTTATGCGGGCATAGGTATCCTTCGGTGGATTGACCTTTAGAGCTTCCTTCGCTTCGACCGCCTGGTGCAGGCCGTCACGCCACGTCCGGTCCGGCATCAAACGGCCTGTGAATTCATCGACAATAACCACTTTGCCTTTATCAATAACATAATGCTGATCCCGCTGATACAGCTCTTTGGCGGTCAAAGCCTGATTGACTATTTCCAAAGAGCGACGATACCCTTTCCAGAGTCCACCCAGATGGCTGGTCAGTTTAATAAGATGATCTTTGCCCTGTTCGGTCAGTTCAATGTCCCTGTAACGATGATCGATTCGATAATCAATTTCAGGTTCCAATTGGCCGGCGATTACAACCGCCTGCTGATAAGATTCGATCTGTTCCGGATTGGGAGCATGACCTGAAATAATCAGAGGCGTCACCGACTCGTCGATTAGAACCGAATCGGCCTCATCGACAACGGCACATCTTAATCCCCGCTGGATGAGCCTGTCGGTTATTTTTCTATCCCTGCCGGCCATTCGGGCTATAAGTGCCGAACTTAAACCACTTAAACGGCCCAATGCGATTCGGTCACGCAGGAAATCGGCGGCCACCTCCTTATTGGTGCAATAGGTAATATCGGCCATATATGCGGCTTTCCTCTGGGCGGGGGGAGTTTGTTGTTCTATATAGGCAACAGTAAGACCGCAAAAACGATATATCTGTCCCATCCATTCGGCATCTCGTTTTGCCAGATAATCGTTGACAGTAACGACATGACAGCCATGCCCCCGCCAGCCGGCTACGGTGACATACATCGTCGAAGTAAGAGTCTTGCCTTCGCCGGTCGCCATCTCGGCAATATATCCGCTCTCCAATGCCAGAGCGCCAGTCA
The DNA here is from genome assembly GCA_964431695.1 of uncultured Pirellulales bacterium. Classification (GTDB taxonomy): domain Bacteria; phylum Planctomycetota; class Phycisphaerae; order Sedimentisphaerales; family Anaerobacaceae; genus JAFGPS01. The sequence goes on along the minus strand of CAYSKI010000013.1, from coordinate 58,135 downwards.
CCTGGACGGGAAAAGGTTTTTGGCCGATTTTACGAGATGCAACTTCCCGAACCAAGGCAAAAGCCATTTCAAGATCCGCCGGCTTGTCACGCCGACAGCGGAATATTTCGCGCAATTGCCCGGCAAGCTCACCGAGTTTGGAATCGGTCATTTGTGAGAAAGAATTTTCAAGCGAGAGGATTCTTTCCGTCTGACGAACAAGCCTCTGGTATCGCGGCACAACTCTGCCGACCAATCCAATCCCGGTATCCCATGCCGCATCAAGCCCTCTTGGTAAAGATTCGCCCGAAGTACGCTGCCCGAGCATTTGCCATGTTGCGCTTGGAACTGCAGCCATATTAAATATGAAACCTCCTCTGGAACAACTGCCTTATAGACCTCCACCACTGAATTGCGAGCGGCTTGTCGGGCATTTGGATTCTTGCCACGACACGCTGCCCGGGCCTCAATTGGTCGGGCTCATTAAAATTCGGCCTGATATGGACTTCAAAAAATTTCTCTGCGGTTTCCAAACCCTTGGGGTCGTCCATCAGCGTCGGCATGGATCCCCCGACCGCATACCCCATCGCCTGGTAAGGTAACTTCTGCTGACCGGCAGGCAAAATATTTTTAATCTCTCCGGTCAGGCTCAAATCAGGTCGTCCCTTGACTCTGATTTCAATGTTTGTTTCAGCAAAGTCCTTCGCCTGATCAATGAGCATCGCGGCAAGCTCCTGTTTTGCAACAGCGCGAATAAAAACACTGTTCATATCCGCAACCAGGCCGATTTCCTGCCCCCGACTCAAATATCCGCCTCTTGTCTTATCGATGTCGGGGGAAATCCATGTCCCATGCAAAGTTGCTTTGATATTCAAAGCGGCCAATTTAAATTCGACACGGGATATTTTCTCTCTCAGCGCCTCGATTTGTTTATCTATTATTTGCGCCATAGCTATTTCGTGTGTTCCTGCGATACGGCGTTTGGCTTCGAGTTCGCGAAGCTCCGCAAGTAAACTTTCCTTTTCCGCCTCCAGCCTGGGATTAACGGCAACAACAAGTGACTTCCCGTCTGGCTCCGCCGTTTGGTCCGAAGATAGAAAATCAGTGATAAAACCATCGCTCCCGGCGAAAACAACCGCCATGTTGACCGGCTCGACAATCCCTTCGAGCCTGAAATATTCCGGCACCTTAAAAATTCCGACAGAAACAATTATCAGAGCCAAACTTCCCAACGTCCAGCCTACGGCCAGGCCGCGAGTCCTGGTCAGCTCTCCACTGGTGGCAAGATAGCGAATAAATTTGCCGAGAGGAACGAGTATCCAGGCAATAATCGCAGAACCGGCGAAAAACGGAACCAGTATGAAAAATTCTTCCGGCAGCCTGTCATTTAAGAACAACAGGATTCTTATGCAGATAAAAACGCGATACGCCGTAGAAGCAAAACCATAAAACAAAAACCAAACACTCTCACCGATAGTATGGGCCGGATTATGTGCAGTCTTCAGTTTCCAGCAATATCTTTTAACGAGATAATATATATAATTTTTAGAACGCTGGCCGAGGTTCGGTATCTCTATCAGGTCGGACAAGACATAATAGGCATCGAATCTCAGAAGCGGATTGCCGTTAAATATCAACGTGGAAACACTCGCGATAAATATAATATTGTATGCAATGATATGTAATGTTCCCGTAGATGTATTGACCCAGATAATCGCCGCTACGACAGCACAGAAAAGCTCGATCATAACACCCGAAAAGCCGACAATTACCCTGTGCCATTTCTTCCGAAACGCCCACGCGCTGGAAGCGTCAACATAAGGCAGCGGCACAAATACCAGGAACATGACACCCATGACATGCACTTGACCCCCGCTGCCGTTGAGTCTGCCGAATCTTTTACATGCAAAGGCATGACCGAACTCGTGAAAGATCTTGATAATCACGATACTCAGATACAAAAATATAAAATTATCCGGTTTTAGAATATCGGAACTTTGATATAACAACTCTCTAATATTGCCAACTATAAAGTATAAACCCACAGAAACAGTTGCCAGCCACAACAACATACCGAACCAGCCGAATATCCATCCGAAAATACCCACCCATCTATTGAGAAAATGGTCCGGATCAAATAACGGAATATGAATAAACAACATGTTCGAAAGGAAACCCTGTATCCGACGTTTGATTCGTGTGTGATAGCGGTTGAACAGACTTTCCGCATCGGGGGCAAGCTCCGCATATAGTAAATTCGAGCAGTATAAATTACCGAGAAGCTGAATAACCTCCGGCTGTGTAGGTGCGCGGTCTCCGAATTTCTCGTTACAGATCCGCCAGACATCGGCTACGGTCTTTTTGCCGTCAAGCAAGCCGATGAAATGATATGCATCACTGCTGATGCGGGAGAATGCGTTGCTGGAGGGATTTTCGAGGACATACCACATCTGCCCGCGAAAATGCTGCCTGTAAACCTGCACACTGGACAGAAGCCTCGGCCGTAGCTGGGCGACCCGATACCAGGATTCATGAAAAGTTGGACGGTCAACAGCCATAAAACGCCCCGAAACTTAAAGCCACAATTTCATCCGTATCCAGTTCACGATTTTACGCGACCAAATCCAGGCATATTTACGTTCGCCGATCGATACTTTTGCTACGCCTTCCATCCCCGGCCGCATCCAGTCGTAGGTTTCATGCAGCGTGACACGAACCTTAAAAACATTCCGCTGGTTGACGACTTCGGCTATGGGACTAATCCTTTCGACGGTAAATTTAATACGCTGGCCCGGGTAAGAAGCCGTCGCCAGATAGCCTTCCCGGCCGACCTTGATATCATATATCAGGTCTTCGGAAACCAAAAGCTGTGCACGCAACGACTCAAGCGGACAAACTTCGAAAAGAACGTCACCTACCTTGACCGGCGCTCCAATTTCACGCTTTAGGTCACCTTTGACAACAACTCCGCTGATAGGAGATACGAGGTCTGCCTGATCAATTTGATAATCCAGCAGTTTTATCTGAGCATCTACCTGATCGGCTTCTGCCTTTGCAATCTGGTTCTGTGCGATTTCACCGTCGTCCATATAAGCAGCCGCTTTCTTAAGATATCCGGCTTTTTCAGCCTTGGCGGTAGCCAGACTAAGATTCAATTCGGCCGTGTCCAGACTGCCGAGTATTGTAGTGCCGGCCTCGACTTCGTCACTGACTTCGACATTAACGGTCTCGATATACCCGTCAAAAGGTGCGGGTATGACCTGCTGAACCGTCGCCTCCAGCACAAACGGCGCCTCGGCACGATACTGTCCCTTGCCGAAAATCAGAAAGATTACCGCCGCACAGAATAAAATTGCTGTCAATTTTATCCAGGTATGTGTCGGTCCTAAAAAAGCAGCTACAATACTGCGGCTCCTTGCCGCTATCGCCGCACCAAACCATCGGTCATATTCATAGAGATCATATAATCTGGCGGTGCATAATTCACAGGCCAGACGAACCGCCTCAATCTCATCAGGGGCAAATTGTTTTTCCACAGGACGTTCAAGAGTCAGAACCGCAAGAGCCTTGCCATCCCATCGCAGAGGTAAGCTCAAAACCACCAGCGGACCATATCGATTGGACAGTGCCTCTGCGGCCCGACTGATATAGGCGGATTCTTTTGGTGCCGGGCTGAGAATTTCCGTATCCTGGTCCAGAGATTCCTCCATGGCGGATTCGATATCCTGGACCACTTTCATCTTTCTGCTGAAATCCTCTGTATGGCTCATTGCCTTTAGCTGAACATATCTTCCTTTAAGAAAACCCAGGCTGACCCGTTCGCATTGCCATTGAGCGGCAACCTCGTTGCAGAAAGCCATGGCAGCACCTGCGAATTTTTCCTGTTGGTTGACAGCCGACAATGTCTCCAGCGATTTTTGCAACCGGATACAATTCTGCTGCCAATTCCTCTGTGCAGGGCTTCTCTGGGAATAATTCAATATCCCCATTGACAATTGCAGCCTTTGAGAACGCACATCGAGAGCTTTTTTATCATCAGTGGCGATAACAAAAGCCGCAACAGATTTATCAATATCAGTCAGCGCTTGCGGAATTATCAAGACATGTGTTTTAGTGGATTTGTCACCGGCCCGGCCGGTCTGGCTTAATGGTTTAAGAACAACGGTATTAGAGGAAAGAGCTTCCCGGCCGAAACCGACCGCTTTGGTCAGCCATTCCGGGGGTGACATATCTTTTTCAAATCGCGGATATAACGCGAGGACCTGAACGCTCGATTCCCTATCCATTCGAAGAATCACTCCGCCGTCTGCACCGCCCAACAGGCATTGTGCCGTTAATATATTAAGCAGAAAGTGTTCCTGAGATCCATCCGACTTATAAAGCTGATCAAGCAACTCTGTAACGGTCGAGTTACTTAGTATCTGGAGCTGATTTTTCTGCAAACGTCCCACTGTTATTTACCGCTGCTTCATCCGGCCGGGGTCTCTTTGAATACAATAAAGCCCGGGCTTTTTTGAATTTCTGTCCATATTGGCGACCAATCAGGCTCAAATCAATCGTCAATACGGATTATTAATATTCCATATCGTTATCATAACAAATATCGACATATCCGACAATTTTTTTTTCTCAACTGAAGCATCCTATCCGATACAGAAATACTACCTCGTATATGGACATGCTACTGTTATAATGGGTAAATTACAATATTATCCTTCAAACATACGAACATAGACAACAATGAGAATTGTGAGGACATTTCACCATGAATATAAATATGTTTATCAGCTTAATATTAGTCACCGGCATTCTCAATACCACAGGTACGCCTGAAAAAGCAGAAACAACTAATAAAGATAACTACCTGTTTTCATCATTTCGAGGCAACGGCGAGGACGGCCTCCATTTGGCATACAGCCATGACGGATTAAAATGGATTGCGCTAAATAACGACAAATCTTTTCTCAAACCCGAGGTCGGTACCGAACTGATGCGAGACCCCTGTATTTGTCGGGGGCCGGACGATATTTTTCATATTGTCTGGACAAGCGGCTGGTGGGACAAAGGTATTGGAATCGCTCATTCAAAAGACCTGATCAATTGGTCCGTACAGCCATGCATCGGAGCCGATTTCGCCTGACTGGGTCGAGGGGCCGACGGCGATAAAAATCGCTGATATGTGGTATTTATATTATGACGGCTACACACGTCACCGGTACGAAGGAATCATGTCGAAGGACTTACAAAACTGGGAATCGATTACTGAAAAGCTGGTTTTCCTCAGAGATACCAGGCATGGAACAGTCTTTAAGGTTTCGAATGAAATCTTAGAGTCACTCCTTGGAATAAATTGAAGCAGGCTGCAGATAAGCTAAACGGTACAGCTTCATCATCCGGTTACCGTATCCTTGGCTCCCGATTCCGGGGCAAATAACAGGTTGCTGTACACGCCTTGAAACTGCCTTATCAACCGATATTACAATAGCAGCTTTATATGCAGAAAGAAGCGCATATATGTAAATGAGTCAATGGAATACTACACCACAGATTATGCTCGACTGGCGAGTCGAAGCATCTTCTCCATTTTCCCACGATTAGTCGATCTTAATATCGCCTCTTCTCTATCGACTAGACCGTTCGCACACAATTCCGCAATGCTGTTATCCATTAAGTGCATTCCAAAACGACGTGACGTTTCAATAACATTCGGTATTTCGTATATTCTGTTCTCGCGGATGCAGTTTCTTACCGCCGACGTGCAAAGCATTATTTCCGTCCCGGGTACCATGCCCGGCTGATCGACTCTTCTGAACAAAGTTTGAGAGACAACAGCCTGCAAAGCATTTGCCAGCATAGTTCGAGCCTGAGTTTGCTGGTTAGCTGGATAGATATCTATTACGCGCTCTATCGACTGTGAAGAATTGACCGTATGCAGGGTGCTGAAAACGAGATGTCCGGTCTCGGCGGCAGTCAGCGTAAAACTGGTGGTTTCCAGGTCCCGCATTTCACCGACCATAATTATATCGGGGTCCTGGCGAAGGACATGCCTTAATCCCGTAGCAAAATCCGGACAATCCGATCCCACTTCGCGCTGTTCTATCATGCACTTATCATTCTTCAACCAATATTCGATAGGATCTTCAATGGTGATTATACGTTTTCTGTACTTGCTGTTAATCAGACCTATAGTCGAAGCGAGCGTCGTACTTTTTCCCGCACCGGTATGCCCCGTGACTAAAACCAATCCTCTCGGCAAGTCGGCAAAATCCTTAATTTTCTCCGGTAGATTCAACTCTTCTATGGAAGGAATACGGTCGGAGATCAATCTGAATGAAATTGCGATTGTGTCACGCTGGTAGTGAGCATTGACGCGGAAACGCTGGTCCGGATCAGTAATCTTGGTCGAGAAATCGAGGTCCCTTTTCGATTCTAACTTGTCGAATTTCTCCTGACCAACCAGAGATAAAACTATATCCCTTGCATCCACATCAGTAATAACCGGAAACTCGGTGGCGATAAGATCCGTATTCACCCGGATTATGGGACGCATACCGACATTTATATGAACATCGCTCGCTTCCTTCTGCACCGCTTCAACTAATATACTTCTTATATCTACCATATTAATACGCCCCTTCCAAGATCCTTGAAATAGTCGTTAATATATTAACTCAAATTACTTTTTGTGAATCTGAGCCGTTACCGAAGAATCCGGCCTCGATAACAAAACGGCATTTTATTATGGGCCGGATTCTTCGTTTCACTGTTTAACTCATAAAACATTAATTCCCATTATAGTCTGCTGCTTTATTATTTCTTGAAGGTGCCGACTTCCCTTGTCGCAGCATCGATTCTCGCCGTCGGAGGTGTAGGACTGACGACATCGGTCGCTTCCAAAAACTTCGTTTCGGCCTCCGAGAGCACCGGTTCTTCTATAATCCTCGGAGTTATGAAAACAACCAGCTCGCTGTTGACGGTTTCTTCACCTTCAAAACTGAATAACCAACCTAACAAAGGAACATCGCCGAGCACCGGGACCTTACTAACTAACTGGTTTACGGTTTGCTTTCTAAGTCCCCCGATAACGACCGTCTGGCCGTCTCTGACCAAAGCTATCGTATTAGCTTCACGTTTATCAACAACCGGCTGGGGACTTGTAATACTTGCGCCTCCGGTCCCGATAGTTGTTATCTCTACCGAATCGACCTGAACACTAAAAACAGGAATTATGTGTAATCTTATCAGGCCGTTAGTCGCAAGATGCGGCGTCACCTCAAGCTCAACTCCGACTTCTTTAAATTCCGTTGTTCCGAAACTCTGATATCCCCCCTGCTGAAGTCGCTGGTAAGGGATTTCTTCAATGGCCTTAAAAGAGGCCGTTTCATTGTCGAGCACGATAATCCGCGGATTGGCAAGCAGCTTGGCTGCATCCTGCTGCTGAATTGCGCTAAATAACAAATCCAAATCCGCGTGTTTTGTAAGTATTCCCAAGTCAAGGACTCCGGTCGAACCCACCTGCTGGGTAGTGCTTTCAAAAAGTCCGGTTATGGACGGATCACTGTTTGTGAGCGTGCCGCTTACAGGGCCTCCTGTAGTTGAATTGCTGCCTATTCCCGTAGCCCGTCCGGTGCCGTATCCTGAGTTACGTCCCGCTCGCCATTCGAAACCGAATTCAAGCTCGTCCGTGTTCTTAACATCATAGATTCTTACCTCGACAAGTATCTGAGGTGTTACACGGTCAATCTCCTCAACAAATGCATCGATTGCCTTAACCTTACTTTCGGTATCGGTAACAATGATATTACTGCTGCCGAAGCTGGAGGCAATCGAGCCGCGTTTGGAGATTACTTTTGTCAATGCCTGCTCTACCTGTTTAACATCCGCATAGGTAATTCGATAAATTTTACTTACAGTCCTTTCTGTTTCTTCTGTAAGCTGCGATGCAGGGACAATCCTTATCATATTTTCACTTGCCACATAGCCGCAGCCGTAGGCGGTGAGAATTTGATTCATCGCTTCTTCGAGCGGGACATCCGTCAGCGTGGCTGTAACATTGCCGGTAATATCAGGACCTTTAACAATGTCCAAATCCGCCTGCTTAGCCAAAACTCTTATAACATCGTCAATGGGAGTCTCTCGAAAATCTACACTGATCTTTTGCATCATTTTTTGCTCTACGTTTGTCAACGCTATCGGCTCACTCTCCATTTCCTGAGCATCCTGGCCTGTTACTGTATTGAGTTCCCAGATTAACAGCAGTGCTGCCAATATTGCCAGCCCTTTGCAATTACAAAAATTTCTCATAATGTCTCCTTTCTTAGTCTTTACTCAGAATAACATCCTTCGTATTTCGACATTCGTAACTACTTTTTTCCTTGTGGCTCCAATTCCAGCTTTTTACCGTCTTTTTCAAACACAACAGAATTCGGATTGATTTTTAATACTTTCCAACCAAATATTTCATCTCCCTCCTTAACGAGTTTACCGGTACCCTTTATAATGGCTAACTTCTCTCCTTCACCGGATGATATACCTGTGATGATCGGCGTGCCCGTTGTCGAGTAAAGCTGCTGGTCTGAAACAGGCAGCATCGGATCACGAGTCTTCTTCGGATACTCAGGTGGAGTCGACCAGTCAATAACAACACTTTCGGTATTCGCTCCGAAAGACGTCTGGGTCAATGTTGATATATTAGGCGCCGAACGGGCAGAATTCCTCGAAGATTGACTAAACGGTTTAACAAGCAGAAAAAAAAGAAGGACAGAAAGAGCAATCACCAGAATTACCATAGTCGTCTGCCTGCGTGAGCTTACGCCGGATTTATCGGATGTAATACGTTTGCCTCTCGAGATAACAGGTATTTTGCGAGTTGATTTCACGGCACTTTGTTTTATAATGCCGCTCTTTAAAGGCTTCACGGAAGATAAATCTGGATGTGTCTCAATAGTTTCTTCAAATTCGGGAATCTCGACTGCCTGACTAAACGGTGCCGAAGGTTGTTCGACCGGAGGTTCTATAACAGGCGGTTGCTTAACCGGAACTTGTTCAATCTGCGACTGCGGAGCTATCATCTTTTCGACCGGAGTTTCTTTTACTCGTTCCTGCTCGGTTGGCGTCTTTTGCGCCGACGAATCTTGTGCTTTAGATTCTGTGACAGGCATTTCTTCTGCAGATACTTCCGGCTGAACTTGTTGTCTCTCCGGGGTTTTTTTTACAGAGGATTCTTCAGGAGGTAACTTTTCAGCCGGAGCAGTTTGTTCGGGACCTTGAGACTCCGGTTTTTTGTCGGTATGTTCGGAACGAGGTGGTTTTCTTTTAGGTATCGGCACACCGGCAAAAATATGCGAGACCTCGCTTTGCAGTCCTGTCCTGTTTTTTTTCGTCATTATTTAGCCTATTTCCTCTGCTAAAATCTTATGTTCAATTGCACCTGTAGAATTCGGCGCATAGGCAAAAACGGATTCGTGTGCGCTTGGCGCCTCAGCCAACCTTACATCTTTGTGGATAACCGTGTCAAAAACCAAATCGCCGAAATGCTCTCTCATCTGCCGCTGGACCTGCCTGCTCAATTTCGTTCTGCTCTCGACAAAGGTCAACAAAACGCCGAGTATTTCCAGATTTTCATTATAGCGTCTCTGGACTATATCCACTGTTTCAAGCAACTGTCTTAAGCCTTCAAGGGCATAATAGTGAGTCTGTACGGGTATGATGACATTGTCACTGGCCACGAGAGCATTGATTGTAAGCAAACTCAGCGAAGGCGAACAATCTATAAGGCACACTTCGTAGGAACCGTTCACCTCGCCTATCCTATCGGCAAGAGCATATTCCCTGCGTTCCAAAGTTGCAAGTTCAAGCTCAACACCGGAAAGTAATATGTTACTCGGGATCAAAGAGAGCCCTTCTACTTTACTGTTCGAGATTAATCCGGAGACAGGTATATTGGGATCGGTAAACAGATTATAAATAGTCCTGTCCACGCCTTCGGGATCACAGCCAAGCCCCAAAGTAGCATGAGCCTGCGGATCCAGATCAACCAGCAGGACGCGTTTTCCCAACAATGCAAAAGCCGAAGCAAGATTCACTGCTGTTGTAGTCTTGCCGCAGCCGCCCTTTTGATTTGCAATTGCCATCGTTCTCATAAGCTCATTCAGAACCGATACAATCGGCTCCCGGACCCAATCTTCTTCCAACTCCTAAATAAAATTCACATAATAATATACTCCCGGACTCCATTTTGCAAAATCCTTCTGAAAAAAACTGGGATTCCAAATCCGGGTTTCAAAGAATTAACCTTTCCCTTTTTTTGCTTTTTCACTTTTTGCAACTAAAATCGCCAGTTGCATCTGCACATCATGCTCCTGATTACCCTGGTGAGACTGAGAAATTGAAAATGTATCCACAAAAATGAATGGTCTATATCTCTCAAGAGCATTAATAAAGGTCGCAAATTTATTAAAACTCGATGTAAAGCTCACGTGGTAAAACTGTCCCGAAACATATTTACAATCATCCAATGCCGCTATGCTTTCACTCATCGGAGCAATCCGGAACAAATTCAGCCCTATCTCATTGGAAATCCCGCTGATTTCGTATGTTAAATTGGATGTGCTTCCGGGATCGACAACAAAATCCCCCAACCTTTCATTCAACTGCTCAATATGTTCGTTCAATCGGATTTTTGTCTGCTCCTGTGCGGCGAGAAATGCCTCGCTTGCACTGCTCTCGATCTCTCTGTATTGGCCTTCGATACTTATTTTTTTACTACTCTGCGGCAGTAGAACAAGTATAAAAACCAATGCAAACACAACGATACAACAGAACCAAACAATAGCCGCCACTTTAAGATAATTTCCAGTATTAGACTTCATAAAAAACTTACCGTTGATTCGATGCAAAAATAATATTCATGATATAAGATTCAGTCTGATCGTTACCAGTTGCAGCTTCCGTCGAAGGGACGATATCTTTTATTTTAGGTTTTAGAACAGTCGAATTATTCAGATGTTCCTGATACTTCCGAACTGTTTGATAATAACTGCCCGGCTTACTGCCGCTGATATTCATCACTAATCTGCGTTCCGGAATCGGAATAATAAGCGGTTTATTGGGATCGGTATTTCTTCTTGCGGTTCTTCTCGTGCTCTGACTTAGAGCCGTCAAATCTCGCATAATCATCGGGCCGGGCATATTCTCCACAAGCGTCACCAGAACAGGCGTCCATTGAACAAATATATCCAGAGTACGCGAGACTTCCGAGAGCTTGCTGTTCACCAGCTTTATTTCCTGCTCCAGCGAACGTTTCTGTTTCACATCAGACGTATGCGCGGCAATTGTTTCCCTGGCAGTCACTATTTTCTGCTGCATCATTCCGACATCGATTCTGGTCTGCAGATACCAATCCAGCATACCCGCTGCGACAAGGATGGGTACAACAACCATCACGGTCAGGATAATTATACCTGACGTTGTGGCTTTCGGCGGTATCCCCTGTCCTTTTAACAAATCTATATTATGCATCGTATATCGACCTCATCGCAAGACCGGCGGCAACAACCATTGCGGGGCCGCTCTTTCGCAGAATATTTTTTAGTAGAACGCTCCGAAGAACCTGGGAATGACACTGCATCTTATCAAACGGATTCCAAAGCTCGAACCTGATCGGCAGGTGTTCACTCAAAAATTCCATAAAACCTCCGAACAGTGCGAACCCGCCGCAAACCAATACCCTGTCAATATCGAACGAATTCCGCTGGGCGCCGTAGAAGCGAATTGTTTTATGAATGTCTCCAATAAGCCCGAGACTGGCCTCGATCAGAGAATCGTTGACCGACGGGGGAATATTCTTGTCTTCGCCCGTGAGCGTCCTGCGTACCTCTTCGGCCGTCATGCTGTTTTGTTCGGCGATTTGTTTTATCACATCTTCGCCGGAATAACTGAGGTTCCGGACAAACGGCAGGCCATTATTACCTTCGACAGCCAGGGTAGTGTGCCGACTGCCGATATTCAAAACGGCAGTATCGTGATTGGCCCCGGGTTTCTCAATCTCATTGAAGCAATTTAAGACTGCCAATGCATCCACATCCATCAGCGTGCAATTCAGATGTGCCTCCCCGGAAAGCCGGAGCTTTCTGTTGAGAAGCTCACTCGTAACCGCAACGAGATATCCTCTTGCCCTGTCACGTCCGTCGGGAATAAGATTGTAATCAACTACGATATCGGTAGTCGTAAAAGGACAAACCTGTCTGGCTTCCAGCATAACTGCTTTTTCCATCTCTTCAGGCTGCAGCACAGGGAAATCGAAATTTCTTATAGCTACCTCTGGTCCGCCTACCGAACAGACCGCCAGTTTTGTCTTGGTTGGGATTATACGCAAACAATTCTGGATTGCCCGGACAGTATTTGCTTCACGGTGTCTGGAACTATCGGCGCCTTCCGAGGAAATCTCGACGATAGCCGCTGAAGTAACCGCCCAACTGCCTTTCGATTTGCTCAAATGGACTGTCTTTACCGAATAAGAACCGATATCCAATCCAATTACATCCTTGTTAACGAGTTTCAACATCTGTTAAATGTTCTCCCGTATTCTAAAAACGTCATATTATACGGAACGGTATGCCGAAATGCAAAACTAATTTTAATCCCCGGCAAAGATTATAAAGTGCGTCCTGACATGGATAAATTGGGTAAACTGGTCCTAAAAAAATATAATAATTACTGCTATATGGGGCAAACTTAAGGTACAACTTCTTCCCGCCAGCGATCTATCCCAAAATAGGCCGGATCTTCCATGCTCTGGGTAAGTCGTGCATCAAAATATAACACGCTGAAATCACGAATGAAGATTTATCCGGCATCACAACATCCCTAATTTTGCTGCTTATCAATAAGCCAAAGCCGGCTATGATATTTTCGGCAAAATTTATGCCAACCTGTAAACTAATTATCAGGTCGGTAGTCGTGCCAGCCCGCAGGTGCGGGGATATATTTGCCCCCAAACCAGATATTTCCCGGAAGGACCCCTTCCAGCAGTCTTTCATCGATAGTATATTTTTTAATATAGCCGTCAGTACCAACAATCCCCACCACACCTCTGACAACTTCGCATATAGAGCCAATCAAAACCAGATCATCCTGATTTCCGCCAGATTCTTTTCTGCTTCCGACATTCTCAGCACCCCATCCGCCGCCGCCGACCGTAACCGCAGCAATCACAACCATAGGATCGTGCAGGTATCTGACGGTTTGAGAAGAACCATTACAAACTGGTACGTATGAATGTGTTATCGCAGGGTTGTTTGCGTCGGAAACACTTAGTTCCGGTGAGTTGTAATTTGCCAGACCGGGGTCTATAACCTTTACAACACCCTGGGCGATAAGGCCCAGGACGTTCTGATTATCCTTGTCCGGCACATAAGGTCCGTTGTTCGGTACACCGTCAACAATTATAGAATCTGCAATCCAGATATTGCCGGTCGCTACTATGGTCAGCTTGCCTTTGACCACCATCGGGTCAAATTCGGCGCTTCCAAGAACAACATTTCCTTCGACAAAAATCTGTCCGCCCGGTTCGCTCTCTATTATGCCTGTTGCGGAGTGAAATTTCTGGGTAACGTATATTTCATCTGCCTCGTCATCTATCGAATATGTAACACTAAATTCGTTATCGGGTTTGTAATGATATGCATAAGTATTATACTTATAAAAACGCAGCGGATCACTGCCCGGTATTATTCGATAATCCCTTGTACCATTGGGGTATCCCCTGACCGTACAGTTATTTGTGATGCGTACTTTCCCGCCCTCTGAATCTACAAAAAACTCGAGCTGAACCGCATTTGCATCAAAATAAACAGGATTTGATATATCAGCCATTCCGATGGGTCTTTTGTGTGTGTCATCACTAAAATTAAAAGTACTCGCGGTGAATCCCCTAAATCGCCCGATTTTGCTTTTAACGGTATCTTCATCGGTAATTTTAACATCGGGCTGGTCGAAAGATATACCGCCGTCAAAAAGCCCCATCACGCCGCCGTATTTATCCGAAGTTCCCCTATAACGTGACTCACCCATCTCAACTTCCCGCAGAAACTGCGGACTGCCGGTAATGTAAATATCCCTGTTGTCCGGACTATCATGAAGATTATTTATGTGAACCTTTATATCTATTACCTCGCCGTTGGCAAAATAAACAGGCTCGGTAGATGATGTACCGGAAGGAATACGACACATTCCCATATCCCATCCGGTGATTTCCTGGACAACATAAACATCCACAACGCGGCTTGCCGAACCGCTGTAACCGGTGGAAATTACTCTGAATATGGGCCGTGCCCCGATAAAATCATGGAGACTAATTTCATAATAACAATGGCTGTTTTCAAAAGCTATAGTCCCGAATGCACCTGATGTGGGGTCGGCCAGACCGCTTAATACATCCGACTGCTGGCTCATCCAGAAAATGGCTTTTTCATAACCTGCTTCGGCGGCCAGCATGGATATTGTTTCTCTTTTGATTCTTGCCGCCCGCACTCGCACCCCGTAGCAGATGTGCAGTAATCCCGCACCTATCAAAGCCAGAATAAGCGCCGCCGCCAGTGCCAGCACCAGAGCATACGCGTCTTTTTCCTTTAACCTTTTTTGTTTTGCCATTTTCATTTCAGTTCCAACCAGCAATCATCACGGCCAGACATTACGCATCAAAGTAGCCGTTTTTATGGTTATTCCCTGGTCCTCCTCTTCATCATAAAGCCGCATGTTAAGCTTAACACAGCCCTTCCCATCGCCCGCGATATTTTTAGTCGTATGGCTGAACTCGGCGAACTCAACATTTTCGGCAAGCACTTGTGTGCTCAATCCGTCTAATTTATATCCGGACGAATCGATACCTCCTGGAGGATACGTTCCACGGTCAACCATCAACTTCCCATCCTCTACGTAGAAAAGTATATAAGCGTTACCGGTAATATCGGTATCCATAAAACCGTCGTTCAGATCCGTATCCCAGTATCGAAATTCGACCGCGTCACCGAAAACCACTTCTTCCGGATCCTCGGTCGATGAAGGAAGCACAACAGAATACGAAGTCCCCTCCACGTCCGATTGATACAGCTTGTAATCCGATTTGTTGGACCTCCTGCCCATCGAACCGAAAGTTATCATAGTCTCGATAGCGTTAACCTGAACGGGGCCGTTGGCATAATTGAATGCATAATTCCAACCCTTATGGCCGGAAACCAGCAAAATGGCTACAGACAATAAGACAATAATCGAAGCCACTACACCTATGATCAACTCTACGAGAGTCAGGCCCGCTCCGAACTTTTTAACGATTTTATTCATAATCGGTATCGCCTAATCTATGCCTTTCCTGGCATAAGTAGAAAGAAGAATCGACGGGTCATCGGCGTCCACCGGTCCGGAGCCGAAATCCTTTCGCCATTGAATTTTTACATTAACCCGCCGAAGAGTAATACCCGCGAATTCATCCACGTCAACATCTTCATAAGAAAGGGTCACATACATCTTAATACCATCAACCTTGATAATATAGTAGCTGTTATCGCCGGCATAAGGTTTTTCAAATCCCATGCCCAAAGTGGATGCATCGTAATTTTCGATATCGGGTGCCCCGCTGCCCTTCCAGTCCTCGATTAAAAGCTGGCCAGCACGCGTAGCCGTCAATTCCGCATGTGCAATACGGAAATGCGTCGCACCGAGATACTGATAGATAAGCGCACCGAGTGCTAAAATAGCTACCACAGTCGCAGCTATCAAAGCTTCGACAAGCGTCACACCCTTATTTTTTTGTCCACTTTCGATTGTGTTAATCAGTTATCTCCTGCCATATCTGAGACTCTTTATGAAATGAAATTGAAAATATCCTTCATTTACCAACAAATATATATCGGCGTTTCACGGGGTTAACTTAGAAATGCCGGTATTTTTATCATTGCCGTTCGAAATATCAACAATAACAATTATACCAGTTTTATTGATTGTGCACAGAAATTATCCGATTTCCGCTAATTTTTTTCAATTAGCCCCACGGCGACAATTCTTCCCAGTATGTTATTCCACTGAAAATAATGCCCGGGCCTCTCGGCAGTCCCGGCGGCTGCGTATCCACACTGCGAACCCGCTCGTCATAATCGACGATCATCTGATAATGTCTGAGGCTGTTAATCTCACTCGGCGACAATGCTAATCCGTCCGCTATATCAATCCATTGCCCTAGGGCCTGATTGTAGTATGCCGGCCTTGACTGTCCGGTTCCGTCGGGGTCATACCAGTCCCGGTTGACTAAGACGTGATTGCCTGCGGCAAAATTGCCGTAAACGGTAAAGCCCGTCTCCGGCTCCGCTTCTGTTCTATCGACGTGGTCGGTGTTGTATAAGAAATCATTCGCGGCGAACATTAACCCGGAAAAAGTGTAGGTAGTCCCGTAACGAGGGTCTCCAAAATAGACGTTACCGCCGGAAACCAGGTCGCCGTTACTGTTATATTTCCCAAGGGCTACCATACCCAGCAGGTCGCCCTCATAACCCGGATCCGAATATACGATATTGTCACAAATATGGATATCTCCCGTTGCCACGATGGTCACTTTGCCGTCAACCAAAAAACCGTAGGTGGTTTTATTGTGAACCCATACATTGCCATCGATATAATAAATTCTGCCTTCGCCCAAATGTAACGGCGAATTCCCACTCCTGAAATCTCCCCCTCCATAGACATTTCTCGACTCGAAGAAATAATCGTCGCCGTCGGTGGAACCGCATTCGCTGGCCCTGTCGCCCGGGTTCTTGACAACTACATCGTATAACTCATTACCCGACGGCAGGCGCCCCTGGCTTACACCTGCGGCTGTAAATTCCTGACTCACATTATGAGTATTATTTTCCTCGTAGTTCATGTCAACCAGATCGGGCACGCCAAGCGCATCGACATTAGTCACAATCGAGCCGGAAACATACGCCTCATCGTAGGTATTTACGTTGCCGGTGGCATCGACATCACCGTAGATATCGTAGTTCTCCGAGTACTTGGGATTGACATTGCTTTGTTCGTATAAAGCGACGTCCCCCTTGGCATATATATCGCCGTAAATCGTATCTTTTCCGCCTCTCCATATTTGACCCACTCCGCTTCCGAAATACTTCGGATCGCCGGTCCCCCTCAAATCGAGCGTCCAGTCCTGGTCGAAAGCGTTTCCGCCGAATATGGCGTGCTCGTAAGGAAAACTTAAAAAGGAAAGCTCTACTCTGATTCTTTTCTGCTCGTTGCCTACTTTGCCGGTTGCAATGGCAAAAGGAGGAAATTCCTCGTCATAAACATCGACCCAGTAGCTTCCCTCGTCCAGAACGGTCTCTTCTATACTTTCGAAGTCCCTGTCGTAGGCATTCGTAATAAAATTCGCTATTCCCGCCTCGGCACAATAAAAGGCCTTCATCTTCCTGACATCTTTGTGGGTCAACGAATATTCGTATTCGGCCAATTTAAGCAGAGTCAAACCAATGATAATCATAATAAAACCAACGGTTATCACTGCAACCAGCACTATACCTCTGCGATATTTCGATACTCTATTCATCTTAATACACCGTCACAATCCGTAATTTCGCATCATAATCGTCGAGGCAAGAGATAATTCAAGGTCGTCCTTTTTGAGCTGGATATAAATTCTCACCCTGTTACCATCGACATTAAACACCAGATCTTCCACGTTACCGATAATTTTCTGAGGATTGAATCCCGCAATCTGCCTAAGGAGCTTGTTGGCCTCCGGAGTTTCCGATTCCATGGAAAAAGTTATCCGGCCCCCGCCCTGGTTGTCTATTGTTAGGACAGAATCGTCGTCTTCTCCGACCGTTGCATTCGTGGCCTCTTTAATAGGACGGGTAATAATATTCATTGCGTAAGAAGCGTCCCTCTGGAGATTCACTTGCTCCCAGGCCTCGTTCCAGTAGTTGTGGCCGGCGACCAGACCGGAACCTATGGATAAAAGCACTATCATGGTTATGATAACCACGATAAGTAACTCTACTATAGTCGCTCCGCGTTGACTTTTTGTTTTTATAGATTTCATCTTTTCACGTACAAAGTAACCAGGCTCACTTCGCGGGGCCTCTGGTTCTGTGTCCAGTTGACTGTAACATTTACCTTTTTATACAAGCCGAGATCTTCGGTCATCGTATCCCGTGTGAATGATACGCCTCCGAGGGAAACATCCTCGCTCGTCTCGCCGTCGGGGATGTCGATATGGTAATGGTTGTCCGCTTGGAATTGTTCGAGTTTTTGAGCGGCTAATTCGGTGGCCACCCGGTAATTTTTACTCAGGCTGATGTGGCCGAGGCCGTAAACATACAAAAGGGCGCTTCCGAGGATTACAATCGTCAGAATCAATATGGCCAGCATCACCTCAACGAGGGTCATTCCTTTTTTCGATTTCAGAACAATAATCATAATACGTCCTTTTCTAAAATCGCTGCGTAACTTTCGGCTGCGAATTGCCGGCTCTTACCGGCAGTATGACACACAATAAAAAAATACCGCCGGTAAAAACGAAAATGACGCTTAAAGAGCCTCCCTCGACTCCGCCAGCGTCAATTTCAAGGTTTCGCTCTATTCCATTAACTTTTCTTCTACACGAAAAAACACCCTCCCTTAACTTTCGTTAAAGCTTACTTCAATTCATCTCAATACAAATACTCGAAATAAAACAAACTAACCGTCTGGCTTTTTCATTACACCTTACAGCTTATGTCCAGGCGTAAAAATTAAATCTTGGTACAATCGCCGGTATGATCATCATAATTCAGTCCAGGTACCTTCATGGTCTAATTGGTAACCAGTTTTTTTCCAAGTAACACTAGCTCCTTGCGTCGATGGATCTAATGGTACACCTACCTGAATAGTATAATGCACAGGATATTCCGTGTCATCAGCCAAACTTACATCCAAAGTATAATCTCCATAGCTGAAATATTTACCCCTCAAATCCGCCTGGGTCATGTATGTAAGCGGATCATTTGGAGCTATATCGTCCCAACCTTCTTCCCCGACTTCGGCGTACATCGCTCTAATTGCCGTTGCCAAAGAACCACATCCGGCTTTGCCTTCGGACCATCTTGCTGATTCGAGCCTGGCGGTCATCAAGGGAACCAGGACCGCCGCCAGAACAGCGACTATCAGGACCACTACCATCAATTCAATTAATGTAAAACCTTTTCTGCTCTTCATAATATTTTTCTCCTAACAAAAAAACTACTTAAACTTCAAATCCTTTCAGTTTACTCATCTCCATACTGAGAACCACTTATTCTAATTTCATGGTCTTAAACGTCAAGTAAAATCGCAAACCCAATTTCCTTTCTTTCTGTCTTCCGCCTTCTGTCCTCTGACTTCCGTCTCATCCTCCTCTTATATCGGAAATCTGGAAGATCGGCAGATACAACGCCAAAACCACGACTAAAACGATAATACCGACGATAATAATCATAATAGGTTCGAGCAGCGATGTGATGGTTGCAATCAGGGCATCGACTTTTTCCTCGTAATAATCCGCCGTCCTGTCCAAGGTCTTCCAGAGCGAGCCGCTTTCTTCGCCGGCACGAACCATCTTTATTACCATATTGGGGAAGAATCTCGTGGTCGCCATGCTCAAAAAGATGCTCGTTCCGCTTACGATGTTTTCCCTGGCCTTTTTCAAATTTGTGTGAATAACATCGTTTCTGGTCATCTCAGTCAGAATCTCGAAAGCTTCCAGCACCGGCACACCGCCGCGTAGAAGGTTCGACATCGTCCTGCAGAACGAAGCGATGAAGGCCTGCTTTATCAGCCTGCCGAATAAAGGAATCCGCAAAAACAAGCTGGAACAGAGGCTGTGGAAACTTTCCGAACCTTTATAGAACACGATTGAAAAAATTATTATAAACAACAGCCCACCAATGATATAAAACCAGTTATGTGCCAGCATATAATAAACACCCATAAAGGCCTGGGTGAAAGCCGGCAGGTTCCCGGAGCCGAAGCGCTCGAACATCACGGTAAATCGCGGAATGACAAGAGTCACGATGAGTGTCACTACAACAACCACGAATCCGAACACAAAGGCCGGATACGTCACCGCCTTTTTAACCTTGCGAGCGAGCCTGTCGCGGTTGGTGTAATATTCGGCAACCCGGCGGAACGCCAATGCTATATTTCCACCCGTCTCGCCGGCCATGATAAGCGAGCAGACAAGCTTGTTGAATACGTCTGAAAATTCCAACATGCTGTCGGAAATACTCTCGCCTCTTTCCACCTTTTCAAGCATCTGCTCCAGAATCTTGTGTAGTCTGGCATTGTCGATATCCTCGGCGATAGCATCCAGGGACTCGACGATTGTGATGCCGCCTTCGACCATAGTGGTCAACTGCCAGAAGACCGCCGCCAGCTCGGCCGAGCGGATTCTCTGGAACAGGGGCATACGCAGCTTCTTCCTGGTGCCCATGCTAACCATATCGACAGAGATAGGAGTGCATCCCTGGTCCCCAAGCCAGCCGAGAACGTCCGACTCGGATGCAGCCTTGGTCATCCCTTCCTTAATCTGGCCTGTACTATCCCGGGCTACGTACTTAAATGTAATCACTTACAAATCCTTTGAATTAACAACTCTATATATCGGTATATTCCAAATACTTTGCTTATTCTTTTTCCGTAAAGGTAGCGCTAAGCACCTCTTCGGCGGTAGTTAATCCGGCTAATATCCTTTTTATGCCGCTCTCGAACAGGCCGTCATAGCCTTTTTTCCGGGAAATCCGGCGAATTTCCGATTCGCTTGCCCCGGCAACCATTCTTTCCCGAATCTCTCTGTCCATCACCAGGAACTCGAATATAGGTAATCGACCCAAATACCCGGTACGGCCGCACGTGTTGCAGCCCGTGCCGTGGTAGAATACCATATCTTTCGCCTTCTCGGGATTTATTTTTAACCGCCGCAGCGTCTCTTCGTCCAATGTTACCGGTTCCTTACAGCGGTCGCAAATCCTGCGGACAAGCCGCTGCGCGATAATCAGATTGACCGTCGAGGACAACAGGTACGGCTCGACGCCCATATAGACCATTCTGCTGATTGCACTCGGCGCATCGTTCGTGTGGAACGTGCTTAAAACCATATGGCCCGTCAGAGAAGCCTTGATTGCGATGTCGATTGTTTCCTTGTCACGAATCTCGCCGATAAAGATAATGTCCGGGTCCTGCCTGAGAATCGCCCTGAGCGCCAGACCGAAGTCGAGATCAATTTCCGGTTTGACCTGAATCTGGTTGATTCCCGCAAGGCGGTATTCGACAGGGTCCTCGACCGTTGTAATATTTTTCTTCGGGTCCTTGATATAATTCAACGCCGAATACAACGTCGTACTTTTTCCGCTGCCGGTCGGGCCGGTAACGATAATGATGCCGTGCGGCTGCCTGAGATTGTCTTTGAGCTCCTTCAGAAACTGCGGCTCGAAGCCAAGCTGGTCAAGATTATGATTTAAGGCCGCCGAGTCCAGAATACGCATGACGACTTTTTCGCCGTATATAGTCGGAATGACGGACACGCGAACGTCGATATCTCTGCCGGGAGCCTTTATCCGGAACCGCCCGTCCTGGGGCAGCCGGCGTTCGGCAATATCCATTCTCGAAAGAATTTTGATTCTGGTCGATACAGCCACCTGCATTTTTCTCGACGGAGGGACCATGTCCCGAAGAATGCCGTCGATCCTCATGCGGACAACCATCGAATTTTCCTGCGGTTCGACATGAATGTCACTTGCCCGGCTCTTGACAGCCTGCCTAAGCAAAAGGTCCACGAACCGAATAACGGGAGCCCGTGTTGCGGCCTCTTCGACGCTGATGTCCGCTTCCAGGGCGTCTTCCAACACCGCATCCTGGTCGTTCACTTCATCCTCTACATGCAGCTCAACGAGGTCGCGAAGACTCTGCTCATCGACGTCGGAACCGTGGTAAATAACTTCCAGAGCGTTGTGTATCTCCCGGCGTGAGCTTAGCACCGGTCTCACCTCGCGGCCGGTTTTAAGAGTGACCGTGTCGGTCGCAATCACGTCGAGCGGATCGGCCATCGCCACCGTCAGACGGTTGTCCTTCTGGCTGATTGCAACAAGCGAGAAACGCTTGGCGATTACTTCCGGTATGAGGCGGGCCGCTTTCATATCTATTTCACTGACGTCAAGATGAACGAATTCCGTCGAGAGATGTTCCGCCAACGCGCTTCTTACCGCATCGTCGCTGAGCATTTTGAGCCTTATCAGTATTTCACCGAGACGACCGCCGCGGCTACGCTGCTCGTTCAACGCCTCGTTTAGGTCGCCACTTTTCAAAAGCCCTTTGGATACGAGTAATTCACCGAATCGCATATTGGACTTCTTATTATTGCCCGCCTGTGTTGTATCACCCTTTGTAATCATTTAATCCCCCCTATGATATTAGCTGCACGAAGTTCACCGGATTTCTCGGACATTTGTCCCGTTACACTGTTCGGATGGAAAACGGAAAATTCCCTTCCATAACCGTTCAGGTTTCCCGTGATTAAATATCCGAGATATGAGTGCAAAAACAGTGCGCTGCCGCCGGCCGCCTGCACCATCTCTGCGTACTGTCTGACAGGCAGTGACACTTTCATCAACGCCGACCAAAAATCCTTTTTCTTTAACAGCATATCCAATGCCCCCCCATTGAATTCGTACATATAACCCTGCGCAATTACTCAAGGCGTACCCTTCCGCGCATCCTAAGAAGGGAAGCCTTCTCCCCTGTTTATAGGCGATATTGTACAACATCGGGGATAATACGTCAAGGAAAAACAGTCTTTATCAGTACTGATACTCCCGTTTTTTACGCATGATTGAACATCGCGACATGCTTAGTGATATTACAATCGTTAGCTCCGATAAATTGAGGCATATTGAAGTATTCAAAACAGAAACTTCTGTTTTTTATACCCATCTTATCGGGAATAATGTCCGATATAAATCATTTTTACTATCGCGTGACGAATGTTGCGTGATAACAAAATTGTAGTATATGACGTGTAAAAAAATTTACTCCAAAATAAATTTGTTGTTGCCGGTGCCTTGTTTTAACTCGTAATTACCCGCAAATATCGGTCATTCCTGTACGGTTGTGTCGTACCGAACGCCGTAGGGAACAGGAACCGGTACGTTGACTGTCACGCCGTGTTCGCCCGCCGTCTGGCGCGAGGAATCGACGGCGATAAAAGCCGTATATGCCGACATCAAACCGTATTCGAGAGCGACCTGTTTTATCTGCTCCGGCAGCTCGCTGTTATTGTCGTACGTCGCCTGAGAAGCGAGCGTCTCGATCTTTTTACGCGCCCATACACAGGCGATACCGCCGTGAGTGTCACCCGAATCTCCGGGATTAAACGGTATTACAATTTCCTGGTCGAGATTCCCGACCCTGCCGGTGATACGAATTGTCGAATTGCGTTCGCCTTCGAATCTGCCGGTCAGAATAATCGGCCTGCCGACGAACAAATCGGGAACTTTGGCCGGATAAACATCGGTGACTTTCAGACCGCCCCAGTCGATTGTAACATTGGTAAGGGCCGGATGACTGATACGCTCGTTTAAAAAATCTATAATATCCCCTGCGCATTCATCCAGGCCGATATAAGCCACGGCTCCCCTACCGAGCTTGGCCAACCTGTCGAGCAGGTAGCGATTGACGGACGAGCCTACGCCGAAGCTGAAAATCCTGCTGTCACCGAGTCGGTTATACACTTCGGCGAGAATCTCGGTCTCGTTGCCGATATAGCCGTCGGTCATAAACGAGACCAAACGAAATCGCTGCGGGTCGTGCGGGAAATCAAGGGCCGCCTTGATTCCCTCTATCATCATAGTACCGCCGCCGCCTTCTAAGGATTCGACATAACTGAGTCCCATGCGGATATTTTCAGGCGTTGCCGGAACCGGGTTCGGCCCGAGCTGGGAGGCATTATTGGAAAATCGTATTACCTGGAAAGTATCGCCCGGCTGGAGTTGTTTCAAGGCGCGGGTGATGGCATCTCTGGCCTTTGCAATCGGTTTTCCGCTCATACTGCCGGAGCAATCCAGCACGAAAATCATTTCCATCGGCGCCCGCTTGAGATGCTTAAGATTGTCCGGCGGATACAGCATCAGCGTAAAAAATCCGCCGCGCTTGTCCTGATGAGTGACGAGGGCGGATTTGACGGTTTTGCCTGCGATCTTATAGCGAAGGACAAAGTCCTTATTGGGAATACTGTCGAGACTGTTTAGCTTGACCGTGCGTTTTTCCGGTGTGACGGTGCTGTTGGTGACGGCATGGCTGGGGCAGGATATTTCTTCGATAGCCACCCCGGCATTAATATCGACGGCCACGGATATATCATGCCCGCTTCGCTGGCCGGGTTTTAGATATTGCACTTCGGTCTTCTGGCCGGATATTCCAGTTTTGCCGTATGCAACGGCACCGACTCCGTCGGTCGAGCCGGGAGGGTTGAATCGCGGCCCGACAACCATCGGGAAAATAAATTCGTACCAGCCGTCCACGTATGCAAGGGTACTGAAGTATTTTATATTGACATCGATCTGCTTTTTCGGCTCGATATTCGCGACCTTCTGCGTGAAGATGTTCGGTCGTTCCTGCGTCAAAAGCGAAGCTACATATCCCTGTCGTCTTGCTTCCTGGTAGATTTGTTCCGCCTCCTGGCGCTCGCGGATGATGCCGCGAATCTTACGCTCACCGATAATCATAATAAATTCATTGACCGCTGCGTTCTGCGGCAGGGGAAATACATACACCGCCTCGATCTTTTCATCGTATGGATTGTGGAACTGCTGCGTCACTTCCACGGTTGCGATATAGCCGCTGATCTGGCCCTTGACGTCGGTATGTTTGAGCGGCAGCGGTATTTCCTTTTCCTCTTCGGAAAGCTTGGCTAACATCGCTCCCGAACCGGGAGTATCCTCATCGGCAATAATCTTTCCCGTCTCGGCCTTGGCGATTATCCATATCTCATCCGCAGTGACAGTCGCCAATTCACTATAAATATCGGGAGTCGATGGGCGAGACGGACGGCGTTGAAGAACAAGATTCCTACCCTCCAATCCTTTAATAAGAAGCTGTTGATTGTACCTGATATTAGATTCCCTGCTTGTTGGTGGTATATCTGATGAAAGAACACCTTCACTGTTATATCCTCTTCTTCCACGACCACCACGAGCTCCTTCTCTATCTCCTGCTTGAAAACGACTATATACAGATCCTCTTTTACTACGTACCAAGTCGTTAACTATTGGTTTATCACCCATAGTTGCAGTTTTACCTGTATCGGTACGTAATTCTTCCAGTTCGGATTTGGATTCATCTGATATTTGTGGAAGTGTTTGGACAGACTTGCTTTGTGATTCTGAATCTGCTTGTTGTCTCGCATCGGACCATGCTACATTTCTTTCCGACTGCCCCTCTGTTCGTTGTGAAATACCGCCTTGATCCGACGAACATCCAACAATCAAGTAGCCGGTCAAGATTGTCGCGATTACGCCTAAAAGGACTGATGTGATTAGTATTTTCGTTTTCACTTTTGTTCTCCTTTTTCGTATGTGATTTTAGCGGGAATTTCGTTTCCGTTCGCATCGGCGGCGACTGTCAATTCAAGTGCATATTCGGGTTCGGCGTCGCCGATTATCTGCAGTTGGATAGATGCGATTCGGGTCCGGCCTTTCGGCAGATTTTTGTCGGTACTGAATGCGGCAATAATTATCCGGTCGTTTGCCATAGCCGCCGGGTCGTAGTACGGCGGTTCTTCTTTGAATGCCGGATGTTCGCCGTTTTCGATACCGACTATCTTGATTTGTCCTGCGGTTGCTTTTAGCTCGAATTGATAAGCCGCCAGGGCCTGATTGCCGGAATCGAGATAAATATGTAACTGAGCAAAGCGAACTTTCTGCTGCACGGAAGTTTCATACCGGTCGGCCTGCTGAGCCGGTACCGGAACTATCAGAGACAGAGTTATTAAAATAATTACAATCGTTCTCATTATAGAACTCCTCTATCCAAACGAACGGCGGCTTTGGCAATAAACTCGACATCGCCGCGGTTGACAAGGCCGTCGCCGTTCATGTCTAAACTCGTATCGACATCTGCCGCCGATTCGATCTGCCGGGCCAGTTTGAACGCGTCGAGAATATCCACGCGGCCGCTGTGGTCGATATCGGCACTTTTAGCTTCGGCAAAATATGATACAGTTGTGCCTTGTCTGGGTTTCCTCGAAAGGTCCAGGCTAAAGGCTAAAATAATAACCGCCGCAGTGGCTGCAATTATACCTATCCGGCGGATGATGTTATGCCGTCTTTGCGGGCGGATTAATTTCCTGGAAGCTTTATCCAGAATCGCCCTGTCAACTTCGGGGGGTATCGAATGCTGCGGCTTGAACAGGTTTCCCAGGTCGGTTTTGAATTCATCGGAAACCTTCAGGTCTGTATTATTATCGAATTGTCCATTTCCTTTTGTCATAATCTTTGCTCCGATATGTTAAGCAAAGAAAGGTACCTAAAAGTTCCATTTTTTTAAACAATTTCAAAAAATTGGCTTTGATTGGCTTTGTTTTTTTGCCGGTAAAATCCCGTTATTTTCACCTATTTACTTGTTATGAAAGAGCTTACATCAATTTAGACCCGACCCAAATTGGCTTTGTTTTGCATTATTTTTACACCCAAAGTGTGCCATCCCCATCCCGAAACGATATCCAATATAATTATAAATTGGACATTCGACATTTGAGATTTGAAATTTCAGATTGATTTATTATTCCCCCATTCGATTTTCATTATTCATTATTGGATATTCAATATTTGATATTCCCTATCCGCTGCGAACCATCCTTAGTTCGCTATTATTTTACCCAAAATCGGCCGAAATACAAGGAAAATCCCCTTTTTCGCAGAAAATCGCCCATTCCCAATATTTATGCCGGCCTTAATTAGTCTCGGTTCGGAGGCTACTTCAAAGTAACATCAAGATAGACAGAGTAGCGCCCATAAGACTCAAAAAACGGCTTTAGGACGACGTCGTTGGTGCTGAATTCCAGAGTGCTCGGATCGCCCTTAATGGATTTACTGATATCGTCTTTATCCAGGGTAACGCAGCGCCATGTGGACAGTGGTCCGGACTCCTGTACCGCCAATAAAACAGGGCCGTAGAAAATACTGGCGATATTAGGCTTATCCATAACCGGACCGAGATAAAAATCAAACGGCATCTTTAATTCGATGGTATCTCCGTCTTTCCATGCCCTGCGGGTGATCAGATACTCGCACGGTTTGACCTCGACTTTCTGGGATTGGCTATCGTTGATTTTGAAAAAGAATCCCTTAGTCGCCCACTTCGGCACACGAACCTTGATCTCAAACAGGCCGCTACCGCTAATAGTCAGCTCAGTCGTATCGGCATAAGGAAAGTTTGTGCTCTGTTTAACGACCACATCCCGCTCGGACCAGGTCAATGTGGAAGGCACATATAGATTGACATACAGTGTGTTGTTGTCGGCGCTCTTGAAGTAGATAGAATCCTGTAGTTTTGTATTGCTCTCTAAGCCGGTGCCGTTGCAGCAGGTAAAACCGTCCATTCTGGAATTACTAAACTGCCTGCGGGCACCGGGATTTAGCGGCACATGATATGTATTGCCGGGATTATTTTCGGCTACAGAGGCCAGTATATGATTGTAAAGGGCCTGCTCATAATAATCCATGTACTTGCTGTCCTGGTCGAACATAAAGAGCTGGCGGCTCAGCTTGAGCATATTATATGTGGCACAGCTCTCGTTTTGTCCGCCTTCGTTAAAGCCGTTTGCAAACAAGGTATCGGGCTGGGCGGTAAAGCATTCGGAATTGTTGGGATTCTTCGCCCCCGCCACGCCGCCGATACTGTACATATAGCAATTGCGAGAAATGCCCCAGAAATTCTCGGCTACCCTGTAGTATTGGATATCTTTTGTGCCTTTGTAGGTCTCCAGGGCGCCGGTTATTTGTGGTATATGCTGATTGGCGTGCTTGCCGCGAATGGTATCGACATTCCTTGCCAGACCGTGGTTGTGCTCGGCGTTGCCGAAGAAAAAATCAATGTTATCGAATAGCCGGGCGCAATCGAGGTATTTCTGCTCCCCCGTGATTCTGTACATTCTGGCCATCACTTCGTTCATGCCGCCAAACTCGCCCGCGATATAACGGTTCCACATACTGATTCGCGTTTCCGCGGGAACAATTTTGAGCCGTTCATACACCCAGTCGCCCATACCCTCGGCAATCTCAAGGGCTTTTTTATTACCGCCGACCTCATAACAGTCGAGCAGACCGGCAAGGATTTTATGCAGGGTATAATATGGCGCCCAAACCTGGTTGTTTCTGCCGCCGTACACAGCGCCCTTTTCCAGCATGATAAACTGGTCCGGCGGATAGGCGCTGATAAAGCCTTTGCCCCAGTTCCAGTAGTCGGTCCGGATACCGTTTTCGCTAAGATCGGAATCGTAGCCGTCCTTGCCCGGTCCGTGTGGCACTGCCGTCGGGTCGGCATTGAATCCACCCCCTTCCTGAGTGGGCCGACCGGATTTCTCCGAGAGGTCGTACAATGTATCAATTATATAATTCATCTTCTGCAGGAAATTGGCGTGCAGGTCTTCATCGTAAGTTGTGCTTGCATAGGCCTGCGCAAGGGCGGAAAGATAATGACCGCTGGCATGACCGCGTAAACGCGTCGTCCGGCTGTCCCAAACTCCCAACGGCCTGACACCCTCTGGCTGCGGTTGGCCGAAGGCATCGCGGAAATTGAATAAAAAACTATTCGGGTCGGTCCCGGCAAGGGTAAGAATGAACTTATCGCGGTTCTCGATAAACTTGGTGTCACGGCCGTTCTTGTCCTTATTCAAAATAACCTGACCTAACGGGAACGGCTCTAAGTTGCGATGAGGAGTATCGATAGTCCCGGGCGCCGCCTTTACGGTGACGGTCACCTTAGGCTGGAAATTCGTGCCCGGGACGGTCCCGGTTACCGTGTAAGTGCCGATCTGGCGGACCTGCTCATTATTAGTTGGTGCAGGCCAGATCACACGAACCAAAAGGCCTTCGGCGCCATCGCGATACACACCCGGAACGTAGTAAGGCAGATGAGGCAATGTGCCCACGACCGTCTCGGCCGTGACATCAGGTACACCGGTCAATTCCGAAACATGGGAAGCAATGCTTTCCGTCGGTACGGCAGTTTTAGCCTGACCTGGTGTCCCCGTATCAGTAACTGCGGCCTGCTCACCTGACAGTGCATTATTGCGGATTGTTGCCACCTGTTTATCGGTAAGTGTGATGCTGTAGAGGCGAATATCGTAAAGCTTTGCATTGATATCGGAATCGGTATCGTATTGGGACCTGCCTATATACAGCAGGTTCGCAGCGTCGTTGTCCTGATTGAGCACCTGCTCCAAGGTTAAATCCACATCATCGACACCATCCACTTTCTCGTCGTCCAAATAAATGCTCAAAGTCTGCCGGGACGTATCCAGTACAACGGCCAGATGAACCCACTTGCCGGTTGCGACCCGCTGAGCTACAGGACCCAATTCCTCTGTCCAGCCGCTATTGGTAATTCGGGCGCGATAACCTTCGGAAGGCTCCTCACCGATGGGTGTGCAGAAGAAATTCTGCGTGGTATCCTGGCCGAAGTCAAAAAATCTCTGCCATGCTGTGTCGTCCCTGATAAAAAGCCAGCCGGTAACGCTGACGGTATCTATACCTACCAGGGCCTGTCCGGGAATCTGAATGTATCCGCCGCTTTCTCCCCCCGGCAGGGACAAAACCTTGCCGAACTGGCTGTCATTGACATAGGCACCTCCGATGCCGAGAAGTTTTGCATGGTAGTTATTCCTGGACCAATCCTCGGTATTACCGTTGAATACATAGCGAGCAATCAGTGCTGTCTCCCCGATGCCGTCCAAAAACTGGTCTCCCCCGCCTGTCTGTGCAAATACTGGTTTAGTACAAGGAAATAAATATACGATGAGTATTACAACCGAGATGAGTTGCATTGACCTTCCTGCCATTTTGTGGCCTTTCTAATATATGTGAAATTATAATTGTCGCGTATTTTATACCATCATTATGGCAAAATGTATAGTTAGTCTCCGGAACAAATCTCAATTACCAGCATGAAAAAAGACGATGAATTTACTTATCTACCTTTTGCAAAAACCTTTTTAATCGAGGAAATAATTTCTTGTTCTGCCGTCCCGGCGCAGAGTTTCCAGTGCCCGATGAAGCCTGGATTTGATTGTGCCTACCGGGATATTCAAAGCTGCGGCGATTTCCTTCAAATTCATATCATCGACAAATCGCATAAGCAGGACCTCCCGCTGCTCTTCGGGCAGGATATTCAAAACGGCAGCCAATTCCGGGCGATGTTCCGCAGGTTCTTCCGCAGGGGCGGGGATTTTAATCAGGTCGTCTTCGCCGGATGTGAAACGACGGTTTTTTCGACTGATATTCATGGCCAGATGCTTTACCACCGGATATAAAAAGGTGGTCATCGAAGCGGTCAGACTAAAACCGGGGAATTTATCCAGCAGGTAGGTAAAAGTCTCCTGGAGCACGTCGAGCGAATCGGAGTCGTTGCGGGTAAATCGCCATGCAAGGTTATAAACCCATTCCCGATACCGGTAATAGAGAATCTCAAAGGCCTCGGAATCGCCCCGGTTTATCGATTCAATCAGTTGCTGGTCCGATTCCATAAGGAAGTTTTATCCCGCAAAAAATAGGTAAAATCATACATGTATTCTACATATCGTTCGCTTTTTGCCTAATTTATCTTTATGAGCTGCTCTTTTCAATAAATAAGACGTCGGGAACGGCCTCGCCGATACGGTTTTTTTGAAAAAATTAATATACCGGCATAAAATATCCGAATAGAAGAGCCGGAAAAGTCGAGTTCCGCAGGGATTTTTGAATGAAAAAGTGGCTTTGTGTAAAAATGAGCATTAATTTGCAGTTATTTTGATTTTACCTAAAGTGAAATCGCCCGCCTGCCGATATTAAAATAGCTCAAAAGAAATGATATTTTCTCCCCTCCGGAAAACATCGAGTAGAGAAGATTACTCGATGTTTTCTTTTTTTTGCTCCGAACATGTGGATCAACAAAGGCAAAATGTCATCTGTTGGAGCCACTTGTTGGCCGTTTACTTTTCTTCAACTGCGTTCGGACACAAATCTCTCATGTAGCAACCGGCACACTCCGGCCCTCGTGATTTACACCAGTTCCTTCCGATCTCCCAACATGGTAAATCCATCATCCCAGGGAACTCCGGATATAGGGCCTTCGCCTTGTAAATAACTTGCTCTGCGCTGGCATCAGCGGCACAAAGACCAAGCCTTGCAAATACCCGACGAACGTGTACATCCGCCGAAATGTCGATTGAGAAGTAGTCAGCAAAAGGAATCTTGAAGTCCCGTGCAAGGATATTAGCTGCCATGCTCCCGATCTTTGGGCCTACGCCGTCGAACTTTAGGAAGCGATATACGACCTCTGCGCTGGATGGTCTTCCCACCCATATGCAGGCGGCATTGCCAGCATAATCAGAACTAATCCGTTGCACAGCTAAATGGAAAAAAACACTCATCTTATCAACAAAGCGGTGCAGAGGTTCCGGTTGAGTCATCAGGCGGTTCACATCGGCCCTCGAGAGAAGTCGGAGTGTGTCCATTGAGAATCCATGAAGTTTTTCATAAATCCGATACGGAATGAGCCACGCTTTTTCGGCTTTGACCTGGCGATCCATCACACAAGCTAATACAAAAGCGTGGGGGTATATTTCCAGATCATTCAGCAAAGCATCTGCCTCCGGCACCTTGGTGAACTGAATTAACTGCTTTGGTGCTTGAAATAGCGTCTGACCACGCTCAATGAGCCTATCCCGAACATTACTTTCGCTCATATTCTTCTTGGCCAACTATATGTATTATATATGGTGTTCTGATAAGAAGTTATTGTCATATCAGGATATTGAAAAGTCCTAAAACAGCTTACTTTTGTCAATTAAAATAACAGGTTTGCAAATCTTCAATTTTTTAGACACTTAATTTACACGAGTTTCATTGACGTATTGCTTTTTATTATTTTTGCTAAATCACTTCTATTCTTTTTTATTACATCATTAAATATTTTTTGAACAAATGGAGCAACATAATATTGAGAACCTTCTTCCGGTGTTATTCCACATTCTAAGCTATCAATATAATCACTCGACATCATGTAGTGGTCATTTAGATAGAAAAGGTACGAAAAATGCATTACTAAAATGTTATCTAAGTCCTTCGAAAATATATTTAAAGACTCTAATCTGTATTTTAAGTATATTTCATCATCGTTATAAAGCATGTTTTGAAAAAAATTATAGTGAGTATGGTCATTACAGCGGTCTCTTATACTTTTATAAGTAGTATCTTTATAAAGTAATTCATTAATTTTAGATAATTTATCCGACTTTCTGATATACTGTGACATGACACGATATTCAGGGAGTTTATCTTTGCCATGTACCCAATTATCAATCTTATTGACTATAAAGCTTTCGTAATTGAATTTATCACTTAAATATAAATTAGTATATATATTGATTATTGTTGAATCGTAATATTTTCTCAATAACGCATATGAATCATTTATATGTCCTTGAATCAGAATATCTCTAATTGATTCAAGAGTTCCTTGAATTGAAGAAAAAACATAAGAGTCAATATTACAAATGGCTTTTGTTCCTCGAGTTATAAAATCAAAGATAGAAAATGAAAGACTTTTATAAAAATTAATATAATCTTGCAGAGATGAAAAAACACGATGCTTTTTATACGTGTCGTCTATCATAATTTTTAAATCGCATATTCTTACCACTGTGCCTCGATGTACGGTCCTGCGGGGCCTTCGGGCATTTTCTTCGGTTTTGATTTTAGAATGGCTTCCGCGACGACAATGTCACTTTGCCGGGTGATTTTGATATTGGAGGAATCCGTCTCGACTATAGTGACTTTCTGCCCCAACGCCTCGATGAGCTGGGCGTCGTCGCTGATTGTGCTTTTATCCAGATTCCTGAGATTGGCGTATGCCTTCTTCAATAGCGAAGCGGCAAAAACCTGCGGAGTCTGAGCTTCGAAAAGAAAACTTCTGTCAACGGTTTTGGTAATGAGTTTATCTTTAACTTCTTTAATTGTCGCCGTGACGGGACTGGCCGGTATAGCGGCTTTGCTTTTGGCCGCAGCGGAAATAACCTCGTCGATAAGCTCTTTTGTCACGCAGCACCTGCAGGCGTCATGGACGGCGACAAGGTCGATATCGTCTTTGACAAGCTCAAGCCCTTTTTGGACGGTATCGAAGCGCTCGGCGCCGCCGATGAAGATAGAGACGCCGAAGAATTTCAAATTCGGGCCCCATTTTACATTGACTAATTCATCGTCATCTTCGGCGATACCTAAAAGCACCTGTTTGACGTCCTGGTGTTCGGCGAAAAGTTCGACGCTTCGCAGAAAAACCGCCCTGCCGGAAACATCAACAAAGGCCTTTTTCCTTTTTCCGCCGAATCGACTGCTCGTACCCGCGGCACAAATAATTGCGGCAACTTTTGCACTCATCAATATTTCCTCATACTATAATATATTTTGTAGAAAAGAGGTCATTCCTGCCTAAGGCACGCCCAAGGCGGACCGTAATGAGCCCCGACGTCAGGGCGAATGAAGCGGAGGAATCTATTCAAAACAGATTTCTCCACTTCGCCCTCCTGCTTTCTTACGAAAGAAAGCACGAGAGCTTCGGTCGAAATGACAGGACTATCACAGTCCCAGCTTTTCTATCATCTCATCGACTTCCTCGGCCCCTTCCTCGTAGAACTTCTCTTCATCGGGGGCCAGGTGCTTGAGCAACTTCAAAAATTCGCCCGCGTGCACTCTTTCCTCATCGGCGATATCCACCAGAACTTCCTTTGCCAATTTGTCGTCGGTTGACTCAGCCAATTGCATATAAAGCTGAACGGCCTCGTATTCCGCAGCGACCATAAAACGTATCGCCCGGATTAATTCTTCTTGTGTAACCTTACGGTCTGCTTTCATTCCCGAAAACGGATTTCCAAATTCCGGCATAATAAACTCCTTTCAAATCTTTTCATCTATCGTTAACAAATATTATTCACAACCTGTTAATTCACCAACAATAAATCACACAAGTAACAAAATTATTCCCTGAACAGCACGGATTCCCTTTCGAACCACTTCGTACAGAATATAAGCAAAGCGCCTGCGATAACCACGCTCGAACCGAGTATGGCAACCAGCATCCGGTAGTCCATAGTGCCTTTGATAAGCTCCTTGATTGCAAGTGAAATATTCGTAATAGGCACCATAGCCCAATACCAGTCGAGCTTGACAACCGGCAGCATTGCGATAATAGCCGGTACAATAGCGAGAAGATTCAGCGGGCCGCAATACGAGCTGGCCTCCTTGAAGCTCTTGGCGTAAATGGATATACTCAGCAGCAGTGAGGCGAATATCGCAGCGGTCGGGACCAGCATCGCCGCAATCAGGACGAGGTCAATCACACTGACCGAAGCGAAAACTCTGTGCAATTCCAGGTCGCCCGGAATATCTTTCACTTTTATCGACAGCATTATCCCGATACTTGTAATACACAGCAGAGCCGCGGTGACACCGGTCGTAAAAACTACGAAGAATTTCCCAAGCACTATCTGACTGCGTTTAATCGGCGCCAGCAGAAGTGTCTCAAGTGTCCCCCGCTCTTTTTCACCGGCACCGAGGTCTATGGCCGGATACATCGAACCTAACAGACATAATATGATAAACAGATAAGGCAGTATTCCTCCCAAACGCTCGCCGAGCATTTCCCTCATTTTGGCCGTGCCTTTTTCCTCGATGGTTATCGGAGTGATGAGATTCTCCTGCTGTTCGGTAGTTTCCAGACCGAGTGACGCCAGACGATCCGACCGGAACTTATTGTTTACTTTCCTGACAATATTTCCGGCCCGATTCCTGACCATACTTGCCATGGATGCATTATTGTAGTAAAGCTGCACCGCGACATGCCCGCCTTCTTCGAGCCGCTCGCGAGCTTTTTCCGGGATTACAAGAGCGAATTTAATCTTGTTCTGCTCGATGGCGGATTCTATTTCATCGGTGCTCTCGATAGTGACTTTTTTGAAATCCGTTTCGTCGTAGAATCCATCGGCCAGCTCCGGTAAATATTCAGCCCCGAATATTGCGTAGGGAAGCTCCTCGGTCCTGGCCTTTTTATCGGCTTTGACCAAGAATCCGATTAGAAGAATCATCAGTAACGGCATCAGGACGGTAGGCATAACCAGCATGAACACGAGCGTTCTCCTGTCACGCAGGACTTCCTTCATTTCCTTGAGATAGATTGTGAGGATATTAAGCGACATCTCGTACCTTTCCGGAATCTATCACGGCAAGAAATGCCTTATCCATACGGCTCTGCCCGGTTTGCTTATGCATCTGTTCGATGCTTCCATCGAAGCAGATACTTCCCTTGTTCATAACGACTACTTTATCGCAGAGCCTGTCCACCTCGTGCATGTGATGCGTACAGAACACAACCGTTTTGCCCCCGTCTTTACATGTTTCTATGAAATTCAATATTGCCTCGGCGGCGGCCACATCGAGCCCGGTAGTCGGCTCGTCGAACATGATGACATCAGGCTCGTGGATGAGTGTGCGGGCGATGGATACTTTCTGCTTCATGCCGGAGGACAACGAATCGTTACGCTTATCGACAAAATCTGTCATATCCAAAACATCGAACAACTCGTCCATCCGCCTGCGAAGCTTCGAGCGATTCAGGCCGTGCAGCTTGCCGTAATATCTAATCATCTCGCGGGCGGTCAGTCGGCCGTAAAGACCGGTATTATCTGAAAGAAAGCCGATTCTCTTTCGGACCTCAAGGGGATTTTCCACCAAATCGACGCCATCGATTTTAGCCGTCCCTGTGCTCGGTTTCAGGGCGGTCGAGAGCATCCGCAGGAGAGTCGTTTTTCCCGCCCCGTTCGGGCCGAGCAGTCCCAGGATAGAGCCGTTTTCAGCACAGAAACTGACATCCTGCACCGCATAAAACTTCCCGCCGCTGCCGAGCCTTTGCAGCAATCCGAGAAGATTCCGGGCTTTTTTACGCCGCTCTTTGAAAGACTTGCTCAATCCACAAACTTCTATCATGGTTCTTATTCTTTATCAATATTCGATGCCGCGTCTCGCGGGTTGCCCTTTATCGAACGGATGCTTGATATTTCTCATCTCAGTCACCAGATCCGCCATTTCTACCAACTCTTTAGAAGCTCCCCTGCCGGTCATTACAATTTCAACTCCGGGAGCTCTTTTATCAATAATACGCCTGACATCCTCAAGTTTTGCAAGATTTTTGGAAAGGCAGAAAATAATCTCATCCAGAATCAGGACATCGTAGAATCTTTTTTCCGCCGTTTCGGCGATTTTTTCAAGGACTTCCCGAATGGCGGCCTGAACTCCGGCAAGGGCTTGCTTATCTTCCAATGATTTCGCCATGTCCCATGGCACATCAAGGGCTTCGAGCCTTATCCTGACGGCTCCGAGCTGCAAGGCGAAGCGCTCGCCGATATCAAGAGACGGAGGTTTCAGGAACTGATAGACAAGGACCTTGTTGCCCTGTCCTGCGGCACGAAGAGCCAAACCGAACGCAGCGGTGGTCTTGCCTTTGCCATCCCCCGTATATATTTGTACAAGTCCTTTTTCCAGCATACTTAATTTTGCTTACACTAATCACACAAGAAATTATTCTTTGTCCGAACCCGGAATTTTTTCTTCGGAAGCCGGCTCTCCGGGAAGCTCGCCTGCGATACTGGAAGAAGGAGCCTCCAGTATTTGTATATCCGTCGTGTACTCGGGATAGGAAAGGGAAAAAATCTTCTTGAAGGCGAGTTTCGTTTTGTCCCGAAGCAAAT
This sequence comes from uncultured Pirellulales bacterium, assembly GCA_964431695.1. Lineage (GTDB taxonomy): Bacteria > Planctomycetota > Phycisphaerae > Sedimentisphaerales > Anaerobacaceae > JAFGPS01. The sequence continues at coordinate 21,108 of CAYSKI010000013.1, read as the reverse complement.
CCAAGACATAGAACTCTTTGACATTTTTCAGGGCGTTGTTCCTGGCCTCATCGTCGAGAGAAAGCACCTCGTCGGAGCTGAAATCCTGTATGATATCGACCTTCCAGGGGACGTTTTCCGCCTTTTCCAGAGGTAATTTGTAAAACTTCCTGTTGTATATTTCACAGCTCAATATTCGCGGGCTCGGCAGGGAAATCCGTATCACATTCTGCGAATCGTCAACGGTATAATCCATCTGCTCCAGGTCGAAGCCGACTTTCAGCTTGGCCGTATATCTGAGCAGCCCCCTCTTCCAGCGAACGGTGATAAGACTGGTCTTTTTTTCTTTTATCTCGGCGACACCTTCGGTGATATATTCCAGTACCGCCAGTTCCGCTATCGCCTGGATGGATTTGATCAGAAATGTCGTCGTTTTGGATTCGGTCACTTTTTGAGGGGCATATTTTCTGCCAAAATAAAAAGCCAAAGCCCCTATAATTATAATGCAGGTAACTGAAATCGCATAATACCACATTTCATTTATCCTTTCCGCTTATATTCTTTTAGGCAACACAATAACTTCAAGCCAAAGAAGCGTCAAAGTAAAAATCTCCATCCGGATATATGCGAATGTCCGATTTTTAACGATGAATATCAAATTAGGTGAAATTACTTGCATTGTATAACGGCATTTTGTAAATTACAGCCGTTTTGGCGGCGTAGCTCAGCTGGTTAGAGCATGGGATTCATAAGCCCAGGGTCGTCGGTTCGAATCCGACCGCCGCTATTGCCGATTCAACCAGGTGAATCGGTAAATCCTAAATCCGAATATCGAATTTCTAAACAATAACGAATGTTTAAAATTCGAATCAACCAAACGATTGTTTCGAACATTCGAAAAATTTGAATTTTGAATTTGATTAGGACTTCGAGATTAGAATTTCGGATTTTCGATTCCGCCCCCATCGTCTAGTGGCCTAGGATATCAGGTTCTCATCCTGGAGACAGGGGTTCGACTCCCCTTGGGGGTATTTTTTATTAATTTGAACAATGGACACTATTAAAGACGACCAGCGTTATATGCAGATTGCAATCGAGCAGGTGCAGGAACAAGCTGAACGTTAAATCAGGCAAGCAGGTTCTTGACCCGGTTACGCAGTTTCGGCAGGTCCTGCTGAACAATATCCCATACTACGGTATTCTCGATAATATCATAACCGTGAATAAGAATATTTCGAAATGATATAATCCGCTCAAAATTCTCTATTCTCGATGTAGTTTCAGGATCGGCTGCGGACAATTTTTTAACAGCTTCACCGATTATTTCGAACTGCCGTTCAACCGCGGATTGAAGCATACGATTATTTTCATAATCGTCGAAGGTAACACCGGAAGTAAATTCGATAATTTCAGCCGAGGCCGAACGAATATCTTCCAGGAATTTTTTCGATTCAAGCCGCATAAAGAAGCTGCCTTTTCTTATTTATTTGCTTTAAAAAATAAGGATTCTTTACGGCTTTTGTCATCACCATATCCACATCCCTTCCAAGCAGCCTTTTAACAGCCTCAAGCAAGCCGAAATAGGAATCTGCGTACTGCCCCTGCTTCAATGGTTTAAACTCAACCAGAAAGTCTATATCGCTCGAATCAGGGTCGAAATTTCCGGTCAAAGACGAGCCGAAAAGCTCCAGCCTGCTGACATTAAACCGTGAACACAATTGCCGGATTTCAGAAAGATTTTTTTCAATCAACTCAAACATAAAAAACTTTAATCTTTGTTAAAAAGGTTTTCAATTAGCTAATATACTTATTAATTATTATAGCAGAGTATCAAAAATAGCAAAAATATTTTTATATTTAAGTTTTCAAAGATTAAAATACAACAATTAAACCACAGAAGAACGTGTGCAAATGGACAATGAAAAAGACCAGCGTTATATGCAGATTGCAATTGATCAGGCTCAAATTGCACAGGAAAACGGCGATGTGCCGATTGGGGCGGTTATTGTTCACCAGAACCAAATTATCGGCAAGGCATATAACCAGCGGGAACAGCTAAAAGACCCCACCGCACATGCAGAGATAATCGCACTTACTCAAGCGGCGGCATTTCTGGAAAGCTGGCGACTGAACGACTGCACGATATATGTCACTTTGGAGCCGTGTCCCATGTGCGCGGGGGCGCTGGTACTGGCAAGAATGAAGCGATTGGTCTATGGCTGCGACGACCCCAAAACCGGCGCCGTTAAAACCCTTTACAACATCGTTCAGGACCAAAGACTGAATCACCGTCTTGAAGTGACATCAGGCGTTCTGGCCGCCGAATGCAGCGAACTATTGCAGGAGTTTTTCCAAAAAAGGAGAATCGAAAACAACAATCAATAGCAATATTTCATAATTAAACAGATATTCGACAAGACAGGGCCAGGATAATTACGCCGAAGATTATGCCGGTCGGGCCTTCGGCCAAACTCCAAAAAAGGGGCAGCCCTTCGATTAAATCAACAACAAGCAGCAGTATTCCAAAGAAAATCTGCGTCAGACCAATAAAAATCAAAAGCCCCCGGTACCTGTGCAAATCAAACGATGCCAGTAAAAGAAGTCCCCCAAAGAAAGCATAAAACGCCGAAGTCGAGCGGGCCAGATACCCCACAATCGGCTCGGCCGGAAGTGTCCCCATCCCAAGCCACCGATGCGTAGCATCCATCCATGAGTACGGCATAAAAACTCCGACAAGTGCAAACAGCGAAACTACACCCAAAATCCGCAAAAACAATATCAAAAAAAGTTCCTGTTTCATTATCTTTTAGATATCAGAAACATACAATCTTTTTTAACAAACTACATACGGTTATTAATTCGACATTGCATAACAGAATAAGCTCATCGTGTAAATATTCCATATCCGGCTAAACCGATTCCTATGAGGAATAGAGCTGTCAATATACTATTCACAATAAGAGTTTGGTTCCCGATGTATCTGTCGCCTACGAACCAGAATATATGCCCGAAGATCCCTGCTATTAATAATACCCAAAATGCCCATTTATTTCCCTGAATCAAACTCGTCCAAATTATCACCAAAAAGAAAAAAGTGCCGATTGTCGCCCCGGTGTTATGCATTATCGCCAGTGCCTTTGTTGTCGCTATGTATTTTTCATCAAGTGTACTCAACTGCTCGTTAGTAAATGTCATTTTCAGAATTGGGGCATATTTTCCAATCAATGAAACGATAAGACTTAAAACAGATACAAGAAACTGGAAACCCACCTCAACAGATAAAATAATAGAAGCGATTTTTAACATTTTCATTCCCTTTCATATCGATCCCTTATGCCCCTATTACCGCCTTGTACCTCATCATAATTCTTATTGATTATGGAGAATCTGTACGGGACCGAGCAGGCCGGCCTCTAACGGCCGCCAGTCGTGTTTGATCTGAATATTGGTTCGAGTCAGACGTTTATCTGCCGGAAGTTTATTGTCCGCCAACAATCGATTGCGCCATGAATTTATCACATCAATCTCCAGTTCGTTCCGGCCCCGCCTGAGCACGTCCGAAATATCCACACGGAAAGGTTTTGTCCAGATAATACCGAGGTCTTTGCCGTTAAGGCGAACCGAAGCAATACCGGAATCTTTAACCTCTCCCAAATCCAAAAAGAATAAATCCTTTCTCCCGTTCCGGTTCGAGGCCGGTTCATCGAGCTGTATGTCACAGTCAAATACCTTCGCATAGGTCGCTTTCCCGGAATAGGCCTTAATCCCCGCATTGGGATGGTCCGTCCAGCTTATCAATGTCTCGAACCGAACGGATTGCGGCCCTCCCCAGGCCGGGTCAAAACTAACGTCCCACGGCCCTTCTATAGACAGCATCGATTTGTACTGAAATGTGTTTGTTGATGCCATGCCCTGTTGTGTCACCGGGATGGAATCGTTAAATATAACAAACCAGCTGCCGTACGGCGAGAAATGCAGGGGTATTTGCGTCCTGCCGTCGGCCTGATTAAAGGCCTGAGCCATGCGAATGTCACCAGTTACCGGATTCCAAAGCTCCGGCTGCCATCCCGCTATTCGAAAGGTGCATGTCACGTCCTGAGTCCGGTCCGTCCGGTTATAGACAAAATACATATCCGCATCCTTCTCGTGCGAAGTCGAAGGGATAGTGTAATGAATAAAATCAAAACCTGTCTGCGAGGAGTCGCCCTTAATCTCGAAGTCCGGCTTTATGCCCATCTGAAGAAGTGTTTCACGGGCCGTCTCGCCCCAGACTATCTTGCCCTTGCCGAATGAATTTTCACCGGCGGGCTTCTCACCCGAACCCCAGACCATATCGGCTAAACCCGCGAATTCACTGTCGCACTGCGGATATCCCGTCAGGCTGACCGTTCTCGCCGGTTTGGCCCCCAGAACTAATCCGCCGTCATAGACAATCTCCCTGACTTTCTTCAACGCTGCCAATGACAGGACCTTGTGATCCGGCAAAACCAACAGGCGATACTGCATTCCGCTGTCCAAACAGATGCGGCCGTTGGAAACCTTAGTTTGCCCGAGCAGAATTTCTTCGGTGACCGAATCGTAATCATATCCCGGCAAAACTCCGGCGGGGTCGTCCTCTTTCAGCCGTCTCAGGTTGGGAACGTGGTCGCCCTGGTAATAAAGGACATCCGTCACGAATCTGCCCTGCTGCAGTAAAAACTGACAGCGGTGAAGGTAATCGAGGAAGGCATCGGCATATTCCCACCACGTCACGTTCGGATTGAAATGCGTACCGGCGAAATATTCCTGTCCCGGTATCCCCATCTCTGCGGGCGAGCAGGTAAAAGTATGAATAAAGCACAGGTTCAGACCGGCGCAAACCTCATGGTCGAACGTCGGTTTCTGAGCCGACCAGAGTACATCTTCCCAGTGCGGCCCGATAGATGTAAAGGCTTCGGCTCCGACGAATTTTTGGCCGTATATATGGGCCGCCGAAGATGTCTGCTTTACATAGAACCTCTCGAAAGGCCGTGGCCGATGTGGTGACGGTACCCAGAACTCCCCCATGGCAATGTCACTTCGTCCCAGGCATTTTAGCGCATCGAATGGGCCGGCATGAGGCCCACCTGACTCGGGATGAATTCCCATGCCGTGCTCTCGGGCCAGTTCCGCGAAATATCCATAGTGATTTTCCGTAATGCAGTCACCCACCGTCTTGCGAAAATCGGCCAAAAAACGATTGCTGACGTCACGGTTTTCTATAATTTTTCCCGCAATGACCGGCAGATACAACGTTGGGTCATAATCACGCCGTTCGATGAATTCCCGCTGAAAATGCTCGCTCCAGTTCGCCCCGCCGCATTCCCAGCTATCGGTACAGAGATATTTGACTGTCTGTCCGACCAATGGCCCGGCATCGTCCAGTATTGGCACGACAACCTGGTCCCAGTACTGTCGGAAGATATCCGAATCCATGTAATCAATCACAAGGCCTTGCCATTCACCGCTCGAAGTCGATACTCGGGAGCTGCCCAAGGAATAACCGAAACGAAGAACGACCCATTTACCTGCCGGGACCTGCCAATTTAATGTACCATCCGGTGAAAGTTTGTCCGTTAGATTGATAATATCCTGTAACGACGCATCCTCTTCACCCTCAACGGCCGGGTAATCTTCCAGAAGGAAACGGCAGTCCGGAGCGTCCCATCCGATTTCATCGAAAACCGCCTTTTTATCTAAGTCCCGAATCGGTTTGCGTGTCAGGGCCAGAGGATTGTCACTCAATGGATATGCCAATACCGCAATGTCACGATAGTAACCAGACCTGTTTTTGGGCACGGGCAGAACTAACGGCCCGGAAGCCGGGCCCTGGATTTGCGTTTCCGAGAAGGTCAGTGTCTTTGCGGCGATATCGGGTGTCACCATCGGCCCTCCCAGATTCCAGCCGCTCTGGATACTCAGGCTAAGCTCCAGCCCGAGCCGATTGGCCTGGCGGACGGCATGTACGAAAAGCTCACGCCATTGCGGCCCGGCAAAAAGCGGCCCCGCCGGGACCTGACGATTGCCGCGTTGCTCCGCCCCGCCGGCGTCGAAAATCATGGCGCCGCTAAAACCCTTTGCCTTCATCTGCTCCAAATCCCGGGTGATTGCCTCTTTAGTGACATTACTATTGAGCCACCACCAGAAACAACGCACTCCGGCACTTTGCGGCGGACGTTCGAAACCTTCCCTTAAAGAGGCAAATGAATCTTCTGCGACTTCGGCGCTCTGTGCCTGAACGGAATTCCTCCGGCTCTGCATAGAGCAGGAGAACAAAAACAAACAGAAAATACTAAAAAGCACCCATGTCTTCGAGACAACCGCGTTCATATAAAGTTTCATTTTTCTTTTATCAAACACCCGGAACCACATTTCTATTACAAGGCCTTTATACGGATTTGAAATACACAACGCTTCGAGCCTTGAAGCACGGATTCTTTAAGCTCCGTATCGACCGGCTTACCAAGGATGGTTTCATACATCTGTTTCTGCCAGCCCATGGAACAGTGACAAAAATACGCCGGTGTGAGTTTGCTGTTCACCAGCTTGCAGTCGCATTCACGCTCGCGAGTGACAACGGTAATTACTCCTTTTTCCTTATCATAAGTGAAAGTCTCCCCTTGTTTCTGATTCATAAATTTAAAAAAGCCTTCGGGATTTCCCTTGTACTTCTCGCCCCATCCGAGGGATTTCGCACAGTTTCTGCCGAGCTGTTCCAAAATCTCACGGCGCTTCGTATCATCCAGGTGCGGCTCCAACAATTCCCAGAGCTCGGCAAGTTGTTTTGAACCATGATCAAGCCACCATTTGCATCTGTTCAGCTCTGTTTGTACTTCCTGAAGCTTTGTATTTTCCGCAGTGTCGTTTTGGGCACCGCTACTTGGATTTTCAAACATTACGGATGCGGCACAGGAACACATGCCCATACCGCATGCACGGTTCAGTAATTCTCGTCTGTTCATAATCAATTCCTGAAATTTATATGTAAATTGGAAAGCTGTCGCCTTAAGAATCAGACCGCCTCAATGGTCGATGGCGGCTTCGTGGCGATATTATAAGTGACACTGACAATACCCGTGACCTCACTTATAATCTCGTCAGCAAGGCTCGCAAGTGCCTCGAACGGAAGTCTTGTCGGCGTTGCAGTTCTCGCATCGACGCTATCCCAGCATCGGATTTCGATTTGTTGGCCGAAATCCCGCCTGCCGTCCCTCATGCCTGTCACGCGGTCTTCGTGAAGTATCGCCATATACTGGAAAGCTCCCGTATCTTTGAGCATCCGTTCCACAATAACGGTTGCCTTACGGACAGTCTCGATGCGATCCGACGTCACCTCGCCTATCACTCGTGCCGAAAGTGCCGGACCGGGGAACGGGATTCTCTCGAAAAGCTCCGACGGCAATCCGAGGGCCTTGCCCACCCTCCTGACTCCGTCCTTGCGAAGCTGGATGAGCGGCTCGATGATATTGTATCCGAATGCATTTTTGGGATCGATTCCAAGCTGCTCGAACACGTTGTGCTGTCTCTTGATACCGGCGACGGTTTCATCAACGTCGGTTAATATCGTCCCCTGGAGCAGATACTTTGCGCCGCTTTCTTTGACGATGCGACCGAATACTTTTTTATAAAAGGTCTGGGTGATGGCTTCGCGTTTTTCCTCCGGGTCCGTGATTCCTTTTAGAGCCGCAAAAAATTCGTCCCGGGCGTCGATGATTTCGACCGTGACACCAAGCTCCCGGAAAAAACCGGCAACCTGCTCCGGCTCACCAGCGCGCATCAGGCCGTTTTCGATAAACACAGTCCTGAGCCTCTTTCCCAATGCCCGATGACCGAGCATCGTGACGGTTGACGAATCGACCCCACCCGAAAGCGCGTTTATTGCCGTGCCTTCGCCGACGGTATCCTTGATTTCTTTGACTTTTTCTTCGATAAAACTCTCGGTGTTAAGTTCCCGTGCTGTAACTTCGGTAATCATGAAACAATCTCCTTTCTATGACGAATCCCTATCATTAAAATATAACGATACCGCTCATACCGAAAAGATTATGGTTTGTATTGGCATAAAATGCAAAGAAAAAAGAGCAGCCTTCAGCATGGGCCGTAATTACTCAGGCAAAATCCTGAATACAAAAGCATGCTCGCACGGTCTGGCCTCCGGCAGTCTGATTGTAAGGGCATTTTCGTCCTGCGACCATTTGAGCTGACTCTGAGAACCTAACAATTCGATTGAATGAATCTTTTTTATTGCCGGATTTTTCGCATTCAGCGTCTTTATAGTTAGCTGTTCACTTTGCGGCCAGTCCAAAGCGATGGCATACAGCGTATCACCTTTTAACGTGAAGCGAATATCCTCGGCCGTATATGTGCTGTTTTCATTTTCCCTTTTACCTTCGACTACGGTCGGTCCTTCGCCACTTGTGGTCCAGGGCCTCGTTCCATAGATTGCCTCGCCGTTGATTTTCAGCCACTGCCCTATGCCTGTCAGCCGCTCTATGACAGGTTCGGGGATTTCCCCTTTGGCTGTCGGGCCGACGTTGAGCATAAAAGTGCCGTTCTTACTGACCACGTCAACAAGACCGTCGATAATATGATTGACGGATTTATATGACGGATTCTGAATGTGACACCAGGATCTCCAGTCGATGGGATCGTCATTGAGCCACGGGTCTTCGGATACCGTGGTCATCCTGACGCGTTCCATATCCAGGATACCGGCTCCGACTGGAAGTTGCCTGCCCTTATATGTCACCGAGACTTCCTTGTTCCATTCGGCCTGCTTATTGTAGTAATAGCACAGTGTCTCCTGCCTGTGCTTTTCGCCGATAGTATCCAGCTTGCTGTCGAAATAGACCAAATCCGGCTGGTACTTGTCGATGACCTCGATAACTTTCGCTTTCCATTCGTCGAAAAACTCCTCGGTGGGCTTCTCGCCCTTTTTGTGGGGCTGTCCGTACAGACCGGCATAATTCGGATCGGAGCAGTCGAATCGCTTGTCCCAGACGGGGTACCAGTCCCAGTTCCAGTCGTGATGGAAGGTGGCAACGAACTTCATACCTCGTTTTTTAACGGCTTTTTCCATCAGACCTACGACGTCACACTTCGGACCCATATCGGCGGCATCCCATTCGGTAAGTTTGCTGTCCCACATGGCGAAGCCGTCAGCGTGCTCGGCTGTAAGTCCGACGAATCGGGCCCCGGAATTCCGGAATAATTCCGCAATTGTATCGGCGTCGAAATTTTCGAGCGTCAGCATCGGTATGAAATCCTTATAGCCGAACGTCGATTGGTCGCCGTAAGTTTCCTGATGATATTTATAAGGCTTCTGGTCGGGTTTGTACATCAGGCAGGAATACCATTCCGACTGAAACGCCGGAACCGTATATGGGCCAAGATGGAAATAGATGCCGAATTTGGCATCCCGGAACCATTCCGGCACCGGATGTTTTTGGAGCGACTCCCAATTCGGCTCGTATGTCACCTGCTCGATAACACCCCCAGCCGACCCGGTCGAATTTACAGGATTGTCCGTCTCAGCCTGTACTTTTGCGCTGAGATAGTTGCCACAAGCGATAATCAATACGGCAACAATAATAATCATCATACCAAAATGAACGATTCTTCGCGGCAGCTCGCTGGCGCCGACCCACTCCCGAAAGATTTTGCCGTATATATTACTGACCAGAATCAACAGAGCCAACTGCATTGCCCAGCTGGTAAAGTCGTATTCGCCCATTTGCGACCTCCCAATCCCGAAGAAAAAGAACTGGAAATACCACATCGCTCCACTGAGCAGTGACATCAGGTAATAAAACGGCAGGCTGCCCTGACTTTTATCGGGCAAACGGACTAATTGAGAGCCGGTACGATTACGGATCATCAGGATTATACACCAGATGACGTTCGTCACCCAGGCACCGCCGCAGGCAAAGGGCAGAACCGCATTCAGTTTGAGCAATTCTTTCGCACCGCTGTCAACCGCCACTTTTTCCAGTGGCCCTCCGGCTAAAAGGGCGTAATAAAAAACAGCAGACAGCACACCGGCCAAAACCGCTAAAGGCACACCTTTCTTAAAAGAGAACGTCACAGTCGAAGAGCTTCCGGCCCGTTCGCGCAGTGCACCGGCCCAGCCGCAAAAAAAAATACCGACCAGGGATAAAATAATACCGGCCAGAACAATCAGTCCGGGTATGGTACTGAACTTCTCGACAATTTCCCACGTGAACCCTTCGGACAGATCATATATCAGCGGCATTAATGTCCCCACCCCGGCGGAAATTCCGATAGCGATGGTATAATTCAGAGAAAAACCGATATATCGAATTCCCAGACCGAACGACAGACCTCCGACTCCGTAGATAATTCCAAGCACGAACGAAAGCAGCATTGCATTGGCAGGGGCTGCCTGTAAAACCTCGAAATATTTGGGAATGGTCAGCATCGCTCCGATGACCGGTAAAACAACCCAGGCAAACGTGGCCTGCGAGACCCAATAGATTTCCCACGCCCACTGTTTCGTTTTCTTCTGTGGTGTGTAGCAGCTCGCCGCCGATGCTGCCCCCACAAAATGTAAAGACACACCGAGAAACGGATTTGCCTGCATGATTATTCCTTTCCTTTCGCAGAACTTCTCAAGTCGAGATCGAACTCATCGAGTTGCAGGGGATATTTTCCGTATTGCCGTACCAATTTTACGATATAGTCATAAGTGTCACCGGGGACGTCACTGGCTACCGAATAGTCGGATTGAAAAATCATCCCCCCGCCTTTTGCCGCGTTGAGCCTGTAGAGCACCTCTTTGCGGATCTTTTCCTCGTCGGCCGTCTCCCAGATTTGGATATCGCTGCCGCCGCAGAAGGTGATTTTATGCCCGTATTGCCTCCGCAGCTTCACTACGTCCATCTCCACCTTGACTTCCAGCGGATTGTAGCCGTCGATTCCGATTTCGATAAAATCCTCGAAAATCTGCAGGACGTTGCCGCAGCCGTGATATATCACGGGAAGTCCGTTGTCGTGGGCAAGTTCGGTGATGGCTTTGACCCAGGGCTTGTAATGTTGCCGCCAGTACGCCGGCGAAAAAAACATCGACTTTTTATACGCGACGTCACCCCAGATAACAAAGCCGTCCAGCAAGCCTTTTGCGGCGGCAATTTCCGCTTTGGCACAATCCAGGGCGAATTGTCCCAGCCGTTCGATGGCTTTGCCCATTCTCTCCGGATATAATCCGATCCAGAGCAAAGTATTTTCCTGCCCTATCATTCGCGTTAAAAATTCGGAACATTCGAGCATGCTCCCATAAACCGGGAAATCCGGCCGCAGGCTCTTGACCGTTTCTATTCACGGCGGGGAATTACGCTCGAATCCGTCACCGACACCGGCGATTTGATTGTCACCAGCCTCGAAGTAACGGCGCCTGTCCGCGGGATCGTCATATTCGAAATTTTCGAATTTCTCTATAGTATCGGTTTCCCAGTCCATGAATTCCGGCATAGGAGCATCGAATCTTTTTCGCAGGATACCGCCGAAGCCGGTCTTCACGATAACTTCGTCCTGTGTTTCCTTAATGGTCTCGAAGGGCCGGATATGCGGGTCCGAATTAGTTACGGTGGCAATCCAGTCCAGGTCGTAATAATGGTACGGATTGGTGTCCTCCGGCAAATCGAGTTCCTGCCGCCAGCGTCGGATAAAACTCCCCCAGAAAAAGTCGCTGATTGGAACACGGTCCGGCTCCTGATGATTCAGCGTTTTTTTCATCCGTTCGAGTTTTTTCAATGAGCCCGGTTTTCGCGTCTGACCGTCGTCCGACTTTCCGGTAGTATCGAACATCCCCATAGAAAACGGTCTCCCTGAAAAAATCTCTGCTCATCTTGCTTAGCCATACTGCGGATGTCGTAATCCTGCGCGTCCGCCGACCACGATATCATAGCAAGCGAAAGGGGGTCATTCTACTTTTTTCTTTCCTCAATTTCTTGCTTCCGGCAAAAGCAGAGGCAAGGGTATGATTCGGAGATATTGCCGGCAAATTATGAACCAACGCTTCTTTTATTCAGGAATTCGCCGAATTTGTGATCGACATCCTTAATATGCCTGATGAGCCAGTTGAACAGAAAGTCTTTTATATGATATGCCAGTGACTGTGTAGCGCCTTCTTCCTTGAAATCTTCTTCGAACTGTTTCAGGGATTTCCTGAATTCCTCGTGCTTCTGCTTCTGAAGATCCAGACCGGGATATTTTTGCTCGGCCATTTGTTTTTCTTCGGTGGAAAAATGAAAATCCGCATAGTCAATCAGAAAATCGAGCGTTTTGGCTATTGCCCCCTCGCCCTGATTCATTTCGATAGCCTCGGATACTTCGCAGAGCCGCTGTATTAGCATCTTATGCTGCCCGTCGATAAGATCAATTCCGACAGACAAGCTCTCATCCCATGCGATTTTTTCCATGTTGCATCCTTCTTATATGAAGATTCCAAACTATCCTGCCTGCTCCGTTCTGTCCGACCGGGGCTCGTTTACGAAATCATATATCAAATCCGGTCTCACATTGCAACGATTATAATCTTTTGTCCTATACCATCTTTTCAGATTCCGTATCTTCTGCCAAACACGTTTTTTACCGTTATTTATAAAAATTTTTTAAAAAGTACGAATTTTTTCGTTGACAAATACGAAGTTATTCGTAGATTATGACGATAGAGATTAAATGCAACTTTCAGAAAGGAGATTCGAGATGGCAAGACACAGGAATTCACGTCCGACAGACAGAGAGCTTACAATCCTGAGAATCCTCTGGGACAACGGCCCCACCACGGTACGCGAGGTCAACGAGGCAATGAACGAAGACCAGGACACCGGTTATACCACAACTCTCAAGCTTATGCAAATCATGATCGACAAGGGCCTGCTCCACCGGGACGAATCGCAGTTCAAGCATGTCTATAAACCGGCGATGACCGAGGAAAAAACTCAAAAGCTGCTGGTCGGCGAACTGCTCGAAAAGGCGTTCTCCGGCTCGGCGGAAAAACTTGTTATGCGCGCCCTGTCAGCGAAAAAAGTCTCGGCAAAAGAGCTGGCAAAAATAAGAAAAATGCTCGACGAATTCGAGGGAAAATAACATGAACGCGATTGAAAATATCCTGTCATTTCAGCTTGTGCAAAAATTGGGCTGGATTTTACTTCACTTTATCTGGCAGGCAGCGGCGGTGGCGTTGCTTTTAGCCGTCCTGCTGAGAATATTGCGGAGATTCTCCGCGAACCTGCGTTATGTCACCGCCTGCCTGACACTGGGATTGGTTGTTCTGCTGCCTGTTGTCACGATGCAATTTATAAATGTCTCGCCTTCACAAAAAGAACAACCGGAATTCAGAATTCCAGATGCAGAAATCAGACCACAGACAGTAGAGCTTCAGTCATCTGCTGTCAGTTCTCCGGGATCTGTTATATATGAGCCTGTACGACAAAAATCCACCCGCATGAATTATTTCGCAGATTTGAAACAGAAAACTGCAGATGTTCTCGAACCGGCTCTGCCGCATATTGTCACCTTATGGCTGCTCGGCGTTTTTGCACTTTCCATCTGGCACTTAGGCGGCTGGACGCAGCTACAGAGGCTGCGAAAAAAGATGGTCAAGCAGGTCGATGCCTCGCTTAAAACAAAGCTCAATCGGTTGTCCGAAAAACTTGGAGTAAATCAGGCAGTCGAGCTTTTGGAATCGGCCCTCGTCCAGATTCCTACCGTGGTCGGCTGGATTAAGCCGGTGATTTTACTGCCGGCCGAAGCTTTGACCGGCTTAAATACAGTGCAATTAGAAGCCATCCTGGCACACGAGCTGGCCCACATCAAACGCCTCGATTATCTTGTTAATATGCTGCAAACGGTTGTGGAGATTTTAGGTTTTTATCATCCGGCCGTCTGGTGGGTTTCGCATAAAATCCGTACCGAGAGAGAGAACTGCTGCGACGATTTGGCCGTCACCGTCACCGGCGACCGCGTTCGATACGCAAGGGCCTTGACTTCGATGGAGGAAATTCGCGGCCGAAGCAGTGAATTAGCAGTAGCAGCAACCGGCGGAAATTTATTTTCCAGAATCCGCCGGCTTATCGGCAAAGATTCATCCGAAAAAACCTTTTCCTGGATTCCTGCCGTCACCGCTATCCTTCTGCTCGTCGCTTTGATCATCCCCACAACTCTCGCTTTGACCTCAAATTCTAACGAGGATCCGAACCAAGCCTCTATAGAAAAAATGCTGCTCGACGGATTCCGTGAAAACAGGGACAAATTCAAGTGTGGTATTCTTGCATGGACGCTTACTGATAAAAACGAAGGATTAACCGGGGGACCAAAAACAGAAACCAAAGGCTCGTTCCAGTTATGGTGGGACGGCAATAAAAAAACCACAAGATTTAAACAAGAGAAAACCGACCTCGATGCAGGTGTCGTTATTGACAGACGCTCAGGAGGAAATGTCTATGATGGTGAACCCTTATCAAGTAAACCAAGATTTGAAGTATTCGAGGACTGGCTTGAATTTATCATCCATTGGACGGGTTCTATGTCCATTGATCGTGAAATCCCCGTGTTGAAGAAACGCCACAACATCGAGATGAATTTCTCAACTGTAGTTATCAATGGCACGAAACTTGTAAAACTCTTTTCCAAAAACATAGATGAAAGTACTGTTGACTATGGTGCTTATAAACTCAAGTATTTCGATCCCTCAAAAGGATACTGTCTTGTAAATGAAGAATGGTACATCGCCGACGATAAATTACGCCTGAGATATACCTTCAAGCTCCAGGAAGTAATACCGGGCGGATGGTTCCCGGTCGATGTCGATCTCAAGGCATACTCTTTGAAAGATGGCTCAGTATATGTGGACCGGCAACTTTCCCTTGACCTGAAACGCTGCATCTTTAACGAACCCGCCGCCATACCGGAGGGGATATTCGATTTATCGGCTGCAAAAGAGCATGAGCAGTTGAACGAAATCTTGGAGAAATATTCCAAAGCTGCGACCGCCGATGTAAATGACGAAAATATCCAAAATGTATGCCGGTCGGTGGAAAACTATATCTCTGCTGCATTGGCCGGCGAAGATAAAAAAGCTGCCGAATATGCGGCCCCTGAATCAGCAGTAGTACGACAAACAGATGATACGCGCCAGGTATTTCAGGGCCAGCCTGCTCAAATCCTTGCTGTCTGCTCAAGCGAATGGAATGCTTTAGTAATAAGCTCGGTAATCTTAGCAGACCACGGCAGGATAGGCCCGGTTGTTTTTCACCTTAAAAAAGAAATCCTGGATCAGAAAGTCCACTGGCTGATAGACGACATCGACATCGAAACACTCGACTCGATTGAAACGGAAATCAAGCGTTTCCTCGACAGAAATCTCCAGGCAAAAACAATCCTATTCAAACCACAAAGACCCGTCATAGCACCGATGCAATCATCGGTTCAGACAAATCTGGAAAAAACCACAACAGAAAGCGGTGAAGAAACGAACACGGTTAATCCGAATTCATGGCAGGAAAAATTTAACTCGACCTACAGCCTCAAAGATGGAGAAGTCTTAAAACATATTGCTCCTCCATTTATTCCCGAACGACGCGAATACCTTTTGAGCAGTAAAGGTGAGAATGCAGTACGCAATGACCGAGACCTAACGACCGTATATATCTTTCATTGGGACGGCAACCTCAAAGGTCTGGTCAAATTTACAAGCTCTGTATCTGCATCTATGCCGCTTAAAGTTTTGTTGCAATTTGCGCTTAATTGGGGCAGTTATGACTATGATGGGCCACGGGAAGTGTTGGAAACAGCCTTTGCGGGGGATTGGATAGTCAGAAAGGATGTACCCGTCGAAATGGTCTTAAATGCTCTTAAAGACATATATAAAGACGAAAAAGGAAAAGAAATAAATTTCACTAAGCAAAAAATAGAAACTGAAAAGATAATAGCTAAAGGAAGATACAATTTTCAATCCCTACCAAACATAACAGATGGAAAATATGTTCTCATTTCTACAAATAAAACTGATACTTACACCGACGGCGGAGGTGGTACAGGAACACTTAACGAATTCCTGAACTGGGTGGCAAATCGGATTAAGATGGACATCATCGATGAAACCGAATCCGGCGATATTAAGATGTCGTGGCGTAATCACGATTCATCCGATTTGAGAAAACTAAACGATAACAAGCAAAGATATAATACACAACTGGACATGCTATTAAAGAACTTGAGCCTGCAGACGGGACTGACATTCGAAAGAACAAAAACTACAACTGAGAAATGGTCTATCACCGAGGAAGATTCCGACAAAAACCGGCAGGAAAAAGTTTCTTCCGATATGCAGGTTAGTACCGAACAGGAAAAACCCATCGGTAGGCGCATGGACAACATCGCCTTTTTCACTCAACCGATAACTCGTACTATTAACAGTACCATTGAGCAAAAAGATTGTTTCATTGATTTCGATAATAACAAGCTCTTTACGCCGCCCGCTGACTTTGGTTCGCTTAACGATGAACAACAAAAGGCATGGAAACAGGAAAACGGCATTGATGCAATTAGCTCAACCTCAGAGGGAGGAGAGGGACTATGGGGCGAACAAATGGTTGTTATCCCCGTTGCCAACGAGGGATTCCCCCGGATGAATCCTTCATCTTTCCGTAACCTCTTACAAAGAGCCACACCGGCCAATCCCGCCGTAATGACTGCAATAGGAGAGCTGCCGAAAACGTATGTATTCAAAACACGGGAAGGCGGCATGGGATTATTGCAGATTTTAGAGGTGCAAAGTAAACAGAAACCAAACTGCATCGAGATACGTTACAAAATGATCCCTCGCACCAATGAATCCGATACCAAAATAATATCGGACAGGAAAATTCGGGATCTGGGCAAAGTCATGGTTTTGTATTGTACCAGGCATCAGGGAAATCTGCCGGACAGCATGCAGGACTTTGCAACATTTATGCCGGACAATCTGGATATAGATTGGCTCAATAGAAACATCGCCTATCTCGGCAAAGGCAAGACAGAAAAAGACATGCCGGACACAATTATCGCCTATGACAGGTCTCTACTCCTATCGCAGCAAGGGACAAATGTCCTTTTTCTTGACGGCCACGTCGAATTTGTCGAGGCTGAAAAAATCAAAGGGCTTGTCCATGAAGAGATAATTGAAAATCCACAGGAACAACCGGGGACCGTGACACAAGAACCACCGACCGATGTGCTTGCAAATCGAGTTTATGATATCTCCGATCTTGTTTCTGTCGGAGCAAGATTGTCCGAAGGTACAGTTGACGGTATGACCGGCGGAGATGGAGACGCGATGGGAGGAATGGGAAGTCACGTAAACATTCCCGAAAAGGCAATTGTTAACGAAGCTCAGAAAATTGTCAATCTTATGATACAAACGATTGAACCGAATAGCTGGTATGAAAATAATCCAAATGCAAAAGGCACTATTTTTACCTATCCCGCCGAAAGACCAGGAAAGCTTGCCATCTACCAAAGTGTACAAGTCCACCAAAAAATCGAAAAATTCATCGAATCACGAAGAGAGCAAATCAATACAACTCAAATATCAATCGAAATGCGTATCCTGCATGCAAGCGAGAATTTTCCGGAAGAGATTAGCGAAAAGTTAAATTTAAAACTCGATTCAAATACTCCGCTGGATGACCTCCAAACCGAAACGTTACTTAAAGCGGCCCAGGCGGATGAAGGCACGAAGATGCTTGTCGCTCCGAAAGTGACGGTTCTCGATAACGAATCGGCTCAGTTTTCAATGCATACCGAGCTGCCCCTTGTTTCCGGCTATACCGAACTGAACAATCCTGACGAAAAGCCCAAACCCATTATCGACTATAAACAAATCGGCACATTCTGCGAGCTTAAGCCGAACGTGACACCCGATAAACGAAACGTTTTTCTGAATTTCGAGCTGGAAATCACCCAGCTAACCGGCTTCAAAGAACGTGTTTTCCAGGACAAATATAAAGAACAAATCCCCCAGTTCGAGACCAATACTATTGCATCCAACAAAAATATTCCGGACGGCAAGACATTATTCCTCGACGGTGGACCAATTACGATATACGAGAAAAAGAAAGCAACTTCCGCCGAAACGACCACCGACAGCTCTGAGAGGACTAAGGAAAAAAAGCGACTGATTATTTTAGTCAAACCGACCATTATCACCCCGGAGCAAGCCGAGCAGCTCGGCCTCGAAAGGACTCCCCCTAACATGATGGGCGGATACGGACAGGGTGACTTGCCCCCCGGATTCGGCGCCTTCGGCGGCAGCAGCTACGGCACTCCACCGCCGGAGATACAAAAACAACAATCTACCGGCAAGCCGGCTACCCGTGTGTACGACATTACAGATTTGGCCGAGACGACCGAGGATGTTAATGACCTTATCCGTCGAATCAAAGAGACCATCGAGCCGGATAGCTGGTATGACAATAATGATAAAGCCCCTGGAGCGATTTCAGCTTTTCCCGTTCAACAACCGAAGAAGCTCGCAATCTATCAGAGCATCGAGGTCCATCAAAAGATTCAAAAAAACCTGGATTCTATACGTTCATCATCCGGCGAAGAATTCATCTGGCATCCCGAGCCGACATTCCCCAAAAACTGGGAAGAAATTATGCGGCACCGGGAGACGAATGAGAAGACCCGGCAACAGATTGCTTCGTTGAGAGAGAATCTCATAGAACTTGAGACACAAAGAAAAATTCTTCAAGCACAGACGCTAATACATGAGAACAATCTGGAATTGTCCAGAAATCGACAGGAAACCATCAATAACCTGCCATCGGTAAAGGCCCTTACAGATAAACTGGCCGAAGTTGAAAAAGAGCTTATCGAAGCACGTCAAACGTATACCGAGTCTCACCCGCAAGTCCGGCAGTTAATCAAACTCAAAGAAGACATGAACGAACAACTGGATAAGATCAAAGCAAAACCGTTAGAAGAGATCATCAAGCAGGAAACTATCAATAACCTGCCATCCGTCAAGGCCCTTACCGAGAAACTGGCCGAAGTCGAGAAAAAGCTTTTAACGGCGCGTCAAACCCTAACCGAGTCACACCCGCAAGTCCGGCAGTTAATCAAGCTCAAAGAAGACCTGAACAAACGTCTGGATGAGGAAAAACAAAGAGCCGCAAAATTATACGACCAGGACATGAATACCAAGGAGCGTCGGCAGAAAATCGACGACTTACGAGCTTCACTGGACCAAATCAAAGCCCAGACGCAGCAGATTCGAGATACCTTGAAAAAAGAAGATCCAGAATCCGATCCACAGATCGAGGCCCGGCAGGAACAACAAATTAAATCAGCCGAAACGCAGCCGAATGAGCCGGAACAGATTGATCATATTATGATTGAGATGAATATTTTAAAAGTGTCGGATGATTTTCTCAAGTTCGTCGGCCTGGATAACAAATCGTTGCAAAGCTTCAGTAAATGGAAGGAATATCTTACTTCTAA
The DNA here is from genome assembly GCA_964431695.1 of uncultured Pirellulales bacterium. Classification (GTDB taxonomy): domain Bacteria; phylum Planctomycetota; class Phycisphaerae; order Sedimentisphaerales; family Anaerobacaceae; genus JAFGPS01. Next base: position 1,608 of record CAYSKI010000013.1, on the reverse strand, counting down.
TACCGGCAATAAGGCTACCTTCGAAATCGACAAGTTAAACGCCGATTTATTAATCAAGGTTGCAGCGGCTCGCAAGGATATCGAAATGCTTGTTTCGCCCCGACTCATTGCCTTCAGCGGCAAAAAGGTGAATATTCCTATTCCCGATAAACAGTATTATGCCATCAAAACCCCTCAAAAAGCAAATGAAGCATCCCAAGAGCCAAAGACCGAGATATTAGAAACCGGCAGCTTTATTACATTTACGCCGGAATATATGGAAGACAGAAAAAATATCCAGCTCGATTACGACATTAAGTTCTATCACCTCGTTGAATTTCAAGAAACAAAAATCGATGACAAAAAGAAACTGGTTCCGAAGATTTTGACATTCGAAGATACTTCACGAATCCTAATACCGAACAGCAAAATATTATTGATACGCGGCGAAAAAATAACTCGAACAACCAGCAGAAATTCCAAGACTCCGATCCTTGGTGACGTGCCGGTTATCGGCGGAATTTTCCGAAGTCAATATAAAATCACGGACGAATACACACCGTTAATACTAATTCACCCGACTGTCCTGACACAAGAGCGAGTAGAACAGGCGCATCAAATTGAAACGCCGGAGACGGTGGACCCGAACGATCCTGTTATCGAGCGACTCGAAGAACGGCTCCGCCGGTAAAAACGAAATTTTTCTAATTAAAACTTCTCCGCCGGTACGGCCGGCTGGTTAGGTTCGTCGGGAGGAATGTCATATTTAGTAAACAGAGATTCCCATGTCGGCATTCGTTCAGGGATATCTGTAATCGTAAGGTCTTTCCCCACGCTACAAGTAAATGAACATCCGGGATATAGTTCCCTGAACTCAACAAATAACTTCTCGATTTGCGGCGATCCTGCCTTGAGATATTTAACTTTAAAAATGCGTTCCTCGTAGTACCCGAGTCGTACTAATGCTTTTCTATGCTTTATATGTCTATCGGCATATTGTCTGTACTTTTTATCGGGTTGTGGTTTGTAATGGCGTCCCATGGCCTTGAGTGTCGACTTTTCGCCCCATCGGTGATAGGCTATGAGGGCATCGTTCCGGAAGATGTAACCGAGAACAAACAGAGAGATTAAAAGCAGCACGATAACAAACTGCAGCAATAACGCACGAACAAGATCGGCCAATAATTTCTTCATAAAATAATCTCAAATTCACATCGATAAATAATACCTTCTCCGCCATTCATTTTCAAGTCGATTTGTGATGGCTTTGATTATTCGAAAAAATATTTTCGGGATTATCAAGAACTTTTGCGCATTTAATACCCGTTCTTTGAACATACAAAGTCAATAGTCCTTTTGATTAATCAAAAGGACTATTAGCTTTTTTTATTCTTAATTGTTTTTTGTTTCACGGAATGTTCATGTCGGGACCGGTGTGCTCGTGAATCGGCAGAAACAAAAACCTATACCCCATACCCTATCCGCTATTTTTGTATTCCCTAACCGCTATAAAAAATTCCGGCGTTATGAAAATTTGGCTGTTGCTGGTTTTTTAAAAAAATCGCCGTTAATAGGTGACTGTCCCTAGTTTCTCTAGTTTCTTAATAATTTTTGTCTTTTTCAACAGCA
>CAYSKI010000012.1:0-89308 GCA_964431695.1 uncultured Pirellulales bacterium | reverse complement strand
GGATCAACTCGGACAATTAAAAAGCTACGCATTTTAATTGCCGGTTATCCGCGTCGTTCTGCGATTGCAAAGAGATCACCCGTATCTATCTCGCTTATGCGTCCGGCGATAATCCCATATATGTTTTGTATTTTGAGGCGACCACAGGGAGTCGCCCCTACTGTTTTGGGGATCAATGGTTTGTTTTCATTCCGGCCGGTTCGGAAACGTAATCGCGGCCGGTAATGATTAGCTTGCTTTCAGTTCTGTAATCCGGTATAATAAGCATAAGTGCTTTTTTATTAAGAGGGAGCTGTTATGAGATATTTGAAGCTTATTACGCTTATTATGCTGGTTGTGCTTACCGGCTCTGTGGCGGTAGAAGCCGCCGATGCCGGCTCGATAGTCAGTTGGGGAGCAATCGCATTCGATTCAAGGGAGCTTGATGCCAACGATTTCATAGACATAGCAGCAGGAGGAAAACATACTCTCGTTCTTAAATCCGATGGTTCCATTATTGGCTGGGGTGCAAACGACTATGGGCAGGCAATACCGCCCGATGGCAATGATTTTATAGCCATTGATGCAGGGGGTACTCATAGTCTTGCACTCAAGAAGGATGGTTCCATCATTGGTTGGGGCAGCAGAGAGCCGCCATTGGGCAATGATTTTATAGCAATTTCAGCAGGTAGCTTTCATGGCCTGGCTTTAAAATCTGATGGTTCAATCGTCGGTTGGGGTTATAATTACTATGGACAGGCTACACCTCCAGACGGCAATGATTTTGTAGCTATATCGGCGGGAGGTTACCATAGTATTGCCCTGAAGAAAGATGGCTCCATTGTTAGCTGGGGTCGCGATGATTATGGTCTGGATGAACCTCCATTGGGAAATGATTTTATAGCAATATCTGCAGGGAGCATACATGGTATCGCTTTAAGGAAGGATGGTTCTATTGTCGGCTGGGGCGGCAGTGATTATAATAAAATGACAACTCCGGACGGCAATGATTTTATAGCAATATCGGCGGGGAGTGGCCATAACCTTGCATTGAAGAAAGACGGCTCAATTACCGCTTGGGGTAGCGATTCTTTTAGAGAATCCACACCACCTGACGGTAATGACTTTGTGGTTATATCAGCCGGTAGTAACTATAGTATTGCATTAAAATCTAATGGTTCTATTGTTGGTTGGGGAAATAATAATTACTGTCAATCTAAGCCACCGATAGGTAATGATTTTATTGCAGTAGCTGCAGGAGGTTATACAATTTGGGGTGCACGAACTGCGATTTTATATAATAATGGAATTGCCTTAAAAAAGGATGGTTCAGTTGTTCATTGGGGCGATGCAGGTGAACCGCCGTCAGGAAATAATTTCATAGCTATATCTGCCAGAGGTGGTCATAACCTTACACTTAAATCCGATGGCTCCATTATCGAAGGCTATGCGAAGTATATACCCCCCGACGGTAACGATTTTGTGGCTATAGCTGCGGGGGGGTATTATGATGCTCATAGTCTTGCATTGAAATCAGATGGTTCTATTGTTGGTTGGGGTGATAGCTATTATGGTCAAGCTACACCACCGGATGGTAATGATTTTATTGCCATATCGGCAGGAAGTTGCCATAGCCTTGCATTGAAATCCAACGGTTCCATTATTAGTTGGGGAAATAATGATTATGGTCAGTCTTCACCTCCGGAAGGCAATGTTTATTTATCTATTTCAGCAGGATATTATCATAATCTTGCTATAAAATCTGATGGCTCAATAATTGGTTGGGGCGAGAATCACCATGGTGAAACGACATCACCCGATGGTAATGATTTTGTAGCAATATCGGCAGGGGATTCTTACAGTCTTGCATTAAAATCAGATGGTTCGATTGTCGGGTGGGGGCTTGACTACGCCAGTATGGCTACGCCTCCGGAAGGTAATGATTTCATCGCTATAGCGGCAGGGCATCAACAGAGCCTTGCTATCAGGAAAGAGCCTTCGGAAAAAACACCCGAAGATTGAAAGATAATTTTCCCTACAGCAATTTAATATCAACAAACCAACTAATTGACCACAATCCGAATCCTGAAATTCCTGCCTGTATTTTTATTTATTTGTGGCTTCGGATATAATCACAATCGGTATTAATTAAATAACAGGTCAAATTTCACGAAGAAATCGGTATTTAGTGCATATAGGGATATTGTATATAATGCGGTTAAATAGTTGTTGGCGGATAATAAATTATTTTTTGAGGATTTTTTTAGGAAATGTTGTAACGTTTTGCCTCTTATTTCATCTTAAATTATGTGTTTAAGGCATTTTTTGAGGTATTTCTATTTTGTTAGGAGGCAAAAAAATGAGCGGGAAAGCAATTATTATCGTTTTATTGTCAGTGGTCCTGGCATGTTCGGCTGGGGCAAGAATTACCGATCCCGGTTCAATTGTCGGCTGGGGCGTACAGGTTGTTGACAGTAATGGCCCCGGTGAGGTCGTTTCTGTTAGCGCGGGCAGCTTACATTCACTTGCTTTAAAACCCGATGGTTCAATTGTCGGTTGGGGTGATAACTGCTGTGGACAGGCAACGCCACCAGACGGCAATGATTTTGTAGCCGTAGCCGCAGGAGGGTATCACAGTCTGGCTCTAAGGTCCGACGGGACCGTTGTCGGCTGGGGTAGTAACGAATGTGGTCAGGCGATTGTTCCTGAAGGTGATGACTTTATAGCAATAGCGGCAGGGTGCTTATATAGCCTTGCAATAAGGTCGGACGGGACCATTGTTGGCTGGGGTGACGACAGCTTTGGTCAGGCGACGCCTCCCGATGGCGGCGGCTTTGTATCAATAGCCGCAGGTTGGTCACATAGCCTTGCCTTAAGATCCGACGGGACCATTGTGGGCTGGGGTAACGACGACTTTGGTCAGGCAACACCTCCGGGTGGGATTTATACGGCCATAGCGGCAGGGGAGCACCATAGTCTTGCGATAAAGGCCGATGGTTCCATTGTTGGCTGGGGAGATAACGAATTTTATCAGGCCATACCTCCGGCAGGTAGTGACTTTATTGCGATAGGGGCCGGAGCCGATTTTAGTACGGCCTTAAGCTCTGACGGCTCGATTGTCTGTTGGGGTAACAATGCGTACGGTAGGACAACAGAACCAGCCGGAAATGACTTTGTTGCTATAGACACAGGATATTATCATAGTATTGCCATAAGGTCTGACGGTTCGATTGTCAGCTGGGGTGATAGCGAAGATGGCCTTTTAAATGCGCCTCACGGTAATGATTTTGTAGCCATAGATGCAGGTGATCAACATAGTCTGGCCTTGAAGTCCGACGGGACGATTATTACCTGGGGTAACGATATTTCCGGCCAGTCAATACTCCCGGAAGGACATTATGTAGCTATAGCGGCCGGAAATGAGCATAATCTTGCCTTGAGGTACGATGGTACTATTATCGGCTGGGGAGTGAACCACTTTGGTGAAGCTACGGTTCTGGGCTGGGACAAATTTATGGCCATAGATGCGGGCAGGCATTATAGTGTGGCCCTGTTATATGACAATTCTATCTATGGTTGGGGTGATCCACATGCAGATGTGGCCAATCCACCGGCCGGTGATGATTTCGTCGCTGTAGTGATAGGGCCATATCACGGTCTTGCTATAACGTTGAACGGTACTATTGTTGGATGGGGTCAGAACCAATATAGTCAGGCAATGGCGCCGGGCGGCAGTGGTTTTATTGCCGTAGCCGTGGGTGATTATCATAGTATTGCGTTAAGGGCAGACGGTTCGATTGTTAGCTGGGGCAGGAACAAATACGGTCAGGCAATGGCTCCGGAAGGTGAGTATATAGCAATAGCTGCCGGGTGTTCTCATAGTCTTGCTTTAAGGTCCGATGGTTCTATTGTCGGCTGGGGTAATAATGAATATGGTCAGGCAACACCTCCCGAAGGTAACGATTTTGTGGCTATTGCTGCGGGACATTATCAGAGCCTTGCTATCAGGAGAGGGCCTGTGGACCAAACTGTCGAAGAATAAAGGTTGATTGCAGAATTTCATCCTTCGCAGTAGTAATGTTACGGAGAATGGAAGCCCCTATTATTTGTATTCGACGGGTTCGGGGTAGATAATAGCTGCGAGGAGAGCCTGGCCGTATTTATGCCAGAGTACTCGCGGCTCAAGATCCGAATCGAATTCCTGCATCTCAAACGTTATCGTTGGAATGCCCAGAGTCTCGCCGGCGTAAGAGCCGAGTGAGCCGGGACTGGCCCCTAATTTTTTTATAGGCAAATCGCAGTATTTAGCCATGTGGTCTGCTAACATTCGGCCTGGGCCGTCATAGTCAATACAGGCATAAGGTTGATGGATGCTGACTATACGCTCGGGTTTATATTGAAGTATGATTTGTCTAATAATATATGATTCCGGTTCGGAAAGCGGGGCGAGCCCGTATTTTTCATTGTTAATGCGATTTTGTGTGGCGAAATTACGATTAAGATCCACGCCGTTGGCGTTATGGCGGGTATTCTTTGCTATGCCGTCGGGATTAGCGACATGCAGCAGCACAACGGTGCGCCCGTTTAAGAATCCCTGCCGGCTCTGCTGGAGATATTCAGCAAGTTGTTTGACTATCGGTATTCCGGCAGGTTCGTCGCCGTGAATTGCCGCCATAATAAAAATGACCTCCGGTCCCCGGCCGATTACATGATACTCAATCGGACGCTTCTCGACAGATACACCTGCGGTGAATTGCCTTGCCGGAATGAGAACAAGGGACTGGGATGGATCTAATTCGGGGTACTTTACAGGCCTGTGGCAGCCGGTCACAGTCAGAGATGCCCAGAGCAGAAGAACTGCGATGTTAATGGCCCATTTCTTATTCATCCGGGATATTTTTTTAGCCTCCGTAAATAAGTTGTAGAACCATTATAAAGGATTCCCGTTTTGCCTGTTATTTGCAAAACAGGTTCCCTGAACTTACTGTTGCGATTATAGGTTAAATGGATAGAAATTCAACCCCCGGGATTCAAATTTTGATCCCTTGTTTTTTCTCTGTCTTTCAGAACTTCCTGTCGAGCATAAAAAAGTTGAGCTAAATAGACGTTTTTGGTAGTATGTTACTCTTATTAATGACCGATAATATATATAGAAAGGGATTTTTTACTTTTTGGGGTGGGCAATGAATCTGATTTTTTTCGAGGTGAGAAATGAATGTACTTTTAATTGGAAGCGGTGGTCGCGAGCACGCAATTGCGTGGAAACTGGCACAATCTAAGGATTTAGGCACACTCTACATAGCTCCGGGCAACCCCGGTACGGCCGAGTGCGGACAAAATATCCCAATAGGAGTGAATGATACGGACAAGCTCCTTGATTTCGCACTGGGACATGACGTTGGTCTTGTGGTTGTCGGTCCGGAAGATCCGCTTGCCGCCGGTGTGGTCGATGTTTTTGAAAATGCCGGTATTAAGGCGTTCGGTCCGAGCGGCAAGGCTGCCCAATTAGAGGCGGATAAGGCGTTTGCAAAACAATTGATGCGCTCCAGTTGCGTTTCGACCGCCGAGGGCAGAACATTCGACAGGTTCAGCGATGCCAAGGCTTATATAGCAAGCAGGGACGAAGCAGTTGTCATAAAGGCGGCGGGTCTCGCGAAAGGCAAGGGGGTTTTTGTCTGCGACGATCCCGCCGACGGAATTTTAGCGGCCGAGCAGGTAATGTGCGATAAGATTTTCGGCCCGGCGGGGGATGTAATAATCGTCGAAGACAAGCTTCTCGGTGAGGAAGCTTCGATACTGGCTTTCGTTGACGGGCGAAATATCTACGTTATGGAATCGTCCCAGGACCATAAGCCAATCGGTGACGGTGACACCGGTCCCAACACAGGTGGGATGGGTGCTTATAGTCCGGCTCCTGTTGTCACCGAGGATTTGATGAATCAGATTACTCGTGAAATCCTTGTGCCGATTGTCGATGGAATGAATCGCAACGGTACGCCGTACAAGGGTGTGCTGTATGCCGGGCTGATGATTACCGCCGGCGGGCCGAGAGTGCTCGAGTTCAACGTTCGTTTCGGCGATCCGGAGACCCAGCCGATTCTTATGCGTCTCAAAAGCGATTTGCTCGATGTTTTATTGGCCGTTTGTGACGGCACACTCGATAGGGCGAATCTCAAATGGGACCCTCGGCCGGCCGTATGTGTTGTGATGGCCTCCGGAGGTTATCCCGGTGATTATCAGAAAGGGCATAAAATTACCGGCATAAAAGAGGCAAATCAGCTTAAAGATGTTGTCGTATTCCATGCCGGGACAAAACAAGTCGATGGGGAGGTTGTTACGAACGGCGGAAGGGTATTGGGTGTCACGGCGCTGGGGCGGACGGTAGGCGATGCAAAAGAGGCAGCATATAAAGCCGTGGAAAAAATAAAATTCGAAGGTGCTTACTACCGCCGGGATATTGCCGATAAAGCGCTTAAAGGGATTGTTTCCTGATAAGATCAGCAGCTATATATTAATATCTGTATCGTCTATGACCAGGATAAAAAATCAAGACTCGAAACCGATAAACACGATTCGCTGGTTTGCCTCGTTGTTGGTTTTGGCGGTTCTGTTGTGGCTTTTGTATATTTACGCCGGCAGAGCTTTGTGCCATATAGCCATAGGGCAGATTGCCGAGCTGACCAATACGAAAATAAAAATCGGGTCGGTTGATTTTCATACTGACGGCTCAGTTTCTATCGAAGATATTATAATCAGCCCCCGCAGAAGTCAAAACCAGGACGCAACGATTCTTACTGCCGAGGAGGTATTTGTTCGTTTTAATCCCGGGAGTCTTTTTTTATTGCGGCCGAGGCTGCAGGTCATTGACGTCAATGATTTTGTTTTCAACGCTCAATACGATCTGGATACCGGCTGGTCGAATTTATCCGAGCTTGAAATCAGGCCTCCCGAGGATAGTTTCAGCAAGATGCCTCGAATCAGTCTTAACGGGGGAAAACTGCAGTACAGTAAAATTTCGGGTGACCGGAAAGATATCGCTGCTTCAGTGCCTATTTACGCTCGCTTCGGGCCAGACGAAGAGTCGCAACAGGGCTACGTTTTCGAAATAACCACGGCGACAATGGCATCCGGTTTCGGTAAAAGCCGATTGACGGGATCATGGAAACCCGGACTTGTTACGATTGCGGGCGGAATTTCCTCTCTGGATGTCCCTGAGCTTGAGATGGCATGGATCATCGATATCATGGCAGCCGAGCTGGAATACGACCAGAACGACGAATTTACATTGAAACTAAGGTTAAAAGATTTGCAGTCGAAGCGCAGCGAGTCACTCGATAAGCTTGCGGCGGTCGGACCGCCTGCGCTGCGAAAGTCGAACATCTTCACAGCTCTTCAAAGATTTTTCGACAGGTATCAGCCGCGGGGCAGTGTTGATGTCGATCTGAGCGTCACCGGGAATCTTAAAAGAATGAAAGAAAACAAATTAACCGGTCAAGTTGATTGTAAAGATGTCGCCTTTACCTATTCCGGTTTTCAGTACCCGATTGAAAATCTGACCGGAACGTTAAATTTTACGAACGACAGCGTGACTTTTGATAATCTGAAAGGCAGCCATGGGGATGTCGGGCTGTTGTTTAACGGGTGGACCCGCGGCTTCGGACCGGATCGTCGATATCATATTCGTATTATAAGCGATAATATACCGCTGGATAAAGATTTGTATGAAGCACTGAGCTCGAAACAGAAGGAATTCTGGAATTGTTTTTCGCCGGTCGGAAATGGAGCGGTGGATTTTCGATTGGATAGATATTCGCAGGCAGAAAAACAGATGAACCTTACGCTTGAGCTTCTCGGTGCGGAAGCCGAATATTGCAAATTCCCTTACCCGTTGAAAAATCTGACGGGAAAGATTTTTTTTACACGTGACAAGATAATCTTTTCGGACATAGTGTCACGGGAAAACGAGCGTACAATCACGTTGAACGGTGATATTACAACCGGCGGTGCGGACGGCTCGTTGTATGATATATCGGTCAATGTTGAAAATATCCCCCTTGATTCGGCGCTGGAAGAATCATTACCCGCCGGCCAGAGGAGTTTTTTTAGGAAATATCGTCCTTCCGGCATTGCCGACGGCTGGATAAAAATTATAGCGCGGGGTGATATGCCCGGCGATTTCGTCGCCGACCTGTCATTTACGGATGCTTCCATTAATTCGGACGAGCTTTTATTGCCTGTCACGGACGTATCTGCGAGAGCCGTTTTTACCCCCGGCTCGATAGATGTGAAAGAATTTTCCGGCAGGTACGGCGAAAGTCCGATGTCACTTACAGGTCATTTTCAGACCGATCCCGAACAGCAAACCTTATATTTAATGTCTTTGCATCTCGAACGGGTACAGTTCAACGAGGATTTTTTGAAACTGTTGCCCGAATCGATGAACGAAGCGGTCTCCGGATTAAAGCCGGACGGCCAAATCGATCTTGTTGCAGAGCTGGACAAAAAAAGTTACACGGAGCCTCCGGATTACATTCTAACTGTAAATTGTCTCGGTAACAGCATACAATTGCCGGATTTTCCGAGTCCCTTGAAAAATATTACGGGTACTTTGATAATAAAACCCGATAGGGTCGGGCTTCAGAATGTGATGGTCTCTATAGGCGATGTTGATTCGAGGTTGGAAGATATTACTGCGGTGAAATTAAACGGCGATCTTATTTTGGAAGATAATAAATTGACTGATGGATTCTTACAGCTTGCCGCCGATGAAATTGCCTTCAACGATCGACTTGAAAAGATACTGCCGCAGCAGGCCGTAAGTCTTTACGATAAGCTCAAGCTTTCGGGGAATTTTGGTCTGGATATGAACGATATTAAGGTCCACTTCGGAGAAGATAGGCAAAAGTCGGTTGATTTTGCCGGTGCAATCATTCTTAAAAAATGTGTTTCAAATATATCCGGCACCGGAACACAATTGAATCTGGTTTTGAACACGCGGGGTGCTTATCAAATACAGGGCGGATTACTTGGTTGCCGGGCTACTATTGATAACGGGGAAATGGTTGTTCGGGGAAAGACGTTAACCGATCTTGAAGCTAATATATATTATGATCCGAACCGTGGGAACTGGACCATTGAGGATTTTGTTGCCGATTGTTACGGCGGCAAAACGACCGGCAAAATCGAGTTCACGCACATAAACGATGCGTCAACTGAGCATGTGCTTCAGATTGCATTTGACAATGTTGACCTAAAGCAATATCTGTCCGATGCAGGTGTCGAGGCCGCCGGTGACAATACATATACCAGCGGAAAAATGAGCGGTTCGTTGAGCATCAATACGCGTACCGACGAAAATACATATCGTATCGGTTCATTGAGACTTAAAATTAATGATATGCGGGTCGGGAAAATGTCTCCGCTTGCCAAGCTTTTACAGGTATTGAATCTGACCGAGCCAAGTGACTATGCATTCGATCAGATGTTCGTTGATTCGTACATCAAGGGTGACAACATGTTTGTCAAGAAGCTTGATTTGTCCGGCCGGGGCATCGCCTTTTACGGTTCCGGGTGGATGGACCTTGTAAGTCGTAATATAAATTTGATTCTTACCGCACGGGGGCGGAGGCTGGCTACGGATGATCCTTCCATTCTGCAGTCTTTAACCGAAGGGCTTGGACAGGCAGTAGTTCGGATGGAAGTAACGGGGAATTTCGATGACCCGGATGTTAAAACGAAGGCTTTGCCGGTCATTGAGGGAACTCTCCAGATTCTCGTTACGAGACCGAATGCATCTGATTGATATATGTATCTTCCCTGCGGAATATCTACGTTTTTCTTTAAGTTTGGTCCGTTTTTATTCTGTATAAGGTAAAGAATTTTTTGTATCCGGGTCTGTTGTTTTTTATATTTTATGTGGTTTAGAGAAGTGGGGGGGATTACTATCTCCATTTGTATATATATATGTCAGTTCGGACCAAATAAATAACTGCCCAATCCTGACGGAATCTGATTTTTTCGGAAAGACGCAGATTATTGGGTCTGCGGAAGATATCCCATTATGCGATATATTGCACATGGGAACTCGAATGAATGGGGGGAAAAAATGAGTATTAAACAGACAAAAAGCCAGATAAAACAGCTAAAGGACGAAATAAAAACTACGAATCAGACGAATGACCTGCGGCTTCTTAAACTTTTCGTATTGATGATTTTGCTCGCAGCGATGGCGGCTTTGATTCACGGCCGAATTAACATTTTCTCATTCTAAGCTTGTTTCTTTTGAGACAATTTAACTATTGATTTTTAAGTTGAGTATGCTTCGTGAGCCTTGGTGGTTCAGCCGTAGGTCTTATAAGGGACCTATGGTGACTGACCGGCCCTGTGAGACGGCATACGAGGTCTATAAAATTTCAAATCACCACAGGAAATGTTAGCCGTCAAAGACCTCTTCATCGGACTGCCGCCATGCCGGATCGACTATGCATAAGAATTCAAGCTCACAATTGCCGAGGTTCTCAATGTATTGAATTGTGTTCGGGGGAATGTAAACGGCACATTCGGGGCCGACTTCAAGGGACTCTTCATCGATGTGCATCAGGCCGTCTCCGGATACTATGTAATATATCTCGCTCGTTCGAAGTCTGTGCGGTTTTGTTTTATGGCCTCTCGTGACTTTTGCATGGGCGAGGCTGTAGCGGATTTGCACATCCATCTTGTCGGGATGCAGAAGCTCTCGAAGGATCGAATCGTCACCGGCGGTAAATTCCTGACAATCTTTGAGATATCTGACAAGCATTGTTATTGCCCTAAAAGGATCGAGCTTTCGGTATAAAAAGTTCCCGCGATACATGCGGTTAAAAGACAGGCCAAAGTTGCCGCCAGCAATGCGCGAATTGCAACCGGCCCGATATTCTGGGCTTTCTTTGGTGCCAGCGCACAAATTCCTCCGACAAAAATGGCCATCGATGCAAGATGGGCGAATCCACATATTGCATAAGTAGTAATTACCGCCGAACGCTCATGCTGGAATAAATTCTGTTCCATAGTCGTTGCCAAATCTCTGTAGGAGACGACCTCGGTGACAATAATTCGTTCGCCGATAATCTTCGAAGCTGCCGTCGCATCGGATAATGGAATGCCGAGGATTATGGTGAAGGGATAAAAGATATAGCCGCAAATACCTTTCAGTGACCACTGACCTTCGAGGCCGATAAGAGGATTAATCTTTGCCCCCAAAGCCGATAAGACCAGGTCCACAAGCGCAACCAGGCCCAAAACGGCGATGAGCAATGCCACGATCCCGACAATCATTTTAACGCCGGAATTTGCACCGTTAATAATCGCTTCGAAAAGACCGTTTTCCTTTTCGTAATACGGCAGAACCTGCACGCCTAATGTTTCCGGTTTTTCGCCTTCAGGCAGGATAATCTTGGACATAACCAGCGCCGCCGGTGCAGACAGCAACGAGGCCGAGACCAGATGGCCGGCTATGGTGGGAAATATATTTTGAAGGCTCATTACATATAAAGCAAGAACGCTGGATGCGATTGTGGCCATTCCTGCGGTTAAAATTGTACATATTTCGGAACGGGTCATTCGGTCAAGATAAGGTTTGACAGTAAGTGTGGATTCTATCCCAACGAAAATATTGCTGGCGGCGACCAGAGATTCTGCACCGGATATTTTCATCAGTTTAGTGAAAACGAAAGCAAATGCTCTGATTACCCATTGCATGATGCCGAAGAAATACAGGACCGCAATAAGAGCGGAAAAGAAAATAATAGTCGGAAATGACTGAAAGGCGAGAATGAATCCTATTGATTTTTCGCCGGAGTCATTAACTTCGCCGGGCGGCAGGGCCAGCGGCCCGAAAACGAATTTTGTTCCTGCCGATGCCGAATCCAGAGCTTTGATGACGATGTCGTTGATGACAAGAAAGACATTTTTCCCCGCCGGTATGACAAAAATGAACAGGGCAATCAGGATTTGCAGCTCGATTCCCCAGATGATGACCCTCCAGTTCATATTTCTTCTGTCGTCCGAGAGAATCCAGGCAAAACCCAATAAAACGAATATCCCCGAAAAACTGACAAGATTGTAGATATCCATATCACTCGTCCGAATACATTCTGAAGTACGAGATACGATTTCAAGTTTGATACATTAGATTAAATTATTCAATCCGTCAATAGTGAAGCTGTTCGGCGGGTTTTGAATTGATAGATTACTATTAATGATTATAATGAAAAAATAATATCAAAAATTGACTTATTTGAGCTGTTTTATGGTTGAAAGATGGAAAAATTGTTAATAGAGAAATTGTCAGGCAAATTTATAGTTCTCGATGGGCCGGATGGTTGCGGCAAAAGTACGCATGTCGAGCTTTTAACACAATGGCTGAATGAGCAGGGCGTATCGATAAGCCGGTTTCGGGATCCCGGCGATACGGCTATAGGTGAAAAAATACGGGAGATACTGCTCAATCCTGAACATTTATCAATGAGCACAGAGACGGAAGTTTTGCTGTATATGGCCGCCAGGGCACAACTTTGGGTCGAAAAAATAGCTCCGGCATTACATGAGAATCGATGTATTATCCTCGACCGATGGCTCTCAAGCACCTGTGCATACCAGGGCTGGGCGGGGGATTTCGGGATGGAAAAAATCATAAATATTGCAACGTATTGTCTCGAACGAGTTTGGCCGGACCTGACGATAATTCTCGATGTGGATTTGAAAACCGCAGCACAACGATTGAATCGGCAATTAGACAGAATGGAAGCCAAGGGTGATAGCTATCATAAAAAGGTTCGCGAGGGATTTTTGGAACTGGCAAAACAGCGTGAAGATATAATTACCGTCGATGCCACCGGTGAGATAGATATGACCCATAAGAAGATTTTAAAGCATATCTCGGAGGTGAGTTTTACATAGATGTCTTTTAAAGAGATTTTCTGCCAGAACAATGCAATAGAGCTTTTGCAAAAGGCATTTAATTGCAGTCGGGTGGCACACGCCTATATTTTCGCCGGACCCGAAGGCGTGGGAAAATTCAGGACCGCCTGCGAATGGGCCAGGCTGCTGCTGTGTGATGATCCTGTTATTGAAAATGATTTTGCCGAGAGCTGCGGCCGGTGCCGGTCCTGCCGGCTCTTCGAGGCGGGGGGGCATCCCGACTTCAATCATATCTATAAGGAATTGCGGGAATTTACCGAAGAAGGCAAAGGAAAAGCACCGCCCGTGGATTTGCCTATAGATGTTGTTCGGGAGTTTTTAATTGCAAAGGTTTCGATAAAGCCGAGCTTATCTCACAGAAAGGTGTTCATCGTCGATGAGGCCGAAAGACTGAATGCTTCCTCGCAAAACAGTTTATTAAAAGTTCTGGAAGAGCCGCCCTTATACTGTTGCATTGTTCTGATATGCAGCCGTCTGGACAAACTTTTACCGACGACAAGATCGAGGTCTCAGATAATCCGTTTTGGTCCCGTCGCCGAGGACAAAATCGTTGAAAATCTCAGAGAAATCGGCCTTGATAAAAAGCGGGCGCAATATTTCGGGCGTTTGGCTCAGGGCAGTTTAGGGACGGCGTGCCGATGGGCCAAACTCGAATCGGCGGATGCAAACCTTTTCCAGACAAGGAATGAGCTGGTCGAATCATTAGCGGATTATAAATATGCCGAAGCGCTGGATTTGGCCGATGAGCTTCTTCATAAAGGCAAAAAAATCGCCGCTGTGTGGGCCGATCTCGATAAGGCCACCAGCAATGCCGACATCAATCGAAGGGCCTTAAAGACCCTAATCCAGATGATCATATCGGTATTACAGGATGTGATGACGCTGAAATTAAGACCGGCAAAGGAACTTGTGAATTTCGAGAAGAAAGAGCAGATTGAAAAACTGGCTCTTCGGTTCGATCCGGAGCAATCCGCGGAAAAAATTGCTTACTGCTATCAAATGATGCAATGGATCGAGTCAAGTGTGAACGAAAGGCTTATTTTCGAACATCTATTGTTATCTCTGTGTGATTCTGATACAATGCTGGTTCGATAATGGTATGGCTTGAAAAGATATAAACAGGATACGTTAGATGTCGAATACGCCCGAAACAAAGCCTAAACAGGCTAAAAATAAAAAATACATGCTGGTTCGTTACGGCAGAATGAATGCAATGGCGTTCTTCGAGCACCATGAAGCGGAGATACCCAAGGTCTATTCACGCGTCGTGGTAAAAACTGAAAGAGGTCTCGAGTTGGGGCATATTGTCGGCCGGTTATGTTCTTACAGGGGCGGCCAGTTCAGGTTGAGAGAGGAACAGATTAAAGAATATTTTGAAAAAAGTGAGATCGATTTCAATCCTGATTATGGCGGCAAATTCATTCGATATGCAAGCCCGGACGACATAAGTGAAGAGAGACACCTGCGGAAGATTGTTAAGGAAGAAATAGAATGCTGCAGGCGTATTATCAAGGAGCTGGACCTTCCGATGAAAGTCGTGGATGCGGAACACGTATTCGGTGGTGAACGCATAATTTTTTACTTTATGTCCGACGGACGGGTGGATTTTCGCGACCTTGTAAAAAGAGTGGCGCAGGAATACCAGACAAGAATCGAAATGCGTCAGATAGGCTCGAGGGACGAAGCAAAATTGCTCGGCGACGTGGAAAGCTGCGGACAGCAATGCTGCTGCCGGAGGTTTCTCAAGCTGCTCAAACCCGTAAATATGCGTATGGCCAAAATGCAGAAAGCGACGCTCGATCCGGCAAAAATATCCGGCTATTGCGGCAGATTGAAATGTTGTTTGCGGTATGAGGACCAAACCTATAATGAGCTGAAAAAACGCCTGCCGAAAAAGGGCACGAAGGTGCAGACAAATCAGGGGGAAGGTAAAATTATCGATACCCAGATATTGACTCAGCTTGTTGTGGTCGAATATGAAAACGGCGATAAAGAGGCCGTCGGAGTCGATGAGATTGAAATCATTAAGGCCTCTTCGGATAAAAGCGGCAAACAAAACAATAACCAAAAGGCCGGCAAGCGTGAAAAAGAGCCGCAAGACAACGATAAGGACGACCAGTAATCTTCAGGGAAGAAATATGCCTCGCAAAATTGTCGTAACATCAGCCCTGCCTTATGCGAACGGTCCGATACATATCGGTCACCTTGTGGAATATCTCCAGACGGATATCTGGGTGCGTTTCCAGAAACTCTGTGGCAATCAATGTCTCTATTTCTGTGCCGATGACACTCACGGCACTCCTGTGATGATAAGCGCTCGGAAAGCCGGTATAAGCCCGGAAGAGCTTATTAATAGTGTTCATAAAGAGCACATGAGAGACTTTGAAAGTTTTTATATCGAATTCGATAATTATTACTCGACACATTCGCCGGAGAATCAGCACTTCAGCGAGCTTATTTTTTACCGTTTGAACGAGGCGGGTTCGATCGTAAAACGGGATGTGGAGCAGGCATATTGCGACAACTGTAAAATGTCACTGCCCGACAGATTTATACGCGGCACATGCCCTCGCTGCAAAGCCGAGCACCAGTACGGAGATTCCTGCGAGGTCTGCGGCACCACGTATCGGCCTTCCGAGCTGATTAATCCCTATTGTGCCACCTGCAGGACAACGCCCGTTTTGAAAACGTCCGAGCATTATTTCTTCAAGCTCGCCGATTACGAGCAACAGCTCAGAAATCTTATCGCCGGAGGTTATTCGCAGGCCTCCGTTGCCAACAAGCTCAATGAGTGGTTCAATGCCGGTTTGAAGGACTGGGACATATCCCGTGACGGTCCGTATTTCGGTTTCAAGATACCGGGTGAGGAAAATAAATTTTTCTATGTCTGGCTGGATGCCCCTATCGGGTATATGGCTTCGGCGAAGAATTACTGCGATAGAAATGGGCTCGATTTCGAAAAACTCTGGCCGCTTCATCGATCCCCGGAAGACGGTGGTGACGAATACGAGCTGTATCATTTCATCGGCAAAGATATTATGTATTTTCACGCGCTTTTCTGGCCGGCGATGCTGATCGGTTCGGGAATTAAAACCGCGGACAAGCTGTTCGTTCACGGCTTTCTGACGGTCAACGGGGAGAAGATGAGTAAGTCCCACGGAACTTTTGTTAAGGCCGGTACCTATCTGAATCATCTGGACCCTGAGTTCTTGAGGTATTATTATGCAAGTAAATTGACCGACAGCATCGATGACATAGATTTGAGCATCGAGGATTTTGTCAACAAAATCAATTCCGATATTGTGGGTAAATTTGCAAACCTGGCTTCCCGTTCGGTGCCGATGATGACAAAGAAGCTCGATTCACGGCTCGGCCGGATGGATGACCAGGGCCGTGAATTAATAAAAAAGCTCGTTGCCCAGGCAGACCAGATTGCGGAAGATTATGAAAATCTGAGGTTTGCATCGGTTGTTCGTATTGTTACGGCTCTTGCCGATGAGGCCAACCGGTATGTCGAACAAAATCAGCCGTGGACTACGATAAAAACGGATCAGGAAAAAACGCGAGGGACATTGACCGCCGTGATAAATGCGGTTCGAATCCTCGCGATATATCTCAAGCCTATCTTGCCGAAATATGTCGAGAAGGTTGAAAAGTTTCTAAATATTGAAAAATTGTGCTTTGCAGACTTGGAGAAAGTGCTTGAAAATCACAGGATTAATAATTACGAACGATTAGCTGAAAGAGTTGATGAAAAACGGGTGGTTGCAATGATAGAAGAATCAAAACCAGAAAATCAGAATACAGAACCAGGCACTCAGAACGAGATGGTCGAGCCAATAAAGCCGGAATGTACTATCGATGATTTTGCCAAAATAGACCTTCGTATAGCAAAGGTTATAAAAGCGGAAAAGGTCGAAGGGGCCGACAGGCTTCTACGACTTGTTCTTGATGTCGGCGGTATGGAAAAAACAGTTATGGCCGCTATAGCTACTGCTTATCAGCCGGAAGATTTAAATGGCAAAATCGTTGTTTACCTTGCCAATCTCAAGCCCCGACAGATGAAGTTCGGCTTATCAGAAGGTATGATCCTTGCATCCGGAACCGGCGGAAAAGATATCTTTATGCTCTCGGCCGATCCCGGTGCAAAACCCGGACAAACAATACATTAAATGTGTAAAAGCATGTCCTGAGCGCAGTCGAATGTGTCAAAGTACAAAGTGAAAAGTTAAGGAATCTCGACTTTGCCGAGCGGCCGTTTTCATTTCGTACGTTTCTTTACTTAATAATTATTAAAATTTCGAAAGTTTTGTTTGAGATTGTTTGTGAGATCCTTACCAACTATATCAGCGCCGGGGTAATCGAGACTTTTTGAATGAATGTCCATGGTTCGCAGTCGGTTAAGAATCTCCTGCTTCCACAAAGCAGGTACAATAATACGTCCATATTGTCCTTTGCCAAGCATGTCTGCAATTAACTTATCATGTTCAAGGCCAAGACGACCAGCAACAGTGAAGAAGCCATTCTGAACTTTAATCCTATTGAATGGGATTATACAATTGAGTTCTGATATCCATGGCGGTCCATCGAGGTTGAATGCTGTGTCATTTAGATCAATCTCGTTATTCTTTTCGGGATGCCGGTTCAGACCATACTCTTTCCATCTTTGATCGACTGCGTTGTAAAAAGCCTCCCGTTTGTACCACCAGATAGCCCCATCCTTATCATGGGAATGAATTGTTGCAAAGTACAGAGCAACTATGGGAATGGCAGTCCAGTCAAGCAGTCTTGTTGGCGCATTATGATGCTGGAGAATCATGAGTGCTTTGATGCGATTTTGAGGCATTTGTCCCTGTAAATATTTTATTTCAGTAACATCGCAAAATTCTTTTGCGAGTTGACAGAACTTGACTATTATAGCAGTTTCTTCTGCAAGGCGATGCTCGTAATGCATATCTATGTTAAGTAACCGATCTATTAAAGAAAGAAGGTGAAAAGAAATGTCTGGTTGGCCACGGTACGCAAAAAGATCATCTACATTTTTAGGTTTCATAAATTGCAATAGATCATTGACTGTTGCAAATTTCCTATCCGGCCAGAACATTGGTAATCCCTCATAATATTTACGCCAGCTTATAGGCGATTTGTTCATCTAAAATATCTTTGATTGTCAGGCGGCGATGGTCTTGGTGTTCATTCGTATTTCATTAAAATTGGATCTAAATTTCTTCACTATATGACATTAGTCTAATCTTTGACTGATAATTTGCAAGGGGGTATTGGGGAAAATAACTTAAGAGGATGCTTTAATATTCGGTCTCGGTAGTATGTGGGAGTTTTTCGAGGGGGCAGGAGGGGCATTTTGCTTTTGGTCGGCAGAATTCTTTTCCCGTTCGGACAAGCAGGGCGTGGTACTCATTGAAAAGCTGTATATCTTCGGGCAGATTAGATTCGAATAAATATCGCAGTTGCTCGTAATCCGCATCCAGCTCAATCAATTTGTGCCGCATAGTAATTCGGGCGGTGTATGCATCGACAACGAAAACAGGTCTATTAAAGGCGTAAAGGAGAATCGAATCCGCAGTTTCTCGGCCAATGCCTTTGACGGATAAAAGCTCTTCTCTGAATTGCCCGGTATTCACAGTTTCGAGATTCGATAATTCCCCGTCATAATTTTCAAAAAGCCAGTCCAGGAAATTCCTCAGGCGTTTCGCTTTAATGTTGTAGTAACCGGCGGGGCGGATAAGCTCGGCCAGTTGTGAAAGCTCGACGCTGTGGAGTTTTTCTTCGCTGAGACATTCGGTGGCTTTTAGATTATTTATGGCCTTTTCAACGTTGGACCAGTTGGTATTCTGGGTCAGTATCGCGCCGGTGATAATTTCGATTCGAGTGTCGCCGGGCCACCAGTGCTGAGGCCCGAACGCATCGTAAAGCAGTTGATAGATTTCAATTAGTCTCTGTTGGGTTGTCATAACGTGCTTATAATGAAACTAAGGATTCTTTTTTGGAATTTGTTTGTGCGGACGAGAACCATTTCGGGAACGATTTTATCTGCTGCTGTTGCAGGTTCAGGCCGTAAACCACGGAGCTGCCGTTGTCTTCGAATTCTACGAAGTTATTATTGCTTAGAATGGTCCGCATCTGGTCGTTCTTCGGGCCCTTTTCGAATCGCAGGATTACTTTTCCAAAATTCTTTTGTTTGGCATGATTGAGCACCGAGGTGAGTGTGTAATCTTCGACTCCTCTGCTCATAATGCGACAACTGAAAAGCAGGGTGTCGATTTCATAGACATCTTGCCTGTGGAAACCTATGCAGACTCCGACCAGGCCGTAATCGCCGAACTTGTCGGAGACTGTGACCGTGAATATGTCACAGTCCTGCTCGCGGCTGAATGCTATAATCTGTTCTTTCGTATAGCGTTTAATGGATGTGTTTAACTGGTTCGTTCGCTGAATCAGCTCACAGACGCGGTCCACCTGGTACGGCTGCATTTTTTCTATGCCGATTGTGAACTCGCACTGCTCGAGAAATTCATCCCTTGTTGTTGTGCTCTGTGCCTGCCTGCGATGATTTTCCTGGATGTAAAATTCCGCTCTTTTTTTGCTTTCTGTAGTGACAAATTCGGGCTGGAATTCCGGCATATACAGAAGTTGTTCGAATATGTTCTGGTCATAGGCCCTCACTTCGGGCAGCATGGCTTTCATCTGCTCTCTCTCGAAGGCCGAATCGTCAACGAAGGCAATGGAATCGAGGCCGATATTCAAATGCTGCTGCACCTGTTTGAGATTTTCCCATTTGTCTTTCCAGTTCAATATAAAACATACGAATTCGGTCCCTGCCAGATGCTCTTTTATAAAGGCCCGTATATCACTTTCGAGATAGGGATCGTTTTTACTTATCACTCCGATTAAAATTCCCCTTGCATGGAGAATAGCCAGGACATTCCAGTGAAATCTTTCTTTGTCAATTCTTATCTCGAGGTTTTCCACGCCGACGTTTCTGATAATACCTTTCCACATGGTATCGTCGAGGTCCACTATCAGGCACTTGACTTTTTTGCTGCGTCGGAGGACGAAATCTATCGTATATGTATATTCCTGTGCAAGATACTTCGCAGGGAACTGGATATGGCTGTACCAGGGAGCGTCCGCCTGTTTTAGGGTTTGTTTGAATCCGTACATCGAACATACGTTGGTCAGGTTAAGGAAATAAAAGTTCGGATACCTGACGGCAAGCTCTTCCATCGCCGTTACGTACATTCTCATAAATTGTTCTTCGCTGTAAAATGGCCCCGTGTGCTTGAAGCGATTGAGCATATTTGTCCTGAACCAGGGGAAAAACTGCAGAATAACCGGCACATTTAGCTGTGAGAGCGTTATTATCATCAGCTCGCACTGGCTGACCAGATCCTTGAGCTGCTGGTCCTGTTGTTCTTTTGAGACGACACGGTTTAACTGAATATTGGTAATCGGGCCCATCATGGTGTCGTGCTGTGAAAGTATAACCGCATCGGGATTGCCCTCCAAAACTTCCCGGGCATGATCGTTAAGAAAGGTGTACGGATTTGTCTGGCCGCGGTGCTGGAAGCTGTAGAAGTAATCGAAGTCGAAATATTTTTCAGGATTCGATTTCAGCTCGTAGATAATATATTCGAATTCGCACCCGCCGAGAAAATATAATAACGGTTTCATGTAAATCGCCTCTTGAACCTTGCTATTAATCTTATATAACTATTGTTTTTTCGGCTTTTTGGGATTAGAATCTGTAAAAATTCGCTCATGCGAATAAACCAAAACCGACAAGATAAATATAAAATTATGGTTGTTTGACATAAACTCAGGACGCAGGACGATAACAGTAAACGGATTAAAAAAAAGATTTAACAAAAGCACGAGTCAACTGCTTAACTTCACGGAAGGTTCCTACCTTGAGAGGACTTCCCGCCCGATATATGCAGTAATTTTTCTTCTGCCGTTTATTGCTTTCTACGAGCTGGGAACATTCAGCATTAACACGGATGTCCTGAATCAATCGCAGATTCGCGTTGTGGCGTTCGTTTGGCTGCAGCACTTACTCGAATCTTTGGGCTTCGGAGGTAAATTTGCCTGGGCAGCGCCGCCGCTGGCTGTTATTGTAATTTTGTTATCACTTCAACTTACATCCGGCAAACAATGGTACTTCTGGGCAGGTGACGTCCTCCCGATGGTATTGGAATGTGTCCTGCTTGCAGTTCCTTTAATTGTTCTGACGTTGCTTATCAGCTCGACCGGTACTCAGGGCAGTGCCGGCCGGTTCGAGCAGATAAATAACCATACCGTCTCGCCCGTCGTTTGCTATACTGCGCAAAGCGAAAGTATTCCACCACCTGATAATGGTATTGAAGATGCTGAAAGAGTGCATTCGTTACTGGCTAATATAGTAACGGGGATAGGAGCCGGGATTTACGAGGAGCTTGTTTTTCGTTTAATTTTGATATGTGTTTTAATAATGCTGTTTCAGGATGCGCTTAAGATCAGTCATGAAAATGCGATTATCCTTTCTATAATGATTTCGGCGGCATTATTCAGCGCCCATCATCATGTGGATTTCCTCAGTGGTCGGCCTAATGTTGTGGATCCGTTCGACTGGACAAGGTTTATTTTTCGTACTATTGCGGGGATTTATTTTGCTATTCTTTATGCGATTCGCGGTTTCGGAATAACGGCCGGAACCCATGCTTTTTACAATATTATGGCGGTCTCCATTACCGCATTCTTTTTCGCCGAATAGAAATTTTTAACACAGCTCCTTTTTTTCGAAAAAACTTCCCTCTTGTTACTCTTTTACTTTGAATACCTTGTAGAATAATCGTCCCATAAGTGAGGCAAACGGCCTTATCAATACTGATAAAGGCCTTGAATTAGTGCTCTTATTTTGATATAATAATGGAAAGTAAGAAGAGAGTTTCTTATATTGGGATAGATTTATGGAATTACCACAAATCAATGTTGCTGTTGAAGAATTGATGTTCAGCCTTTTTCAACGACCTTTGCATCCTGAGCTTTTTCAGATCTATGCCAGCCGGCAATTAAGTACCGACAACTACGAGACCGTCATCTGGGTAACCGGATGCACCCATGTTGTCAGTGTTTTTGCAGGCGATGTTTGCCTCAGTGAGGTGGTTAGCACCCCCGGGCAGCTATTACCCTCACGAGGATTGATTGAGCGTTTTCAGTTCCGCGGTCCGCGGACTCATAAATGTACGTTGAGTCGCGGCGTGAGTTATATGACCGATTTTCAGGTCGAAAAGATGAGTCCCAGCTTATATCGGCAGAGCCATATCGATCTTGAGCGTTTTGCGCGAAACAGGGGCGTTTTTGTAAAATTTCCCGAATTAGAGATTGGCAAGCTCCAGCCGTTTTGTTATGTGGATTTCGAGGCGAGAAAAACTGAATTGCACATTCATACATTTGCCGCCTATCCGGATCAGGTGACAATGATTAAAACACAATCGTTGTTCGATTTTCAGTAATTGCCGGCCTGTCGGGCATGTCTAATTGTTTTGCATTTGGACGTTTTGTTTGAGGACGTGAAGCTTGGAGCGTATTTCCTCGGACATTTTGCTGTTCGGAAAATTATTGATGATTTGCTGTCCGATATCCAGCGCGTCCGTCCACCGCTTTTCAGTCACAGAGATGGAAAACTGAACACCGAGATTGTGCAGTTTTGTCCTGAATACATCGCTGGCCGCTTCCTGAAGTGCCAAAGCCTCGTTGGGAGTAAGGTATTGGTCAAGCTCTTTTAAAATTTCCAGGCTTCGATCTGTTTCCTGATGCGTAATAGCGTCGTCCCAGGCTGCCAGAAGGATTCTCTTTCGTTCCTGCTTTTTATCGTGCAGGACCTGGCGCATTGCTTTTGCCTGTTCAGATTCCGGATAATTCCTTATCAAACCTTCGATTTGAGAGCTTGCCCGAGACCATTGACATTCGGCAAGAAGCTTTTCAATATGTGCTATAATTTGATTGAGCCGCTCCTGGTCGTTGGCATTGCGGTATTGTTCGGCCTGAATTCTTAACTGTTCGGCAAGTTCCTGGTATTCCGAACGGGTAGCGATCTCATCGATAATTTCATTGGCTGCGCCGAAGTCCTGCATCTGCAGCTTTTCAAATACGGCCTCTCGCAGAGACTGTCGGTCCGAATCACGAAATGCAATGGCTTTTGCCGTTTCACTTATGCGGGTGCTGTGATTTATCTGTGACAATCCTTCGTGAATTTTTTCCAGCGCACCGGTAAGCTCTTCCAATTTAGTGCTGTTGTCTCGAAGAGCCTCGAGTATTTTAATTACCCGCGAAAGCATAACAAGAAGTGCACCGAGAAAAATCAAAGCTCCAAGCAAAAAAACAAGCTGACGAAGCAAATTAGTCTCGGAGGGCTGGAAGAGATCGGTGAGGAACGTCAAAGCAGCAACAATTGCCAGTGCTATACAAATGATCACAATATGCCATTTGTATCGCCATAAAAAACTGTCTTTTTTCGAGTCCATAATCCAGCTCTCAAAGAAAGTTGTATCGATATCATTCTCTAAATAATATCATATATTATAGAAGCGGAGTTGTCAACCGTCGAAGATGTAAAAAATTGTCTGTATTGCTCCTTAACAAGGCTTTATGGTTTACCAGCTTTCCATGCTTTGTCGGTCGCAATCGGTCGTGTAAGTTAAGAAACAGAACAAAAAGTGCTTTTAATGCTTAAGGACACTATATCCTTATAGAAGAAAATATGGCCATTTTCTGTCTTGCAGGTTACTGTAGAACAGTTGTCGCATACTCCCGATTTTATTCTGCTTTGTCGGTTTCGGGCTTTATTGTGCAACTGCCCGTTCTTCGGTTGACCATGCGGTTTCGTTACCGAATGCATCGCGCGCCTTAACACGGAAAGTGTGACCCTGTCCCGCTCTGCCAACCTGAATAGCGTATGACGGATCCGCAATCCAGCCGCTGCTGAATCCAGATTCGCTCGTACACCAGAAGTAGTATTCCACGACACCACTGGCGTCGGTTGCTGTTACGGCTCTCATCTCCACCCAGTAACCTGTGTTAGTACTGCCGCCTCTATAAACCTCATTAGGTATTCCTGTGAAGCCGTTCGCGTCTTCGGTTAGATCCCATTCCATCGGATCGGGTGTCGGAGGATCGAGGTCCGCCGGCACGAGAGTTGTAATATACAAGACAACGGACCAGTCGGTTTCATTCTGATTGGGCGATTGATCTCTTGCTTTGACCCGATAGCCGTATTCGGTGTTCGGGTCGAGGACGACGTCCGTATAATTCGGTTCGTCCTGCCAGCCGCTGTCATGTCCGCCGGTGGTTGCGGACTCGAAGTAATACTCTACACCACTGTTGTCATAAGCGGTTGTTGCGACCATTGAAATTGAAGTTTCGGAATCCGCTGTAATAGTCTCTATGTACGGTGCAGGTGCCGGTGGTATATTATCTCTGCCGGCATAACGCAGTGTTGACCATTGAGTTTTGTTACCAGACTCGTTTGTTCCATCGTCCGGAATCCATTTGACACCGTCGCGTGTTCTGAATCTAAAGCCGTATTCGGTATCGGAGACCAGGTTTCTGGCCGTATATGTCGGGCTTGTTTGCCAGCCGCTGTTGCAATCCGTGATGCCGATGCCTTCGAAGTAGTACTCAACCGGCCATCCCCAGAAGTCCGTGGCGGTTTTTGCGACCATCGTGATTGAATTTGACGAACTCAGGTAGGGTTCTGTTTCCCACTGACTCGGATCGGGAGTCGGGGCTGTTATGTCTGCTACGAGCCAGCAATTCACAAGGAAAGCAACGTCTGAGATATCGACGAGTGAATCCGACGTGATATCCGCGCCCTGGCACCAGTTATTTGTTTCGGAACAATCGTTCCTCAGCCAGTTCCTTGCAAGAACAGCGTAATCCTGGAAGTCTATCACACCGTCGAAGGCCAGATCACCCAGGCTGCACATTTCTCTTGCCGGATAATGGAAGCCCATATCGACGGCATGTGTATCGGTTACCTCGTCGGTGCGGGTGGTAAATCCTGTCAGTCCTAAAATGCTGACCGAAGTGCTTCCGGCATCTACACACGGGCTTGTTTTTGACTGACCGGCGCTTATCTGGCTCAGATAATGACGTCCGAGCGGTCCGGTGACAAACTGCGGATCTGTGTTGATGTTATCGTCACTCCAGATGAGGTTGCAATTATCGTCGATCCAGATTCCGGCACGCCCATTCTTTACGTCACTATAGGAGACTGTCATAGTTGCGGGTCTTCGGTCGAATTTGAATCCGGTTCCTATCGCGGCTGCGGTGCCGTGCAGGGCAAAGTTATCCCATAAAATACTGTTGGTAACAGTGCAGTCACTCAGATAAGAGCAGTATAGACCACCGCCTAAGCCGGTATCTGCGTTTCCGCCAACGTCACCAACTGCGGCATTACCGGTAAATGTACAGTTGGAGAATACAGAAGAAGTGTACCAGTTAACCGAAACGCCGCCGCCGTCTCTACCGGCTCCATTGTTGACAATGAGATTATTGATGAAATAGGCGTTACCCAAATCTCGCAGATAAGCCCCGCCGCCCGAGAAATCGGCGATGTTACCACTGAGATTGCAATCCTCGGCGAGCACTCCTCCCGAGGCGCAGAATATACCGGCTCCGCTGGCCGGGACATCGAAATCATTGGGATCATTGACATCTATAGTTGCTGTGTTATTGGTTATATTGTTGTTCTTTAGGGTGACCAGACTGCTGATGCTGCATAATCCGCCGCCGCGAAGCGCCGTATTGGATATCAAATTGCAGTCGGTAATTAATAATTCCGTATCATGAATATATATACCACCGCCGGAATCCGATTGATTATCAACAAAGTTGCAATCCGTAAAGACAATCGAAGCGCTCTTTTCTGCACATACACCACCTCCGTAACCGACATAAGGATCAAGGCTGTGATTCGGATCGACGCCCGCCGTTACTCCGGAAGCATAATTGTCCTCGAATTCGCATTCGCTGAAAGTCATGATAGTATCGGCGGCACAATAGACACCGGCTCCGAAACTGGGTATCTCATAGGCATACAGAGGCTCTCTTCTAAAACCTCCTAAGTCGCCACCGGTTCCACTCATCCCACCGGAAGTTCGGTTGCCCCGTATTTGACAGTTGATAAACGTGACATTACTTCCAAGGTCACAATAGACGCCCCCTCCGTATCCGGAGTACCATCGATAGTCGCCGAAATAAGAGCTTAAGAGCTGATTGTTATAAACATCCCTATAGCTTGTAGCATAGGTCCATACCCATTCTACATAATCCCATAGATCACCAAATACCGCTACAGAAAGAGAACTATTAGGATCATAGTGTGTTGCCTGTGCCCGGCTCCAGTTACCACCGTAGTTGGCAGTACCGCCCTGGGGATCATAATCGCCGCCGTTTCCGCCGTTACCGCCGCGAGCCTCATTGTTCTCGATTATGCAGTTAATAAATTTGGGATTGCTTTCGGGGCCGCAGTAGATCGCGCCACCATGTGCCCAGCCGCCCCAGCCACCTCGACCTGCATTCAGCGCCGGGTTATTCTCGGCATTCACTCCGTCTCCGCCGTTGCCTCCCCGTAAGAAATTATTTCTGATAATACAGTTCTTGATGGTGGGAGAACCTCCTCTTTCGATGTATATAGCAGCTCCTTCGCCGCAGGGACCATCATAACCTTCAGGATGGTTGACAGGAGTTCTGGTGCCGGGATCAGCCGCGGTAAGTGTACCACCGCAGTTCTGTATTGTAATACCGTTGAGAACCGTCTTGGTATTTGTTACAGCGGTAAAATAGATACCATGATTAACGTAATCGCCATTAGGGAATCCTCTGTATCCGTCGATAATCGTTGCCGTGACACAGCAGGGGTCATCGGGATTTTTAGATGTGATAGTGATAGACTTGTTCACTATCACCGAGATGCTTTCATATCCACCATAGTAAGTGCCGGGATCAAGTACGATTGTATCGCCGTTTTTCGCGTTAAATATCGCTTTCTGGAGTGACAAGTAGTCCCCGGTTACAGTGATGGTTTTCTGAACGTACTTTGAGAATTCTACGACAACAGTTTTATCCGAATCCATCATCACGGCATTGGTTAGCGCATTTGTACTGTCGTCATCGGTCCCTATCCAGCTAACCTGATAGCCCAGATCCACGGTTGCAGTAAGTGTAACTTGGGTATTCTTGGGGAAAGTCCCGCCTAACGGCCTGACGGAGCCGTGTTCATTTCCAATGACCTTGACTATCAGTTGATGTTCGTCTTCCCCTAAGGGATAGTGGTAGCCCATATCGACTATGCCGCCGTCGCCGATACCATCCATACGTGTAGTGAAATTATGAAGGTTGAAATTCACAGCCTGGTTACTTCCGGCATCCACGCACGGGCTATCTTCATTCTGGCCTGCCGCAGTCTGACTGAGGTAGTATGTGTTTTCGACGAAAAGCGGATCACTGCTGATATTGGTACCGCTTATCCATTTTAAGCTGCGTCCCGGCTCGATATAGATAGCCTCTGCATACCGACCGCCCTTGATGTCGCTGTACTTGACCGTTAGGGCGGTTGTCGGATCTATATAATCCGGCTCGCGAATGTTACCTATTGATATCTGGTTGCCTTTCGAGCCTGTATTATTCCAGAGGATACTATTGATGAGTGTTGTCTGACTTCCGAAGGCGCAGGATAAGCCGCCGCCTCTGCCGTGAGAAGTACTGTTATTTGGATCAAAAGCTCTGTTTTCCACAAGAGTACAGTTGGAGATTGTCAGATTGGAAAACCAATAAGATATAACGCCGCCACCATCGAGGACAGCGGAATTTCCTTTAATCAGGCAGTTTTTAACCGACGGCATATTGGAGTATCCGCCAAAATATACACCACCACCCGAGCCGGCAGATTGGTTATTGATAATCAGACTATTTTCGATTATTGCATCGGAATTCCAGGAAAAGATTCCGGCGCCACCGCCATACGGCCATTCGTAATCGCCGTAAGAGAGTATGATATCATCAGATAAAGTTCGTATTTTTGCTTTATTACCTACAATGGTACATCCTGAAATCAACGGTGTCCCGCCGGTCCAGTACATACCACCTCCGTGCTCGGCGGTATTGTTGTTAATGATTGATTTGGAAACAGAGACTTCTGCCTCCTCACCATGCCAGAACAAAGCACCACCGAATGATGCGATATTACTGCCAAAGATACTGTCATTGATTGTTATCGTTCCCCCATTGTACCATCCCGGGTTATCAGGATTAAAGGGATCCCGGTCTCCACCAGCATAGACACCTCCTCCGGAGCCATAAATCCCGAGAGTTGAATTACCGACAAAGCTGCTGTTATTTATATCCAGCGTACAGTCATACCATGTGAATAATCCTCCACCGTCACCACCAGAGGAGTTGTTTATATAGTTGCAGTCAATGATTGTCGCAGAGCAGTTTTCATTGAAGTTCTGACCGCCTCCGTATCCGTCTATTGAATACGTTGATCCATGCCCTTTGATATCATCTATTAGTGATAAAATATCTACATCTAACTCGAGTAATATTATCCCGGAAGTATTGATTCCAGCGGCGTTGCCTATAAATTCACAGCCCTTCATAGTTGCTTCGCATCCGCTTTGATAAAATTCGCCGCCACCATCCTGGCCGCTGCCGTCCAGTGACTGTCTCGTTGTATTGTTACTTATCTTGCAGTTGGTTAGCTCTACTTTACAGCCGTAATCATAGTAGTTGGCTCCTCCATAGCTTGTGGTAAAAATGAGACTGGTTAAATTCATACCACCCATACCATCTGGGCCTTGTGCGCCGTTCGTTCCTCCTTCGCCCCCTTCGCCTCCGGTGCCGCCGTCGCCTGGATATGCATTGGGTGTATTTGGATCTTCTTCTTCCTCTTGCTGGCCGCCTTGGCCGTCTTCCTCTTCTACAGGAGTGGGATCGGTCGGGCCGCCCCAGCCACCATCACCACCGGCACCGCCATCGCCGCCGACAGCATCTCCATCGCCTTCACCGCCTTCGCCGCCGTCACCGCCATCACCACCTCCGTAAGTATAGTAATCGGAATAACTGGGAACAACGGTTGTTGCTGCATTACGGGTGATAGTCGTATCTTTCATAACAACATGGCAATTCTCGCCGAAATATATAGCACCGGCCCACGAAATTGGGCCGTTGACGCCCATATTTCCACCTCTGCCACCGTCACCACCTATACCACCGGCGCCTGAAATACCGTCTTCGCCATCATCACCGTCAGGGTCACCGGAACCACCGCCGCCGCCTGCTCCGGGTTCCGTGCCGGCGCCGGCGTCTCCGCCGTTTCCGCCGTCACCTCCGTAGTTGCCCATTCCCTGTCGGGTCAGACAGTCCATAATTTTACATGATGTAATTTGCGGACTGCAATTGGGTCCGAAGAAAATTGCTCCGCCTATGGCAGAACCTCCGTCACCACCTTTTCCTCCGTCTCCGCCTTTTCCACCGTTGCCACCGTCACCACCGTCACCGCCTATTCCGCCAGCACCTCCAGCAGCAGGATTTCCGTCGTTAACCGGGTCGGCGGCATCCTGTCCGTCCTGGCCGTCCTGGCCGGGTTGTCCATCCTGACCGCCCTGTCCGTTCTGACCGGGACCGCCGTAGCCACCGTCGCCGCCGATAGCTTTGCAGCCGATAATCGTACAGTTCCGAATGAGCGGATTATTATTGCCCGTGAAGTACATCGCACCGCCAAAGGCATCGCCTCCGGTGCCACCGGGATCTCCGGGCAGACCATCTGCGCCGGGTTCTCCGGGCAGACCCGGCTCACCGGGCGCTCCGGGTTCTCCGGCAATACCATCAATGACCATGTTAGGATCGTCGGTTTCCACCTGTTCCGGTGGGTCCATCGGATCCATCGGGTCCAGCGCATCCTCTGCATCCGGGGGATCTTCCGGTTCCTCTTGGACCAGAACGTTATTCAGACCGTCCGAACCACGGGCTACACAGTCTTTAATGACCAGATTGGAAAGAGTCGGGCTGCTGTCCTCGCCGCAGAATATTGCTCCACCGAATACTGGGCTACCATCGGCTGCTCCGTCTGGATTGCCCTCAGAATCGCCGAGTGTCATATAACCGGGATCTCCCGGTCCCTGGATTGTGAAACCGTCAACAATTGTGTCTCTACCTTCGCCGTTCTGGAAAAGGAATACGGGTGAACCGGAGCTGACTAATACAGTTGCAGCCACAGTGCAGGGGTCGTCCGGATGTTCGCTGGCCAGAATAACCGATTTTCCCTGGAAGTCGTAAATTCCGGAGTAAGTGCCTGCCGATACAACGATTGTGTCGCCATGTGTATATGCGGTATTAAGTGCATCTCCAATACCCGGGTACTGTCCGGGAACGTGCAATGTTGCCGGTTGGCGGAAAGTAACAGTGATCTCTTTATCAGAGTCTAATGTTATCGTATTTTTAAGGGACCATAAGGTATCATCGTCCGTTCCCAGCCACTGGTCAACGATGTAACCCTGGTCCGGAGTGGCGATAAGCTCTATTACCGCGCCGTCGTCATACTCTGCGCCATTTCTTTGGTAGTCTATAATCGGCCCGTTGTTGGTTTTATCTCTGGTTTTTATTGTTCCGTGGCCGCCGATAACCTCGGTTAGCAGCAGACGTTTCGGTATTTGTTCGAATTCAACCGCCACGAGCGTGTTGGCTAACATGGTTACCTGGTTGAAAGGCTCTTTCGATGAATCGTCATTTGTGCCGACCCATGCCTTAATCCTATAACCCTGATTCGGAACGGCTGTCAGGTTTACGACTTCATATTTTCGTACATCGTAGGGGCTCCCGTTCGGGTCCGGTACAATGTGACCTCTCGATTGGTCTTCCGGAACAGGGACATTGTCAACCACTTCGAAAATATTTAACTGAACATATTCGGTGTCAAGGGAACGATAGTGATAACCCATATCTACAGTACCGTCGTCGCCAACTCCGTCGGTACGAGTAGTATATCCGTTTAAATTCGTATAATTGCTTGCATCATCACTGCCGGCATCGACACAGGGGCTGTTAATAAGCTGTCCCGCAGATACCTGTGTTAGGTAATAATTACCCAGAGGCCCGTTTGTAAAGATGGGATCCGAATGTATATTGCCCCCGCCTTTATCGTTATCTTCGATATCGGAAAAAGTCGCCGAACAATTGAACAGGTCGTCACCGTTGCCCCACAAAATACAGTTTGTAATGACTGGTTCCGAATTATTAAATGCGAAAATACCCCCTTCTTTTGGGGCATCCGGCACATCGACAAGAATTGTACAGTTGGTAATCATCGGCGAAGAAGCATCCAGCGCAATTCCGGCGGCCTCGTATATCGCCGAGTTGTTTGCAATCAGACAGTTGGAAATAATCATGCTCGAATCGGAACCATAGCATGAAATTCCACCACCAATGTCATCTGCGTCATTGTTACTAATCTGGCAGTTTATAATCATCGGAGAAGAATTGTAGCAGTCAATTCCACCTCCCCGGCGCGTTGCAATATTGTCTTTTATAATACAATCCGCGATTGTCGGAGATGCGTATTCGCAACTGATGCCGCCACCGTACGTGGCATCACCCTGACTTATGGTGAAACCCTTGAGGATTGTGTTTTCGTGGTTTATTTCGATGTCATTTTTAATAATGTTGACAACGGGCGTACCGGGATTCTGTAAACCTAAAATAGAAGTATTTTCCGGGTTGATATTCGTATAGCCGGGATTATTGGGGTCACCGCTGCGAACGGTGATTGTCTTGCCTCTGAAGTCAATGGTTTCTGTATAATCGTGTCCGGCCTCTACGATAAGTTCGTCACCATTATTGGCATTGTCAATTGCCGCCTGGATCGAATCGTATAAATGATTAGGGTCGCCCGGATTCAAGGGATTATATTGTGTTGCGTTGAGAATTTTTCCGCCTGTATTTAATCTTTGGACTGCAAATAACGCTTTTTGTAGGTTAAAACTGCCGTTGGATTGGGAAAATCTGGACGGGGCCGGTATCGGATCAGCGGTATTTAGAAGCAGATTCTTAATAGATCGGCACGGCAGGGATGAGTATTGCGACCAAAGCATCGCGCAGGCTGCAGTTGCGTGTGGAGCTGCCATCGATGTCCCGCTTAAATAGTCGTGATTTGTGGAAACGCCATGGACGAGCATTGCAAAGGTCTCATACGTCGGCGTTGTACTCAAAATATCTGTTCCTGGTTCTGCTATATCTACTGAAAATGCTCCATAGTTGGAAAAGACCGACAATTGACCATCATTGTCTTTCGATGTTACTGAAATGATGTTATCAAGGTCAAAACTCGAGGGATAAACAGGATTAATATCATTATCGTTGCCGTAATCGTTGCCTGCGGCGGCAATGAAAAGAAGTCCTGCGTCTCCGGCGTCACTGATGGCGTCGTAAAGGGACTGTGAATAGAATTCTCCACCCCAGGAGCCGTTTATAATTTTCGCGCCGTTCTCTATGGCATACCCGATCGCCTCGACCGCATCATCTGCGAATACTTCCGGTTCGAGTGCGTAGTCATCGGCGAAAATTTTGAGGGCCATTGTCTCGATAACGCATTTGCTACCGAGGATATCGGTGTAATTTTTATTTACGGAATTGATAATGCCTGCAATATGAGTGCCATGAAAGAATGTGTCCCTTGGATCGCTGTCGTCATCGTCCGGGTCGCTTGCAATGGCTCCGGCGAAATCGTAGCCGTAAATATCGTCGATGTATCCGTTGCCGTCGTCGTCAACACCGGCTGTCCCGTTCAACTCGGTCGTGTTGATCCATATATTGTCCACCAGGTCCGGGTGCTCGTAATCGATTCCGGTATCGGTAATTGCGACAATGATTCTGGATACGTTGGAATCACCTGCGTTGATGCCTGCCCGGCCTGTAGAGCCGGCTTGAATCGTATCGTCGGTCCCCCATAATTCCACAAAACCGGTCACTTTCGGTAGGGCGAGTAGCTTGTACTTATAGTTTGGCTCGGCATATCGAACGTTCGCTGAGAGATTAAATTTGATAAAAGCATCCAGAACAGACGAACTTTCCGGAAGCTTGATTACAACCAGGCCGGATGAAATGTTATCGTAAGCCCTATCCACGACGGCACCGGTAATAATATGGTCCGACATTGCATTTCTCACCGCATGCCGTGACAGAGGTCCGATGATTGTCGGTCCGTCCGCCGGTTGGGAGCCCGGAGCAGGATCGTCAAAACGCACAATCAGTTCACCCCTTTTGTAGGCTGTTAATCCTTTTTCCGATTCGATACCAGGTCCTGATAATTCGAATGCCCCCGCAGGAACGGCTGCGGATAACAAAACTAATAAGCTGATTAGAATTTGCCGCTTCATAATTCTGTTTCTTAAAAAAATTCCTTTTTAATATTCCTTAAACGTATATACTCTGTAAGACCACAGGTAAAACGTTATCAATCAGATCTTAAAATGTGGGAATAATCACAAAAACCCCTATCTATTGATTATAGGCTAAAGCCCGCTTGTCATTGCACCGATAGCCTCAGCTTCCCGCTCTTCCTGCAGAATTATGGTCGGTTTTACCAGAATCAACAGAATTTTCTGGTCTTTGATTGTACTGGTGTTACGGAATAACCTGCCGAGCAGAGGTAACTTGCTTAATATGGGAACCCCAGCTTCCTTCTTGACATCGACGGCAATTTTCTGACCGCCCAGCAGCAGGGTTCCGCTATCGGGGACACTGACACGCGTACTAATCAATGTTGTTTGTGTTTCAGGTACTTCAGCCGTAAATGTAGCAACTTCACCGTCGGCATCGATATAGTCAACTTCGTGACGTCTTATCCTTAGCAAATCTGTGAATTGTGAGTTAATATTGAGTATCACATTCTTTTTATCGTGGGTAATAGTCGGAGTAACATATAGTGGGATACTAAGTTGTA
Source organism: uncultured Pirellulales bacterium (assembly GCA_964431695.1). GTDB lineage: Bacteria > Planctomycetota > Phycisphaerae > Sedimentisphaerales > Anaerobacaceae > JAFGPS01. Next base: position 55,374 of record CAYSKI010000012.1, on the reverse strand, counting down.
ACGAACCAACCTGAGGCTCAGTAGAGGTCTGTGTTCCGGCCTGACCAATGCCGGTTGGAGTTATCGTCGTAGTAGTGGCTGGAGGTATCATATAAGAAATCGTGTCCGAGACATTGAAAATTGCCTGTTCTCCACTGAGAACCGTCACCATCGGTGCCACTAATGATTTTGCATCTGTGCGGGCCTGAGTCGCTCGCAGCAAGAACGCAACCTGTAAATCGTCGAGTATGGAACCATAACCTCCGGAGATATCGGCTGCCGCCGAGATACTTCCGAGGCTGCCGGAAATCTTTGTCGAAACGTCCGGAGTGGTCGTCGAAGCGGAACTTTGGTCAACAGCCAGCAAGCCCCATTTAGTTCCGAGATTAACCGTGAAATCAACATCGAGCCCTATATCTTCGAGGAAGTTCTCGGTTACTATCAGGTATCTGGCCTCGATGGAAACCTGGTGCCCTAAAGATTTTCGTAACGCGTCGAGAAGTTTTTCGATTTCAGCGTGAACTTCAGGAGTATTATAAACAGCGAGCTTCTTGGGTTGTTGTGTCGGATAGGGAAATATGGATCCTTCTCCTTCTTCCGGTTCAATATCATACCAGCTCAGCGGGTCGATACTTTCTTCAATAAGCGTAACTAAGTTCTGGGCTATCATGCCGCTGGCTTGTCCACCCATGCCATAGCCACCCATTCCTCCTCCGCCCATGCCGCCCATGCCGCCTCCGTACATTCCTCCTCCGCCCATGCCGCCCATTCCGCCATAGCCTCCCGTCATTCCTCCGCCATATCCTCCCATACCGCCGCCATATCCGCCCATACCGCCGCCATAACCGCCGGTCATACCGCCGCCATAGCCTCCCGTCATTCCTCCTCCGCCATAGCCTCCCGTCATTCCTCCGCCATAGCCACCCCCACCCATACCGCCGCCGCCATAGCCACCCATACCGCCGCCGCCATAGCCACCCATACCGCCGCCGCCATATCCGCCCATGCCTCCCATGCCGCCGGAGGAGCTACTGACGTATTGCATCTGAGACATCATTTGCATGCCTGTTTGGTATGAAGACGGCTCGCCGACGAGGTCGGTAATATCATAAACGCGGTTTACCATATTGCTTGGGAGTGTTGCTTCCGTTGCTATCATTATTATTCCCTCGTCCACGATATAACCGAGCTGGTAGTCCGGTGCGTCCGGGTCTGAGAGACCGGCCAAAAGAGCATCCAGGGCCGTTCGGATTTTTACACCCGTTAGTGGATCCATATCACTTAAAGTACTCCGATCTACCTGGGCATTTAATTCCAAATCTCTCCAGTTGGGCTTGATTTGTAAAGGTGGATCTGCTTTGTTCATTAATATATTTAAGACTTGTTCGAATGTCATTTCCGGTCTTAATTCCGAAAGATCGACTACCTGTTTTAATTGTTCATAAACCTTTTCATCCGACTCAGATAAACCTAACGGTCTTTCCGGCACACGTGTCGGTCTTGCAATAATCTCCCGCCAGTTTTTGGGATAGACAAGCTCGTCGGCATAAGGAATTTTCGATTGTTCTGCTTTAAGTAAAATATCCGCTCCTTGTTTACTGGATTCTCTCTCGATCTCTATCTGTTTACGGAAATAAATAGTATCTTCGAGAAAGTCCTTCATTACCAGGGCTTCGTTATGCTGCGGATCAAGCTCCAGAAGGCTTGTTAACTGACCGAGAGCAGCTTCATAACGACCTTGCTTCTGGTAAGTGATGGTATTATTCATCAATTCGGTGATTCTGTTCTGTCTTTCGGCTTCCATTTGCTCTCTATATTGACGTTGAGCTTCCATTGATGCCGTGCGTTTGGATTCTTCCTTTTTTTGAGTTTGGATTTTCTCTCTCTGGAGAACGAATTCCGAAGCTGTTTTCAACTGGGCTTTGTATTGATTGTAAAGCTCGTCTCCGAGGTACATTTGATATTGATCGACAGTAATTTCAGCCGTCTGAATTTCATTTTTTGCAAGGTCGAATTTACTCTGGTCGGTGTAAGTTTGTGCTTTGGCTATAGCATCACTTACAACCGCTTTGGCGTGGCTTCGTATGACATTTCTTTTTTGATTGACCGCGTCGATATAGCTGCCCTGGCTCGCTATCTGAGCGGTATTTTCGGTTGCAATCATTTCCGGCTGAATAACTTCGGAATATGTTGTTCGGGGATTCTTGCTTATTATAGTTCGTTGCCTGTTTCTATCGGCTATGATAGTATCTATCTGCTTAATATAGCCGTTTAAGGTTTTTTCCATTTCCGGCGGTATTGTGCCGCTGTTAACAACTTTTACGAAACCTTTTCGTGCCTCTTCATACCGGCCGGTTTTATAAAGGTCCATGCTTTGTTTGTACAACGTCGGGATGTCTTCCTGCTCTTGTGCAGTACTTAATGTTTGCTTTGGTTCTGTTTCAGACTGGACAGGCTTTTCTTGATCGGTTATTTCCGACGGCGCACTTCCTTTGGTTGTTTGCGTGTCGATGTGTCTGAGCACTTGTGCTATTTGCGCCCGTTCATCCGCGGACAGGAACTCGTTATCTTTGATTGTTTCGAGCTGGGTTTTAGCCTGGGAAAGCTGATTTTGCCTGATCATGTCTTTGACTGAACGGAATATCTCTAATGCACTTTTCCTTTTCGATATTGCCGTTTGAGTCTTATCGAGCAGGGATGTAAGTTGCTTACGTTCTGCAGTGTTTAAATATTCACTATACCCCTTGGCCATGAGAAAGGTTTTCTCCGCCTGCTCGTAGAAACCTTTATTATATTCCTGTTCACCAGCTTGAACATAACTCTGTACTATTTGGCGGAATGCCTCCCGTCTGTCTGGATTCTCAGTTGCATAAGAGTGATTTGGGATAGCAAAAACTGTTGTAAACAGAAATGATGCCAGAGCAACGGACAGAGACCCTCTGCCAGAGATTTTGGTCAAGAAACTCGGCTTGCTCAAAATATACCTCCTGCCATAAAAATTGCTTCTCTCGCAGGGAAAACCCCAACGAATTTATAGTTACTTACCAACCTCCAGTTTCAAGAATAGACCGGACTTATAATAAATCCAGTCTACTAAAAAAATTAATTAATGCAAGAGAAAAATCTGATTTATACCTATATGACCGATAATAATCAATGTATTAATAAGCTAAGTCCGGAAAGATAGGTAAACTGGGAAGGAAAATATGGGTGGCGGATAAGAATATTTCACCGGTAATAATATGTTTCTGAATGGAAAAAGTTAGTTAAATTCGGTAGAAATACTCAATATGAGTGAAGAGCCCTTTATTTTAGCTGTGGAGACCTCAAGCAGGATAGGCTCGGTGGCAATAGCCATCGGGGGTAAAATCTTAGCTGAAAATGTATTTTCAGGCCCAATGAGGCATAGTTCAGAGATTTTTCCTTCTATAATTAGCTTACTGAATTATGCAGGAAAAAAGCCGTATCAAATCGAACATATCTATATTTCAGGTGGTCCCGGCAGTTTTACGGGTTTGCGTATAGCTGTTGCCCTTGCGAAAACACTTCATCTGGCTAATAAAACAAAAATTGTTCAAGTCGATACGCTTGACGTAATAGCATCCAATCTTGACGATTATCACGCGGATAATATGGATGCGGGGGGGCAATTTGGAGCAGGTAGGGCGTTTATAGAACAATTTGCTGCGATTCTTGATGCAAAACGGGAACAATTCTACATTGCTATGTATCAACATAATAAGGATGAAACGGCAGGAGATGGCCCCACATTTGTTAGGGATTACAATAAGACTCTGCCGGACTCGTTAATGAGTTCTTCTGAATTTCTGTCTCGGTTTGCCTTTGACCGGAAGCCGATATGGATGCTTGGTGACGGCCTTGTGTATAATAAGAATAAATTTCGGGCCGAAGGGATTAGTTTTTTGGACAAAAAATACTGGAGCCCGCGTGCGAAAAAAGTGCACATGCTTGGGTTGCAAATGGCCCGAAAGTCGATTTTCGCCGATCCTGTCAATTTAACGCCGTTTTATCTTAACAGGCCGAATATAGTAGTGAAAACGAGATAATATTTTAAGATATTGCATCCGAAACAGATTTCCACGTCTCTGATTCATATTTTTTATTGCATTTTCATGTCCGGTTTTTCCGGTATTAGCATTTATTAGTCTGGCGTTCGAAAATAGTACTGTTTTTTGAAAATCCAAGATGCTTTTAAAGCATATCATTTCTTTGAATAAAGAAAAATATACTGCAGATATTAGTTCATAGATCAAAGGCTTTAATGACTTTAGTAAAGATAAAGATCGGAGAGAAGAAATATTTTTTGTCTATTATGGAAAAATATATAAATACACTTGACAGATACGGCAAAAAATAGTAAATTGCTGACCTTTGTAACTTGTGAATGTGAACACAAGCACTAAGTATTCGTAGATAAAATTATGAAGAATCGTAGAATTCCGGATGAAACTGTTCGAAGATTGCCTATATATCTGCGTGGATTGCTTTACCTGAAGGAAAAGGGGCAGAAAAACATATCGAGCCGGGATCTGGCGGAATTCGTTGGGACATATCCCTGGCAGATACGAAAGGACTTTTCCTACTTTGGTGATTTCGGAGTGCGTGGAATCGGCTACAATATTGAGAAGCTGGCCAAGGAAATAAAAAGAATCTTAAAACTGCACGTAGTCCAGAAAGCGGCTTTGGTAGGTGTGGGTAATCTGGGCTCGGCATTTTTAACGTATCCGGGCTTTGGAATATATGGATTTAATGTGGCAGCGGCTTTTGACGTTGATCCGAAGAAGATAGGCAGGAAAATTAACAATGTTGTGATTAAAAATGTTTCGGGTATAAAAACTTTAAGGAAACGCAAGATAAAACTTGGTATTATCGCCGTTCCGAGACAGGCTGCACAGGATACCGCCAACAAACTGGTTAAGGCAGGTATAACAGGCATCCTGAATTTTTCACCGTGTTATATAACGGTACCGAAAAAAGTTAAGGTCATAACGATTGACATTGCAATGGATCTTGCACGCCTGCCGTATTATATGCCTGCGAATTAACAAATGTTGAACTGGGTAATTTGGATTTCAAGATTAAAAAGATAATAGAACAATAAATTGTTTTTTTTATCGGTTTCATCTGGTAATATACCAGGCTCAAATTAAAGTTATAGGTAAACACAGATGAGCAGAATAAAAGATGTTTTTATAAGTGAGTTAAAGCCGTTACTGGATATTATCGCTTCTCAGATGGATATGTATGTCCCGAAGAAGGCGGGGACACATTATGTGTTCGAGAGATATGATCCCGCCTCGGGAGCAGAAATCGTATTTAATAATATACGCGCCTGCACGCCGACCAAGGAATTTTTATTTCCCCTTCGCGAGCTTGCCGCTGTTTTCCCCGAGCCGCTGGAACCTAAAGAAATAAAACCATTCGCAATTTTCGGGCTCAAAGATTGTGATTTGCGCTCCCTTGAGATTCTCGACAAGGTTTTCATGGAAAAAGAATTTGAGGATCCTTTATATATAAGACGGCGTGAGAAGATGTTAATCATCGCATCTGATTGTTTCGAACCGGCGGAGAGCTGCTTCTGCAACGTTTTAGACGGCCGGCCTTTTGCTCAAAGAGGATTTGATTTGAATGTCTCGAAGATTAACGACGGTTTTATTATCGAAACGGGTTCCCAGAAGGGCGCGGATTTTATTAAAAAACATTCGCAGCTTTTTACCCTCGCAGGTCCGGAGCAACTGGATGAACGTCAAAGGAATCGAGCTGAAACACAAAAGCAGCTCGAGCATAATAACGCCGACATGAAATTCGATGTCCCTGTCAATGAGATTGTGGCGAAAAGTCACGACAGCGAGGTTTACGACGAGGAGGCAAAAACCTGTATCGAGTGCCAGGCCTGTACGCGAGTTTGTCCCACCTGTCACTGTTTTTATCTTTACGATACCAAGCAAAAAGATTATTTCGGCAAGATGAAGATGTGGGACAGTTGTATGAGACTTGCTTATGCGAGGGTGGCCGGCGGAGAAAATCCACGTAAGGTCCTCGGTGACAGACTCAGGCACCGCTTTATGCACAAGTTTTCATATTATCTCGACAGGTATGGAATAGATATGTGTGTCGGCTGCGGCAGATGTGTGGACGCCGAAGCGGGCGATGTGGATATCAGAGTGGTACTGAAGAAACTGTATAAAGAACTTCAAGGTGAAGGTAAGGAAAAAGCGGAAGCTGCAAAATGAACCAAAATCTCTACCAACCGATTAACAGCGAAATCATCGACATTATAGATGAATCCCCGACCATTAAGAGTTTTGTCGTTGTGCCTGAGAGGGATTTCAAATTTGAAACCGGACAGTTTGTGGAGCTGACTTTGCCCGGCGTAGGTGAAGCACCGTTTACTCCGTCCTCGTCACCGACTGTTACGGACAAAATGGAAATTACCATTATGAAGGCCGGTAGAGTGACCGCATTACTGCACGATTGCGAAAAAGGACAAAAAGTTGGCATTCGCGGGCCCTATGGAAGAGGTTATCCGGTTGATGAATATGCAGGTAAAGAAGTCTATATCGTCGGCGGTGGCGTTGGTCTGGCGCCGATAAGGTCCCTGTTTTTAACGCTTGTTGACAGAATTAGTGACTTCAAATCGGTTGTTTGCAGGTACGGTGCGAGAACCCCGGCTGATTTTATTTATAAAAACACACTTTTCGATTCCTGGCAAAAAATCGACGGCGTGGATATCAATCTGACAGTCGATCAGACCGACGGCCAGTGGGATGGTAATGTGGGAGTTGTTACGACAATTCTCTCGCCCGACGATGTTGATATCAGAAATAGTGTAGCCGTAGTATGTGGTCCTCCGATTATGATGAAATTTGCCACGTTGAAGTTACTGGAATTCGGTTTTGACCCCGAACAGATATACCTCTCGATGGAAAAAAATATGAGCTGCGGATTTGGTAAATGCGGGCACTGTATGCTCGGACAATATTATGTCTGCAAGGACGGTCCTGTTTTTACATACGACCAGATAAAAAGCTATCCGAATATTTGGGATTGAGCCAGAGACCATACGAAAAGAAATTAAGAGACTAAAAAATCATGGGTGCAAAGTTAATAATCGATTTGGCAAAAACAGAACTTCAGGAAGAATCCGGTGTGCGGTGCTCGTATAAACATCATCCCGAAAACAGGGGATTCGATTCTCTGCTTGAAATGATTCGGTTCGCCTTAATCTGTCGCAGATGTGAATCCGCCCCATGTATCAAGGCTTGCCCGCAGGGTGCGTTGGAAAAAGTGCCCTCTAAAAATAACGATGCCGGTATTCTCAAAAGGGCGAATATGCTGTGCACAGGCTGCGGCACATGTGCGATCGCCTGCCCGTTCGGAACGATATATACTGATTTAATACCATATCCCTCCAGCGTTTGTGACGTTTGCAGGAACAGACTCGCTCCGGGCGAAAAACCTTTGTGTGTCAATACCTGTAAGGATGGGAGCATAGATTATAAAGAAGTGACAATAGAGGGAGATTTGACAGAAGTCTTCGACGATATTGTTGTAAAGGTCTCCGGCGGTATTACGTGGGAACCGTTTTTGAGGGAAAAGGCAAAGAAATGAGTACCTCCTCGACTATTCTATTCTGGATATTAGTTGTTCCCGGGACTGTTGTTCTCGGATTAATCGCCTCGTGGGTCGTACGAAAAGTCAGTGCTTTAGTGCAATGGCGTGTCGGTCCGCCTCTTTTCCAGCCTTTATACGATGTTATGAAGCTGATGGGTAAGGAAATCCTTGTACCGCAGGAAGCCAACCGGACCGTATTTCTTTTGGCGCCGCTTGTTGGTCTGGTCGGGATTTTGTTGCTGTCGGTGATGCTCTGGTGGATATTGATAGTTCCATCGGAAAAAGCCATCGTTGGTGATATTATCGTGGCGATCTATCTGATGGTTCTGCCGTCACTGGCATTGATTCTTGGCAGCAGTGCCAGTGCAAGCCCCCACGCATCTATCGGCACCGCCAGGGAAATGAAGCTTGTAATGGGCTATGAATTGCCGCTTGTGCTGGCATTTATCGTAGTGCTTATAAAAACCGGCGGCCAGCTTAGCCTGGTTAATATATCCCGGCAGGTGCCGGTTTTAAGTATATCTGGTATGTTAGCGTTTATTATTGCCTTATTGTGCATCCAGGCCAAACTCGGATTTGTGCCGTTCGATATTGCCGAAGCGGAAACCGAACTTGGAAGCGGTGTTTTAATGGAGTATTCCGGAGCGTTACTTGCCGCCTGGAAGCTCATGCACGCGGTTATGCTCGTTGCGCTGCCGTTATTTTTAGTGACAGTTTTTCTCGGAGGTTACGGTACGAGCCATTTGTCGGGTAATGGGCTATATGCTGCCGTTTTACTTTTATTATTTTTTATCGGCGGGCGATTATTAGCGAACCGAAGTAAGTTTCTGGATGTATTGGCGTTGTTGAGTTTTATTGTGGTCTGTATATTAGCCGGACTTGGTAAGTTCGTATTGATTTTGGTCTTATTGATTTTAATTAAAAATACTAATCCGCGTTTGCGAATAGACCAGGCGATGAAGTTCTTTTGGGTTTATTGTGGTATTGCTATGGTCGCCGCGGTTATACTTGCGTCATTAGGCTATTGTTATGACATCGGGTGGCTTTAAACCTCTCCAGAGCGAAGCCGAAGGATTGAATTTATGAGCTGGAAAATGTGGTCATTGAAAAAATCGGTGTGGGTATTTCATGTTAATACCGGTGCATGTAACAACTGCGATATTGAGATTGTTAACTGTCTGACACCGAGGTATGACATTGAGAGATTCGGTATTAAATTGGTTGGTTCACCCCGCCACGCCGATGCCCTGTTGGTGACCGGCGTGGTAACCCGACAGGCGGCTCCACGACTGATAGAAATTTATCGACAGACTTCAAAGCCCTGTGTTGTTTTTTCCATTGGTGCCTGTGCATGTGATACGGGGATTTTCCGCGGCGGCTACCATGTAGTTGGGCCTGTGGATAAGATAATAAGAGAAGAAGACCCTAATGCAATTATCGCTTATGTGCCGGGTTGTCCGCCGAAACCGGAGGCTATGATTTCCGGCGTGGTTAAGGCTTTGTCGGCAATATAAACAGGATAAAGAATATGAACGAGCAAGAGCTAAACAGCAGACTGACAGAAATAAAAGATAAGCTCATCGCTATCGAGCAAACATCGGCCAAAAGAATATTTATGCCTTGTGAGGCAGAGAATAATTATGATGTATGTAAATTCTTATTCGAAGATATGGCTCTGAGATTCGTTATCGCCACCGGGATCGACTCCGACGATTGCTTTGAGGTTCTTTATCATTTTTCGAATGATGAAACCGGCCATGTAGTGACGGTCAAAGCTTTTATCCGGGACCGTCAGAATCCTTCGATTGAATCTATTTCGCCATTCGTGCCCGGCGCCGAGTGGATCGAACGAGAAGTCCACGATATCCTGGGTATAGAATTTAAAAATCATCCGAATATGAGACGGCTGATCCTGAACGACGATTGGCCGGAGGGCGTTTATCCGTTAAGGAAAGATTGTCCTGCGCCCAGCGAAGGAACTATAAAATGAAACAGACAATAAAAAAACCCGTTCTTGCAATTGGGCCTTTTCATCCACTGCAGGAAGAGATGGAATATTTCCAGCTCACCGTCGATGGTGAGATAGTTACTGATATTGACATGAGGATATCTTACAACCATCGGGGTATCGAGAAAATCAGCGAGTCATTACAATTCGATCAGGTGCCTTATCTGGTCAGCCGTGTTTGTGGAATTTGTTCGGCTTCACATCCGCTGGCTTACATAAATGCAGTTGAGGAGATTGCCGGTGTAACTGCACCTGAGCGTGCTCAATATATACGCGTGATTATCAACGAGCTGGAACGGATGCACAGCCATCTGTTATGGGTCGGACTTGCAGGTCATTTTATCGGCTATGATACCGTTTTCATGTGGGCATGGAAATATCGTGAGCCGGTACTTGACTTGCTTGAAGCGATAACCGGCAATAGGAATAACTATGGTAACGTTAGAGTCGGTGGCTGCCGTGAGGATATTCCCGATGAACTTAAGCCGAAAATATTGGAAGAACTCGACAAACTCGAAAAGAAAACCGAAATGCTTACCAAAGCGGTACTCGACGATCCTGTTTTACACGCCCGTCTCAAAGGCGTGGGTGTGTTGAGTAAAGAAGACGCCGTCCAGTTCGCTGTGGCGGGCCCGACTGCCAGAGGCAGCGATATTGCCATTGATTCACGACGTGACGATCCCTATGCCGCTTACGATGACCTGGACTGGAAAGTGATTACTCAGCCTGAAGGTGATGTTTTCGCGAAGGCTGTTGTTCGGTTTCTTGAGGTCCTTGAAGCGATCAAGATATGTCGTCAGGCCGTTAAGAAACTTCCCAAAGGTCCTATTGCTTTGGAGATCAAGGAGATACCGGCGGGCGAAGGTTGTGGGCGTGCAGAAGCTCCTCGCGGTGAAACATTCCATTACGTCCGCAGTGACGGCGGCAACAGGCCCACCCGACATAAAATCAGGGCGCCGAGCTATGTAAACGTGCCTTCATTCAGAGCTTCATGCATCGGCGAGCATATTGCTGATGTTACTATTACTCTTGCTGCGGTTGATCCGTGTTATAGTTGCACCGAAAGAGTTGCTGTTGTGGATTCGCATCATAATATTGTCCATGATTATGAAAAATTACTGCAGATGAGCCGTGATAAGACGGCGCGTATAAAGAAGGAAATTGGCGCACCGGAACTGAAGATGGAGGATTTATAAATTGGAAGGAATAAGTATTCTCAACGTCCCTGTCTTTTTGCCGTTAATTATCGGTTTTGTAATTCTGCTTTTGCCGAACAAGTTTAACTCTTTGTTCCGGGGATTGACATTGATTATTTCAATCGTCACCTTTGTCTTGGGGATTATTGTTTTTAAATCCGGCGGCCCTGATGTGTCATGGGCTATACTGAACTTGGGTGATGTAAATTTAAAATTGATATTGACCGCTACGTCGCTGGGAAAATTCATGTTGCTGTTTGCGATGGGTTTCGGTCTGCTGATAACTTTATATTCGTTAAAATCGCGTACAATCGCAGATGAAAAACGCAATGCCAATATTTATTACGGTGCAATCCTTTTGGCGATAGGCGGCTCGGCGGGGATATTGCTGTCCAATCATTTATTGATATTGCTGATATTCTGGGAGATTGTGACTGTTTCGTTGTACCTGCTGGTCTCGACAGGAAGGGATAATTCCAATTTTGCGGCAACGAAAAGCTTCGCGATGATAGGGGCATCGGATGCTGCTTTTATGCTGGGGATTATGTTGATTTGGGCAATCTCAGGCACGTTTGTTATTTCCGATATTAAACTTGCTACGACTTCCGCACTTCCTGTTATTGCGTTTTTATTGCTTCTATTGGCTGCCATAACAAAAGCAGGGGCATTACCTTTACATACATGGGTGCCGACCAGCGGTGAGTATGCACCGGCCTCGGTAATGGCGCTTTTACCGGCCGCGATTGATAAACTTTTGGGGATATATCTGCTTCTGATTATAGTTAAGAAAATGTTTGTCATCGAAACAGCGGCGACTCTTAACCTGTTGTTGGCAATTATCGGAGCAGCGACAATTATTATTGCCGTAATGATTGCGATGGTTCAGCACAATCTCAAAAAGCTGCTGTCGTATCACGCCGTCAGCCAGGTCGGCTATATGATTCTTGGAATAGCAACCGGCACGCCGATAGGAATTGCCGGCGGAATATTCCACATGGTCAACAATGCGATATATAAAAGCTGCTTGTTCCTTTGCGGCGGAGCCGTCGAACAGCAAACAGGGACGGCCGATCTTGAAGAGCTTGGCGGCTTGGGAAGCAAAATGCCCTGGACTTTTGCGACGTGCCTGATTGCTGCTTTGAGTATTTCCGGTATCCCGCCTTTCAACGGCTTTGTGTCCAAATGGATGATTTATCAGGGTGTAATTGATATGGGAAGCGAACAGGTAGGGGCAACTGCGGGATTGTGGTCGGTTTGGCTTGTTGCGGCGATGTTTGGCAGCGCTCTTACGTTGGCGTCGTTTGTAAAGCTCATCCACTCGATGTTCCTTTCCCGTTCACCGAGCGGATTAAAAGATGTCCGGGAAGTTTCCGCCGTACAAATTATTCCTATGGTGGTGCTTGCCGGATTGTGTGTGATTTTTGGAATATTTTATTCTTCTGTACCGTTGAAAATGTTTATTTATCCGGCGTTGGATAGGATAACTGAAGAGGCTGATTTAAGCCTCTGGAGCGCCGGACTGGCGACAATCTTAATAGCTGTTGGTATTGGTATCGGGATTCTTGTCTGGCTTATCGGCAGGTTGTCAAATAAAATCAGGATTGTGCCGACATGGACATGCGGCGAAGTTCAGGACAACGACCAGATGATAATTCCCGGAACGCATTTCTATAAGACGGTTTCGTCTATGGATGGTTTGAAACAGCTTTATACCGGACAGGAGAAAGGTTATTTCGATGCCTACGACCAGGGCGGAAGATGCGGCCTGAGCCTGACGGCTTTTCTGCGATGGCTTCATTCCGGAGTTCTTCCGATGTATTTGACATGGGTAACTCTGGGACTGCTGATTATTCTGTTTGTTGTATGCGGAATTTGGTGAGGTTAATATGGCTATTTTTTATATATTACTGCTTTTTATTCTGATAGCTGCTATCGTTGCGGTGGAAACCCAGAACCTGCTGAGCGCCGTGATTTGTGTCGGTGCCATAGGATTCGGCGGGTCGTTGATGTTCTTGTTCCTCAAGGCCCCGGATATTGCAATAACTCAGATCGTGGTGGAAGTTTTGGGATTGATTCTGCTGATTCGCGCAACAATTGCCCGCGATTTGACTTTTATCAGCGGCGACAGGGAATTTTTCGGGACGGTTGTCTCGGTTGTTATCGTTTTTATTATATTCCTTGCCGGCGTCAGAGTATTCGATACACTGCCGAAATTCGGTGAGCCCGTCTATGACAAAGCCGCGAATGCCGCTTCAAAGACTTATGTACAAGACGGTCTGGATGATACGGGAGCGGCAAACCTCGTGACATCGGTCATCCTGGATTACCGGGCCTACGATACACTCGGTGAGGCGACAGTGCTGTTTACCTCCATCATCGGGGCGACTGTGTTATTGCGAAGGAAAAGTAAAAAATTACTGGAGGAACCGGACTTATGAAAGGTATGACGGTTATTGTGAAGACTATAAGTAGCTGGGTCAAGGTGCTGATAGTACTGTTCGGTATATATATTATCCTCTTCGGTCACCTGACCCCCGGTGGAGGTTTTGCCGGCGGCGTGATCCTGGCGTCCTCCTATGTCCTGCTGATGCTGGCGTTCGGCAGGGAGCTTGTACAAAAAAACCTCCCCTTGAAACTCAGCTCGAAGCTCGATTGTATCGGGGCGTTTGCTTTCGGGATGATAGCGATTTTGGGATTTGTTTTTGGAGGAGCTTTCTTCGTAAATTTCTTTTCTCAGTACGGAGAACATTTTAAACTTATTAGCGCTGGGACTATTCCGCTGTCGAATATTGCGATTGGCCTGAAGGTAGGCGCATCGCTGTTTCTTGTCATTTTAAGTCTTTCGATCTGTTGTAAGAATACAGAATTGGACAGCAACTGAAAAAGGAGTCCGAACGATGCTTTATGCGTTGTGCTTTTTATTGTTTATGATTGGGCTGTATTGTGCAGTTGTCAAAAAGAACATGGTCAAAATTGTCATCGGTATTGTAGTCATGGAATATGCGGTCAATCTGTTCCTGATTATGCTTGGCTATCGGTTAGGTGGAGTGGCTCCCATAGTCGAGAGGAGCACCGTGGAATCACAGGAGGCTTTCGATATCTTTAAAAGTATGGCTGTCGATCCTCTACCCCAGGCCCTTGTGCTGACGTCTATTGTGATTAGTCTTGGTTCCCTGGCCCTTATGATTTCAATTTGCATAAGAACTTATGAAAAATACGGCACCTTCGATATCACCGAGATAAGGAGGTTAAAAGGATGAGCGGACTTTTGCCTGCTTTTGTTGTTATACCTTTGATAGCGGCGTTTATTCTTCCGCTTTTCGGCAAGAAAGGCAAGGATGCGGCGACGATTTTAGCCAATATGATAACTATTCTTCTGCTTGGATTGGCTGTTTTCGTAGTAGCTACTGAAAAAACCGGCATGTACCAAATAGGAAAATGGCCCATTCCACTTGGTATCAACCTTGTCCTTGACGGCCTGAGTGCATTGATGCTTTTGGCTATCGGTGTTGTCTCCGCCGCGGCAATGCTTTACAGCGCCAGATATATGGAGCGCTACACCGCCAAGTCGAAATACCTGAGTCTGTTTCTTCTTATGGTAGCCGGAATGAACGGTGTTGTGCTGTCCGGGGATATATTTAATATCTTCGTTTTTCTGGAGATTGCGTCACTCGCTTCGTACGCCCTTGTCGGTTTCGGCTGTGAGCACGAAGAGCTTGAAGCGGCGTTTAAATATATGGTACTTGGAAGCATCGGTTCGGTCTTTATTCTTTTTGGGGTTGCTCTTGTTTACGGTAATACCGGTACACTTAACCTTGCCTATATTTCACAGGCGATTCAAACAGCGGGGATAAATGCCGGTTTAAGTTTTGCCTTGGCGTTGTTTATCGTCGGCTTCGGCTTGAAAACCGCCCTTGTGCCTTTTCACGCATGGCTTCCGGATGCTCACTCTTCGGCGCCCGCTCCGATTTCTGCGATGCTTTCCGGCATTATCATTAAGACCCTCGGTGTTTATGCCTTGGTGAGAATTATATTCAATGTTTTCGGTGTTTCCGTACAAATCAGCTGGCTCATAGTTGTACTCGGTCTGTTGAGCATGGTGGCCGGAGCGTTTTTAGCTATCGGACAATGGGACATCAAAAGGCTTATGGCGTATTCGAGTATCAGCCAGATTGGTTATGTCATTTTGGGCATCGGTCTTGGTGCTACGCTTATTGCCCAGGGAGGAGAAAAGGCTCTGCTGGCTCCTTTAGCTCTTCTCGGCGGATTGTTTCATTTAGCCAACCATGCCGTTTATAAATCTTTGCTGTTTTTAACAAGCGGCTCGGTTGAGATGGCCACAGGAACAAGAGACCTCAGACAAATGGGCGGGCTTGCGGAACGGCTGCCTTATACCCGTGCGACATGCACCCTGGCATCGGCATCAATCGTAGGAATCCCGCCGTTTAGCGGATTCTGGAGCAAACTTATTCTTGTGGTCGCGGCGATTCAGGCTCAACTATATTGGATAGCGGCGATTATCGTATTCGTGAGTTTATGTACTTTGATTATGTATCTGAAAGTTCAGCGATATGCCTTTCTGGGAGAGCTTCCGGAAAATCTCCGGCAGGTCAAAGAAAACAAAGGCCCAATGCTTGTCGCAATGGTCTTTTTAGCCTGCCTGTGTGTGCTTATGGGATTGCTCGTGCTGGTACCCGGATTAAAAGAAAATATTTTACAGCCCGCTGTAAATGTTTTAGCCAAAGGGCTTCAATATTCGGCTGATGTGGTTGCTATGAAATAGTAAGGATATGATCGTATGAGACGACTTATTTATTTTGTTATATCTTTTATTGTTTGGGTTTTGCTGACCTGGCCGTTTGTCGAAGGTCAAATCGATAAACAGGTTGTAATCGCAGGTTTAATAGCTTCGGTTTTTGTTGCGATTTTATTCCATGAGATATTACCCAAAGAGCATCACATCTTTATTTCGCCGGTCCGGATATTCTGGCTTTTGGTTTATTTGCCTGTATTTTTTTATTATGTTATGAAAGCTAATTTTGATGTCGTCTATCGCGCCCTGCATCCGAAGATGCCGATAAGGCCGGGAATCGTTAAGATTAAAACCAATCTCAAGACAGATTCCGGGATTACTGCACTGGCTAATTCCATTACCCTGACTCCGGGAACTTTAACGGTGGACCTTACCGATGACGGCTACCTGTACGTCCATTGGATTAATGTCAAATCCGACGATATCGAGCAGGCGACGAAGTTCATTGCCCAAAGGTTCGAGTGGTTTATAAAAAAGATTTTCGAATAAAAGAGGTTGATATGGAGACGTTATTCTACATATTTTATTTCGGCCTGTTTATATGTTGTTTTTTATGTTTATATAGAATAGGTCTCGGCCCGAGCGCCCCGGACAGAACCGTCGCGATTGATATACTGGGTATCGTTGTTGTCGGTTGTTGTGCAGTGCTCGGACTATATACGAAAAAGGATTTTTATCTTAATGTTGCTCTTGCCTGGGCACTGCTGAGCTTTATTGGAACCATAGCATTGGCGAAATTCCTGGAAGGACGAAGCTTCGATGACTGAAATTATAGGCTACATTTTAATAGCAATCGGTGTTTTGTTTGATATATTCGGCTGTATAGGGCTGGTGCGTTTTCCCGATGTTTATAACCGTTTGCAGGCCTCGACAAAGTGTGTTACCCTCGGGACCATTGTGCTTTTAATCGGAGTTGCTTTTGCGAGCGGTTCCGGAGCCATGGCCGCCAAGGCGATTGTTTGTGCCGTGTTTATCGTGTTAACTTCGCCGACCGCTGCACATGCGATTGCCAAGGGTGCCTATTCTTCCGGCGTGGAATTATGGGAGAACAGCGTTGTTGACAAGTATGCGGATGAGATTGAACAATAATCCGGATATTATCGTATTTATTTTGTAAGAATTTGCAACGGAGGTCTTAAATTGCGTTTACCAAAGTTGAGAGAATTAAAAGAGGCAGTAACGGCGGTTGTTTCGCCTCGTTTTACGACAAAGTTCCCGGCCAAGCCCTGCATTGTACCGGACAAGTACAGAGGTAAACCGGAATTCGACCTTGATACCTGTATAGGATGCGGCGCCTGTGTGAATGTCTGCCCGAGTCCGAATTGTTTGACTATGGTTGACGACCTCGAAGCGAATCCGCCGGTAAGAAAAATAATGCATCAAACATCCGCCTGTATCTTTTGCGGCAATTGCCACGAATATTGCACCACCGAGAACGGCATCAATCTCTCGAACAAATGGGATTTGGCAACACTCGATAAAGAAAGTCTCTATGAGACCCATGAATTCGAGCTTCAGATGTGTGAAAAGTGCGGAGAGTTAATCGGCACTAAGAAGCACCTTGTCTGGCTGTATGAAAAGCTCGGTCCCTTAGCCTATACCAATCCTACACTATTAATTGCCAAGAGTGGCCAGTTGCAGACCCAGCTCGATGATATTCACCAGCCGCCTGAAAAAGATGTCCAGGAAGTCCAGACCGGCGATTTTATGAGAATCCTGTGTCCTAAATGCAAGTGCGAAGTGAATATCAGACTGTAAGCTGCATAAGCGGGATAGAGATACGGAAATTGAGCTTCTTTATAAACTTCGTGGTACCTCGACTGTTATCGCAGGAATCGGCAATATACTTAAAGGTGACGATGCCGTCGGTCCCGTTGTTTGCGAACATCTTCGGCGTGCAAAGATTTCCGCTGATGTAATAGATACAGGTACTGTGCCGGAAAATTATATCCAGCCGATTATTAAAAAAGCCCCACGAAATCTGCTTCTTGTCGATGCCATCGACTTCGGAGCCGAACCCGGCACAATTAAAGTTTTCGAAACCGAACAATTGAATTCCCTTGCCATATCGACCCATACGCTTTCGCCGCGTTTGTTTATTGATATTATCCGTCAAAGTATTGAGCTTGATGTGTATTGCATCGGTATTCAGCCGGCACAAACACAGTTAGGCCAACCTGTGTCCGAACAGGTTGATGAGGCGATACAAAGGCTGTGTCATGTTCTTATGGAGATTTTCCCGCCATAGGTGCAGGTCTTGCGTGTTTTCGAGAAATCATTTTACTTTATCAGGCGAAGGGCTTTATTGGCATCTGTTTCCGAATCGAAGGCCAGATAGAAAATAGCACGGTTGCCGATGGAAGCGCCGCTGAAAGCACGAAGGTTAATACCGGCATCGGAGATTTTCCTTGCCAGTTCCGAACTAAAGCCGGGTTTGTTTCCCGTGGCGATCCGAATTCCGTGAAGTGATTTGGTTTTCTCGAAGCCGGCTTTTTTAGCTGCTCTGATCTGTCTGGGGCCTTTTATAGGCATAACGAAAGCTACACCTTCTCCGGGTTTATCCGGAGCCCGGCGGGCGTTGACGAATTCGAGATCGATATCTGCCAGAGCAAGAGCGTCGAGTTTCTCGGCTAATCCGCCGGGGCGATCTTCCATGTTGGCTGCCCATACATCAACACGATCGATATCCATTCTCATGATATATCCTCCATAAACATAATGGAAAAACATTCGACAAAATACTGTTTTGGATAAACGGATAAGTTTGATGTTTATTAGGGTATTTGTCAATACTTAAAGAAGCTAATTTCAAAAAGTCCTGATATTTATTCCTATTTAAGAGCAAAGTTCCTTCAATATCAAGGGATTTTTTTGTGGCGAAAACAGGAAAAAAATAGGGGCCTATGCTGATTAACATAGCGCAGACCCCAGGATAATCATGGAAGCCGATCCGGCCTCAGTTATATTCTATTGCTGTTTAACAATTAGCATACTATTTACAGCCCTAATTATCCACTTGATATTTATGGCCGGTACAGCCGGATGTCGTCGATGTACATTATGCCTTTGCCACCCGGCTGCGGATTATCCATGTCACCTATTCCGATCCCTAAGGAGTTGATATTCGCCGGGTCCACGTTCTGTTCTGTGAATTTCTGCAGCGGGATGTTCCACTCGGTCCACTGGCCCGTCAGCGTTATGTTCGGATCGTCATGATAAACCACGGCGCTGTCGTTAAGAACCACGTACATAGATTCGGGCTCGTTAGTGATTATGCCGATGTCTTTAGTGGTCCATTCCGGTCCGACTGTTGTGTCGGGGAAGCTTAAATTCGAGAATTCAGCCTCACACGGTACAGCCTGGTTATGGCTTGTCACCGCAAGACCGATGTATATCGGATTGACCATAGAGACCGAGGTCAGAGAAAAGCTCGACCAGTCCGAGCCGTTCGCCGAATAATAGGCCCTGATAAGCCCGCCGGTTGTACGCTCCAGACGAAGCCAGTAAGGTACGGCAACATTGGGATCGAATAGACGATTCGTAGAATCATTTACGGTGCTTCGATATTGGTATCGGACTCCGTTTTCAGGGGTCATAAAAAGTCCGCAGTATTTTGCATTTGCGTCCAGCGTGTCACGTATCATGACGCCGGCCTTGGCAAACGGGTCAGTATTATCCATGCTATTTACTTTTACGATGATTTTAACGGCACCCTCGACTTCCTTGTAAGCGAAATGGAATTCGTCCGTTTTGTCGTAGATATCCTTACCGATACCCTTGACCGTGAAAATACCTTCCGGCTCCTCGACGAAGCTGCTGGTTTTTGCCGGATGGCCTCTGAACCAGATTGTCAAGGATTCTGCATCGTCAATTGTCCAGTCCTGCGGCTCCGACCACCGGTGCTCCGCTTCGGAATAGAAAAGTGTTCCGGTTTTTTCAAGTTCGGTGCCTTCGTTTATGGTACCGTCGTTGTCATATTGTAAAGGCATGGATTGTCTGCCGGAGCGTTTTATGTCCCGCTCCATAGATGTTCCCTCGATGTAACCAACTGTCATTCCAGTATTATTTACGATATAGTCCGACCAGGTATTGTATATAATATTGTTAACATCGTCGTAGCTCTCGAAATCCTCGACAGTCAGATAGTTGAGCGTGGTGAAGCTCCATGTCTCACCTTTCCAGAGGCTGTTCGGTTCCGAATTATTGATCTCATCGATTCGCCAGTAATAGGTTGTATTATAATCGAGAAGGTCGGCTCCGAGAGGTTCGAAGGTGATTTCTGTATGGTTCTCGGCAACCATTACGCCCCGCGGATCGGATACGCTTGCTTCGTTGACATCATTGAAGTCTGTGCCGAAATACACATTATGCTTATCGCTGTATTGTCCCGCCTTCCAGCCAAGAGACGTGTCCCTCGGCACTTCCTGAGTTCCGTTATCAGGATTGGGCAGTGTCGCCACCGAGCTTAAGCCGCTTATCATAATTAGCTGGATTTCCTCCTGAGTGACCGTCTTGTCGTAAACGCGTACATCGTCGATTTTTCCCATAAATGAATTATCCTCGATAGCGTTGCCGATTCGGAGAACTTCCGTACCTACGGGTATTACCGTTCCTTGTCCGGCGCCGTCGGTAGGAAGTGAAGGTTCTCCGTTAATATAATATAGATGTCCGCCGTTTATAACCTGAGCGCAGACATGTACCCATTCATTAAGCGGCACATGACCGACGCTGACGGATTGGACGAAAGGATCGCCCAAACTGAAATGAAGATAACCTTCCTCTGTAGTGTATAGGCTGTACATCCGGGGGTCGTTTCCCTTTGTAATAATCGCCTGATAACTCGACCATGACGAGACCTCGGAACCGGTGTATCTTGGCGTATTTATCCATGCCATCAAGGTAACCTCATTATTGCCCGGCTGCAGTGAGTCGCTATGTGGCACTTCGACGAATTCATCGACTCCATTGAGCAACAGTGCACCGGCTGCGTATCCACTTACCCATTGCGGGTCATCGATAAGGAAACCATCCATTTTCGTAAGGACGCCGTCGTTGCCGTTGCCGCTTGAGTCGTATGCGATGGTGCCGGATTTATCGTCGAGCTTCCACCAGCCGAGCAGATTGGGGTCCTGGGCATCGGCTACGTTTGTCGGAGTAAGCCCGAGCACCAGAGTCATGCACGTTATAAGAACCAGGTTTCTACACATAATACACCTCCTTCAAAAAAGTGTCAGAATGGAAACAGGTTATAAATATAGATTCTTTCCCTGAATCGGGATTAAATTCTGCCAAGGATAGTACTGATTGAATTGGAAGCTGCCTCCTTTCCTTCTTTTTTTACGAAACGCACTTCACAAAAACATGAGGATTTATTTTATCACATTTTCAGCAAAAAAACCATATTTTTTGTAAAATTAACGTTATTATGCGCACTTGCCGAATATAGCTACTATGTAATCATAGGGAAAGATACCATCACAAAAT
This sequence comes from uncultured Pirellulales bacterium, assembly GCA_964431695.1. Taxonomy (GTDB): domain Bacteria; phylum Planctomycetota; class Phycisphaerae; order Sedimentisphaerales; family Anaerobacaceae; genus JAFGPS01. The sequence goes on along the minus strand of CAYSKI010000012.1, from coordinate 34,259 downwards.
AGCTCAGATCATAGCTGAAAACTGAAATTTTTTATGGTGCAACAACAGAGGTTACCAGCACTAATTGCCCTCGGGCAATGTCGGCCGATACAGCCGAATATCGTCGATATAGATTATACCTTTACCGCCGGGCTGCGAGCTGTCTCTGTTACCTATGCCAATGCCTAATGAATTGACATTGGTAAGATTTACACCTTTATCTGCAAAATTGTGCAGCGGGATTTTCCACACGGTCCACTGGTCCGTCAAAACTGCATTCGGGTCATCGTGATAGACAACGGCATTGCCGTTGAGAGCTGCATACATCGGCTCGACGTCGTTAGTAAGTATGCCGATATCCTGTGCGGTCCATTCCGGCCCTACTGTTGTATCAGGAAAGCTGACATTGGAGAATTGCATCTGGCATGGAATGACCGGGTCATGACTTGTCACCGCTAAGCCGACGTATATGGGATCGGTCATAGAAAGAGAGCGTAAACCAAAACTCGTCCAATCAGAGCCGTTAGCGGAATAATACGCCCTGATAAGTCCACCGGATGTACGCTCTAATCTGACCCAGTATGGAACGGCAACGTTGGGGTCGAACTGCCTGTCTGTAATATTATTGATGTTGATGCGGTACTGGTATCGGATACCGTTTTCCGGTGTCATTAGCAGTGCACAGTATTTGGCATTTGCATCAAGTGTCTCACGGAGCATAATGCCGGCTTTTGCAAATGGGTTCATGTTTTCTAGGCTATCGACCTTCGCTATTATTTTAACCGAACCGCTGAGCTGCTTGTAAGCAAAGTGGAATTCATCGGATCTGTCCCATATATCACTACCGATACCTGTGACCGAGAAGATGCCCGCCGGCTCTTCTGTGAAGCTGCTGACTTTTGCCGGATAACCTCTGAACCATAGTGATAAAGATTCGACACCTTCCCTTGTCCAATCCTGTGCGTCTGTCCACCGTCGTTCAGCCTCGGAGTAGAATAATGTTCCGGTAGTCTCCAGGTCCGTACCTTCGTTGACGGTCCCGTCGTTGTCGTAATGCAGGGGCATGGATTGTCTGCCTAAGTGAGTAATGTCTTGCTCGATCGAAGGAGGCTCGATGTGACCTGTAGTCATACCGGTATTATTCACAATGTAATCCGACCATGTATCGTATATTATATTGTCGATGTCATTGTAGCTCTCGAAATTATCTACCGGTAAATAGTTCAGTGTCTTAAAGCTCCAGATGTCACCTTTCCACGGGCTATTCGGATCCAAATCGTTGATTTCATCGACTCTCCAGAAATAGGTCCGGCCGTATTCGAGAAGCTCGTCGCCGAGGGGATCGAAAGTAGTGCCGTTCTGGCTTTCGCCGGCCAGCACACCTCGTGGATCATTTGGTGTAGCCTCGTTAACATCATTAAAGTCGGTCCCAGTGTACACGTCGCGCTTGCTTCCGTGAATTCCCATATCCCAGCTTAGTACTACATCACGTGCCACATCGACCATCGCGTCCAGAGGGCTTGGATTGGAAGCCTTTGGGGTCGGTTTTGGTCCGAATCTGTATAACAATGCTACTTCATCGGCAGTGAGTGCATGATTAAAAACTGCCACTTCATCAAGAGTGCCGATATAGTTCCTCCACATACGTCGTGCTTCGCTGCTGCGGGGGCCACCGATGCGAACTGTTAGGATGGGATCTGATAAACTCCAATTAGGATCGCTGATAACCTCCACGCCATCCAGGTAAAAAGTTATAAGCTGTTTTGAAGTACTTAAGGTAACGGTTATATGATGCCATTGATCATCATTAAGAGCTACACCGGCACCCGTTGACCAATCTCCTATGTAGCCGGTTCCTCCTTCGTTAGGTTCCCCCATAATAAATGGAAGACCTTCATCAGTAAGTTCGAAATCGCTGTCATGCTCTACGCCTATTAGCACTAAAGCCGGCCCCCAGGGCTGATCCTCAATCGGCGTTTTCTTCCAGAACGAGTATGTCGATTCTGAAATATTTAGAAGGCCCGGTGTGAGCGGGGCATCACAGAGTGTAAAAGGTGCGGCGAAAGTCAAAAACTCAAGGGCACTTCCTTTATAAGAGTCGAGTGTCCACCTGACCTTGCTTTCATTTGGAGGATCCATGGTTCCATCATGACCGAAACCCGAGGAATCGGCGAAATTGCTCCGAAATCCTTCATCCAGCTTCCACCAGCCGACAAGCTCGGCACCGGCTGGATTGCTCAATGTAACAGTCAGTGCGAAAACGATAGAAGTTAGAAAAAAGAATTTCGAACGCATCGTATGCCTCCTCTTAAAATGATGGAATAGATTTTACCCGGTGATTTTTTGGGGTACGTAAATCGACCTCCTGACATTTTTTATAATTAGAACATACTTCATATAATTAATGTTCCATGATTATATCATATTTAAGGTGGAAAACCACAATTCTAACAAAATAAACATCATTATGTGCCCTGTTTTTAAGGCACAAAGGCGAAATATTAGCTTTAGAGTGCCAGACGGTCCGACTTGGGTGAATGACGTGATTGATTTTGTTATCCGGCATAAGGAAAGAATATGAGAACTTGGACAAGCGGTTGGCTGCAGTTGAAAAGTCCCTGGTTAATAAAACTTAAATAAGTGGTTATTAGGCGAAAAGAAGTGATTTTATAGACCTTTATGTTTATATAAATAATTTTTGAAAAACCATGTTTTTTACTTGAACATATATCGCAAATATGCGATATTATACAGAGGAGCTAAGGATGCCCAAAACAAAGGAAACAAACAACGCTGTAGAGATATTACACAAAAGATACATCGGGAAAAATAAGCAGAGGCTCGAATCCCTTGAAAAAGAACGTGAGAACCTGACTATCGCAGAGCATATCTACAATCTTCGGACAGAGCATGGCTTGAGTCAAAAACAGCTTGCCGAACTAATTGGAACTACGCAGTCGGTAATCAGCCGTTTAGAAGATGCGGATTACAACGGCCATAGCCTTGCAATGCTCAGAAAAATAGCGGTGGCTTTTCACCGAAAGGTACAAATTAAATTTGTCCCTGATAAAGCGGATCACGCCTACGCTAAATAAGTAAGAAATAAGAAGTTGAAAAGTGCCTGGCTAAACGATAAGGGCTTTCAGCAATATCCGACTGGGTTAAGGTTCAGTGCATTAATTAATGGCATATCTGTTTTATGGATGGCAACGCAGTTACCCATCCGTAAATGTTCATCTTCTTTTCGGTTATAGTGCTTAAATAAAACGCCATCAGGATAAAGGCGGCCAATCAGGAATCCGGCAGGCTCAAGAATATTGTATGCTTCGTACATAAAATGACGCTGGGCAATCCACGTAGTACCGTATTCAAATTGAATAGCGCGAATTTTACCGTCATTAAGAATATTCTTGAATCCTTCCAAGACTGATATTTCATGGCCTTCGGTGTCAATTTTGAGCAGGTCGATTTCTTCAATGTTATTTTGTGCGCAGTAAACATCGCCGGTCTGCACCTTACATTTAACGATTTCTTTTGCTTCTGTAAGCGATGATACTACCCTTGCCTGAGAATCGTTTTCGTTGTTATAGCCGATTTCAAGATACCCTTCTGTGTTTGAGAGACCGCAATCGCTGACGATAATATTATCCATTTCTGACAGATTATGAACAAGTGCTTGACGGGTACCAGGTACAATTTCAAAGCAATGAACAATACTATTTGGACTAACTGCCCGGATGGTTTTAACATAATCGCCCTTATTCGAGCCTACGTCAAAGATAGTTAAGGTGGATGAATTAATGTGGGTAGTTAAGGTCTTTAATAGCAGTAATTCACCGTTTTTGCCCATATCCCAGTATTTCTGGTTATAGTAATAGAATAAGTATGTATCACAGATTCTTGCCCCTTTTGCTATCAGGGAATTTGTGTGATGGTAACGGATAAAATTTCCGATTGCTTTTTTGAATGACATAATACGCTTTAATATCTCTTTAATAAGGCGTCTATGAATCTGAAAACATTTAGTCCTTTTTCAAAAAATCGTGCGGAGTACGGATTTTATTTTCATAGTTAATGATGGATTTGTCTATTGTGGGAACTACGTATTTTTAGAAGAAACAAAAGCCTGAAATATAATTAGCAGACTTAATTTATAAGCTCACTGATTCATCGGTGGATTTGACAGTGACGTATAAAGGACAATTTAACCATAAATGGGGATTTTGATTGTGACTTGGCCGATTTTGGATAAAATACTTAACGAATGGAATCACGAACATCGAATGACGAATTATGAATAACGAACTAAAAAATGGGGGGAAGAATCAAGTTAATAACTCAATTTTCTGTTAGCCGCGGGCATTGTCCGCGGTCAACCGTAGCCGTACCGGCTCCGGCTAAACAATTTGAAAAAACAAAGCCAATTGTAACGACAGAATACGGAAGACAGAACACAGAATACAGAAGGAAAAAATTGAAAACAAAGCCAATGTTAAAATAGGCAATTTAGCATAAGCTCAATGTTAACAAAGAATTATGTTAAAAATGGCAGATTTTGGACATTTTACCGGAACAAAACAAAGCCAATTTCATAACGGTTGCTACAAGAATAAATGAATCCGACGAGTTTACTATTAAAAGCATATTATGAAGCATTGTATGAGCTACTTGTAGCCAACAGAGATACTCTGACCGACAGGATAAACGCCGTATTGGACGAAGAGATACGTTCCGGCGGATACGATGATTTTGACGATGAGAAATTCACATCATATTCCGAAGCGTGCATAGCGTTCATCGACGAGCGGATAGAAATGTATAATCCATTCGGCATCCAGTATCTATATGACCAAAGCAGAGCGAAAGAGGCCTTCAAACTGGAACTACAGCTTAACTGGTATGACAGCCGGGCCGAATTCGAGGCTTTGGTGGAAACGGCACGAAGTAAGGCTGAATCGCTCATCGGCCGGGAGAATTTCGAGCAGCCGGCTAAGGAGCTGATTAAGGAAGCGGGGGCCTTCCCGGATAAGAGCATCATATCCGCTTATCATATCAAACCGGCTTTGAACAAACTGCCGGACTATGTGGTCGCGCGAGTCATCGAAGAAATCATCGCATGAATTGAGCTTAGAGTCTTTGTAGTATGATACCACCGACAATAAAAAATAAACCGACTATCGAGGCAAAGAGAATTACTTCGCCGAGAACAAAATGGACGACGATGAGCGACAAAAAGGGTGTCAGATATATCAGGTTGGTGATATGTGCCGTCGTTTTGGAAAGCTTAAGCGCCTTGAGCCAGAGCAGGAATGTAATTCCCATTTCGAACAGACCTATATATGCCGCTCCGAGCAGTCCCTTTGTGTCCGGGATTTCGATTTTTCCAGAGAGCAGCATCGCTGCGGATATAAAAGCAAATCCGAACACAAAATTCAGAAACAGTCTGGCGGTTTCATCGTGCTTATCCCTGACGTTGTATATCCAGAACAACGACCAGATGATAGTGCTGCCCAGGGCTAAAGCGACTCCCGCCGGGCTATCGACTTCGAATCCGAAGATGTCCCCGCGTGTCGAAATGATAAAAACACCGAAGAAGCTGATGAATATTGCAATAATGTCCCTTGCCTTGATTTTTTGCCGGAGCAGGGGGATCGAAAGCAGTACAAGCGTTATCGGCCAGACGAAGTTCAATGGATTGGCCTGCTGGGCGGGCAGCAACGTGTATGACTTAAATATGACGCAATAATAAAGGAAAGGATTCATAAGACCCAAAAGGGCCGAATTCAAATAATCTCTTTTCGTAAAGGACTTCAGCAGGTGCAGCTTTTTTGAACAAAGTAGAAAAAGAAAGAAAATAAAGGTTGAGACAAATGATGTATAAAACAATAGAGGCAATACATCAATATGTTTTAAGGTTAGTTTGAATGCGGTGGAGATTGTTGACCAGAACAACACTACTAAAGAGGCATATATAAAGGATAGTTTTTGTTTTTCCATAAAAGCCGGCAATAAAATCCAATTTTATTGTTCAGGTATTAACGGAAATATTTATAGTGTATCGCAGCGATTTTGACAATATTTTGTCGGCTTTTATTATTACGGAAAAGTTCTGCAGATGGAAAAATAACGGGCAGAATGTTCGGTTACTTGTAGTTTGTCAGGACGGATTTTGCGACGCCCTCGCTGATTATTCCTGCTTCGAGAAGCTCTGTGACGGATTCGGTCATTGTCACCATCTTGAGCTTTTTGCCGGTTTCGATGACCGTTCTCAGGAAATATCCGCCTTTTCTGCGGATGATGTTCTTTGCGGCGTTGGTGATAACAAGCACTTCGCAGCAGACTCTTTGCTTGCCGTCAACGGTCGGAACAAGCTCCTGATGAATCATTCCCTGCAGGGACTCGGCCAAAAGAAATCTCATCTGGCTTTCGTCCGTGGCGGGGGCGTAGCTCAGCAGCCTTTCGATTATTTTATCGATGGAAATAACGTGCAGGGTCGAGAGGACAAGCACGCCGGTTTCGGCGGCAGTCAGGGCGATCTTGATTGTCTCGTAATCGCGCATCTCACCGATGGCAATTACATCCGGATCCTGTCTGAGGGCGGCCCGAAGCCCGGTGTAAAACGATTGGGTGTCCCTGCCGACCTCTCTTTGCCTGACGACGCCGACCTTGTTCGTATGAACGTATTCGATGGGGTCTTCGATTGTGATGATGTGCTTTTCGCAGGTCGAATTAATCTGGTCTATCATTGCCGTCATTGTTGTGGTTTTGCCCTGGCTTGTGCTGCCTGTGATTAGGACCAGTCCCTTGGTTTTTTGGGCCAGATCTTTGACAACTTCGGGAAGGAATAATTCTTCGATTGTTCTGGGTCTCGTCGGGAGGATTCTGATGGTCGAGCCGACGGCCCCGTTGAAATATCCTACGTTAATCCGGTATCTGCCGGTACCTTCGGCCAGCATCAGATCGAAGTCCAGATTTTTTTCGAGCTGCTTCCTCTGGTCTTCGGTCAGTAAATCGAGGGATATTTCGCTGCTCTGCTCGGCGGTCAGTTTTTCCTTGGTAATCGGGACTAATTTACCACCGAGCCTGAATAAAATCGGGGCGCCGGCGCAAATATGTATATCGGTGGCATGTTGGCTTTTGGCGTGCTCTAATAACTGTTTTCTGTTTATCATTGCCCGATTGTATATGTCCGGTCGTCTGTAAGAGTTTGCCTTCCACGGCTGCACGATGTCCTGATTCGAACCTGCGGCCGAGTTTCTGCCTGGCTGCTTAAATTTACAGCCAAACTTGAGCCGCGAATGTTCATTTCAGTAACATCTAATTCTATCGTTTTGTCGGTAATGTCTCTACTATCTTTTTTAATATTTATTTTGGACCACGCCAGTCCGCTGGCAATTATATTTCGTTCGCAGGCCTGAATATAGGTTTTATTGGCCTGGAACAGCATGGTATTCGAAGCCTCTGTTAAAAGCGATACTATAATGCCGATAAGGGCGATCAACATGACAACCAAAATTAAAACGAATCCTTTGTCTGGTCTTTTTTTCATTTTGAGTTACTCTAATATTCCGGTATAAAACAAATGAGAATTTTCCATTTTTCTAACGAGATGGCCGTGAAGGATATATTCGTTATGGTGTCGAATCTCGACGGCGTAACCACCTTTTTCATCTTCTCTGTGTACCTGCCATGTGATTTTAATTTCGGGCAGAAGCCAGTATCTTCTCTGATCGGTAATTTGTTTGCCGTTCTTGAATTCGTATCTGTATATGTAGTCGTCTTTTTGCTGGTAATGAATCACGCTGTCTGCCTGCTCGATTAAAAGCAGCTCGTCACCGGCGGTGTATCCGTCGATTGATTGCGGCAGGTCGTTTGCCGTATCGATATCCTGCTCCATTTGTCGGAGCATGTTTAACAGGACGGAATTGTCCTGTATCGTATTCAATGACTTGGGGACATCGGTGAACATGGATGCAAATAGTTTATCTATCGTGATTAGAATAAAAGGCAGAATGGCAATGATGACTATTAGTTCTATTAAGGAAAAACCCTTACGCATATTTATAACTCCTGTTCTCTCGGCCGTGACTCGACCGCAATGTATCTGGATAGTCGGACTTTAACCGGCTGGCTGAAACCCATGCCGTTTGCTTCAACCTCAACCAGATTCAATCCCTGCCATTGCCCGGTTCCGTCCGATTGTTTGATTGAAACGTTTAGCCTGGGCCAGAGCCGCCGGAAATCTTCGTCGGGGATAGGTTTTCCCGTTGTTACAATACTGTCAAGCTGTGCCTGTGCGGCGGCTGTGCACTGCTGCCTGACTAACTGGACGCGGTTGAAACGTGCGAATCCGTTAAGTGACAGAGTGAATGCTAAAATTAAAACTCCCAGAATTACAATCGAAACAATAATCTCTGTTAACAAATAACCTTTATATTTTACACTTGTAGCGGACAATTTCAATTCTCCCATAAACCTGTCATGGTGTTATCAATGTTGTTAAATTAGTGATAATCGCGATACTCGGCGAAAAGATAGCGAGGACCACAAAACCAACGACAATTCCCATGCAAACGATGATGCACGGCCAGATTATGAATCTTGCCAGATTGACGCAGTAGCTGTAATTCGAGCGATAGAAAGCCTCGATAGTCTCCAGAATCGCCAAAGTATTGCCCTGGTTGACCTGCTCATCGAAGGCCCATGCCAGGGTTGAGCCTAATTTGCTTTTTCGTGCGGCAACGGCGATATTATCTCCCTGCTCAACTTTCCGGTGCCATTTTCTCAGTCGTCTCCTGAAACGGTTATTTACATCCAGGCCTATGGTGTTACTAATCGCATCGTTTACGGGGCAGCCGGCATTGAGTGACAATCGCAGCATCTCTACGACCTGCACCATCGAATAATTTCTCTCGAACCAGTGTAAAACGGGCAAATACCACTTAACGAAATCACCTATTCGAGAGAACAGGAATGGCTTATCCGGCCTGCGAGGTCTGAATCTAAAATAAATGGATGCAGGTACTGCGACAAAGATTATTAATAATAACAATACTCCCAACAGCCATCCGTAATCAAAGGCGATAAATCCCGTAATCTCAATAACGACTCGAGTAATAGCCGGGAGTTGGTGATCTTCAAATAATTCCGTTATGGCAGCATCGAACTGTGGAATGATAAAGGTCATAACACCAAATATAATCAAGAACATTAAGGTGATGACGATGACTGGATATATCGGGTGAACCGGCCTGATTTTACGGTCCTCTCGTATTTGGGCGGCAATGTTCGCCTCAATGGCCTTCAGTGCCAATGGAAGCTGGTTGATCCGCTCGGCGGCGGCTATCATAGCAACGGCATAACCGGGGCATTTCGGATAACCACGCTTAATTGATTCGCTCAATGAGTAACCCTGGATCAGCCATTTTTTAATATTCAGCAGGATTCTCGAACGCTTGTTTGACCATCCGCCTGCTGCGGATTCCAGCGCCATCGGCAAAGGCAGATTCTGCCGGATACTCGATCCAATCGTTGATAAAACATAAGCCGATGTAGTATTTCGTGATGTTAAACCGTATGCTACGATTGAGATTATAAGCATAACGACGAGGATGATCCCGAATATTCCCAAAGGACTGAGTGCCATGCTCAGAGCGATTAATAAAAGAAAAATTAAGAATAATAATCCACACGTAATGAAGAACCATTTTGCAAGTAATCGAGGCCAGTTTTCGGAATCAGGCTCTTGTTTTGACAAAAGTACTGTAACAAGCGTCGCAATGAAGATTACGAGTGCACCTGTGACAATAAAAGGATTTTCTTTTACGGCTCCGGCAACAATTATTGTCCCCACCAAAAAGGGTGATGTAACCAGAGCGACTCCCGGCTTTTTCAGGCCGAGGTATATATAGAAGGCTAATAGAATTAATAAGATTATAATTTCCATATCTTACCCTGAATTCGATAGACTTGTAATAATTTGTGTCATAGGCGCAAAAATAGAAAGAATAGTCAGGAACATGAAGCCTCCGACGAAAATAATCATCAGAGGCAGCAGCATTGCCTGTAGCCTCGCCTGACCGAATTGCGCCTGCTCGGCGTACATCTGGCCAAGACTATAGAGATTGTCCTGGAGTTCATTTCGCTGTGAGCCTAATTGAATCGAATAAAAGAAGAGCTTCGGTATCATCCTGCAAAATTGTCCCGCTTCCATGATGCCTGCCCCCTGTTCGATTTTTTGGGCAATCACCTCGCTTTCGGCGATTAATTTTTCACTTCCTGTGGTGCCGGCGCTGAGTCTAAGTGACTCCGGCATATCACAACCGGCGGCCACCATAATGGCCATCGCTTCGGACATCCTGCTCAGTGCACTGCTGTGATAAACTCGCCCAAAGACAGGCAGTAAAAGCAGAAGCGATTCCTTGAACCTGCGTCCTGCGGGGAATGTCGATAGAAGTGCAAAAAGAATTAGTATCCCTGCGATTATTATTCCAACTGTTGCCCAGAATGGTACGACATTTTGAGACATATTTAAAAATGTTCGTGTCAGGGCAGGCAATCTCGCGCTGTCTGTCATTTCCATGAGGACCGTGGCGAATTGCGGAATGATAAACATAAATACACCGGTGATTATGACTGCCGCCAGAGTCAGAATGACTGCCGGATAACTTATCGCTTCGAAAACGATTCTTTTGGTTTGATTGGCCATCTCCAGATGCCTGTTCAGGCTGGTAAGCATTTCGCTGAGTCTTCCCGTTTCGACTCCGGCCTTTAAGATTCGGCCGTAAAGGGGTGGAAAATGCTTTTGCCTTTTTTCGAACGCCATCTCGATACTCACACCTGCTTCAAGCTCGTCGGCAATGGCATTTATGAGTTTGCGCATCGAATGGGAGCTGACATCGTGGGCAAGCTCACGCAGGCCTTTTTCCAGGGGGATGCCCGCTTTTGTTATCGAGGCTAATTGCTGATTGAAGAGCAAAAACTCGTTTCTGCCGATTGCCGTTTTTGGTTTTTCCGGTTTGGCTTTGTCGATGGAATTGACGGAAAGCTGCATTTGTTTGAGCATCTCGCCGGCTTCATCTTGCGAGCCGGCTTCCACCGTGCCTGTCATCAATCGACCGCCCGATGTCAATGCATTATATTGGAATGTTGCCATTTTTGTTATGTATCCTTTATTTAAATGTTAGTTCATACCGTATAGCATCTCTACCCTCAGAGCCTTCGGTTGCCTGGATTTCAAGGACTGCTTCGGAACCGGTACGGTTATACGAAAATGGTTTTTTAGAAACAGGATCGTCCGGAATCTTTACTTCAGTAACATTGCTGAGTTTTTCAGGAAATTTGCCGTCATGCGCGCCGGCATATAGCCGCAATGCCTCTATACATGTCAGTGCTGCGATATGACGTTCCATACTGTTGGTTATAGGATTTACTTTTTGGGCTGTTTCCGGTTCTGCCATTTTCCATGAGTCACTTAGGTCAATGAAAGGCTGCGGTAAAGCAGTCAATGCAGAATATAGATTAGGTGCATCCGGTCTCTGGACGAACTGTTCGATTTGTCGAGATATTATCTCAGTTATTGCTATTGCGGTCAAACCGGGGATTAGCATCGGTTCTTTGCTTATGTTTTTAGAAAGGATATATCCAGTCCGAATGGTATTGATTGCGCTATCATATTTGCCCTGTGCAGTCTGGGAACGTATTTGGAGTGTAAGAAGGAATGCAATGTTGCGATACTGATTCAGGTTTTGTAAGAGGTCTTCTGTCCACTCGCATCTTTTGCATTTTGCGGCCTGTTCGAGTAATTGGTAAGTCGGTTTGAACTTCTCCAGAACTGCCTGCACCTGTTTTTGAGGTAATTGATCGAGCGGAGTTTTACGCCACTGATTGATTTGGTTCGTATCAAGTCCTGCCGGCAAAGCCGCAATTGCTTTTCCATACAGAGGTGCTGCATCGGCATCAATTAGTTCTTCGTCTTTCGGAAAAAGCTGGTATTTCCGGGAAGATTCTACCGCCCTGGACAGCCGAAGAGTTATTTGAACCGGAGGCTGTGCTCGTTTAGCGTATGTATTAGATATAAATAATGGAAAAATGATCAGATAGACAGTAGTGAGTTTCGTCATGCGGCTTGGTGAGGTGATTTTTATATATTTGTTTGTTACCATTTTATATGCTTTATTTTTGCAGTTTTAGTTCATATCGTACGGTGTCTCTGCCCTCTGAATCTTCAGTTGCTTCGAGTTCAAGGACAGCTTCGGGGCCGGTGCTTTTATATGAAAACGGTTTTTTAGTCACTGGATCATCCGGGATTTTTACTTCAGTGACGTCGCTTAGCTTTTCGGGGAAATTGCCATCGTATGAACCGGTATATAAACGCAACGCTTCAATACATTGTAGTGCGGTGATTTTGCGGTCAAGATAATTCATTTGTATGCGAACCCTGTCATGGGCTGGTTTCAACTGTTTTTCGAACTGTTTACGGACTAACAAGCTGTAGTTTTTGAGATTATCCGTTTCGATTTTGATTGCTTTGTTCATATCCACGAGTGGCTGAGGTAAATCCTTTAATGCCCAGTAGAGGCTCGGTGCATTGTCGGATTGAATGAACTGTTCAATCCTGTTTAGATTCAGCGACGCTATGGCAATGCCGACTAATCCATGAACCAAAGTAGGGGCGTCACCGAGATGTTTTGCCATTGCATGGGATTTTTTCATAGTCTCCCTTGCCTGGTCATACCTTCCTTGTGCGATTTGGAGCCTGGCCTGGACATCGAGGATAAAAGCTAACTGCCTGAATTTGCTGAGATCATCCATATTTTGCTGATTAGCCTGGCCTGGTTTTATGAAAGGCCAGTTACACCGGGCACATTTTGTTGCCTGAGTCAATAGATCCATAGATGGTTTGAGCTTCTTCAGGGCTGATTCGACCTCTTTGACAGGGAGCTGGTCAGGCGGCAGGCTCCGCCATTCGGAAAATTGCTTTGAGTTAAAATCATCTGGTAACGATTTAATCGCTTTTTGATATAAAGGGACTGCATCGGCATCGGTTTGCTCTTCGGCTGTCGGTAGGAGTCTTAATTTCTGAGTTGCTTCCGTTGCTTTGACGGGGTGAAGGATCAGTTCGTTCCATGGTTGTGCTCGATTTGCGTATGTGGCGGTTATGATTAATAATAAAATGATGCTTGTCGTAGTAATTTGCTTCATAAGTCTGTTCTTTATAAATTAAACTCTATTGTTCTAATCAATTCGGCATAGTTTTTCAGGCGGTGTAACCACAAACTTTATTCAATTCTTCCTGAGTTGTCAGTCCATTGCTGACCAGCCGCTGGCCATCTGTTAACATGTTTGCATGTCCCTTGCTCATCAGTAGTGCTTCAAGTTCTTCGAGGTCGGCTTTGGCCAGAATCGCCTTTCGAAGCTCGCTGTCCAACTGGACAATTTCCGCTATGAGGATTCTGCCTTTATAGCCGGTATTAAAACATTCATCACACCCAGTTGCTTCATACGAATCTGCCTGTTCGGATTTCTTTTTGCATTGATCACAAAGTTTCCTTACCAGTCTTTGGTTCAGTACTGCTGAGATGCTTGAAGTGACCTGGTAAGGTTCGATACCCATCTCAAGAAGACGCAGAAACGCACCTGCCGGAGTGCCGCTGTGCATCGTGCTCATCAGAAGATGCCCGGTTAGTCCGGCTTCGATGGCGATTTTTGCCGTCTCGGCATCTCGTATCTCTCCGATCATCAGGACCTGCGGGTCCTGTCTGAGCAACGAACGCAGGGCGGTCGGGAAAGTCATCTGGCCGTGCGGCGTAATCTGTGTTTGTGTAGCGCCTTCTATTCTGATTTCCACGGGATCTTCGAGAGTCACGACACTTTTGCCGGAGAAATTTTTCAAGATATGTCTGAGCAGGGCGGCTAAAGTTGTACTCTTTCCGCTGCCCGCCGGACCGGTTAAGAGTAAAACACCCATATTTTTTGCAGCAATTTGTTTGAGAGTCGTATATATGTGGTTCGAGAAACCTAACTGCTCAAGCTCCATTAATTCGATATTACTGTAAAATAAACGTACTACCGCCCGCTGGCCGTGAATTGTGGGAAAAACGGCAAGCCGCTGGTCTGTTACCCGGCCATTTTGACTTTTTTCGATTTCTATCCGGCCTTCCTGGGGAATGTCATTGCGATATGTTAAAAGCCCCCCCAGGACTTTTAGCCGAGCTATGACGTTATCTGATAAGGACTTAGGGATTTTTTCAACGGTATTAAGGACTCCATCTAAGCGATATTTTATCACTAAATCGGCCCCTGTAGGCTCGAAATGGACATCGCTCGCGCCATATTGTACCGCCTTATTGAGCAAATCATCTACCAGAGAAACGACATCTACGGCATCGTTATTTTTTTTATAAAAGCTGTTTTTACAATTACTTACGTCCATATTCTTATGACCTGAATTTGGAGAATGTCCTTATTTTTCAACGATGTTTAAAACCAAGACGCATTGAGCAACTGGAACGTTACGTAAGAAAACTATTTTTTTACCCTTTTTTTGTGATTTTTTGTTAACATACTGATTAGCGCTGCGTCTTAACAAACAGAACAAGATTATATAATCGAAAAGGACGTATATGCTTGATAGAGCCGTAAGCTACGGTGCAGTATGGGATTTTATCGGCTCAGAGGCTATTGCCGATAACCAGAGGTGGATTCTGTCTGCGATGCACAAACACGGACAGGAAATAGTCACCATGCTTTGGCGCATATTGGGCAATGAGCAGGATGTTTGCGATGCCTATCAGGATACTTTTTTACAGTTAGCTCATTACGAGGGAGGAGCGAAGCCTGACTGTATAAAAGCGTATATTTTCCGCGTGGCTAACAATATTGCGATATCGATGTTAAGACGAAAAATCGCAGAGAGGAAAAGAATATCTGTTGCAGCCGTCAAAGAAAAGATAACTCATTCTCCTTTGAGCGAGCTTAATTCGAAATTTCTCCAGGAGACTTTGAGAAGCTATATTGCACAATTACCGGAATATCTCAGGAATGTATTGACATTGCGGGACTTAGCGGAATTGTCTTATGCGGAAATAGGAAGGATATTAGGTATAACAACAGGGACGGCGAGAGTTTACAGGTGTAAAGCAATCCAGTTATTGTCAGTTTGGATGGGAAAAGAAGAGTAAACAATGATTATTTCGAAAATACGTCAAATGTTCTCGATATTCGATAAATCGTCAACAAGGAATACAAATCAGTGTAAACGATTCAGAAACTGGCTGTATTCGGCTTTAAGCAGACACATCAATCCCGAAGCGGCCTGGTTGCAAAACCATATTGCAAATTGTCCGAGATGCCGCAGGAGATTGCTCTCCCGCAGTAAAGTCGATCTTGCGATTTCATTTATGAAATCTCAGCCGTTGAGTCTTGATTTGTTAATGCGAGCGAATGAACAGGCTATCGGTGTGCTCAAACATAGTCTGCGTAAGGCGCCAAAGGCCGATAAACTCAGGCAAATAAAACCCGGGCCAAAGTTAGTGGAAAGGTTGTATAAACACATACAGCCTGTGGGAAATATGGCGGCCTGTGTTGTGATTCTGATTATGATGAAAGCCAGCATTTTTTCTTCAATGAATTCTGTCCAGGCCAAGGGACAGAAAGTTATCAGGCAGTATTATACCGACCGGGTGGGTGAAGATCTGACCGAAGAAATATTCCCTGAAGATTCCGGGCAACATTATTCGCCCTATTCCGGATGATTATAACAATATAATGTGTTGATATATAACAGGTTATACAAACCAGCGAGCAGCATATTTTATCAACATAAAATTAATTGGCCGGTCAAGTCCGCTTAAAATTTACCCGATAATCATTTCTGTAAGCTAATCATTGTTTATATTTTGTGTAGCTCGGTTCAACGTCCTATAGGACGTTGAAAAATTGCCGTTTTTATGGCCTGGGCTGATTTGATTGACTAATATTTATTACTTATATTTTATTTATTATGGCACGAATTTTTGGATTTAAAGCAAAAGTTCAGTCTGCAGGACTGAATCCCGTTGGAGACTATCCAGATAATAACGGTCTTGAGGAAATTAGCGGCCTTTCCCAGCTGTATTCTCCGGAGCAGGATGCTGCTGTACACGTTCGGGATATTGCGGATGTCCTTCACGAAATGGGTAAAATCACCGCGGAACAACTCTCAGAGCTAAGGCAGATACAGCAACGGACGGATGAAGATGTCTTCAAAATAATTACTGAAAAGAAATTCGCCGTTGAACCTGATATCTCAATGGCACGGGCCGGTCTCTACGGATTCGAGTTCCGCAAGATTGAACCCGACCAGGTCGATAAACATGTATTGACCAAGCTAAAGATCGACTATATCAAAAGCAATCGGATTATGCCCGTCTCGGTCAACGGGGAGAACCTTGTGGTCGCGACAAGTCATCCGGGTGACCTTTTTATTATCGAAGATGTCAAAAGACAGACCCAGATGAATATCGAGACGGTTGTGTGCATGGACAGTGATATAGATAAAGTCTGCGAGCTGTTGAGTGACGAAGGGGCAGATTACAATCTCGATGAGCTTATCAGTGATATGACGGATGTTGAGGTTGTCCGGGACGAGCAGGAGGAATCTCAGGACCTCGAAAAGATGGCGGGTCAGTCGCCGGTCATTAAATTTGTGAATTATGTCATCGGCAACGCCGTACGCGAGGGAGCAAGTGATATTCATATCGAGCCTAAGGAGAAGTCCATGAGGACGAGGAATCGTATCGACGGAGTCCTGTTCGATATGATGCAGTCGCCGTTAAAAATGCATCCTGCTATTGTCTCCCGTATCAAGATAATGGCTAATCTCGATATTTCTGAAAGGAGACTGCCCCAGGACGGAAAGATAAAAGTATCTATCGGCGGAAGAGCGATTGATTTGCGTGTCTCGACACTGCCCACAAATTATGGGGAAAAGGTGGTTATCCGTATTCTGGACAGCAAGTCCATTCTTCGCGGTCTGGAGCAATTGGGAATGGAATCGGATGCGCAACTGTCTTTCAAAGAGCAGGTGAATCTGCCTCACGGCATTTTTCTGGTGACCGGCCCCACAGGCTCCGGAAAGAGCACGACTTTATATTCCGCATTGGCCCAGATGGACGGCGATAAACTGAACATTTCCACGGTAGAGGATCCTGTGGAATATGAGCTTAATTTCTGCAATCAGGTCCAGATTAATGAAAAGATAGGGCTTGATTTCGGTACGGCATTGCGGAGTCTGCTGCGTCAGGACCCCGACGTGATTATGATCGGGGAGATACGTGACAACGAGACGGCCCGCATAGCGGTGCAGGCTGCTCTGACGGGACATTTGGTCCTTTCGACACTCCATACGAATGATGCGGCAAGCAGTGTTACTAGATTGGTCGATATCGGCATTGACGCATACCTGATAGCAGCTTCGTTAAATGGAGTACTTGCTCAGCGATTAGTCAGGAAGATTTGTCCGAAATGCAAGGAGGTTTATCAGGTATCGGAGCATATCCGCAAATACATGGAAAGGGCGGGAATTGATCCGGGACAGATTTATCACGGTGCCGGCTGTGACCACTGCCGTAATTCAGGTTATGTCGGACGAATGGGTATTTATGAGATGTTGATTATTGACGATTTGTTCAGGGATATGATTAATAAAGACTCGTCGATGAACAATATGCGCAGAGTATTTCACGAGAAAGGCCTTCGAAATCTGTTCGACGACGGGATTATCAAGGTCAAGCAGGGCTTGACTACTATAGATGAAGTGTTGCGTGTTACCGAGATATATGGCCGGAAAGAGGATGAAGCCTTTATAGAAAACATCGGTTCCGGCGAGTGTTGAGGTTTTGTAGGGTAGGCTTTAAGCCATTGATTAGATAGTGGTGGAGTAAGCTCCATCCTATAATTCCAGGTTTTAATTGATTACTGAGGTTATGAACGTAAAGTCCATAATTATTGGTTTATTACTGCTTGTAGTCGGCAGCGGTGCGCTCTGGTGGATGGTCTCCGAACGACGTAAGGAACAGAAAGAGGTGGATTTCCTCAGATCAAAGTATAGCTCGGAGTATGAACAATTGGATAAGTTGTCCCCGGAAGAACTTGCCGAATCACCATTTGGGCTGGATGTAAACGGACATGCAAAGACACAGGAGCAGCTTCAGCTAGAGCAGCAGGAAAGGCTTAAGGCAAACCTGGATAAATTAGCAGCAGGAGAGATGACTGTTTATCCGTCTCCGGATGATTTTTTCGGCGAGAACTGGCAGGATGAACTCGAAAAATACAAAAAGCGAAAAGAGTTGAGCGAGTTTATTTTGACAGGTTCAATAATGTGTACCTCTGTCGGCGGAATAATTGTCAGTTGGTTTCTTTTACTGAATATTGCTCGCGTTATTATTAAAATTTTATCCGGCATTAAGCGCATATTATGCAGAGTTTTCCGAGGTAAAGGCGAGTCCGAAGAACAACAGCAGAGTACTGATATAATTGATGAAGTTAAACAGGATAAAGAAACTCCGCCTGAACAGGATAAAGAGCCTCAACCTAAAATGGAAAAAACTGAAAGTATTTCGAAAGTACTTGTAAATTCAGGCTGGCAATACACCGACTCTTTGACGGGACAACCTCAAAAAATCGGCCAGAGAAAACGTATTCCACTTAAAAGCAAAGCCCTCTCTGAAAACAAGAGCCAGGAAAGTCCGAAAGGGAATTCGGATATTAAGGTATCTCATGGCGCTAAAAAGAACAACCAACCGCGTACAGATAAAGATAAAGTTAAATCTCAGGATATAACTAAAAGTGTAACGATTATTCCGGATAGCTCCGGCCAGTTGAATCCGATCGATGACACACTAAAAGATCTTACTCAGCAGGTATCGGCGATTCGTGAGTACGCCGCCCATCAGCAGGACAGATTGCAAAAGCTCCAGGATGGCTATGACTGGAATATCATAAAGAGTTTTTGCCTTCGGATTATACGCTGTATCGACAACATTGAAAATCGTATCGAACAATTAGCGGAACAGGATTGTGACGTGACGTATCTCGAAGAAATCAGGGATGAACTGGTTTTCTCGCTGGAATCGAGCGGTGTCGAGCAATATGAGCCGGAAATAAACAGTGAATATCGCGGTCAGGAAAAATTCGCAGAGGCGGTGAAGGAAAGAAAGCGCGGTAATGATCCGAAGCAGAAGGGAAGAATTGAAAAAGTGATCAGGCCCGGTTATCAATGTTTTATAGATGAGGAAAATGTCAGGATAGTGCGGCCGGCTCAGGTTAGATTATATGCATGAATGAATTATGGATAGAAAGTTAAGGAGCCGTAATATCGGAGGTGAATAATGGGTAATATAGTGGGAATAGATCTTGGCACTACTTTTTCTGCATTGGCAATTCTAAATGCAATAGGTAAGCCGGAAATTATCCCGAATGCCGACGGTGAGAGGCTCACACCGTCTGCTATATTCTTTGACGAGGAAGACGCCAATTTGATTCGTGTTGGTGTGGAGGCAATTAATTCCCGGCATCTTAACGCTCAAAGATCGGCTCGTTGGATTAAACGGCATATGGGGGATGCTAAATATTGTAAAAGAATTGACGGCAAAGACTGGACGCCGGTTGAATTGTCGTCTCTGATTTTGAAAAAACTAAAACAGGACGGCTCGGTCGAGCACGGGGAAATCAAGGATGCCGTTATTTCGGTTCCCGCACACTTTGATGAAATTCGCCGCAAAGCAACCATGGATGCCGGGCAGAAGGCCGGTTTGAATGTAATCGGCATTGTCAATGAGCCGGTGGCTGCCGCTCTGTATTATGCGACAACTCGTGTGATTAACGGCAGAATACTGGTGTATGACCTTGGCGGCGGAACTTTCGATGTTACAATCATGGATGTCAAGGGTACGAAAATGGATATTGTTTGCTCGCAGGGCGATCATGCTCTTGGTGGTGTCGATTTTGACGAGCAGGTATTGAAGATACTGGAGCAGCATTATCGGGATAAATTTAACGCTGATTTGATTAATTCCGATGAGGACAGAGCGAAATATGAAGATGAGGCCGAGGACATTAAGAAAACTTTGTCTCGCCGCGATGTTGCCAAAAAGATGCTATACGGCCCCGCAGGAAGTATGAGGGTTGAAATAACCCGTGATATGTTCGAGAAGGCAATTTCATCGCTGATGGCCCGCACGGACATTCTTGTTGAAGTCGCGCTTGAAGAAGCCGGCAGCAAGCCATCCGAGATTGATAAGGTATTATTGGTGGGCGGAAGCACTCGCATGCCCATTGTTTCTCAGAGACTGGAGAAAATGTTCGGATTTGCACCGGAGACGGCGGTTAATGTGGATGAATGCGTTGCATTGGGTGCCGCTTTGCATGCCGGCCTGACGATGATCAGGGAAAAACCCGATGCGGTGCCAGTCGGCATTGCCAGCGGACTCAAAGACATTAACCTTACGGACGTCTGTAATCACAGCTACGGGACAATTTGTGCCCCTGTTGATAAAGAAACAGGAAAGCGTGTCGTTCAAAATCGTATCATTTTGAAGAAAAATACACCGTTGCCCTGTGAAGTGTCTCAGACCTTTTACACGGTTTCCAAAGGCCAGACTGAAGTTGAAGTCACTATAACGCAGGGAGAAGACGGTGTCGTAGAGTACGTTAATAAAATTGCAACACATAAATTAGAGTTGCCTCCGGACAGACCTGCGGAATGTCCGATTAAGGTTACATATAGTTATGACGTCAACCAGAGAATGCACTGTAAGTTCGAAGACGTCGAATCGGGCAAGACTCTTGCAGTTGACCTTAGCTTAAACAAGAACGGCGAAATGTCGGAAGAAGGTTCGACGGGGAAAAATAAACAAGAATATAAAGTTAAATCTTAAAATAATAAGGTCCTTTCTATAGGGCATCCATAATTTATATATCAATTTCGGTTCATACGAATGGGCGGACTTTTACTTCTATTGTTAGTGGTCGCGGCGGTATGTGCGGCAATATTCTTTCCCAATGAAATAAGCCTCATCTATAGATACATATTATGTATCCTGCATCGTACGGCAAAGCACGACGATATGCATCGTTTGTCCGAACAGAAATATCAGCCGGTGCCGGACGAAACGGATGTCGCTCAAAATGTTCCGGATTTGAACGTTCTTAATTGTAGGATTCAGGAAACAATCCAAAAGGAAAATAGCGGCGTTGTGGATGTTTTTAATGTCGATATCTGCGGCTCAATTCACGCTCCCGAAGATTTGCATCATACAAATTTGAAAATTACGGTTATTGATATTACAGAAGGTCCGTCCGATACCAGGCCGGTGCGGGCTAGGGTTAAACAATGGCAGACTCCGGCATCGTCCGGTATGGGGCAGGTGGGTGATTCGTCTGTTTTTTGTTACAGCGCCGATCTCGGAAGGCTGCCCAATAAAATCACAACACTTTCGGACTGGACTTCTGTTGCTAAACTGCGTATCGACTGGCTGTTATTCGCCCGTAAGGGCAGAAGGTCTCTACAATTTAGGGTCTCAATATTATCCGCCGGGGACGGCCTTGAGCTGGCCTGTGCCTATTGTTCTTATATTTATGATAATCTCTCTTTCGGTTACATAGATGTGCAGGAAAATGCCGAACATTCGAAGACCTTAGCGGTTGCGTTGGCGTTTGCAGTCAGTGCCGCGGACGGCAAAATGTACGAATGTGAAATTGAATTAATAAAAAAATGGGCGAAGGATAATATTAATCTGGCACGGTCCTCCGATAATGCCGAGCGGGAACTTGATAAGGCGTTGAATGAGGTTATCACTTTTTACCGTCAAGGAAATAAGCTCGATACTTATAACATTTGCCGGGAAGTTGTCGCGATTACACCGATTGCCGGACGCTGTGAAATTCTTGAGCTTTGTTTTAATGTGGCAAAGGCAAATGGCTCCGTAGTGGCCGATGAGCTTAGATTTTTGAAAGAGCTGGCAAACTGGATGGAAATTGACGGCAATAAGTTCCGTGAGCTGATGGAGAAAGTCATTCCACTCGATATGCATGAGGTCAAAGATATAGAATCGATTCTTGGTGTCACTTCCGATATGAATATCGAGATAGCTCGTGCGCGGCTGAATAAGGAGTATGTCAAATGGAACGCGCGGGTCACAAATACGAATCCCGAAATTCAAAGTCAGGCCGACCAGATGCTGAAACTAATTGCCGAAGCAAGAAGTGAGTATATTGTGAGCGAAACTGACTTGCGGCGGGAAAAAACCGAGCCGGACCATTCTGAACATCAAGTCACTCCCCGGCAAAGCAAAAAAACTAAATCCAAAAATCCAAACAGCGGATAGTTTTCAAAAACAATCCTTTTGCAGAAATCCTTCCTTAGTATAAACACATAATACTCTCAAGGTTTTGTTGCCTGCGCGAGGATAATGCGTTAATATTATTTCCATGAAAACTATAAATAAAGTTGCGGTAGTTGCCATGATCATATCGGCGTCTGTCATGCTCGCCTTGGTCATGCTCGAGGTGAGATACCGAATGCTTGATACTTCTCAATTATCAGATATCGAGGATTTGTCCCGGCAAAGCTCAACAAATGATAATTTGTCTCGAATAGAGACGGATGGGAACCGGGATTCAGAAATCGAGAAACAAGCTGACTGGCCCATGTTCCGGGGGCAGCAGAGGCTTTTAGGTATAGCAAAAGGTAATCTGCCGGATAAACTGGAATTTCTCTGGAAATTCAAAACCGAAGGTCAGGTCAAATCTTCTCCGGTCATTGTCGATGGTGTTGTTTTTATAGGTTCGTCGGATAAGAATATTTACGCAATCGATGTAAACGACGGACAAAAAATCTGGTCATATCAGACAGACGATGCAGTTGAGGCGGCACCCTGTGTCATTGAAGGGGTAGTTTATGTCGGTTCGTCGGGAGGTTTTTTATATGCCATCGATGCGAAAAGCGGCACGCTTAATTGGAAATATGAAACGGACGGTCAAATTCTCGGAGCCGCCAACTGGACGCTTTCGCCCGATGGCCGGACGAGATGGATACTTATCGGCAGCTACGATAATAAGCTGCATTGTATTGACTCGACGAATGGACGGGCCGTATGGGCCTACGAAACAGATAACTATATTAACGGCTCACCAGCCGTCGAGGAAAATATAGCGGTCTTTGGCGGCTGCGATGCGCTGATTCACGTTGTCTCCCTTGTTGACGGAACAGAGATTAAGACAATCGACAGCGGCTCATATATTGCTGCATCGGCGGCGATTCTCGATGGACAGGTTTATGTAGGAAATTATGATAATGTATTAATTAAAACCGATATTAAAACCGGTAAAATTTTATGGAAATACGAAGATTCGGAGGCCCCTTTTTTTTCTTCTCCGGCAATCGGCGCCGATGTCGTTGTTGTCGGCTCAAGAGACGAACTTGTACACTGCATCGGTCGTAAGGATGGTAAACAGCTCTGGACTTTCCAGACGCTGGGTGAAATTGACAGTTCGCCCGTTATTTGCGGCGATAAGGTTATTGTCGGTTCACAGGATGGCAACGTATATATGTTACGACTTTTGGACGGAACTAAAGTGTGGTCCTACGAGATCGGACAGGCGATTTCTTCCTCGCCGGCAGTAGCTGATGGAATGGTTGTGATTGGCTGTGACGATGGCTATATCTATGCTTTCGGCGCAAACCGATGAGCAAAAGAAGGATACTATGAAAATTGTTCAGATTACACCGGGTTCGGGGGATAACTTCTATTGTGAAAATTGTCTGCGGGATGCCGCATTGGTAACGGCAATGTGCAGGTTCGAACATGAGGTGACTTTGCTGCCCATGTATTTACCGCTGCAGATTAGCGATAAAGAAATACATCGCAAAGCCCCAATCTTTTTTGGGGGGATTAATGTGTATCTCCAGCAAAAGCTGTCTGTTTTTAGGAAAACCCCCAGATGGCTCGATAAACTGTTTGACAGACCGTCTCTTCTCGAATGGGTTTCACATAAGGCGGGCATGACAAGCGCGAAGGATTTGGCCCAGACGACAATATCAATGCTCCAGGGCCGAGATGGACGACAGATTAAAGAATTAGACAGGCTCGTCGAATGGCTTGAACGGGATGAAAACAAGCCCCAAATAGTGATTCTGTCCAACATTCTTTTAATTGGATTAGCCGGACCCATCGCCGAAAGGCTCGGTGCGAAGGTGATATGTCTGCTTCAGGATGAGGATGGTTTTCTCGATGGATTAATGCCGCCATATACGCGACAGGCCTGGGAATTAGTAACTCAACATTCAAGAGATGTTGATTTGTTTATCTCCGTAAGTGAATATTATGCAAACCTGATGCAGCAGAAACTTCGTCTCGATCCGGAGCGGTTGAAAGTCGTTCACATGGGAATATCGCCGGATGAATATCGATTGCGAGAGAATGTGCCGGAAGTGCCTACAATCGGCTATCTGTCCAGGATGTGTTCGGAGAAAGGATTGGATATTCTTGTCGATGCATTTATCCGAATAAAAAAGATTGAGAAGCTTAAAAATACAAAACTACGCATTGCCGGTGGCAAAACTTCCGCTGATGAGCCGTTCTTAAAAGAGATTCGGCGGAAAATAAATTCTCATGAATTGAGTTGCGATGTGGAGTTTCTCCCGAGTTTCGAACGCGCATCCAAGCTGGAATTTTTACACTCGCTTTCTGTCCTTTCGGTACCGGAGAGAAAGCCTGTTGCTTACGGATTATACGTGCTGGAAGCCCTTGCATCGGGTGTGCCGGTGGTTGAGCCTGCGATTGGTGTATTTCCGGAATTACTGGAAATGACCGGCGGGGGAGTATTGTATCAGGATAATACCGCCGCCGGTCTTGCCGCTGCAATACAGCCGCTGTTGCTCGACCCGGACCATGCTCATAAGCTGGGTCAAAAGGGCAGAATCGCGATTCTTGAGAAATTCAAAATAGACCACGCCGCCGAGAAAATGATAAGGATATTCGAACGAATTATACAGTAGCATCGGGAAGGATGATTATGCTTGAGCTTGTTCACGTGACAAAAAGTTATGATTCACCGAGTGACACCGGCAGTGTTTGTGTTTTAAAGGATATCACTTTTAAGCTCGACGAAGGCCGGTCACTGGTGATTGTGGGGCCTTCGGGGAGTGGTAAAAGTACGTTGCTTAATATTATCGGCGCGCTGGATCGTCCTACACAGGGACAAATAATTCTGGACGGACAGGACCTTTCAACGCTCGATGATACCGAGCTTGCCGGAATAAGAAATCGCCGGATAGGATTCGTATTTCAATTGCATCATCTTTTGCCGCAGTGCACGGTGTTCGAAAATGTTTTGGTTCCTACACTTGCAGGCAAGGGCGGCATTTCCGGAAAAGAAGCCCAGGACAGGGCTGCGGGTCTTTTGGGACGTGTAGGTCTGAAAGATTTCTTACAGTATCGACCCGGCGAGCTTTCGGGCGGGCAGAGGCAACGTGTGGCGGTTGTCAGGGCGCTGATTAATAAGCCCGGGCTGCTGCTTGCCGACGAGCCGACCGGCTCATTAGACAGGGCAGCCTCGGAAACGATAGCCGATTTGTTGGTCGAATTGAATCGCAGTGAGAAAGTGACATTAATTGTCGTAACACATTCATTCGAGTTCGCAAAGCGCATCGGTCCGGTATCGGAATTGAGCGATGGTTTGTTGCACCATAAAGTGTCCCTTAGTGGAAAGGAACGGAGCCAATAATGAGCTTGTTCAAACTCGCCAAAAGAAGCCTTGTTTTTTACTGGAGGACGAATCTCGGTGTTTTACTGACCGTATGTGTCAGCACATCTGTGTTAACCGGTGCGTTGTTTGTGGGCGATTCCGTCCGTCACAGTCTTTTAATGATGGTGGATGCCCGGTTAGGCGGGACGGAGTTCGCCATTATGCCACAGAAAAGATTTTTTACGGCGGATTTATCAGACAAACTGGCACAAGAGCTTGAAACCGACACGGCACCATTACTGCAGGTTCGCGGATTGGTGACAAATGACGATGGTTCCAGGCGGGCCAACAGGGTGGAAGTACTCGGTGTCGATGAACGATTTTACGGGATTGGAACCGGACAAAGTCCATTCACCTCGGGTACTGCATCATCGGGAGAGGGAGCAGTTATATTAAATGAGTCGTTGGCTGCAAGACTGGATGCCGTACCAGGCGATGAGGTAGTATTGCGAATTGAGAAACCGAGTATGATGGCCAGGGATGTGCCTTTGACACCTGATTCGGATTTGTCCACGGCTTTTCGTTTGAAGGTCGATGCGATAGCGGGCGAATCGGAGTTCGGACGCTTCAGCCTGCAGTCGAACCAAATTGCTCCTTCGAATGTTTTTGTACCTTTGCAATGGCTGCAGGAAAAACTCGGCCGCAGCGAGCAGGTTGACATGTTGTTAGTTGCTTCGAGTGAGAAAAATAATTTAACAATGGAAAAAGCGAATCGAGCGATAGGGAAATTATGGAATCTTGCCGATGTCGAGCTTGAGCTTCGCCGGCCTGAAGGCAGGGATTTTTTTGAGCTGCGCAGCAAAAGAGTATTCATCGAGAATGTTTTAAGCGATGCCGCATTGAAAGCAGGCAAAAACTCTGTCGGTATATTAACTTATTTTGTGAACGAACTGCGACTGGGAGACAAAGCGACTCCGTATTCGATGGTCTCGGCGATTCAGCCGTCGGCAGATGCCAATGGTATTGTTCCTGAAGGTATGAGGGATGATGAAATTATTATCAATCAATGGCTTGCCGATGACATCGGTGCTGATGTGGGGGATTCGCTCAAGCTGACATATTATGTAATGGGATTGGCCAGAGAACTTCAGGAGCAAAGCACAAGTTTTCAGATTCGAAAGATTCTGCCGATGGCCGGCCCTGCGATTGATCCTGAACTGATGCCGGACTTTCCCGGTCTGGCCGATGTCAATAATTGCAGGGACTGGGATCCCGGCATCGCTATTGACCTTGATAAAATTAGGACGAAAGACGAGGATTATTGGGACAAATATCGAGGCACGCCGAAGGCGTTTGTAACACTTAACGCCGGGCAGAAAATGTGGGCGAATCGATACGGCGACATAACGGCAGTTCGCTATACGATTGGGAATCAGACACAGCAAAATGTCGCCCAGAATATACTTAACGAGGTTGAACCTATATCGGTGGGTTTGTTCTTTATGCCGGTTCGCACACAGGGCCAAATAGCGGGAGGAGGTACGACAGATTTCGGTCAGCTTTTCCTCGGGCTTAGTATGTTTCTGATTATGGCGGCTTTGATTTTGACCGGCCTGTTATTTGTATTCGGTGTGGAAAATCGCAGCGAGCAAATCGGATTGTTTCTGGCCGTGGGTTTGTCCCATAAGCAGGTCAGACGGTTGTTGTTAATGGAAGGTGGACTTTTAGCGATATTCGGATCTGCATTGGGAACAGTCTCGGCACTGCTTTACACAAAAGTGATGATATACGGACTTGCAACCCTCTGGCGGTCGGCTATTGCCGGTTCGCAGATTCAATTTTACGCCGGAACTTCTTCTATCTTTATCGGTGCGTTTGGAGCAGTAGTCGTATCATTGATTGCTATATGGTTTACTTTACGTAAACAGCTCTCTCGTCCGGCACGAGAGATGCTCTCAGGCGCTTTAAGATGGCAATATTTCAAGGCAAAAAAAGCTTCAAAAGGCAGGATTGGATTTTGGTTAGCGGCGGTTGCAGCGATTGGGGCTGTGTTGCTCGTTGTTATGACCGGAACCGGTGACAGCAGCGCCGCTTCGAGTGCTTTTTTCGGAGCGGGAGCTTTACTTTTAATCGCCGGGCTTTGTATTACACAATCCTTATTGAAAATTGCCGCAGGAAGATGGAGCAGGGCTTTTGTCTCTGTGGTCGGGTTTGGAATGCGGAATTCCACCAGGCGGACAGGACGCAGTCTTGCAGTGGTGGGATTGCTCGCGTGCGGCATTTTTCTGGTAATCGCAGTAGGAGCGAATAAAAAAGATCCTCTGGCCCAATCTCAACAACGGGAATCCGGGACGGGAGGTTTTGCCCTGTACGGCGAATCCGCTATCCCGATACTTTACGATTTGAACGGCAGCGCCGGCAGAGAATCGATGAGACTTAACGACGGGATTCTCGATGGAGTGCAAATTGTACAGTTCCGTGTGCATGACGGGGACGATGCGAGTTGTCTGAATTTAAATCGCGCTCAGATGCCTCGTGTGCTGGGTGTGCAATCGGAGCAACTTCAAAAACGCGATGCTTTTGGCTTTAGCAGTGTAATTAAAGACATCGACAGGCAGAATGCGTGGGGGCTGTTGGATGGTGACCTTGGCGAAAATGTCGTACCGGCTATAGGTGATTATGCAACGGTTATCTGGGCGCTTGGCAAATCCCTTGGCGATGAGATTGAATATACCGATGAAAAAGGGCGGCAGTTTCGATTGCGTTTGGTTGGTTTGTTGAAGAATTCTATCCTGCAGGGCAGTTTAATAATTTCCGAAAAGGAATTTGTCCGGCGTTTTCCATCGGATGAAGGCTATAGAATGTTTCTCATAGATGCGGACCATAGTAAAACTAAGACACTCTCAGAAAAAATGATGTTGCGATTGTCACATTTCGGGCTGGAACTGACACCGACAACGCAGCGGTTAGCCGAGTTTATGGCAGTTGAGAATACGTATCTGTCTATTTTCCAGTTATTGGGCGGTTTGGGATTGATTCTCGGCAGCGTCGGTTTGGGTCTGGTTGTGCTTCGTAATGTGCTTGAAAGGAGGGGGGAGCTTGCCATGCTGCAGGCGGTGGGTTTTGATAAGGCAACTTTGAAAAAGATGGTGTTCGACGAGCATGGCGGCCTTATGTTAGCCGGTTTGGTCTTTGGAGTGATCGCCGCATTGGTGGCGGTCGCCCCCGTTTTGAGAACACGAGGGGCGCATATACCGTATCTTACAATTGCCGCTATTGCAGTAAGTGCCGTGATATGGATCTGGCTTGCCACAACCTTTGCACTGAGCGGGCAAATGCTGGACGCTTTAAGGAACGAATAGTGATTAGTATATCAGGATGTCAGGTGACCAGTATGCAGGACATCAAAGTATCAGGAAATCAGGCAACTAACCCTTATCTGCTGATACCCATATCCTGATAGCCTGATATTCTGATAACCTTATGAAAGTACTGTAAAGGAATCTATGACTATAAAGATAATACCTATTTCATTGACCATTATAGGTGTAGTGTTGCTGTATGTGTGGCTCAGTGCGGATGCAGCGGTTGGATTAAAAGAGCGTTTGCCTGAAAAAGAAATATCCGAATCACTTTCGGAAGGAGGAAGTATTAAGGAACTGCGGGGTGAACTGGTCCGTTATGACGGGAAACCTTCGGATTTACCCGGTACGTGGCCGCAATTCAGAGGTGCGGATTTCGATGCGATCTATAATCTGGATATGCCGTTTGCACCTCGGCCAACTGCTCAAGAGAAGGTTACACTCGCAAGAAGCTGGCCCGATGAGGGACCGAGAGTTCTCTGGTCGATTGATCTGGGTGAAGGTTTTGCCGGGGCGGCGATTTTGGATGGAAGAGTTTATTTGATAGATTACGACCAGGAAAAACAGACCGATGTGATAAGATGTCTGTCTCTGGATGATGGTTCGGATATTTGGAGTTATTCTTATCCCGTTAAGATCAAACGCAATCACGGTATGAGCCGGACCGTACCGGCGGTGACGGAAAAATACATCGTGACTATGGGGCCGAAATGTCATGTCACCTGCCTGGATTCGATGACAGGCGAATTTCACTGGATGCTGGATTTGGTCGGGGAATTCGGGACGGTCGTACCGGAATGGTATGCGGGGCAATGCCCCCTTATGGAAGACGGCAAAGCGATTATAGCCCCCGGAGGCTCGGCGCTGATGATGGCAGTCGATTGCGAAACCGGCGAGATTGTCTGGCAAAGTCCCAATCCCAACAAATGGAAAATGACGCATTCCTCCATAACGCCTGTCGAGTTTACGGGGATGCGTATGTATGTTTATTGTGCCGGCGGTGGTGTTGTGGGGATTTCAGCACAAACCGGTGAGATTTTATGGGAATATCCCAACTGGAAGATTCGACTTGCGAATGTGCCGTCACCTTTGGTTGTCGGCGACGGGCTCATTTTTCTTTCCGGCGGATATAATGCCGGCTCTATGTTGCTCCAACTGATTCAGGAAAACGACAGTATAGTGCCGCAGCAAGTATTTCGGCTTGGGCCGGAAGTTTTCGGCTCGGATCAACAAACGCCGATTTTTTACGAGGGACATATTTACGGCATTCGGCCTGATAAACAGTTGGTCTGCCTGGACCTGAACGGCGAAGTCCTCTGGTCCAGCTCAAGGACCAATCGATTCGGACCTCGCGGGCTTGGGCCTTATTCGATTGCCGACGGATTGATTTATATTCTGGATGATAATGGGACATTGACATTAGCCGAAGCTACTCCGGCGGGGTATAATCAGCTTTCCCAGGCGAAAGTTCTCGAAGGTCCCGATGCCTGGGCGCCGATGGCGTTCGCATCCGGCAGATTGATTATCCGGGATATGAACCGGATGATATGTCTCGACATCGCCGAGCATTAAAGGTCGTCCTCGGAACAAATGTTGTATATCGGTCGAGTAGTACCTGATATTTCAGTTTGAATCGAATTGTAAAAGAAAGGGCGGTTTGAGTACCGCCCTTAATCTATGTTAGCGGCAGGTCAAAACTATTCATCGTGTCTGGATTTATCGTCTTGACTGCATTAACACTGTTGGATTTCTCATTTATATTTAGAACTCATCCCAAAACCTCTTCCTACTGCGATTTGCTGCAAATTCCGTGGATCTGCGTTGTCGGCGAAAAAGGTTCTCAACGTGCCTGAAGCACGCCTCCGAGCCTTTTCCACCTCCGGCCTTGACCACGAAATTTTCGCTCAATCTCGTCACAAAACAGGTTTTGGGATGAGTTCTAGCTGTCTTTGGCCTCAAATTCGGCGTCGATGACGTCGTCACCGTCTTTTCTTTTAGCTTCTCCTTCCGGCGGCGGCGGTTCCTGCTGGGCAGTCTGGTCACCCGGAGCGGAAGTCGCCTGCTTTTTGGCCGCCTCTTCGTAAAGCACTTTGCCCAATTCCTGGCTGGTAGTACCGAGATTCTCAATGGCCTTTTTTATCGCATCGGAATTATCGCCTTTAATGGCCTCTTTGAGGTTGTTGAGTGCGTTTTCAATTTTCCCGCGGGTGTCGGAGGAAACTTTTTCGCCGTGCTCCTTAAGCGTCTTTTCCGTTGTGTAAATTAACTGGTCGGCCTGGTTCTTCAAATCGACGACCTCTCGTTTCTTTTTGTCTTCTTCGGCGTGGCTTTCAGCCTCTTTTGTCATCTTGCCAATTTCATCTTCGCTCAATCCGGAGCTGGATTTGATTTCGATTGACTGCTGTTTGCCGGTGCCGAGGTCTTTGGCGGAGACATTCAGAATTCCGTTGGCATCGATATCGAATGCAACTTCAATCTGCGGGATACCTCGTGGCGCCGGCGGTATTTCGGCAAGCTGGAATCTGCCGAGAGTGCGATTGTCCCTGGCGAATTCTCTTTCTCCCTGAAGAATATGGATATCCACAGTTGTCTGGCTGTCGGCGGCGGTCGAGAAAATCTCTTTCTTACTGGTCGGAATCGTGGTATTGTGGTCGATTAGTTTGGTCATTACTCCGCCGAGAGTCTCAACGCCAAGTGACAGAGGAGTTACATCCAGCAGAAGAATATCTTTTACATCCGAATGGCCGGACAATATAGCACCTTGTGTAGCAGCGCCTATAGCCACGACTTCATCGGGATTGATGCTTTTGTTCGGCTCTTTGCCGAAGATGTCTTTGGTAATCTGCTGGACCTTCGGAATTCTTGTCGAACCGCCTACAAGCAATACTTCGGCTATATCGCCGGCACTTATCTTCGCATCAGTCAGAGCCTTGCGACATGGCTCTTTAAGCCTCTCTAAGATAGGCTCAACAAGCGACTCGAACTTGCTGCGGGTGATGGTAATCTGCAGGTGTTTCGGCCCGGAGGCGTCGGCGGTGATAAACGGCAGATTGACTGTGCTCTCGACCTGTGTGCTCAGCTCACATTTTGCCTTCTCAGCGGCTTCCTTGAGACGCTGATGCGCCATCGGATCCTGGCGAAGGTCGATACCTTCGGTTTTCTTGAATTCATCGGCTAAATAATTAATCAAAACGGCGTCAAGGTCGTCACCACCAAGATGCGTATCTCCATTTGTACTGAGAACTTCAATAACACCAGTCTTTTCATCAAATCCCCCGATATCGAGAATGGAAATATCGAACGTACCGCCACCGAAGTCGAATATAGCGACTTTTTCATTCTTTTTCTTTTCGAGTCCGTATGCAAGTGCTGCGGCGGTCGGCTCGTTTATAATACGATCGACCTCGAGTCCGGCAATTTTTCCGGCGTCTTTTGTTGCCTGACGTTGCGAATCGTTAAAATATGCCGGTACGGTAATCACGGCGTTCGTTACTTTCTCGCCGAGATAATCTTCGGCGGTTTTTTTCAGGTCCTGTAAAATCATCGCTGAAATCTCAGGCGGTGTATATTGCTTGCCGCGAACATCGACTTTTACCAGCTCATCCGCGGCGCCGGTTATCTTGTATGGAACTATCTTTTCTTCGGATGATACCTCGTTGTGGCGCCGCCCCATAAAGCGCTTGATGGAAAATACGGTATTTTCAGGATTGGTGACCTGCTGATGACGGGCTATCTGGCCGACAAGCCTTTCACCTTTATCGGTAAATCCGACCACAGACGGCGTGAGCCGCGAGCCGGATGAATTGATTAAAACCTTTGGCGCCGAGCCTTCCATTACGGCGACCACCGAATTTGTCGTTCCCAAGTCTATTCCTATGATTTTTGCCATGATTATATTCCTTTCGCAATTGTCCTAATTGTCATCTTTATAAAATGTGCAAAAAACGTGCCAGTTATGAATATACATCTTGGATATGATATAACCTGCTATATAATAAGAAGATATATTTTATTGGCTATTTTTTGTAATATCCCGTTATAGCTTTATTGTGCCATTATGGCAGAATAATTTAATATTTCACGCTTTGGATTTCCGCTTACTCTCCACGGCAAACTTGTCCCGGCATAGTCGCAGACGACGCCGGATTAGCTTTGACCTGTCCTGAGCAAGGCTTGCACTGAGCAAGGTCGAAGTGTCGAAGGATTGGCTTTGTTTTCTTGTTGGTAAAATCCCCCAAACCGCCATTTTTCTCATAATCTTTTTATATCAAAGAGCTTACGCCAATTTGGGCCCAACCCAAATTGGCTTTGTTTTCAATTTTTTTACCTCCCCAAGGGTGACAATCTCATTTCAAAGGGATGTGGATGGTTAATATTAAGTTGTTTAGCCGTGGCCGTCACGGCCACGGTCAACCCCCGAAACCGGTTTTTGTAGGGGCGGCCCCGTGTGGCCGCCCTTTCGACAGGTTCAAGGCAAGCTCTGGGCAACCACATAGGATTGCCCCTACTCCCAATTTTACCCAAAATCCGCCTTAATACAACCAAAATCCCCGGTTTTAAGCGAAAAATGTCCATGACTCGGTTCGTTATGCGTGTTGCCTATGTCGAAAAGAAAATCCTATCGTCATTCCGAGTGGAGTGAAGCGGAACCGAGGAATCTGATGAAAAATTGTCTCTATTTCAATAATGAACCGCATCGCGGGCTGTTTTATTAGACCCCTCGATTTCGCCCCTAAGGGGCAAGCTCGGGGTGACGTTAATTTCCGCTCTGTGTTTTGGTTGTATGTCGTCAATTCTTTGCTGTCTCCTGCATTCTGTGATCTGTGTCCTGTGTTCTATATTCTGCCTTTTTGTTACCCCTATGGGGCAAGTTTCCAGCGGAGGTTCATCTTTCGTAGTAGTGTCTTGTTGCCCACCATAGGTACTACGGAGAATGGATTATTTAGTACTTCATCGTTGCGGCTGATTTATGAGTTATACTACACACTGCGTAGTATAGTTTAATTAACCTTTCTCCTGTAATATTACAAATCCTATACCATATCTGCTATACGCTAAAACATTTTAAGCTGAGTAGATTCTTCAGGCCCACTTTGTTACGCTCAGAACGATAAATATGGGATATTTATCGTTTTCAGCGGAGGTTCATCTTTCGTAGTAGTGTCTTGTTGCCCACCATAGGTACTACGG
>CAYSKI010000011.1:0-89576 GCA_964431695.1 uncultured Pirellulales bacterium | reverse complement strand
GGAATCCGTTGCCGGAACTGTCTGTGGCATCACCTTCCATTGCGTAATATGCCACTAAACCTTCCGTGGACGGACCTGCCGGTGTTAGCATGTACTTGATCGCGTTTAGGAACATCGTCTGGCCGTCTGCGTTCAGGTTCATTGAACCGGCCATCTGTCCACCACCGCCGCCGGCCGTAAACAGCATACGTTTGCCGGCTGGTACCTGGGTTGATCCTTCATAACAGACTACGCCGGCTTCCCACTCAGCTATCCATATACTGCTGTCATCCATCCTGCGAGCAAGTAATGTACCGTTGCCCACATCTATGGCCGTAATGAACGTATTCTGGCCGGAATCCACCGTCTCATCTATTACATCCACTATGTTCAACGAATCTATAGCCTCAGTCGTTATACCGGCAAATACAGGATGATCAACTGCGACGACATCCATAAATGTTTCGGGGGCATATTCAACAGTTGCTGTAGAATCGATCCATTCCCAACGGCTGCTTCTGGCGATATATCCGGTCATCATTATGATCGGAGCCTCAAAGGAATTCCACTGGGTTACCTCATTAACGTCCGTAGCATAACCACCGCTGTTGGTATTTCTGCTAATGATTATCATGTCGGCAGATTCAAGTTCGGCTATCTTGCTTTCGGTGAGCTCCGTATAATTTCCTGCTGTATTGGCATCGACAACATAACCTTCGGCTATGAGCATGTCTATCCAGCCCTGATCATAAGGAACACCAGTATTAGGATCGGCGTTCCATTCAGAAACCCAGGCAATCTTGGTTTTTGTGACGGACGACTGATAAAGCAGCACAATATCATTGCCGGTACCGCCCATGTAGGTCAGGGTATAGGTATTTTCCACGACACCCGAACTGACAACCACCTGAGCACCCTCTATAGCAGGATTGCCGTTAACGGTATCAAAGGCACCGACCATGGCATTTTCGCTGGTTATATCCACCAGCAGGATGTCCGCCATGGGAGGGACTGCAGTCGCACGAATCACCAGGTCGGAGGTGGTGGTATCGCCCTTAGCATCAATCGTGGCCGTGTTACTCAGTACAATGGGGCTCACGCCATCGGCATCCAAGACGAATTCCACGGTTCCGGCTGCACCATCGCGTTCACAGACGATCAATTCTTCCATTTGGATGACAGGAGCAGTTCCTATGACCGTGAAGGTACCGGTACCCTCGCGACTACCCACGCCCAGATCACCGCGATCATCCGCATGGGTCAGGGTGCCGCCGCTCATGATGTAGTATCCTTGGCCACCAACCTTGTCGCCGATACCCAGCTTGTCGTCCTGGACCTCAAACAGACCACCGGTCTGGTTCAGGGTACCGACGCCACTGACACCGATTCTGGACCATGTGTTGGCTGCCAATACGCCGCCCTCTTCCAGGACTAATATTGCTCCGCCGTCAACCTGCATGCGTTTTTGGCCACCGGCGTAGTCACCGGTATCAGTGTTTACCGTACAAACGGTGTTGGGACCCGAGATGTTGACATAGTTTGCCAATTCTACGGAACCGGGAACGCTGCCTACATCCCAGAGATTGGGATCGGTCCAGTTTCCAACTCCCGTAAATGTCATGTCCACTTGTGCCATCGCTATGCTGGTGCACATGACCATCACCAACAGCATCCCCCATACTCTCATTCTTTTCATGTTAAATCTCCTTTCTCCAAATTGATTGATAAAATACTATTGATTACTGATTAGTAAGATGAATTTATGCCTGGCAAAACACTTCTTAAACACCTCTACTCCAAACTTTAGATTTTAACTCTATCAAAAACTTTTCAATAAAACAATAAAATTAATGCAAAAAAAAACGAAATTTGTGTCTTATTTTCCCAATATAGAGACAAAAGTCAGTTATATTTCTATATATTTTTTTCATAAGAAATCACAATTTCTGCGTTGTATTGTTTATTTACCGCCGTTATGTCCTCCTATCCGTAAAAAACGTTGCTGGAACACAATCTTTGAGAAAGGCGGAAAAAACCACGCAAAAAGTATCAGACGCACTTTGCTAAAAACCACGTAACACGTTGCTCTCCCGTCTTGGCAGTCCGGGCTTCGGTAAACGTTTTAATACGACATATTCAATTCCGTTCTCCCGGCAGTATTTTCGCTTCTCCGGCTTGTCACCATCCTCATTCACGGCATAGATATCTGGTTTTATACGCTTTATTTCCGGCTCTGCATCAAGC
This sequence comes from uncultured Pirellulales bacterium, assembly GCA_964431695.1. GTDB lineage: Bacteria > Planctomycetota > Phycisphaerae > Sedimentisphaerales > Anaerobacaceae > JAFGPS01. Next base: position 87,353 of record CAYSKI010000011.1, on the reverse strand, counting down.
CAGCCATGTCCCGTCGAGATTAAAGCCTGTTTAACATAACGTATTGATTGGGCCATATAACGACGTTCCTCCTGAGGTAACATGGGATGTCCTTTCCCCTTCAAGGCACGTACATTGGCATCATGTCCTACTACGACGTACAGGTCACCTAACTCTGAAACTTCCTCGAAGAACCGCACATGGCCTGAATGAAACCAGTCGTAACAGCCTGTCACAAGTAGTTTTTTTCGGGAAGTCTCACGAAGCTCCGTTTCGTTAGTGTCCGGGAAACCTACCAGCTCGGCTTTTGTGATAACATAGTATTCCAATCCATTTCTTCTGCAGAAGTTCTGCTTAGTAGCGGTGTCGTCACTCTGCCTGACAATCCACATAGAAGAATTTAAGTCTTTAATCAATGGAAGCATGTCACTGTCGGAAGGCCTCGCTGCAAGATAAACTTTATTTACGAAACGGAGAGCCTGCAGAAAATACAAGCGCTCATCCTGTGGAAATTTCGGTTTCTTTCCCGTTACAGACTGCAAAGACTCATCATCCCACAACAAAACGCACAAGGGACCAAAACGAGCCGCTTCCTGTAGAAATCTGACATCCTGCGATCGAATATCGTCAAATTCTCCACACACGACGACACACTTTTCGGTATTACTCATGATTGCTTAAGTCTCACTTTGATACCAAAAGCACCTGGAACGGGATTTTCGGAGACTACGTACAAATAACCTCCGCCGCAACCGGAATACATCGCACCGGGATATTTGGACTGATAGTATTTAAGAAATGGCAGCAAGTCCATTTTCAATGTATGATGGCGAACCGTACCGGGAAGTATTGTTTCCCAGCACAGCATACACTCATTCATCGAGGCCCCCAGTGCCTCGATGTCCCGGGCTAAAATAGCATTGTAGCAATCCTTGCCGGATTGTCCGAGCCGGGCAATCCAGTCCGGCCGAAGGTTTTTTGTTTCGATCGGATTGTATCCCTCCGGTCGCGGTGCAACCGGGAGAATATTAATAACACTCTCCAACCAGCGAGCAATATCAGGATCGTTATTCGATTCGATATGCACCGGGAAGATACCTGACCGATGCTCGAAATCATAATCCAGTCGGCTGATACCGGGATAAATAAGACCAATCATATCCTGTGAGCCTGACGGCTCCGCCTTGCCTTCGTTTTCTGCTGTGTAGAGTTCCTGTACAAGCTCGTCAGGATCACGATCAGGCAAACCGTCCTTCCACAGCTCAAGGGCTATCTTGCGTGTTCCGATACATATACCGGCACGTTCCATAAACCAAAACATCGGCTCTACACAAACAACCACCATAGAGCCGGGCTCCGACGGATTATGCTTGGATACAAAAGGCTGGTCGATCCATCCGCCGGCAAGTGCAATTCTATACGGAAGCTTGCCTATAACATCGGTAATATGTGTGTTATCTGTTATTTTCATAATATCCTATTTTCAGTTTACATACCTGATGTAATTAATTAGCTACCTCCCTTTAACTAACAGTATGTTTACCTGCTTTACGGTCCATGTACTGCTGCTCGATCCATTCGTATGTCTTTTTCAAGCCCACTTCCAGAGGCGTGCTCGGCTCCCAGCCGAGGATCTGTCGAATAAACGTATTGTCACTATTTCTGCCGCCCACACCCTTAGGTGCATCCAAATCATATTCTCGCTTTAAAGTTATACCGCCGATCCGTTCGGCCAACGAGACCAGGTCATTAATGGATATCAGGAAGTCGGACCCAAGATTGATTGGCGTAGCAACGAGTTCATCAAAGTGCATAATCATGTCGATGCCATAGACACAGTCTTCGATATACATAAAACTGCGAGTCTGGCCCCCGTCACCCCAGATAATAATCTCATTTAAACCTTTATCCTTGGCTTCGATAACTTTGCGACACATTGCCGCCGGAGCTTTTTCCCGTCCGCCGTCCCACGTGCCGAATGGCCCATAGACATTGTGAAATCGCGCAATAAATGTCTTTAAGCCTCTTTCGGCCCAGTATTCCTGGCAAAACATCTCGGATATGAGTTTCTCCCATCCATAACCACGCTCGGCCATCGCCGGATAAGCATCAGATTCCTTTAATGCTCTCGAATCCGGATCTTTTTGAAGGTCGGTGTTATACGCACAGGCCGAAGACGAGAAGAAATACCTCTGGGCACCGGCTCGATACGCCGACTCTATCATATGCGTATTGATAAGTACGCTTCGCAAACATTCCACACGAAATCGTTCGATAAAACCCATGCCGCCCATATCGGCCGCCAGATTGTAAACCTCCACGGCATTCTCACAGGCGCGTCTGCAATTGTCTTCGTACCGCAAATCCATGCACAGATACTCCACGCCCGGCACACGTTGGTACCATTCGGAAAGGGGCTTTTTATCAATTGCTCGTATGTGAGTAAAGCCCTGATCGTGAAAATATCTGGCTAATGCCCCGGCGATAAATCCACCCGCCCCTGCAATAACAATCAAATCGTCTTTTTTCAAAACCGAAGCTGCTGTAGGATTAACACTCGCTGCCATAATTCTCCTTTCTCTGACCTTGTTTATAATACAGATACGAGCTTAATAGATAAACCCGTGTTTTTGAATCATGCAATATAAAAAATCTTCAGTATTATTACATTAATTTCTTGTTCGATTCAACTTTTTTAATGTAATTTTTTAAATCTTTCAGCTCCTTTTCATATTTTTCAAGTACCTGTGACCAATGGTAGTTGGCCGGCTCACCATGTTCGGCGCCGGGCAAAGGAATCTTTCGCTGAGATGTTTGCATGCTTTGAGCAAAATTGTAAGTTTCCCTTGTCAGTTCAGTCAGTTTTCTGAAATGATTAAGACTTTCTTCCAGATATTGAGATGCTTTTTTAAGATCCTGAATATCTTCGCTGAATTTATACCTTAATACATAAATCGCCGCATTTACTTTGGCTGCGTAATTTTCGCTCATGGCCCGGATACAATGGATGTCATTATACAGCCGGTCGAATTCCGCCTGATTTCTTGTTACCAGCGGTTTTGCCGCTTCAATCGCTTCGACAGCTTTTTGTGAATATCCCAGCACTTCCTGAATAATCTGCGGCGGTGTTTCACCAATATGGGACTGTCCTTTGAACTGCCTTTCGACATATTCCTGTAACCGCTCACCTGGGGGAGCCTGCGACAGCCACAAATCCTTATAAGGTCCATAAGGTCCCGGATTGACCAATTGATCCAATGTCATACCCAGTGATAAAGTCTGCCGATTTCCCTCGGTAATGCCGAAACGCCGAATTAGCATCGGAGCACATTCGCCGGAGTCGTTGTAAGCATCGAGGATTTTCTCGGCGGCTTCCTTATTACCGTACATATCGGTAATACGGCCAATCCAGTACTGCCTTTCCTGTTGTTCGCCACGATTCGGATTCCAGGCATATCTTGCCCATGCCTCGAACCAAATCCAGTCCCGCTCATATTGTTTTAACTGCGGCCGGGCATTGTCGGGAGAATACGGCCAGTTCCAATAACACAACGGATAAAGATGAAGTCCCTGCGCACCGAGACGTGTTTGCATCGCTTTTACACACTTCTGTATAAACCTCTGTGCCCCATATCGAAACGGCTCAAGGTTTGCCAAAATATGGACGTTGGCAATGTGTCGGGAGCCCAAACGGCTCATATTCAAGTGGACCTGCTGCCACGGGCCGCGAGGCTCCCATGTGGTAAGTGACTCGCCGTTATATTTGGCCATCGTATATAGATTTTTATATACAGGCAAAGCTGCACGCATGACAGCGTTCGGGTCTGTCGCATGGGCACGTAAAACGATGGGCGGTTCTTCTGAAATTACCAACGAGTTTATACCATCTTTGACCCCGGGAATCACAACTTGTGTAAACCATTCCACCTGGTTATCTGTGCCTCTTAACGCTTCACCCAAACAGACCAACAAACCGACATTCGGATACTTCTGCACAAAAGCGGAAATTGATTTGCGGTTATAATCTGCTATAAGCGGCGTTGATTTGCTGTGCTGTGTTCTGAGGTTGTTCTTTTCGGCGAAAGGCTTGGATACAAAGATATTATAAAACATCTGAATTATCCAGATGCCACGTTTGTCCGCCTCCTGTGTCAAGTATTGAAAAACCTCAACATTCTTTTCATAAACATCTTCGGGAACTTCCAGGGCATAGGGATAATCCTCGAGCTTGACTAAAGATGCAAAAGGGTGGCCGTTCCATAAATACAGAGTATTCATTCGGTATTCTACCAACAAATCAAGATATTCCTGCCAGAATTCTTTATCGTAAAAGAACGGGAAGTTCTCCGGAGTATAAGGATATTCATATACTCGCCGTCCGGGTAAAAGCTGTGTCTTTTGCATGCCGATACAAGGACCACGAAGTACCATCAATGGTTTGTCGGCGAAACGGAAGCCTTTCGGCAAAGCACTGTCTTTTTTTATCCGGTCCGCCAGTTCCATACATCCGTATAATGTGCCGGTATCGTCACAACCTGTAATAACAGTGACATCATTCCTGGATTCCAGAAGAAATCCCTCGCTTCCGACCTCATTACTCTCGAAAGTATGAAAACCGGATTTAATCACCGAATCAATCAGGGTGCTCTTACCTAACGTACCGATAACAATTAACGGGCTATTTTGTGGTATTTGGGATTCCTGCGAAACAGTAACCTCATATCCAACATCTTTCAAAGCGGAACTGAGTTTATCGATACCGAATTGTACTCTCGGCACAGGATTGACAGATGTGACAATAAATATTTTTTCACCGCAATAAAAGGAAGTCACTATCATTAACAGAAAGAAAACAACTGGAAAAAGTCTCTTCATTTTGTACCTTTTCAAAGTTAGTGTTTCCCTTCGATCCGTTCCAGTATTGTCGAATTAGCTGCAAGATTGCCGTCAACAAAGACAGATAATCCGCGGCCTTTTTTATATTTTTCGCCGGTTTTGTCCCAGAGAATAGTCACTAATTTTCCATGATAATAAACGTTGTCCAGGGCAAACCATTCCCACGTATCTGCGGGAACGAGCGGATGAACAACAATTACATCGTCATTCCGCAGACAAAGACCGACCAGGTCGGAAACAACCAAATCACAAAAACAGGAATGGTTATAATACCGGCTTCTGGGATTATCACCTTTGAGCCAGGCGCAGTTTACCTCATCGTGATATTCGCCGATATATGGTTTGCCGTTTTTATGATGCTCTTTTGCGTATGTTAATAACGCATCAAAATAATCGCAAGAGGACACGCAGGATTGGTTATAATTTCTCAATAAATTCGCCATACCTACAAGTGTCTGAGTCGTCGCAAAGGGCCAGACCGCGCCGTCCCATTCACAAGTGCCCACGCCGTGCGACCTGAATTGCGAATGCCGTCTTTCGGCGGTAGTCAATCCGCACTGGGCCTTAAAGCCGTTGGGATCGATTACCTGCGCCCAGGACTGTGAAAAACCTTTGTTCGGGTCTTCGGTGGGCAGATTAAAATACCACGGGATAAATCCGATTTCTTCACGGGCATCGGAAAGTGAGCTGTTTTCAAAACGAACTTTGAAGAACTTAGCTTTACTATCCCAGAGATTTTTTTGCGTAAGCTCTTTGAGCCGGCTCGCCTTGTTTTGAAATTCTTTTGCGATTTCTTTTTCGCCCGCCATCTCGGCAATTTTAGAGATGGCCAGCGCATTGCCGTACATGTAACTGTTAATAGTAGGGCGTGCATTCTTCGCCGTGCGCGAGCCGCTTATCGATTCTTCCATACCGTCGCGAACATCGTACTGCCAGAACATGCCGTTATCCAATAGTCTTTCCTGTTCCCACTTCTTATAATCGCTCACCAAGTCAGGTAACAAGTCGATTAGAAATTCCCTGTCATTGTTGACAAGATATCTCTGATACAAAGCATGGGCAATCCAACTGCTGAATTTATGAAAATGCGATTGTGGTCGGCCGTTATGTCCGCGAAACCAAAACAGAATATACTCATTAAGATACTGCTGATTTTTCAGCCAGCGACCCTCATTGATATGATGGCCGAGTGCACAACTGATTGTATTATAAGCGCCGGCATGACCGACCGGCGTAATAAACTCGGTCAGAACAAATCCATCGGGTGTTTGCTTGATATGTTTGCGGTATGTCCACCACCGATAGTAATATACTTGTTCGAAATCTTTATCGGGACATTCGAAAAACGGGATATTCTCTTTCATCCATGACCACGACTCGGCATTAGGAATATAGTTAATGACGCCCTCGTCTTCCATTTGGTTAAAATAATCTACATAGTGCTTAAAATCATCAGGATTTAATATCGGTTTGTTTTGCATCTCTGCCGTGGTTGTACAACCACACAACACCAGGTTCAGACTCACAAACACAAATAAGAACAGCAGATTATTTTTTAATTGTTCCATGATATAGAATCAGATTCTTTTTGATCTTTGCATCACATTCCCTTGTTATTGCGCAGCTTTGAAATCTTTTATGTAATATACAGCTTCCTTTACCGGCTCATCGGCACCCGGCTCGTCCCAGCCCGGCTTAAAATCATTTCCGCTTTTGTATTCCTGCACATTGTCTGTCAACCTGTATTGCCCGGTTCGGAAAATAATCCTCTCCGGCACACCGGTTTCGTATGCAAAGCCTGCATCTTCGACAATTGCTTTTCCGTCTAAATTAATAGAAAACCGCCGCTTTTGAGCATCTAACATAATTTCAAAAGCGTACCAATTTCCTGCTTCCAGCAATCCAACCGAGGAGTAATCATTCATCCCCTTTTTCACCAAAAGCTTCCTGTCTTTATCTATACGAGTTTGAACCAATCTTTCTCCTTTCGCCCCGACTACTTCGATGTCAAGAAGCTCAGAGGATGTCTTAACATAAAGATTGAAGGAGAGTGTCTGCTGATCGGCTTTATGAAATACCCGCACCGCTTTGGCGTAGTCGTAAGGATCGTTATCTTTGAGCATCACGCTTTTCTCTGTAATGCTCGGGAAATCCACTACCTCCACAGGGCACCACTTCGGTATATAAATATTCCAATCTTTAATGGCACCACCTGTTTCCATCTCACTGAAATTATCCTGTATGGGGCCTTCAACCTCCCATCTGACCGGAACCGGAATTCGGGAAATCCAGATATCTTCTTTACTGACCGAATAGACTACCCATAAATCATCACCGGGTGGATTGCCGTTACCTTCGATGATTCCCCTGACGTATTGCGGCCCCGGCCGTTTTTCCCGTCCCCAAAATCGCTTGGGAGGCACTTCACTATGGACATTGACGAGATGATCAAACAAAACTCCATCGTCGCTCGTGGCGACACACAACGGGTGCCGTGCGGCACTATTCGTCGGATTATAAACCAGGGCATATTGACCGTTGTCCAATCTTTGTGCCCAGATTTTCGCGCCGCTATACGTGAGTGTATTACATCGCACGAGTGGAGTCCATGTTTGCCCCTGGTCTTTTGTCACCGTTACCAGGCGGTCTTTAAAAAAACCTACCACTGTGCCATCCGGCCGAGTGTAAAAACAAAATGCCTTGCCCGGTTCTTTCCTGTTGCGGTCTGCCCTCAAGGGAACTCGATAAAACTCTTCACTGTCTTTTGCCAGATAATCCTCCTCCCACCATTGCATTCGTCGGATCTTGTCGGAAAGAAAGGCGTCACAGGCTTCGACGAATCCTTTATCCGGCGAAGTTTTATAGAGCGGGTATTTAACCTCACCTTCCCAGTTATCGTTGACCCGAATAAAATAAACCGGCCCGAAGGAATCACCCTCGTAAATCTCGCGCACAACACGACCGACGCCATGTCCGTTGTTTGCTCCGTAATAAGCCATCGTTAGAAACCTGCCGTTCGGCGCAACGTAAAATCCCATTCTCTGATGCATAAATTTGAAAACGATAGAGGCATCTTCATTGGCGGTGAAATAAATGGGAAAAAGAACCTGCGGTTTCGTCCAGTTCTTCCCGTTCTCCGAACGTGACAACATTGTCACGCCGGGCGGGATATGCTCGCCGGTCGGATTGGTCAAATACTGGCAGTAAAATCGGCCGTTAACATAGGCCAGCATAGGAGCGTGACTATATGTCCATCCCAGGCCGTCCGACCATTCCGGATGCGTGCGGTTTGCCCGCATTATCTGGTAATTCTGCACGCCGATAGCCACCTGCATTTGTCCATCGTGGTAGCCGTCGCTGTAACTGCTATTTGACGTATTCACTTTGCCGATGTACCTGACCGGCTCATTTTCCCGCCCATCGGCGGCTCGAAGTATGATTACATATAGAAAAACAAGGAGAATCAAGCACAAATATCGATGTTTGCTCCATGCCACAATTCACTCCTCAAGCTAATAAATTCCTCATGTTAATCAAGATAACACAGAGATTTATGAACATATTGTTTGAGCGGCTTCGTGCGCGGTTGGAAATTGACGATTATTTTCCAGTTTTAGCCAAATACGCATACAAGAAAGGGATTTTAACACCCAAAAGTTATATGGTCTATATTAAAAAATTTCAGCAAACCAGCCAAACAATAACAGCGTATAAAATAAAAAGTTATATTTGAAAGGAGCTGATTATGAATAAGACAATTATAACAATAGCGATAGCGGCAGTATTAGCTGCACCAATGATTCTATACGCAGATGAAAAACCCATAAAGGCACCGGACTTTACACTAAAAAACTATGACGGCAAAGAGGTTAAGCTGGCTGATCTCAAAGGCAAGATAGTCGTGCTCGAATGGTTCAACTACGAATGCCCCTTTGTGAGATATCACTACGAAAAGGCTTCGACTATGAAGGATCTTGCCGCTAAGTATAAAGACAAGAATGTCGTATGGTTGGCGATAAACAGCACAGGACATCAGGAAACAGCCAAGAACAAGGAGTATGCGAAGAAAAACAATGTTTTATATCCTATCCTCGATGACCGCTCGGGAAAAGTCGGCAGAGCCTATCACGCAACAAATACGCCACATATATTCATTATCGATACCGAAGGTAACATCGTCTATAACGGAGCGATAGACAATGCGCCAATGGGAAAAGTATCTAATGACCAGAAGTTAGTTAATTACGTGGATGCGGCCCTCGAGGAATTAATTCCGAAAACTGTGACCATAGCAAAAACTAAACCATACGGATGTACGGTTAAATACAAACAATAAGACGGTTATTTCGTTTGGTAAATCGGTAAATCCCGACAAAGTGCTCAGATTAGTTTATTTAATCCGTTCGGTGTATTCTTAAGGCCATATAAGGCTTGCCGGGTAATTCCACTTTCGAATTATCTTTATCGACATATTCGTAGCGGTCTAATTGTTCAACTTCGAATATATGCTCGACGGGTGTAATTGTCATATTCCATGTGTCGATAATATCAACTTTAAAACGCATACCGGATTTGAGAGCTTCATCCGGCAATCTGAAATCCCATTCTGTCACCTGTTCTTTCCCGAAATGTACTAAATAATACTCACCGTACTTACCGGCCATATTTGGGACATAATACTGGTCTATCGGATTCAATCCGTCCTGAGGCCCATCCTCGACAATTTTTCTCAGAAAGGCAATTCTTGGCGGACTTTCCCCGACAAGCTCACCGCCGGTTGAAATCCAGCCGTCACCATACGGCTGTCCGCTTGAGGTCTCTCCATGTGTGGCATAAGCTCCGCCGATATAAGCGACCCAGAAACGATAAACCATTTCCTCGCCGGATAACTGTCCCCAGCGAGACCTGATATTGCCTTCATAATTAATCTCGTCGTGCACAATTGGCTTACGATAAATGTCCCTTAACATCGGGGATATACCGAACGAGCGTACGGCCATGTAATATTGCAGGCTGACGTGTGTCACCCATGGTTTTTTGTAATCGTATATTCGCCCGGCGTTATGAATGGACCGTAAATGCCGGTAAGGGTCCTCGGCCTGGACTATCTGGAACAGACGGTCCCAGTCCGCGTCGGTGAAATGATCCATAAAACTGTTTTCGTTGGCAAGAGACCACCATATATTGCGGAATGCCGCAAAACGGGCGACAACATAGCGCACAAAACGGTCGTTCGTTTCGGGATCCATCCTATCAAATCCCCATCTGCCGTTGTCGTATGGCCGGAATAGAATTAGATCTGCTTCGATACCCAAATCTCGAAGCTGCAGCACACATTGTTCCAGCCTTTGGAAATACGCTGGATTGAATCGTGAAAAATCCCAGTTTTCCTTCGATGTTCCTTCGAATGGGTAGCAATCCAGGGCATTTGGCCCTTTGACGTATTCCTGTCGCCACGGTGATACCGCGAGAAAACGGGCTTTGTTAAAGGGGGAATTTTTCAAAGTTTGGACGGTCTTTTGTCTTTTTTCCTGTGACTGATACGGCCATTCATATATTGTCGTTCCGAACAGGAAAAATGGTGTCCCGTCCTCGTATGCAAAATGATATTGATTCTTAACTCGGACCGGACCATGATTACCCGGTGAAGGAGCTGTGCACACAAATTGACCTACCTTGCTGTCTAGGGCATTGTCATTGCTCCTGGTTCGATAAGACCAGGTCCCTTCAGCGTCCGGCATGAAACGTATTTTATATATACCATTGCCGTCATAGAAACCATCCGGTTCGAAAGTTCTATCACCATTTTTAAAAACGGCACTAAATTCAACGTCGGTAAACGGATTACTGTTAACCGGCCCGGGCAACGATATTTCATAAAAATCCCATTTCTCGATTTTGCTCTCTTGTGCCGGCAATAAATCGCACAATAACAAAATAACAAATATGATTAAAGCTAATTTCTTCATAGAAAATACTTCGTACATATAAAAATATTGATACATCTACTTATAAATAAAATCACACAGATATTCAAATGGAACTTCAGAATTAATCGATTGATGTATAAAACAATAGCAGATAAACTGATTAAATCATGCACTTTTTACCGGTGTGGTCCACAGAACGTTTAATGTCGTAATCTGTATTTCGAATTATGATTATGATGGTTGGTCCGGTAAGGGAAGGGGGGTTGTACGCCGGGAGCCGTCACTGTTTGTGCCATAGTCGAAACCCAGCTTGGCAGGTAATACTTCACCAAGCAATCGTTTTCGTTCGGCTTCGAGTGCATTCATATCTTTTGCCGCGATGGCCCTTCTAATACCGTTCTGCTGCTGGTCATCCAAAAGCCTGCTAATACATTTTTCCTCTATCTCCGCCAAAACAGAGGTCAGTTGCTGCCGTTGAGTGTTGTCTAATTTCTCGCCCTTGATAAACCGTTCGATTGCGTATGAATACAATTGGGCAAAACGTCGAGCGGCGGCGGGATTGCCTGAGCTTGTTGTCGCTCCGATAGGAGATCGGGAAGGCATGGTGATTTTACTGTCGAGTAATTTAAGAATAGCGATATCCGACCTTTCATATTTCACCGACCAGTCGGCGTACCTTTGAATTCGCGAATCGGCTATCTGCATCAGCAATTCTTCGGCCTGTGGGATATTCAGACCGGCAGCAAATTGAGCGATTATGTTTAATATCTCGGGACTGCTGCTCTCAACAATTTGTTTTAACTGTTCGATTATATTCCGTGCCAGCTTTTGATTGGCTGCATCCCCGGAATTTAACTGTTTTAAAATATTAATATTAGTAACAGCATGGACCGCCCAATAGCGAACGGCCATATTTTCATCCGGCAGTTTCTGCATGGCCAAATCCAGTAAGTTCAGGTCCTGGAGGCTGTCTATCAGAATCAAAAAGTTCATGATAACCCTTGTCTGCCGCTCCGGCGGTCTCAGTATTTGGGCCTGTTTAAATCCCTCCGAAATGTACTTGTGGGCCGACTCGGAAAACTGATTGGCATATTGATTCTGATTTGGCTGGTTGCTTTTCTGATTGTTAAGGATTACAACGCGAAGTTTTGCTATGGATGTAAAATCTTTGGTAGTAAGAAATTTCCCTATCGCCTCAGCTAAAAATGCATCTATGACTTCTTTGTCCCGCTCATCCAGTACCGTCTTATTGCGTACTTGTTCGATATCAGTCGTACCGGCGGCTATCAGAATTGAATTAATCGGAGCGGCAAGAAATGCTGTTAGAACAATAAAAAACACCCATTTTAGCTTCATTTCGTTAAAATCCCAAGGAACTACAGGTCTCGTATTATAAAATTCCATATTCGATTTTCTTACAATATTACGTAGCTTAACTTTTTAACCGGTTTTTGTCAAGTGAATTCGACACCCGAATGACAGGCTTGAAACCGATTCATATTAACGTTAGCTGTTAAATTCTAATCTCCGCGCAATAACTGGTAAAAACAAGCCTATAGTCAGCATTTTTACAATATTTTCTATTTATATCGAATTACTTTCTATAAAATACGAGAATGACAGATTTGCCTACAAAACTCGTTCGCATCGACCCTCTTCGCCTGCACCTGGAACGCCGAGGACCAATGGTCACCGATGCGACGATTTTCGCCTCGAAAACCATCAATCTTGAGCTGGACGCGGTTCGGCAGCTTTGCGATGCCGCCTCGTTGCCTCCGGCAAAAAAAGTCCTGGCGACCGCCGATATTCACGTCGGCTTCGGTATACCTATCGGGGCGGTACTGGGACTCGACGGAGCAATTATGCCTCCCGCCGTCGGATATGATATTAACTGTGGAATGAGGTTATTGCGAACTCCTTTTGTCAAGGGCCAGATCGATACGGACAAAATCGCCGTCGATATCGCCCGTGACGTCCCGCTCGGCGAGGGCAGAGAAAATTTACAACTGGATAAATCCGGACTCGAAGCTATAGTCCATCAGGGAGTTGCAGGTATTCCAATACTCGTACAAAAAACAAGTCACCGGGCATGGGAAGCGTTCGATCCGGACCAGTTCGCCGAAGACCTCAAGCGAATCGAGGACAACGGCAGACTTCCGGGCGATATGGGGGCGGTGCCGAAAGCCGCAGCGCAGAAAGGCATAAACCAGCTCGGCACGCTCGGCGGTGGGAACCATTTTATCGAAATTCAGTACGTCCAGGAAATTTTTGACACGGATCTGGCCAAAAGCTTCGGATTATCCAAAGATCAAATTGTCGTTATGATTCATTCCGGCTCTCGCCGGTTCGGTTACGAAATCGCCGACCATTACATGAATATCGCCGCCCAGAGGCCGGAAAACGCCGAGCGAAGAAAGATGCTCGCATATTTGCCAACCGACAGCGGCACCGGTAAAAGTTATATCGCCGCTATGTCTGCTGCGGCAAATTTCGCCTATACCAACCGTCATATTATGGCACTGCTTGTCAGAAGATGTTTTAACAGGATGTTCGGTCCGACACCGCTGGATATGGTTTACGATGTCACTCACAACATGGCCAAGCTCGAAACGCACGGCGGGGACAGCCTCTGGATTCACCGTAAAGGCGCCACACGTGCATTCGGGCCAAAGCAAATGCTATCAAGTATATTCGCGCGGACCGGCCAACCGATTATCACGCCCGGCTCGATGGGAACGGCCAGCTTTTTGCTGGCCGGGACCGGCAATTCAGAGGAATCTTTGAATTCAGTCAACCACGGAGCAGGCAGAGTGATGAGCCGCACCGCCGCTCTGGGAAAATCCCGCCGCGGAAAGACTACAACACAGGCTTTGATTACAGACGACCAGTTCAAACGCAGTATGAAAGGGATTAAACTTATTGCCGGTGACAAGCGAAGGATCAAGGAAGAAGCACCGGATGCCTATAAAGATATCGAAGAAGTTGTCCGAATCGTTATCGAGTGCGGCTGGGCCAAGGCTGTTGCTCGCATGGTACCCTTAGCTGTGCTCAAAGGTTAGTGATACTCCACAAATTTTTTACTGTCAACGCAAAGCGTTTCGCGGCAGATAAAAGTTTCCCGGTCCGATGCCGTATGGATAAGGTTCGCCGGTCTCCGGTTTCCAAATTACCCTCATGGTCACCGTATCACTGGAAGAATATTTTTCGATGTGTCCGTCTGTATAACCTGCCTGCAGTTTGATTTCAGGTTTGTTTGATCCGGCACCTTTTCGGGACCAGTAAGCCGAGGAAAGCTGCGTCCCTTCCGTGATGGAAGCCGCCGGTAATTTCTCACAACTGCCGTAACAACCGGGGCTTCGATAATGGTCATATCCGAAGTAGTCACTTACAAGCAGTCTGCTCTGCCCTCGTCCGGCCGAAGACGTTCGCGGCCCATGAAAAAGATAATCCCTGCCTTCGAGATATCCCGTATAGCCCCAGTAAAAACAATATGTCCCGCTGAGAGGATCTTCCACAGGGTCCGTTTCGGGATTATCCCACGCGTCGCCGGCATCCCATGCTTCCTGAAGGTATTTATACTTTTGAGGTGCATTAGGACAATACATACTATCGGCGTTTTGTATATATTCCCGCAGGTAGGCGCTCATGGAACGGTACATACGGGGGCTGCGGGCGCGGTAACCAGTCAGCATCATCGGCTCCTGCCAGTTCCAGTATATCTGATAATCGCCGATAGTCGCAACCGATTCGGGATATTTTTCGTTATTGTCGGAAGCGAACAAAGTGGCCGCCGTTATGATTTGCCGTTGATTATTTGTGCCGATTATCATCCGTGCCTGGTCCCGGACCTTGCCCAGCGAAGGCAGTAATATACCCATCAAGACCGAGATTACGGCAATCACCACTAAAAGCTCAATAAGTGTAAACGCTCTTCGTGACTTTTCCTTTAAACAAAAAGTCTCCCTGCCCAAGGGCCAATCAATTTTGGCACTGTTTAGGTACACATCCAGACTCCACATTCGCAAATGTGTTCGTATGATATTGATTATACTAACAAATATCATATAATCTTACTTAAAAATACTCCTTTCTACCCAGTGGTTGTTAATGAGCCGTTCTTTCCTCGGACCACGCGGTTTCATTGCCGTATAGATCACGGGCCTTGACACGGAAACGAAGGCCTTGTCCGCTTCGACCGATCTGAACTTTGTATTCGTTCGAGCTTTTCCAGCCACTACTGAATCCGGACTCCGTTGTACACTCGAAGAAATATTCTACAAAACCGCTGGCATCAGAAGCTGATTGCGCTTTCATTTCAATCCAGTAATCAACGATTCCAGTTCCTATTTGAACTTCCCGCGGCGCACCGTCCGGAGCCCATTGAGCCGGATCTGGTACAGGAGGTGTCCTATCGTCTACCACAGGCGGCCAATTCAACGGAGGCATACTGGCCTGGCATGTACCACCATAAGCTCCCATGTTGATGTATTGATTGATGCCGTATAAATTGTTCGGGTCTCGCGGCACTCTCATCGGCTCATCACCCAACGGCGAACAAGGGTCACCTGCGTCGATGCATGGACTGGTCACATCGTCCCATGTCCACGACTGGCTGGCCGTATTCCAGCGCCAGCCTTCGCTTTTCAAGTGGTAATCACCGTTGGCTGCATCGACAAATAACGGATTAGCGTTAATGTTACCTTCGCCCCGGCTTCCGGTCTCAACACAGCTATACTTCGCTTCACACTGGAACAAATCTCCGTTTGTATTGTTCCACAGGATGCAGTTCCTAATATCAGGATTCGAATTCTCGTAGGCCGCGATGCCGAAATCATTATTCACGATTGTGACGTTGTGAATCTTTGGGCTGCTGAAGTTAAGAGAGATTGCCGTACTGCTGCTTCGAATGAAGAAGTTTTTGAGCACGCTGCCTCGTCCCTCACCTGTATGAAAAGTCACCGCGTCATAGTTGTCTGTGTTCTCCAACAACGGCGGGGCCCAAATCATGGCAGCGCCTTCTGTGCCGGTGACTGTTATAGCCTTGCCTTTGAAATCAATCTTGCCGTACAGGCCCGGCCGGACCAAAACGGTATATCCATCTTTTGCTATATCAATCGCTTCCTGGATAGTATCGAACGGCCGGATTTCGGTTCCATCTTCTTCAAGGTGGTCGATTTCGGGCTCACCGGTCCATTGTTCGTAAGGGGCATCATCATCGACATATACATAGCCCTGGAATTCATAGGCGCCCATATCTAATAAATCCCCTACGATACGTGGATTGCCGTCAAGGTCTGTTTCGTTCTGCTCTGGTATATGGTCCGGATCACCTGAATCAACACTTGGTGACATCGAAGACAGTCGCAAGTTGTCGTCTTCGGTACCGGGCGTATGGTCCGGTCCCAACAGGTCCACAAATAACGGATCCTCATCGATATTTCCTTCGCCAAACCAACCACCTCTGATGTTGCTGTAGGAGACATTGATTATTGACAGGTTGTTATCCCATGTTTCGATTTCGGTGCCATAGTCCCAAAGAATACAGTTGGTTAACGTGATGGTGTTCCGCTCGTCCTCAGATTTGCAATATATGGCATTTCCCTCTCCTGCCCAGTTCTCGGCAAACGTACAATTAGCCAGGACCGGTTCGCACGAAAGGTTGTATATCGCACCGCCACGAAATCCTGAGTGGTTTCCGGTGAATAAGCAGTTTCTGAGGATCGGGCTGTCTCCGCTCAGACTCTTATTTACACTACACATACCACCACCTTGCTCATTTACTGAATTGCCTCTGAATACACAATTGGTCAGAATTGGATTACTTGTTTCGCTGTATAATCCACCACCAGCTCGAGCCGAGTTTTCTATGAATGAGCAATTGGTCAGGTTCGGGTAATTTTTTTCAGTTGCTACTCCGCCACCCTCACCGTATCGTGTCGAATTCTCGATGAATTCGCAGTTGGTCAGATTCAGAGCGCAATTGTAGCCTTTTATCCCACCGCCACCACTGCTTCCGGCCTGGTTCCCAGTGAATGAGCAGTTGGTCAAATTTAGATCGCCATGTTTTGCGTATATCCCACCGCCATTATCCCCGGCAATATTTTCTGTAAAAAGGCAGTTGGCCAGATTAGGATTACTCTCCTCGTTGCAAATCCCGCCGCCGCCGTTAAACGCATGATTTTTGCTGAACGTGCAATTGGTCAGGGTTGGACGGCTGCCTTCGTTATACATTCCACCGCCGCTGTCTTGTGCCGAGTTTCCGGTGAATGTGCAATTGGTTATAACAGGATTGCTGTTATAATTGTATATTCCGCCGCCATCATACGGTTCGGATGAGTTTCGCGTAAACATACAATTGGTTATATTCGGGCTGCATTGGTTATTGTATATCCCACCGCCGCCGCCGCGTGAGCTGTTTCTGTCAAATATGCAATTGATTATGTTTGTGCTACTTGAAGAATTGTAGATAGCACCGCCGTAATGGTCTCCATAGTTTACGACAAAGGTGCAGTTGATTACCGTTGGAGAGCCTGAGACAATAAACATACCACCACCTAACTTACGGCAATCATTACCACTAATAACTAATCCATCTGCATTTCCACCGACAACGGCGAACCCGTCAAGGACGGCATTACAATTACAGGTAATGACATGCCAGCAATTGTCTGCCGCTGTGGGTATGCGAGTTATATGTTCGGCGTACTGAATGTCATCATCGCCATTCAAATCCCCGCTTAAGATTGTTTTGTAGATTTCAATATCCCTGGCATCGGGATCTATTTGGCCGATACCGGCATAACCGCCCGTAAGAATCACATCATTGACGAGCTCAAATGTCGCATCTCTGGAATCCGAAAAAGAAGTATTAGGGTCGGCTGTGAATCCATCGTCGGGTGCGTAAATCCCCTGAGCTACTTTGATTTCATCACTATCGGCCGCAACAGAGAGAGCATTCTGAAGGTAATTAAAGGCGTTTGCCCACGAGGAGCCGTCATTAGCGCCGGAGGCATTATCATCAACGTAGTAAGTTCTTCCATTTGCAGTAATTGACACGCACAGTACTGTGAAAAACACTGAAACCACCAGTCTTGTTATAATATTCGTTTTATTAACCATTATGTACCTTCCTTTCCACCTTGTCTTTTTGAAAAGATACAATGTATTAACGATCGTCTATCAATTTCACAAACCACAGCATACCCGCAGGTTCCTGCTGCGCTCTTCGATAGCTTCCGGCCCTCGGCTGAGCAAACTCGTCGCCTGCATCATCAATGTTCTGCAAGTAAGAAAATCTTAATTCGCCCCGGCCGCCGTTAGCTGTTGAGAACCTAATCTTCTCGATTACATCGTTTTCCATATCGATAGTATAAACAATCTTAACTTGCTCAGTTGTCAAAACAACTTCTGTCTTATTACCCCCGGACACATTATTGGTCTCGAACCAAATTTGTTTTTCAGCCGCATCCCGGCGGACCGTATCGACCGTATGCAATCCCATCCAGGGTCGCCCCAATCCTATGAAGAAACTGCCGCTTTCGTAACTTGCTACTGTTTTGCCGTTTCGGCCGAATACACAAGCTCCCGCCGGCGTGTCCACAATCTTTGAACCGTCACTGAGCTGCAATTTAAGCCATGGATAAGCTCGTTGCCTTGCCGAATAGACAAACGGCAATCGCCCGGAACCGGTAACTTCCTGTCCATTGATTTGGCCGGTAATCCTGAAATACGTCCAGCCCCGCTTGTGCATCAGGTCTCGATTGTCCACAATTCTCGAGCTTTGGGGCC
Source organism: uncultured Pirellulales bacterium (assembly GCA_964431695.1). Classification (GTDB taxonomy): domain Bacteria; phylum Planctomycetota; class Phycisphaerae; order Sedimentisphaerales; family Anaerobacaceae; genus JAFGPS01. The sequence goes on along the minus strand of CAYSKI010000011.1, from coordinate 68,760 downwards.
AATCGAACTGGAAATACTCTTCTTCCAGGACATTGAAGTGGCGGTCTATCCTCCAGATTCTGTTACCATTATCGGTGGAACGTTCGGAGATTACCAGCAGACCCTTTCTTTTACTGGATACAAATTCCATATCGGCCTGCTTGCCCTCAACGCGAGAAATGAAATGACTCAAATCCTCGTCGTCTGTTGGTAGTCTTGCGACGGACAAATCAGGGTTGTACATGCGGAAATTGTTTATATAGATTGTATTATTGTCGTAGTAGTAATTGGCACGCTGATTCTGCAGATACTGACAATAAGAATTCTCACCGGAAGCATTAGATTTCAGAAGGCGCATCATAACCGGTCTGCCGGCGCCTTCAGGGAAAAAGTACCAGCATTGCTCTGCTTCCGTGCTCGCTTCGGTCTGTATTGATGGATTAATGAAAGTTTGTGTTCCGGATGTACTTGAACCATTATCTATTTTGGCTGTTCCTTGTGTGACAGCTACAGTTCCTCCGGCAATCATACCGGCTGTGATTAGTGAAACAACCGCTGTCTTACCTGTAGCTATTGCCGTCAAAGTAGCCGCAGCACCGACCTTGAGAGTAGCCGCCGTAACAGATATATTAGCAACGGTTGCTTCTGTTGTGGCGGTGAGCTTGCCGAATACTACCAAAGCCGGCAATAAATATCCTTTGCCAAGACCGTGACGGGACAATTTTTTAGCCAGTGCTTTTTTCGCCCGATAGAATAATGATTGGGCACCGAACTCCGTGCAATTCATTAACCCGGCAATCTCCGAATACGGCATTTGTCTGTAACAGCGCATGATTAATACGGCCCTGTGACGGGGAGCTAATTCCCGCATTGATTTCAGGACGATTTGTTTCAATTCCCGGTTAACCATCTCTGCGAGGGCATCCTTGCCGTCTTCCGTTGTTATCTCACGTCCCATGTCGGTCAGAGAGATCGTTTTGTGCCGCCACCGCCGGCCATAGTGACTGCGGACCTTATTGAACGCAATACCATCCAGCCAGGACCAGAAACTCTCCGCTTTTTTGAGTTTGTCGAATACTTTAAACATTTCCAGAATGCTCTCCTGTACAATATCCTGTGTTAAATCTTCCCGTAGCGTCAGACGCAGCACGTACTCGTGTAAATGCACCCTCGCCGTCTCAGCCAGGCGGTTCAGAGAATCCTTGTCGCCGAACTGTGCTTTCTTGATCAATTCAGCATGCTTTTCGTGATTTATCATTTACACCTATTAGTAAGTTCAACAAAGCCGTGAAATCTGACGCATTTTCTTTGTATTTTTAGATTTTTCGTGAAATTCAGCCGAAATCCGTATGTAAAACAATTCCTGCGGCCAATACCGAGAGTTTGAGCTTCGAATAACAGAATCAGCATTTCCTTCTTGCATGATGGATCTCGCCAACAAATTTAACTGTTATAATTATAATATTTTCAGTCGTGATAATCCATGACAAAAGCGGCAAATTTCTCAATTTGGGATGAGTTAGCATAGACCCAATTAATGAAACGGTTTGTTTTTTCTCGCTCGATGTGGATCGTTTCGATATATTAATGCCATGCGAATAATTGCCGGTACAAAACGAGGATTGAATTTGCTGAGCCCAAAGACTCAGGTCTCCCGGCCGATTACCGACAGGGTCAAGGAGTCCCTTTTCAGCGTCCTCTACAAATACCACCTGCCTGACGGCGCGATGGTGGCCGATTTGTTTTGCGGAGTCGGTTCCCTCGGCCTCGAAGCTTTGAGCAGGGGGGCGAAATTTGTAGTTTTCGTTGAGCAGGATAAGAATATAATTACAATCCTAAAGAAAAATATCGAAAAGGCCGGCTTTGTTAAAAATTCGAAAGTTATAAAGGCGGATGCGCTTAAGATAGGCAACGTGGCCGGCATAAATGAGTATAAATTTGATTTGGTTTTTGTCGATCCGCCTTATAAAAGAACTGAAAATGTTCAACCCGGCTCACCTTTATCCGGTTTATTGAATGTGTTATGTGATTATATAATCCCGGACGGTATAGTCGTCGTCAGGACTTCTATGGATGTGTCGCTGCTGGAACAATATGGCCGGTTACAGGTCATAGAGCGGCGGCGGTGGGGCACAATGACCGTTACTATTTTAAGAGGTGAAAATTCGTGACAAATAAAAATGTCGCCATAACTGTGGTTAAAGAACTGCGTCAAAACGGCTTCACAGCTTTCCTGGCTGGGGGGTGCGTTCGGGACATGCTCCTGGGCAGACGGGCCAGTGACTACGATGTCGCGACAAACGCTCGCCCTGAACAGACAATCAGGATATTTCCAAGGACTTTGAAAGTCGGAGCCAAATTCGGTGTCGTAATCGTTCTTATCCGGGGCCGACAGGTGGAAGTGGCTACGTTCAGGACCGAAACCGGATACGCCGACGGCAGACATCCGGGTACGGTAGAATTCAGCAGCGCCGAAGAAGACGCCCGCCGGAGAGATTTCACCATTAACGGGATGTTTTTCGATCCGTTGACAAAAGAGGTATTGGATTATGTCGGCGGGCAGGCAGACCTCCATAAAAGAATCATCCGAACCATCGGAAAACCCGACGAACGCTTCGGCGAGGATTATCTTCGAATGCTGCGTGCCGTTCGGTTCTCCACCCAGCTCGGTTTTGAGATAGAATCCATAACATGGTCCGGGATTTGTCATAACGCAGAAAAAATCACCCAAATAAGCGGCGAAAGAATAGCAATCGAGCTGGAAAGCATTCTTACAAATCCAAATCGTGTCACCGGCCTTTCAATGCTGGTCGAGAGCGGCTTAGCCGAAGCAATTTTCGCAGGTTTCGATTCCGAACGGGCGAAGTTCGGGATAAGTGTATTGAGCCAACTGCGAAAACAGGTCGATTTCGCCCTGGCATTGGCATCGCTTTTCGCCGCCTGTGAGACGAAATTCGCACTGGAAAAATGTCGCGTGCTGAAACTAAGCAGGAACCGGTATAAACATATCAAATTCCTGCTCGACAATCGAGGCAGGCTACTCGATGAGCAGATGTCTTTAGCCGACTTGAAAAAGATTCTTGCCGAACCGTATTTCTGGAATCTGTACGAACTGCAAAGGGCCATCCAAAAGGCCGCTATAGGCGGCAGAAAGAGTATTTCGCCGCTGATCAAGCTGCGAAGAAGAATAAAAGCACTTGGTGACATTGAATTACGTCCTAAACCGTTGCTCAATGGTCACGAGCTTGTCCGATTGGGTGCCGTCCCCGGGCCGGGTCTTGGTCAGTTGGCCGAGGAATTGTATATCGCCCAGCTCGAAGGCACACTTCGAACCGCCGAACAGGCCGAGCAATGGGCAGAAAAGTGGCTTCAAACGCACAGGATGGAACAAAGCTAATGCAGCCATTCAGTCTCCTAATCAAACCGTCCGGATCGGATTGCAATCTCGATTGTAAGTACTGCTTCTACAAAAACAGGTCGCACGAATTCGGCCTGGGCAAACAACGCATGAGCGATGACGTGCTGGAAAAGCTCGTCAAAGATTATATGCAGCTTGGTTTCCCCGTTGCCGGTTTCGCATGGCAGGGGGGGGAGCCGACTCTGATGGGGATAGATTTCTACCGCAGGGCCGTGGAGCTGCAAAAAAAGTACGGCCGGCCGGGTCAGCAGGTCAGCAACGCCATGCAGACAAACGCCGTCCTTATCGACGAGCAATGGTGCCGGTTCCTGCACGATTACAAATTCCTTCTCGGCGTAAGTATCGACGGCCCGAAAGAATTCCACGATTATTATCGCCTCGATCACTCCGGCACAGGGACATTCGACAAAGTCATCAATGCAATCGCAAAGTGCAAAGAATACAAGGTCGAATTGAATACCCTTACTTTGCTGAATGCCAAAAACGTCGAACATCCCGACGAGGTATTCGATTTTCTTGTCGGTCTCGATGTCAGGTTCCTGCAGTTCATCCCGTGTGTGGAACTCGATCCTTCGACGGGAAATATTGCGGATTTCTCCATCACGCCTGAGCAGTATGGCGAATTTTTGTGCAGAGTATTCGACCGCTGGTACGAATTCGGCCCGACAAAACTGAGCATACGCGATTTCGATTCTATCCTCTCGTTCTACATTACCGGCAGACATTCGATCTGCACATTCCAGAGACGATGCAATCAATATATCGTCGTCGAGCATACAGGCGATGTTTTCTGTTGCGATTTTTTCGTCGAACCGAAATGGCGAACAGGCAACATAACCGATACGCCGATAGAAAAATCGGCAACCAACGAAACGAAACGTGTTTTCGCCGGGTCAAAACAAAATCTCGGCAATAAATGTCTCATTTGCAGGCATCTTTCTCTCTGCCGGGGCGGCTGCCTGAAGGACAGAGCCGTTCTCGGAACTGGTGATTTCAGTCGCGAGAGTTACTTCTGCCGGTCTTATAAGCAGTTCTTCGATTATGCCTTGCCGAAGTTCATGACCATCGCCGCCGAGATCCATACCGCATCGACTGCCAAAACCCGGCCAACCCCCGGATAAATCCGGGGGCTAAACAAAAATTGGGTTTGTTTTTCAACCGCAGATTTCGCGGATTGATAAGTATTTCCACCTATTTACTTGTCATAAAAGAGCTTATGCCAATTTGGTGCTTGCCCAAATTGGCTTTGTTTTCGATTTTTTTCTATTGAATCCATAAGTTTCGAATTTCGGATTTAGAATTTCGGGCTTCCGGCCGAAGGCCGGTGAATTGGCTTTGTTTTTCAACCGCAGATTTCGCGGATTGATAAGGATTTACACCTATTTACTTGTTATCAAAGAGCTTGCATTAAATTACCTATTTTAACATTGGCTTTGTTTTCAATTTTTTTGTCGATTTGTAGAAGGTTCTCTACGTTTGTCGAAAATATCGAGGACCACCCAGGACAATGCCATGGGCTAACAGAAAATTGAATTTTAACTTTGAACTTTACACTTTGAACTTATAACTTGCTTTCCCCCATTCTGACTTCTGGTTTCTGTCTTCCGTTTTCTGTGTATTGTATCCAAAAACCCCCTAAACGCAATGAAAATCCCGTTTTTAGGCAAAAAATGTCAATGACTTGACACTCGTATAGCGTGATGCGTATTTCGTATGTCGCTTTTGTGATTCGTCCCTTGTCATTCCCGCGCAGGCGGGAATCCATAAAAAATATGAAAAAATGGTTGTTTTTGGTACTTTTCTTGTATTTTCTCTGTGTAATCCGCGGTTAAAATTTGTTTTTTTTCATTTTTTCTCACGAAAACAATCAATATTTCCACTCCCACAAACGCCTTTATTGTAGGGTGGAGGCTATGCCCCACCAAGTCGATAGTCGATAGTCGATAGTCGTTAGCTTTTAGCCCGCAGCATGGCTGTGGGTCGAAGCTTTATCCCATGAGATAGGCAATAAACCGCCATCTCACAGGATTTACCCCGTTAGATATGAAATTATCTAATGGGGAAAAATACGTAGTTACCACAATATCAAAGAACGGTTAAAACTCTATAATCTCAACCAGCAACTTTGAGCGAGCAATAAAAAGATAAAAAAATCGGGTATCGTGTCTTCATAAGACAGATAGATTTCTTGAAGAAAATTTGACTTACAGGTTTTATTCTTCTGAAGGGATGATAGTGAAGCAACCGTTGCACGATAATGTCAAATGGTTTGAAATGGCTGATCTCAAGAAACGCTCACTATCGCGAGCGTCATGGATACCTCTATTGGCATATGATGATTCGAGAAGAAACGGAGAGCCAGGATATATAGGCTATAAAGCAGAGTACTTTGGGGCAATAGCCATTCTTTTTCCATCCGGAGAGTCAAAAAAGGCTTTAGCTATTGACTGGACAGAAATAAACCGGAGTTTTGGAGATAAACCGTATATTGAAGATGGTATATACAAACGTGCCGGAATCTTCCGCTCCTACAGGAATAATTTGATTGGTGAATATCCAGTTCTAATGCAATCATTCGAGACAGGTGAACAAAATGTCTGGCATTTAACTCAAGACATCATTTTAGGTCTTGACCTATATCAAGAGGAAGATTATTGGTTGCGGCCAGTTGAAGATTACTTACAAGTGGCTCGAATTCGACGTTCAGATGAGGGCAAGCCGATAAAGTTTGAAATCCGTCTTGATCCACTCCGAGACTTCTTGTGCGCAAAAGAGTGTGGCCTTCTCATAGCAACATATCAATCTCGTGAAATTGTTACTGACTCCGAACCACAATTTAAATGGAAGAATGGGAATGCAAATGATACTGGCGAGCACTATCGCTGGCAAGGCTCAATAAGGCATATCCACGAGGGAGGGATGCTCTATGGAGGTAAAACAGCAGTTTTCCATGTGGGTAGAACCAATATAGACAACGAGGAAGACGTTCCAACTTATGGATTACCCGGCGAAGATGAATTTGAGAGCAAATCGTGGGAGATAGCCCATAAAGGACGAAAACTCTTCTCGGTTTATGGGGAGATGTGGCGAAATGAATGGATACCACCTGCTAAAACTAGCCCCAGAGTTAGAGGTGACCATATAGAGGCGCAAGCGCGTTTCATAGTCGATGCATCTGGAACACAAATCTCTGGTCGTAGTCTTGAAGCTCATCGAGGTTGGTTGTGGTTTAAACCTTCTGTGATCATAGATTTATTGAAAAGAAGAAAGGGATTTCTAACGTGGTACACAGAATACACTGGTGGAGTAGCACCTGCTCCATGTGAAGGTGTTCATTTTGGGATTAACAGCATAGGCTTGATAAATGTATTGGCAAAAGATATAGCCCAAATGCGTGAGATTTATCAAAGAATTTGGGAAACACACAATGTTCTTCCTGATGGCAAAGTGTCGAAGGAACTTCTTATGTCGCAAATGGAAGCAAAGCCAGCCGATACGATGGCACCAGAGAAACTCTTGCTTGGCGCAATAAATCACCTTCAGAATGTCTCGCTCCATTTTCTGGGACAACCGATTCTAAAGGAACACGCTGATACTGATATGATATACAAAAGCATTCATCGCTTTCATGGCAATAGTATTGAGGGAATATGCTTTCTGTGTAAAGAATTAACAAGACTAATTATCGAACGTATAGACGTAAATCTTCTCAAAGTAATAGATCCGATTGCAGATAGTAAACTTGGTTCGATCAAGCGACTGGAACATTTCTTAAACTCGAAAGGTTTCTCTGGGCGAAAAATCACAGCTCCTCTAGTTGGGGCATACGAACTAAGAATGGCTGATGCTCACTTACCATCTCGCGAACTTTCGAATTCCCTGCACCTGCTAGGAATTGATAATATAAAAGACCACCAAAAAATGGCCAAGGAAGCCATTCGCATGATAGCTATTTCAGTGGGGTTTATAGGAAATATCATTATAAAATCTTACGATGAAGAAAAAAAGGAATGAATATTATTTATAGAAAAACTAGTGTCGTTTATTTATATAAAAGTGTTGAAGGTTGCCGCCCATTTGACACTTCGGTCTTGCTCAGTACGGGCTTATCTCAGTACAGGCTGTTTTAATTTTGAGGCTTATTCAATAACCGAGTCATCAAGGGTGGTTCCGGTTAATTTAATCTGGTAGGGCCACTGTTCCACGGTGTTTTCGCCGCCTCCTTCGCCGCCGCCTGATCCGCCTCTGCGTCTTGAAGCGTACCGAAGCCTCGTCCGATATAATTGTGAATATTGTGCCGGGATGTAAAAATAAAGCCTCCGGCGGGTGTTAATATGGCCCTGCGGGGCTATTTTTTGTTGACATAAGCGGTAATAACTAATACTATATGGTTCTACGGACGAATAATTATTACAAGCCGTGGTTTAGCCTGCGGCTGGTAATCAGAAAAAACGCTCCAATAGGGGTATTTTTGGAGGTAAGGGCCGCCTGAGATTGCTTTTATGGTGAGCCAAATCTGGTTTTGTTGAAAAGAACGCACTTTTGGAGAATTATAGATGTTTAGCAAGAAAATTGCCGCATTCATCCTGGCAGCGGGGCTTTGTATCGTAAACACCGGTTTTTCCCAGACTCTGGCGGAGAACTGGAACGACTTTTTACATTACACGACAATCGGCCGGTTCGACCTGGCCAAAGGCTACGCGCAGGCGGTCCTGGAAAGTAATCCCAACCCTGTGGAGCTGCTCAATATAAGCAAGGAAAATCCGCAGGGCTACGAGTTTTTATTGAAGATGAAGGAAATCGCCCCGGACAAAGAATTAGCGGAACTTGCCGGGAAAATTCTCGATATTATCGAGCAGGGCAATTTTATCCGCCGGACCGATCCGGTCATTATCGTCGAGGAAGTAAAAAGGTTGACCGGCACCGAACGCGGCTGGCTTATAGCAATTAAGCGGCTGCGTGACGCAGGTGAATACGCGATCCCGTTTATGCTCGATGCATTGGCGGATCCGTCACGTGAGGGGGAATTCGAAAATATCGTCCGGGCACTTCCGAAAGTGGGAAGAGATGCCATCAGGCCGTTAGCGGCTTCTTTGCAAACTCAAAACATCAAGCTGAAATCACAGACGATAACTGCATTAGGTGAAATTAAATATCCGCAGTCCTTAGCTTATCTGAAATATATTCTCGAAAACGACAGTTCTACGGAGCTACGTGAATTGGCGAGTAAAAGCATTACACGAATCGACCCGGCCGCTCTGAGAATTCCCGCCGCGCTGTTGTTCTACCAGCTTGCGGAGAGTTATTATTATCATGCACAATCGTTGAGTCCGGCAGAGGACGCTCCGACCGGGAATATCTGGTTCTGGGATTCACAGCAGCAGAAACTTGCCCGCGAGGCGGTCGCCAAAGAGTACTTTTACGAGCTTATGGCGATGCGGGCCTGCGAATGGGCGCTAAGAGCGGATGCGAATTTCGGCCCGGCTATCGGGCTGTGGATTGCATCATATTTTAAGGCCGAATCGGCCGGTGTCGGTAAAATGCCCGAATATTTCGGCCCGGACCATGCCGACGCTCTTGTTTATGCCACTACGGCGGGAGTTGAATACCTGCACCAGGCCCTTGCACGAGCCATCAGGGACAAAAACGCTTATGTGGCACTCGGCGTGATTGAAGCGCTGGGAACGACGGCCGGTGAAAAATCGCTGCTCTATCGACTCGGACTGGAGCAGCCGCTTGTTCAGGCACTTTCGTTCGACAACAGGATGGTCAGATACAGTGCCGCGATTGCGATAGGTGCCGCCGGCCCGAAGGAATCTTTCGTTGAAAGCAAGTTGGTCGTAGCGAATCTGGCCGAAGCTATCGGTCAACTGCCGAGTTCCGGTGAGACGACCGAAGGCTGGACCGAAGAGATAGCCGACAGCTATGCACTCCGTGCGGCGACGGTCATGTTCGAGCTGGCCCGAACGAGAAATTCCGTTATCGACTTGTCACTGGCCCAGGCCGCCCTTATCAACGCGGTAAAAGACAAACGTCCACAAATCCAGATCCTTGCCGGCCGGACTTTGGCACATCTGTCAAGCTCCGATGCGCAACGTGCCATAGCAGAAATGGCCCTCGATACCGACAATAGCGGTGAAGTGCGCATAGCGGGCTTTAATTCACTTGCAACTTCGGCAAAGTTAAACGCCAACATGCTGCCGGAGGAAACCATCGACAGTATTTACGCCCTGATAAAATCGGGTGACATCGATACCGAGCTTCGCAGCGCCGCCGCCGCAGCATACGGAGCGCTGAATCTGCCCAGCCAGAAAGCCAAGGACCTTATCCTCGACCAGGCAAAAAGCTGACAGTAAAAAAGTTACTTTTTACTTTTTGGATTTTCCCTGGAGATTAAACTGTGCCGATTTACGAATGCGAGCGCAAAGACTGCGGTTATGTGACGGAATTTCTGGAGAAAACCGGAACCTCAAAAAAGCATACGTGTCCAAAGTGTAAAAGCTCCAACCTTCGAAAACTACTCTCGGGTTTTTCAGTCGGTCAAAGCAAGCCGTCAAGCAAAACTTGTGAATCGTGTATCAGCGGTGAATCTTGCGGCAGCACCTGTCCGGGCGGCACATGCCCGCTTTCATAGTCACGGAAGCATAATGAGATATTCCTGCCGAATTGCTACAATCCGGCCCAAACATTTATTTGGGGGGGCAAGCTGTTTCTAATTCGAGCTTTCGTTCGGCTCATTCGGCTTGCCGGATAGATTTAATTCCGCTTCCAGATTTGCTGTGTCTTGTTCTTTTCGCCGGATGTTTTCGAGTAAATCGTCGATAATTTGTCCGCTTGTAACATCATTATCAGGCAAAGATACAACCCGGTTCACTGAATCACAAAACCAACAGATATATGATATGTTATCCCGCAGGGAAACTTTGTTGAAACCTATTTTGCTTATGAGCGAATTTTGAGAAAGCGGCGAAGCAGTAATAACCAGAGCTGCAAAACTTGAAACCAGAAATCCGGTGAAGAAACCAAGCAACCCGGCAAAGATAATCTCAAATATTTTCGAAAATGTGACCTTAAACTGACCCGTTAGAAATACATAAGTTATTCCATACAAAATCAGAAATGTCCCTATTGTCACTGATGCTAAAGTCAGGACATTACCACAGGACATTTCGCCCGCCGCGGAGAATTTTTCTAAAATCACCGGTGTCAGATAAATTGCAACATATATGGAGATTACAATATTAAACAGCAGGGCTAATGATTCGAAGAAGCCTATTCTGACAGCCAGCCAGGTGAAAAAACCGCCGATCAATATACATACCCAAAAAATCATTCGCTTTATCCCACGACCCGTTTTAGCTCTTCAAGACTTGTCATCCCGACGGCTACTTTTTTCAATCCCTCTCTTCTCAGATGCGATTTTATTTTGTCGTCGGTCTTTAATTTAGCAGCCGATACTTTACTATCGGTAATATCAGCTTTTATTTGTTCTGTAACAGCCAGAATATCACATACGGCCGTTCTTCCGAAATAACCGGTTCCCTCACACTTTTTACAGCCTGTTGGCTGGAATATATTTGAATGGTCCAAACCTATTTTTTGAAAATCATGTATAAGGTTTTGACTTAATTCGGCAGGCTCTTTACAGTATTCGCACAATCGGCGGACGAGCCTCTGAGACAACACAAGATTCAATCCCGACGATATAAGCAGAGGTGATATCCCTAAATCGATCAATCTAACTAATGCGGCTTTATTACTGCCACAGTGTATTGTCGCCAGAACAAGATGACCGGTTTGCGCCGCTCGAAGTGCAATTTCCGCGGTTTCCTCATCACGTATTTCACCGACACAGATAACATCGGGATCCTGTCTGAGCACGCTGCGTAAAGTTTTGGCGAAAGTAATATCGGCTTTCGGATTAATTTCAATCTGACTGGCCGTAGGCAGCACCGCCTCTATAGGATCTTCGACGGTAATAACATTACGGGTAAACCTGTCAATCTCGTTGAGCATAGCATACATCGTCGTAGTTTTACCGCTGCCTGTCGGCCCACACAACAATATCATGCCGGACGGTTTGTTTATAGCACTGTGAATAAGTGAATATTGTTTTTTTGTAAGTCCTATGTCGGCTAATGTAGAAGTACTTGCATCCTGGTTAAGAATCCTTATCGACAGTTTTTCACCGTTGAGAACGCCGGCGCTTGCCACCCTAAAGGAAGCGGTTTTTTCTGCCTTTTTTGCACTGAATGCGCCATCCTGAGGTCTTCTTTTTTCCGAAATGTCCATGCTCGATACGGCTTTAATACTGTTTACAACGGCTTTGCAGGTCTCTGTCTTGAGCTTTTGTACCGTTCGCAATACACCATCTATCCGCAGCCTGATTGTGTATGTTGACTCGTCCTTGGGGTCGATAAGAATATCGCTGGCGCGCCGCTCAAGAGCATCGTCAATAATTTTTACGGTTAGATTGAGAATATGACTTTCATGTCGCTTTTGGTCACCATGACCATATATCTCATTGATGTCCCTTCCTGAGGAATCAAGTAATTTTATAGCGGAATCGTCTTCTCGTCGAGTAAAACGTCTGGAACGTATCTTCTTAACAGTATTTTTAAATTGCTGCACTGCCGTCTCGAAAATGTTTTGGTTGCTCATGCGGGACTTTTTTGCCGTATCGACCAAAAACAGAATAAGCAGAAGCAAAGGTCCCGTTAAAAGAGTGATTACATAAGCTATGGATTTATACTTTTCGGGAACAAGCGGGCTGAATTGCACATGTTGTATTAAGTAAAGACAGACATATACCCATATTACCAGAGATATCAGCCTGACCGGACTAAAAGACAGCGATGTTGCAGGAGGGACAAAGCTAACTTCTGTTGTTAACAGGCTGAACGAGCTTGTCGAAAGACTTTGAATGCAATCCATTAGCTGCATATAATTTTTCTTTCAGCAAATGTAGGAGAGAAACGCTCGCATACGGTTAAAAATAGCATATTCTTTTATCGGTAATCTGAAATTTTCCAAACAAAATTAGCCCATAATCTCGATGTGAACTAAAACTGTATTCAGATTTTTTCTCGCTCTTAATTAATGCTGTGTTCAGCAGTAAGTCTCAAAAAGAGACCAGCTTATAGTTGTTCAAGCTCATCCACGAAAGAATCCGACAAATCCAGTTCGGGAAAGCTGCCGGAAGCATCTTCAGCCGGTATTTCAAGCTCCTGTGTTGGTTCCGATGCCGCTGCACGAGATGTCGGTTTTTGTCCGACTTGCTTTGGTGGGACAGTTTGTTCGGGCTCGCCGTTAACCTGGAGCATAAATGTCAACGAACCGACGCCGATATAATCCCCGGCATTGAGATCAGCTTCTTTGATGCGTTTGCCGTTCAAGAATGTTCCATTTCGCGAATCGAGGTCTCTTATATTTACAATCTGATTATTCTTGCTCAGCTTACAATGTCTTCGAGAGACCAGCGTAAGAGGTACTCGCAAATCACAGTCACGACGCCGGCCGATAACCGTAATATTGCTGGACAAGGGAAAAAGCTTTTGAGTGCCGTCTTTTTTAAATAAAACTAAATTAACGTGCATTTTGCCTTCCTCGCTATTAGTTTTAACATTGTCACAGCGTATATATTATATACATAAGTGTAACAGATTGCAACAGATAAATCGTAAAGATAATTAACGTTGACAAAACCGGCCCACGGTCTTATATTCGGGCGATTTTGCACTCAATATGAAGTGAAACACGAATAATTTAATACCGGATAGATTTATGGTACGAGTGATATTGCCCGACGGCAACACATTGGAAGTCGGTGCCGGTACAACAGCAAAACAATTAGCCGAACGGATTGGGCCGGGACTTGCTAAGGAGGCTATAGTAGCGGAATTGAACGGGGAATTGAAAGACCTGTCATCGCCGATAGAGCCTGGCCTGGACAATCGTGACGTTCAGGTCCGGATTATCACAACCAAAGATAAAGAGGGCCTCGAAATATTGCGGCATAGCTGTGCCCATGTAATGGCCGAAGCCATTTGCAGTATATGGCCGGGAACAAAGCTGGTTTACGGGCCAACCGTCGAAGACGGATTCTACTACGATATCGACCTCGACGAATCGATTCGTCCCGCTGACTTCGAGAGTATCGAGCAAAAAATGTCCGAGATCGTCAGAGCCGATCAACCGTTCGTTCGCAAGGAACTAACAAGAGCCGAAGCTCTGTCTCAATTAGCCGGTGATAAATACAAAACCGACAACGTCAACCGTACGGACAGCAATGTTATAAGTTTTTATTCTCACGGAGAAGGTTTCGAAGATTTATGCCGGGGGCCGCATGTGCCCAGCACGGGGAAAATCGGCAGCTTCAAAATTATGTCCGTGGCCGGCGCCTACTGGCACGGAGATCCGACTCAAAAAATGCTTCAACGGGTCTATGGTACCGCCTGGGCAACGAAAAAAGATCTCGATGATTACCTTCGAAGAATAGAAGAAGCCAAGAAACGCGACCACCGCATCTTAGGCAAACAACTCGATTTGTTCAGTTTCAACGAGGCTGGGCCGGGTTTTGCATTCATTCACGCCAAGGGGATGATTATCTGGAACGCAATCGTGGATTTTTGGCGAGGTGTACATAACAGATACGGGTACGAGGAAATCCGCACACCAATCATTCTCAACGAGCAGCTTTGGCACAAGAGCGGCCACTGGGACAATTATAAAGAGAATATGTACTTCACAAATTTCGACCAGACGAACTATGCCATTAAACCTATGAATTGCCCGGGTGGTTGCCTGGTTTACAAAAGCCGCCAGCATTCGTACAGGGAATTTCCCAAGCGTGTCGCCGAACTCGGGCTGGTGCACAGACACGAGGCCAGCGGCGTTATGCACGGACTTTTCAGAGTCAGACAATTCACTCAGGATGACGCACATATTTTCTGTACGCCGGAACAGATAGAATCCGAGATAATATCCGTTATCGAGCTGACATTTGAGATATACAAGGCGTTCGGATTTGAGGATTTTCATATTGAGCTGTCAACCAAGCCCGAAAAACATATCGGCTCGGACGAGATATGGGAAACAGCTACAAACGCGCTCAAGGAAGCCCTCAGGTACAAATCCATCGAATATAAAATCAACGAGGGAGATGGGGCATTTTACGGGCCTAAAATAGACTTTCATATAGAAGATTGCCTTAAAAGGTCCTGGCAACTGGGAACAATCCAACTGGATTTTTCCATGCCTGAACGCTTCGGCCTGCTCTATACCGACAAGGATAATACCGAGAAAACCCCGGTTATGATTCATCGGGCCGTTTTAGGCTCTTTCGAGCGTTTTATCGGCATTCTTATAGAGCATTATGGTGCACATTTCCCGCTATGGCTTTCTCCTGAGCAGGTTAGAGTGCTTCCGATAAGCGAAAAAAGCAATGATTATGCAAAAACTATCGAAAATATATTATCAGAGGCTGAAATTCGCTGCAGCAGCGATTTTTCAAATGAGAAAATCAGCGCTAAAATCGCCCGGGCTCATACGGAAAAACTGCCGTATATGCTGGTAGTAGGCCCCAAAGAAGCCCAGTCAAAGACAGTCAATGTAAGGATTCAGGGACTATCTGAAACTAAAACAGTGAGTATCGAGAGCTTTTTAGAGATGGCAAAATGTAAAATTGCCGATAAAAATATTGATTTAGCTTTTTAAATTCTGTAGCTTATAACTGATAAGAGAAAAACTAATCGATGATTTCCTCTTTATAGAAAGGTAAGGTGGCGCACAATAAGTAAAATAGGATTAAGGATAAATGGAGGAATCCAGGCCAAAATCGTTCGACTGATTGACGGTGATAATAATCAAGTGGGTATCGTAGATAGAGATGAGGCCCTGGCTATGGCACGTGAGGGCGGTCTTGACCTTGTTGAAGTCGCACCAACGAGCGATCCGCCGGTTTGTCGGTTAATGGATTACGGGAAATGGCTCTATGAGCAAAAGCGTAAGGTTCGCGAAGCTCATAAAAAAAACCTGCGACATACATCAACACTCAAAGAAATCAGATTAAGACCCGAAACCGACAAGCATGACCTGCAAATTAAGGTCAAACATGGACGTGAATTTCTCGAGAAAGGGCACAAAGTTCAGTTCACCCTGTTCTTCCGGGGGCGTCAAATGTTACATCGAGACCATGGCTATTCGGTACTTGAACAAATAACCGAATCAATAGATGATTTAGCAAAGATCGAAAGAACACCCAGAATGGCTGGAAGGCGTCTCACCGTGCTTTTCGTACCGAGAAAGTCTCCGTCATCCGATAAAGACTCACAAAAAGAAAGCTGACGAGCATGTTGAGTCGGCGTATGATTAAAAATGTGGGGCTTTTAGGGTGAAAATGCGGATATTCCGCATGGAACGGTTTTCCACGTCAATCAGAAATTTCGATATGTTACTTTGGAATTTTTCGACAAGTACTGCTGTACTTGTATATAACTGGTCTTTTTAAAGACAAACCATCGAAGGTATATACTATTTTTCTATTTTTTTTCAGATTTTGCACTTCCGATATTGACCAAAGTCCACAAATAGCGTAAGTTACTCTGTTTATACTTTTTCGTTGTTTCATGGTAAAAATGTTTTTGAAGCTTATTAATATCAAATACGCTATATTGACGAGGATAAATTAAATGCCTAAACAAAAGACCCACAAGGGTTTATTAAAAAGAGTGAAAATAACCTCTTCCGGAAAAGTCAAATGCAGACATTCAGGTTGCGGTCATCTTATGAGCGGCAAGAGCGCCAAACGCCGAAGGCGTTTAAGCAGTTCGGCAGTCGTAAAAAGTGCGAAGGCTCAAACTTTCAAAATAGGACTCTGTAAGTAAAAGGAAACATCTATGCCAAGAATCAGAAAAGGTGCAGCACGACACCAGGCAAAAAAACGAATCCTAAAAGCGGTCAAGGGCCATCGCGGGGCCACGGGTCGGCAATATAGAATGGCCAAGGAAGCATCTGTAAGGGCGGCCGTTAATGCCCGAATCGGTCGCAAACGAAGAAAAAGGGATTTTCGGGGTATGTGGATTATTCGATTAAGCGCAGCTTGTAAGCAGAGAGGAATAAAATACAGTCAGTTTATAAACAGTTGCAAAA
The DNA here is from genome assembly GCA_964431695.1 of uncultured Pirellulales bacterium. Classification (GTDB taxonomy): domain Bacteria; phylum Planctomycetota; class Phycisphaerae; order Sedimentisphaerales; family Anaerobacaceae; genus JAFGPS01. The sequence continues at coordinate 52,214 of CAYSKI010000011.1, read as the reverse complement.
AAGCTAAAATCAGCTTGAATAGAAAGATGCTAAGTGAAATCGCCGTTGACGACCCTCAGGGCTTCGACGCCATCGTAGGGACTGCGCAAGCTGCGGGATAATCGTCAATAAACACCTGTCTGTAAAACTGCAAGCAACAACACACGATTAAGAAGGAAATGCTTGAGCAATTTAAAAAAACCGGCAAAGACGCACTATCCGAGTTGAAAAAAATCTCGGATCAGTCGGCTCTCGAACAGTTCCGCATCAAATACCTCTCTCGTAAAGGGCGGATTACCCAAATGTTAAGCGAGATAGGGAATCTCCCTCGCGAGCTTAAACCCGAAGCGGGACAATTGGCGAACAGGATAAAAAACGAGGTAACACAGGCATTCGAGCAGATTAAAAATACTCTTATCAAATCACAGGAAGCGGGACTAAAAGAGCTGATTGACGTTACTCTGCCGGGGATACCCGTCAATATCGGCAAAAAGCATGTCATCAAGCAAACTTTGAGCGAGCTGTTGGAGATATTCGGACGAATGGGCTTCGACGTTGCTTATGGGCCTGAAGTAGAAGATGAATGGCATAACTTTATCGCCCTGAATATCGGTACGGAACATCCGGCAAGGGATCCTGCGGATAATTTCTATATCGACGAGAAGACCCTGCTGCGCAGCCAGACCTCGACGATTCAGATTCGCGTGATGGAACGTACCAAACCGCCTATCAGAATCGTCGCGCCGGGACGTGTTTATCGGCCGGACACCGTCGATGCGACACACATGTATATGTTTTACCAGCTCGAAGCGCTGGTCGTTGACGAAAATGTCACCATGGTGGATATGAAAACCACCATCAAGCAGTTTATTCATACTTTTTTCGGTCCCGAAGCCCAGTGGCGCTTCCGCCCGAGCTTCTTCCCGTTCACCGAGCCAAGCGCCGAAGTGGATTTGCTTCTTAAAGACAAGAGCGGCAAAGAAAGCTGGGTGGAAATGGGCGGCTGCGGTATGGTGGACCCGAACGTTTTCGATGCAGTCGGAATAGACAGCGAAAAATATACCGGCTGGGCCTTCGGTTTCGGGATAGAGCGGCTCGCTATGCGGAAATACGGCATTACGGACATTCGTTTGTTCTTCGAAAACGACCTGCGATTTCTGAAACAATTCTAATTTCACACCACAAACTCAATAAGAATTTGTGCCGGGGCGATCCCTGCATTGGATTTATTGTTTAAATGGGGGCCGGTAATCGGTATATTAGGATATTCTTATTTGTACAAACGCGAATAAATGAATTAACACCGACAAAATGTGAAAGGAGTTCTAATTATGAAAAGGATATATTTTGCTGCTATATGTATTAGTCTGATCTGCATTATGTTAACAGGATGCTCGAGTTTTCCACTTTTTGCAACACAGCACGGCTCCATTCAGATCAAGGCTTTTATCGATGGCTCCGACACAATAAAAATCAGAGGCAACGAGCTTTGGTACGAGCACCACAAATGGGATTTGCCGGGTAAATGGCAGGACCGCTTCGATGAACCTACAACAATCAACGGCACAGAGTGGAAACCACAATGGAACGGACTTATGTCGGAGCGATTTCAGGATTTCAGTCCGGCACTGCCTAAAAAGACCTTAAAAGAAATTACCTTAACCAAGCTTCAGGGCAGAGGCAGTGTCGAAATAACAGCCAAACCCGGCAAAGAGAATGACTATACGCTTTCAATATACATCGACGATAATCAGTATGGTGGCGCCGAGTGGTACGAAATAAAAGTCGAATGGTAAATTAATCCTGATAAGCGGTGCTTTAGTCTCCATATCGGCAAACTTTCTCGAATGCCGCATCATATTGATTTACAAGATTTCGCAATTTGAAGCGTTCGGTCAGTCTTTGGGGATTGATTGAAGCCGGCCAAAGTTTGTCCGCCTGAATTTTTGCCGCAAGGTTGATTAGCTTATGGGCAAGATCCCTGACCGTGCCGTCATAGAAAAATTGTTCAACACCTTCGATTAAGCCGAGCTCGAGTATTTCCGGATATGAAAGACGATTAGGCACAAGCGGATAAACACCGGCGGCGACGGCTTCGATGACACTGAGACCGAAGAATTCGTGATTGGCAGTTGAAACAATTACATCGGCTTCGAGCAGCGAATTCACATATTCATCGCGTGATTCCTGATAGCCCCATCTAATGATATTATTGCTGAACTGAATTTTGGCCTTATCGAAAATCCCCGGCCGGTCTCGAAAGCTCTGGCCGATGACACTAACTTCGAACCGGATATTATTATTTTTAAGAATTTCAAGAGCGGCAAAAAAATCCTCCGGATTTTTATCATGTTCCCACCTTGCGGCCCAGAGTATGCGCATCGGACCGGGTTTTCTCGAAGGTCGCTGTGGAAAATCTTCTATCCCAGGCGGATAAACCGAAGATTTGTTACGTATTCTTTCTGCTTCTCGAATAGGCTGATAGTCCGGCATTGATTTAAGAAACCTGACTAACGCCTCAAGGAACGAATCTTTATGAAACTGAGAATTAAACCATACGGCGTCTGCTGCAAGGGCGCTTGTTAAGTTGGTCATGGCGAACTGGTAATCACGCTCGTCTTCAACTCGAACAGGATAAGTCAATTGATTCTCGTGAAAGTATATCACTTTCGGCAGTGAGGCGATTTCAATTGGGACCAGAGCCGTAAACTCCGCGAGATTGAGCATGTCACTGCAAAATACCACATCCCAGTCATGTCCCTTTCCAAGAGCTTCCGCTGCTTGTTGTGCAAATGTGATCGCCGAATGGCGCATCCTCCATTTCCACTTATTCGCCGGAAGTGTCAATATAGTCCAGTTGTGTTTGCTTGCCTTCGATAAGCCGTCGATAAAGGCCTTGTGACTGCCGCCGTAATAAGATTCGAGCGCAAGAATATTCATGGAAACATATTACGCCAACTTTTACATCAAATCAAGTCGGCGGGGGAGTATAATCTTAAGCTGTGAGACAGTTATTTTTCAATTAAACATTATCAGGAATTATATATAAACAGCCTGAACATTAGAATATCTTATCAGTATAATGCAGTATCTTAATGTTAATACAGGAGATTATTATATGTGGCGTGTAATTGTTTCTTTTGCCATAATTATAATTATCGTTATTTCTGCATCCGTCGTCTCCGACCGCCTCTGGAGCGGCGAGAAGGAGCAACAGCCGGACAGCATTAAAGTACAAATCATCAACGATATGACAGTATCTCAATTCGGGCAAAAATACAGCCTGAGCAGGCCGGTCCTTAAGGAAATCTTCAATCTGACTTCTCCGACTGATTTGAAAAAAAGGTCCTTGATTTTGGAATGAGTCAGGAACAGTTAAACGCAAAAGTAAATCAGGTTATGGCCCTTCAAGCGGAACATGACTCGAAAAACTGGTTAAAGATTTCTCTAAAAGGGGCCCTTTGGATCGTTTTTCTTTTAATCGTATTCACCTTATTGAAAAAAGGCAAAATAAAAGCATCTAATAGAAAATGGATTTATGCCGCGGCAGTAGCTGTATTTGGCATTGCTTTGGGAAGTGAACCGAGTCCGATGGGTACGGTTAAAGATGCCATTGTGCTGTTCGGCTCGAAAAGGGTAATATTTCCGCCTCGCTTGATAGCTTTCTGCATTTTCCTTTTGATGGTCGTTTTGGCAAACAAGTTTATCTGCTCCTGGGGTTGCCAGATTGGAACACTCCAGGATTTAATCTTCAGGTTCAACAGAGATTCCAAGGATAGAAAAGGATTATTCGGCCAAATTAAAGTCCCCTTTATCATATCAAATTCCGTTCGAATTATATTTTTCCTGGCACTGACTGTTATAGCTTTTCTTTGGTCTTTCGATATTGTCGAGCCTGTTGACCCATTCAAGATTTTTAAGCCACAAGTCATAGGTCTTGCCGGTGGCATATTTCTTGGAATTGTTTTGATTACAAGTCTTTTTGTTTACAGACCGTGGTGCCACTTTTTCTGCCCATTTGGTTTGGTAGGCTGGCTTGCGGAAAAGGTTAGTATTTTCAGAATCAAAGTTGATTACAACAAATGTATTTCATGCCAGGCATGTTCGAAAGCATGTCCCTCGACGGTCATGGACGCGATCCTCAAACAAAATAAAGTAATACCGGATTGTTTTTCCTGCGGGAACTGCATTGAATCATGTCCTGTAGAAGCTATTTCTTTCGCAAAAGGCAAACGCGAAAAGCCCCCCATTGGTAAATTCCCAGAATAAATCAAAAAGTTTCACTTATTTTAATGATTTATCTGGTTCGATGAACGGCGAATTTATATCGGGTCATCAAGACTGTTATTTCCTTTGCTTTTTTCGTGATGATTTTCCAGCGGCCTGGCGAGTTTTGCAAGGCCAATCAGAACAATGATAGCGAGGAGAGTTGTTATCACTGCAAGTTGATAAAAACGCGCACCACAGGCCATGCCGATACTCGCTACGAGCCAGATAGTCGCTGCAGTTGTCAGGCCGTGTACGCCGCCCCTATCCTGGATTATGGCACCGGCACCTAAAAAACCGACTCCCGTGACGATTTGAGCTGCTATTCTCGTAACGGAATCCTCTGTTCCCGCAGTCATTCGCTCGGATATTATTGTGAAAACCGCCGCACCAAGGCATATCAATATATTTGTCCGAAGTCCGGCGGCCTTGCCGTGTAACTCCCGTTCGATCCCTATCACCGCCCCAAAAATTACAGCAAAAATTATACTCAATAAATCTTCAGGCCAGGACATTCGATTACCTTTCTATAAGTGTCTCATCAACCTGCATACCGAAATGCCTGCCGGCCTTCTCGATATGCCCTAAGACTTTATCACCGGTTTTTAAGGCTGTTACCGAAACTGCTTTTCCATCCGGATTCACCAGCCGAATCGTCTCGGCATTCTGTAACACCAGACTGATAGATTGTCCCTGGATTTGGGCTTCGATAATCATCATTGGTCTTTTCTCGATTTTGTTTCTTCCGAGATATGCGATTTGGCTCTTACCCTGAAAATCAACGAGCATGACTTCGTCACCCGCTTTGAGGTCGGCAAGGTATTTGGTTTTTCCGCCCGGCGTCAGTGTATATGCATGTACCGCTCCGGCATTAACACGGAATGGACGGGATGCGACATAAGGATTGTCGATGGATTCGGAATGAACCAAAAAGAATCCTGCGGCCGTATTGCCCACAAGCATTCCCTCGCCGAGTGTCATCTGTGTGCACGTATCCAGACAGGCGCGGTCGCCCATACCTAATTGTTTCGTGTTCGTGATGGTAGCTGTTACAAGCTCGATTCTCTCGCTTATGCCTTGAACGATCTCGGCGCATTTTTTTATCTCGTTTACATCGTCGGTTTTCAGTACAACACCGTCCACGCCTTTTTCGAGTATCTCGACCATGAGTTTGGCCTGCTCGCTGTTTTCGACCCGGACCATGATATTCTTGCCTCGCCGGGCAAGCAGGTTTTCTATGGGGATAATCGTCCAGTCCAGCATTTTCAGGACAACGATTTTTTCCGCCGGTATTACCGCGGCTTTATCCTCGTCTCCCTTACCCGCTATATCGATAAATTCGACATCGACGCCCGGCTTAATATCCCCGTTTTTCTCGACCGTCCTGATTTTGCCGAACTGCCGTACAGTTTCACTTTCGCCGTCCGGCAGAACAACCGCCTCAGCACCGCTTTCCAGTGCCGCAATGGCAAGGTCTTTTATATATGGAATGACTTCTACCCAGAATTTTTTCATTATCTTATCCTTAATCAAAATGTGACTAACTTACACAAGAGATTAAACTTAAATCATACAATCTTGTCAACTTCTTTCATTTTAGGCCCAGCGGAACTAAATTCTTGTGAAAAATGCTTGTTTTCTATTGTTTTTTCAATTATCTTGATAGTTCAATGATTTCAATTTTGTAGTCGAGAACAGAAATTAATATAAAATTATTTTAGGAGGTCAATTATGAAACAAATACTTCACAAAACAAGCGGCAAGTCAATTCTGCTGGTCTGCTTATGTTTATTAATGCAGACCTCGCTCGTATGGGCGGCGGAGGAGATCACAGGTGTTTGGAGAGTCACAATGGATTTCGATGGCCGGGAAAGTTTCGCCACTTTGTCCGTTGCCAAAAAGGCCGATGGCACTCTGACGGGCAAATGGGGTTCCAGCGATCTGTCCAACGTGAAATTCGAAGATAACAAATTAACATTTGTCCGCACGATGAGTTTCGGAGACCAGGAATTCACATCAGATTTTTCCGGGACTCTCAAAGACGGCAAAATCACTGGAGTTATGTCAAGCGATTTCGCCGATATGAACGCAACCGCCGTACGGAAGAAACCAATGTGTCTCGCCCTTGGCCAATGGGACATTAATTTCGCCGTGATGGACCAGGACATCAGCGCCAGGCTGATAGTTTCACAAACCAAAGACGGTAAGTTCGAGGGTAAGTGGACTGAGGAAATGGGTGAACACAAAATCTTGAATATAAAGTTCGAGGACGGAAAAATTTCCTTCACTCGAAACAGCAAGATCGAAGACTTCGAATTCGAGTCAAATTACGAAGGGATGATAAAAGGTAACGAGCTTACCGGAACAATGAAGAGCGAAATGGGAGACATACAGGCCAATGGCAAGCGGTTCGGCACCGAGCTGATCGGGACCTGGGAAATTACAACGGAGTCAGATTTCGGTACACGTACGAGCATGATGATGATCGAGCCGGATATGACAGGATTCTATGAATCCTTTGGTGGAGAAATTCCCATGAAGAATCTCAAGCTCGAAAACGGCCAGATTACCTTTAAGCTTGAGATGGGTTTCGGAGATATGACTTTCGAAATGGATTTCAAAGGCAAATTAGACGGCAAAACCCTGAAAGGTCAAATGGAATCGGATAGAGGAACCAGCGACGTAACAGGAAAGAAAATCGAAAAGAAAGTCGAGAAAAAATCCGAACCTGTTGCCAAGTAACGATTGGCTAAATGAGCTAAAGTGCCTGAAGTGAGCTAAAGTGTAAAGTTACAACTCCAGGCACTTTAGTGACTTTCTTAAGACGCTTTATTCTTTCAGTATTGCAATTGCCTTTTCGACACTCGCTCCATCGTGAACCATCTTGGAGAGTGCCTTGACCATTTTGGTCGGATTCTTGTGCTGGAACGCGTTGCGACCTATGGAAACTCCCGCAGCACCGGCGGCCAAAGCACCTTCGACCATTTTGAAAATTTCCCTGTCGCTGTTCATTTTCGGCCCGCCGGCAATCACGACCGGTACTGGACAGCCCTCAACTACTTCGGCGAAACTTTTAGGGCTGCCGGTATAAACAACCTTGACAATATCCGCACCCAGCTCGGCTCCGACCCGAGCGGCCAGTTTGACGTTATTAAAATCATATTCATCCTTGATTTTCTCGCCGCGGGTGTACATCATCGTAACCAGAGGCATCTGCCACTCGAGACATCGTTCGCTGATATGTCCTAATTGCGACAGCATTTCCTTCTCCGTATCGGCACCGAGGTTAATGTGAACACTCACGGCATCGGCACCGAGCTTGAACGCCTCTTCGACGGTGCAAACCAGTTCTTTTGCATTTGGATCGGGACTCAACGACGTACCCGCGGAAAGGTGAATAATCAGCCCGACATCCTTGCCCGTACCTCTGTGCCCGGCACGAACGATTCCCTTGTGCATCAGGATGGCGTTGGCCCCGCCGGCCACGACACTACTGATCGTAGTCCGCATATCGGCCAATCCTTCTATAGGCCCAACCGTCACTCCGTGGTCCATCGGAATAATAACCGTTTTACGTGAATTACGGTCGATGATTCTTTCGAGCCTTATTTTCTTGCCTATCATAACCGAATCTCCAATCTTTTTTATTATTGCCGAGCCGAACTAACCGGAACAAATAGTCATGCTATTTAATACTTACCTTTAAAATCTACCCGAAACCGCTCAAAAGGCAAGTAAAAATAACTTTTTGCCGGCCAAAAAGAATTACGCCGGAACCCAAAACGCTTCTACTCCTGAGGCAGGCGCATTTTCTCGTAGAACTCAGCGTATTTATCCTTATCCTCCGTCTGTCGTTGTGCTATCGCCGAACGGGGATGTTCGTTCAATATACCGGTGATAAGATAAGGGATGATATAGCCCCACTCGATTTCCTGCCGCATCGGTATCATATAATCCTGGATGACTTTCAGGATCGGGGTCAGGTTGAACTTCGGATTTTTCAAAAAACCCATAAGCAATTCCAGGCAGCAGTTGCCGGGCCCCCGACCGATGCCGAACAGCGAGCCGTCGAGGTAGCTGGCGTTGTGAATAATGCCCTCTATGGTGTTGGAGAATGCGAGCTGCTGGTTGTTGTGGCAGTGGATACCGATTGTTTTGCCGGGCAGATGCTGCTGGTAGAGTTTCACCATATATTCTATCTGCTCACAGTATAACGCTCCGAAACTATCGACCACGTAAACCACGTCAACCGGAGTCTTGGCAAGCTGGTCGAGAGCTTCGATAAGGTCCGGCTCCAGCTCTTTCGAAATAGCCATAACATTACATGTAGTTTCGTATCCGAGATCGTGACATCTGTTAATCAAATCGATGGCACTATCGATATACTTGACGTATGTCGCGGCTCGAATCATATCCACGGGGCTTTGATCGGCGGGGGCGAATTCCTGCTCCTTGACACGATACGAATCGACCATAACGCTGATCTTCATATCGGATTCGACTCCGTCGATGATTTCGCCAATCCTGTGGTCGTCGCAGTATTTCCAGGCACCGTAATCCTGGGGCGGGTAAAGCTCTCTGCTGCTGCGATATCCGAATTCCATATAATCCACGCCGCTTTTGGATAGGGCCTGATACACCGCCCGAACGAATTCGTCGGTGAAGTAATGGTTGTTAATAAGTCCCCCGTCTCTGATTGTGCAATCGAGCACTTTTATTTGTTCTCTGAACATATTCCGACCTTTAAAAAACGTCCTCTAAAGTTTATGTAATATTTTTTCAACTAATTTCCGATCTACTTCTACGGCATATTGCCCGTCCTTTGAGTACACTCGACCAATGTCACTTACTAATACGAATCTCGGCCATTTGTTCACCGCTTTCTTATCGTGCTGCAGCAATTCGATCAAATCTTTTTCGGCTAAGTTCGGTGGTAGTTTTATCGGAACTTCCAGTTTTTCAAGAATTCTCCGGATTTTATCGAGCCTGTCCGGTTTGGATAATCCCAATTCAATTTCAATCAGGCCCGCCGCGATAATACCGATTGCTACTGCTTCGCCGTGCAGTAGCTCGTAGCCGCTGGCGGCCTCGACCGCATGACCGACAGTATGGCCGTAATTCAATATTCTTCTTTTATTCCGCTCATACGGATCGGCTTCGACGACGCCGCCCTTGATTTGGCAGTTTTTATAAGCCATCGTCTCCAGGACATCCGGCTTACGCTGTAGTACAAGATCAAGATTTTTCTCGAGAAATTCGAAATATTCCGCATCAGCGATAATCGCATGTTTTACCGATTCGACAAGTCCGGCTCGGAATTGTCTGTCATCGAGAGTTGATAAAGTTGCCACATCTATAAAAACTGCCGACGGATGCCAGAACGCACCGAATGCATTTTTGCTCACGCTGGAATCGACACCTGTTTTACCCCCGATGGCGGAATCCGCCTGGGCGACTGTCGTTGTTGGTATTTGGAGGACGGGTACGCCTCTTTTAAATATCGCGGCCGCAAAACCGGCAATATCCCCGACCGTCCCGCCGCCCAGCGCCACAACGAGTGTATCCCTGCCTAAACGGGCCTTTTCCATGGCTTCGATAATCGAGATTACCGTATCGATGTTTTTCGAAATTTCACCGGCCGGCTTGATAATAAAACTCGGGATATTTCTTTGGCCGATGAGCTTTTCCAGATGGCCCGCAGAGACAAGATTTTCATCGGTAACGATGAACTTGTTGAGCTTCTCGAACTCGGTTTCTATCTCAGACCACAACGAACCGAGAATATCCGTGCCTATCTTGATTCGATAGCTTGTACCACGGGTACTTGTGCCATAGGTACTTGCCCCCAGGGGGCTTGCCTCAGGCGTGGCCGGAATTTTAACTTCATGTTCTAACATACAAATCCAATTACTGTTCGAAAACGAAAGCTAAGAAATATAACCGATTTACGATTAAAATGCAAAATTTTGTTTAGCCATGGTTGCACCAGCCACGGTCAATCCCGGACATTGCCCCAGGCTAACAAACTCGTCCTGAGCACATGTGGCTTGGACTTCTCCCTTGGGGACGCCTTACGGTGCAGTCCATGAAAACACGGTCAGGGATGGCCGTGCCACAAATTGGCTTTGTTTTGCATTTTTTCCCCTGTCTTCTGATTTCTGTCTCCTGTATTCTGCCGTTAGAATTGGCTTTGTTTTTCAAACCCCAAAAATCCTCGTATTTGCCATATTATGTTGCTATCAAAGAGCTTATATTAATTTGGGCTTTGCCCAAATTGGCTTTGTTTTCAATTTTTTCCTCTGTTTTCTGTCTCCTGTGTTCTGTCTTCTGTGGTTAAAATTGGCTTTGTTTTGCATAATTTTGACCGCGGATTTCGCAGTTTATATGGATCTGAATTATTTCGAATTGTTTAACCGCGGCCGTCACGGCCACGGTCAACCCAGGGCAATGCCCTGGGCTAACAGATTTTTATCAACCCCATTTTTGCTTCGTTATTCATAATTCAATGCTCGTCTTGAGCTTCGTCGAAGGATTCGATACTCGCGATTCCATTCGTTACGTATTTTACCCAAAAACCGCCATAATACAATTAAAATCCCAGATTTTAGGTGAAAAATGTCCATGACATTTCACTCGGGACTATTAGGGTGGCAGCCACTGATTGAGTTTGCCCCTAAGGGCGAAACGAATGAAGTTGATGGAAAAATCGATAAATAATCAAAGAAGCAACCTTGCTTGTAAGAACAGCCATCCACTCCGCTTACAGCATAAGCTCAGTGGCTGCCACCCACTTCGCAAGAACCGACAAAAAAAAGGGGATGATTAAACTTTGTTTTTTATAGTTGGCCTTGGCACAACATCTCCTCTGCTCATAACATAAACTGAGACTATGCCTGAAAATAAATCCCAAATGTTTTGAAGGTAATCATCACTTGGTACAACTGGCCACCACCAAATTACACTTATGTCTGAGGAATTAAGTTTTAAACCACCCTTTATTCTCCATTCCCTCTCGTGAGTCCAGTCTGCAGGATAAGGTTCATGTGTCAAATCAGTATATACTAATCTGTAACATTCTTGATCAGGCCAATAGTATTGAGAAATATTATTTGTATAAATCACTGGGCGACCACCCAAATACCAAAGAGCATTTCGGCTTACAATTATTCCGAATGCCTTGCGATCGTTAGGATTCGTTTTTATTATTTCAGGCCACACACGAGGTGGGGAATCGCAGAAACATGCAGCACCATCATTACAATATCGGGTAATATAACCGTTTAATGATGGCCTTATAAATCCTTCGCGAATAATGTTATGAAGCACCTATTCTGCGTTTAAAGTATTATTTTCTAAAGATACCGATGAACGTGAAAAATGAACCAGCCACTGACTTAGATCACTACGAGATAGTGCAAGCTCGTATCTTTGATTTATCATTTGAAAAAACATTAGTTTTAACTTATAAATGTATTATATCACTCAAAGATAAAATTCGATAACAGCTTGATGATGCTTCTTAATAGATTGATCTCAGTTATTCTTAGCCATTGAACGATGATACCCATACCACATTTCAATATTCATCTCTTTGTCCTCAACGTAATAGTCTAATATTAGTCTTAGAAATGCGTTCTTGGTTTTTTTTGATGTGAGAATTAAAGCATCCTCTGTATGCCTGGCTTTGATGAAAAGCATGCCATTGTTTTTCCCACACGTCCATATTCCATAGTCATTTTCGTTTTCTACGCATTTGTAAAGACTATAAATCTCTTCGTAGCCTTGCGGTTCTGCTTCGCTAAGCCATGTATTAAAATCCGTAACAGTTGCCATAATTTCACCTTTTCGATTATCTTCTGGTTTTGAAAATAGAATTCACCTTATAAGTATCGTCCAAAAATTTTGGTCGATAAGGTTGTGTTTCAATTAGGTGCAACAAATCATGGCAAAAAAGGAAATTTTAAGATTTATAGGACCGAAAACTGATGAAGAATATTTTATTCAACTACTGCGAGCCAGTTATCGACAAATACGGCGAGGTTGAGGGAGTCTATGATATTGTCGGTGGGATTGCTGATATCTCAATCGGGATTGTATCGGGTGTCTCCAAGTGTAGTTTACCAGGTGGAAGCTAAAAAGGCGAGATCAGATGAATTGGAAGGATCAAAGGAATAAAACTGGAAAATAATATTCAAAGCCGCCGGGCAAGCGAGGGATTACGAATATTGGACGATGGATGACAGATGACGGGTGGGGGGTTAGAACGGCTTTGTGAAAAATACTTGAAATCTCGATGCAGATTTGATATAATCATATCCAATTGAAGCCTGTAGGGTAATGCTAATCTGAAGTTTTGAAGAAAGGGTGGATATTATGCATTCCATGAAAAGCATCAAGAACGAACGGAAAGGATTCACATTGATAGAACTGCTGGTGGTGATTGCTATTATCGCACTGCTTATGGGTATATTAATGCCGGCTTTGCAGAGGGTCAAAGAGCAGGCACAAGAAATGGGCTGCCGATCCAACCTTCGCCAGTACGGCCTCGCCCAGGTTATATACCTCGACGACTTTGACGGCCGTTACCCGTCGGCCTGGAACTCTCTTGTTGCAAACGAAGCACCTGTTGCCGGGTATGAACGCTATTGTCGATGGCACGATCCGCGGTATCCCCCGGACGGCCCTTTCTGGCCTTACCTGAAGGATGAGGGTGTCCATCTATGTCCCACATTTAAAGTTCTTGCAAAATCTATGGGACAGAACCATCCGAATCACGATCCTTCCATACCGGTGATTCCTCAATACAGCTACAGCATGAATGCCTGGCTCGGCGGCAGATCGGGCTATCGGGGCTGGAACGGTCCGGACTCCTACGGAGGAGGCGCTATTAAGCTTAGCGAGGTCACAAGGATCCATGCAGAGGTATTTTTCTTTGCTGAGGAGAATATGTGGTCAAGGCCGGGTAATCCTCAGGTGCTCAACGACAATGCATTATGTGGAATGGGCTACGATTGGTTCGCGACCTTCCACGGCTCGAAAGGCAATGATCTCAACAGCGGAACATGCAACGCTGTTTTTGTTGACGCCCACGTTGACCAGGTCAAATCGGTGCTGGATAAAGATGGCAATTTAGTAGATGCGGAATTCGGCCGCTTCGAGAGATATGCTTGGCCGCACAAGGGCAAAGAGCCAAACGGTTAGGTTAGCAGGATTTGGTATTTCACACTGTCTTTGTTTTTTACCATATTCCCGGTAAAAGCATGTAACGTGTTTTTTGAGCGTAATCATTATAGCCGGGCAAATTCTTTTGTAAGAAACTGTCTTCGAAGATAGTACGTATTATCGGGACGACGACAACAATAGCGACAGGGACAAACGCCCACCCAGAATCAGCGGTATATGATAGTCAGCGTTTTATGATTTCGTTCAAAGATTGGGCGGACGAGATATTAGTGACTATCGTTTTTCTGCTGATTCTTTTCATCAGCGAAGTCAGGACTCTGCCGGGGCCGATCTCGTAAAATTCTTCGACACCGTCGGCCAATATCCGCTCCATACACTTTTGCCAGAGAATCGGGCTGGTCAATTGTTTTACTAATCCTTCGGCAATTTTTTCGCCGCTTTGATAGTATTCGGCATTGATATTTGCGATAACCTTAGTTCGGGAAGGCTCTGCAATTGCGCAGCTCGAAAGTGCCTGCCTGAGTGCCTCTGCTGCGCCGGACATCATTTCGGTGTGAAATGCGCCGGCCACGTCCAGCCGGACGGCCTTGATCGCCCCGTATTTGACGGCCAATTCTTTGGCCTGTTTGCATGCGGCTTTCGTGCCGCTAACGACGATTTGGCCGGGGCAGTTGAAGTTCACAGGCTCTAAAAGCTTGATGCTGTCTTCTTCTTCGTCCTCGTCTTCCTCTTCGGCGGTGATAATCTCCTCACAAAGCTGGTGGACTTTCTCTTCGTCAAGGCCGATTATACTGACCATCGAACCACCGTTGGCATCGGCGGCTTCCTGCATGGCCCGTCCGCGTTTGTTCACGAGAACAAGGGCATCCTCGAAGCTGAACACACCGGCGGCATAAAGTGCCGTATATTCGCCGAGGCTCAGACCTGCGGTTACGTCCGCCTGAAAAGAATCCGCTGGAAGCTCCGTCCGGAGGACTTCCAGTATGGCCGCGGAAGTTGTAAAAATCGCGGGCTGGGAAATCACCGTGCTGTTAAGCTCTTCGGCGGGGCCTTCGAAGCAGGTCCCGGACAAATCGAATCCGAGAATCTCGTTTGCTTTTTTGAAGATATCCGCCGCCTTCTCGAATGACCGGGCGATATCGGCGCCCATTCCGACTTCCTGAGCACCCTGACCCGGAAATAAAAATGCCGTTTTCATAATCGTTCTCTTCGTATGACCTTTGGTGTGACCTGAATACTCCTGTGACAATCAAAACTCGATAATATTTGCGCCCCATGTCAATCCGGCGCCGAAAGCGACCAGAATGACAATGTCCCCTCGCTTAATCGCTCCTTTCCTGACACATTCGTCGAAAGCGATGGGGACCGAGGCTGCCGATGTATTACCGTATTCGGAAATATTGATATACACTTTTTCGTCGGGCATGTTCAGCCTTTTTGCCGCCGATTCGATGATTCTTGCATTCATCTGGTGCGAAATAAACATAGTAATATCGTCGAGGCTCAATCCGCAATGGTCCAGACAATGGTTCACAGTTTCGACTATCCGGCGAATTGCCTGCTGGTAAACTTCACGGCCCTTGATTTGCATATAGATTTTCTTGGGGTCGTCCAGCTTTTTACCCGCCGGATGGCGTGAGCCGTAAGCCTGACAGTTCAATGCCTCCCAGCGGTCTCCGTCCGAGTGCATAGTGCTGTATATGATCCCCTTTTTGCCGTCCTGTTTTCGTTCGAGTACGAAAGCGCCGGCACCGTCTCCGAACAGGATACAGCTTGTCCGGTCCGTCCAGTCGGTTATTTTAGTCAAGGTCTCGGCGCCTATAACGAGGGCATTTTTCAATTTACCGCTTTCTATGAATTGTTGCACAATAGACAAACCGTAAACGAAGCCGCTGCAGGCGGCTGCCAGATCGAATACCCAGGCTTTCTTCGCATGGAGTGCCCGCTGCACGAAGCTGGCGGTCGAAGGAAAGACCATCTCGGAGGTAATTGTAGCCACGATAATAAGTTCGAGGTCCTTCGGATCGAGGTTTGCCTCGACCAGTGCAATTTTAGCGGCATTGGTGGCCAGCATCGCCGTTGTTTCTTTTTCCGTTGTAATGTGACGAACCTTTATACCGGTCCTTGTCGTGATCCAATCGTCGGAGGTATCCACAATCTTTGCGAGTTCGTCGTTTGTCAGAGTTTTCGCCGGTGTGAATGAGCCATATCCGGTGACGACTGCGCGATAAGCAGGGGGGCAATCATTAGTTGGGTTATTCATCCGTGGTCCTTATGCAAGCTCGCGAGAACTTCCAATTTGCGACGAAGTGCACAATTGGATTCTCGAAAGATATTCTGTAATCTTGTCGTTAATTTTCTCCGTGTAGAATCTTTTGGAGGCTAAAATTGCGTTTTTTATCGTTCTGCTCTGACTCGAGCCGTGACAGATGACCGCCGTACCGTTTATTCCCAGCAGCAGCGCTCCGCCATACTCGTTATAGTCGTACTTCGTATATATTCTTTTCATCACCGGCTTGAACTTCATCGCAAGCCGGAGCTTTTCCTCCATTAGCTCCTGCTTTATCGCCCTGAAAAGACCATCGACGAGGGCTTCGGTTAGTTTTAAAATTACGTTGCCCACGAAACCTTCACAAACGACGACGTCACATGTCCCCTGGAAAATATCTCTTCCTTCGATATTACCGATAAAGTTCATCTGGGTATCGGATTTGAATAAATCCCTCGCTTTTTTGACGACCTCATTACCCTTTGCTTCTTCGGAGCCGATACTCATAATACCGACCCTCGGATTTTCGATCTTAAGCAGGTTTCTCGTATATATACTCGCCATTACACCATACTGATAAAGATGTATCGGCTTGCAGGCGATATTTGCACCGACATCGCAAATAGTAACCGGTCCCCCCGGAGTGGGAAATACTACCGCTATGCCCGGCCGGTTTACGCCTGTAAGATTTCTCATTCTCATCTGGAATGCTGCAACACAGGCCCCCGTATTACCGGCGGAAATAACCGCGTCGGCCTGGTCTCTCTTGGCTAATTTGGCTATTACGGCGATGGAACTTTTCGGTTTCTTTCGAAGACTCTCTATAGGAACCTCACCCATGGCTATAACATCGGGGGCATGTACTATGCTGATTGAGGCTTTTCCGGATTTGAAGGACGGCAAATGCGCCTTTATCGTCTCTTCGGGGCCGACAAGTATCAATTCGTCGTCCGCAGTAAGCAGCTCTTTTGCTTCCAGTGCACCGGCGATAATTTCATCCGGTGCGTTATCGCCTCCCATTGCGTCAATTGCTATTCGCATATTTGAGCCGTCCTTATTCGGACTCCTTACCGAGCTTCAGCGTGATTTTCGGGTTGACGTATCCGCAATTATCGCAAGCCGCATGAGGAAGCTTGGCCTGATCGCATTTTTTACAGACCGAATAGTTTGTGGCCTTGAGCCGATGGTGGCTTCTGCGGGTGCGTGTTCTGGACTTACTTATCTTTTTTACCGGTAACATTAATTACTACTCCATATTGTGTTTCATCCTGTTCATCCAACGCCAAAAATCGCTATTCTGACGCGGTAAAAACTAAAACGTTAATTCTTTGGTAAAGTTGCCAAAAACAGCTTTAATATTAAATCAAAGCCTCTTTGTCAAGCCAAAATTATCTTTTTCCATTGCCTTTTCGACAGGAAATATATGTTGCCAAAAAGACATAAATCAGATAAATTCCGTTTTTTCGAAGGTATAAGGCACAACTGAGAGCTAAAAGTGCGTTGCAATTTTAATTATGGTCACAAACGAAATAAAGGAGAAAAAGGCAATGAGGCGATATGCGTGTATATTCTTTATCTTCGGATTGATTTTGTCGTTATTGTTAATTCAGGCAGGCTGTGAAAGTATTTCGGCACCGGTTGCACAAAAAGACCGGATAATGCTCTGGAACGGCAAGGATTTCACAGGCTGGAACCTCTTTACTACCGAAGAAAACATCGATGTGTTCGATATCTGGACGGTCGTCAATGGAGTCATACACTGTACGGGAAAACCTAACGGATATATGCGGACGGAGAATAAGTATGAAAATTATTATCTTCACGTGGAATGGCGCTGGCC
Organism: uncultured Pirellulales bacterium; assembly: GCA_964431695.1. Taxonomy (GTDB): domain Bacteria; phylum Planctomycetota; class Phycisphaerae; order Sedimentisphaerales; family Anaerobacaceae; genus JAFGPS01. The sequence goes on along the minus strand of CAYSKI010000011.1, from coordinate 34,677 downwards.
GGATGAGCCGACCAACAGCGGTGTGCTGCTTCATACCACCGGGCCGGATAAAATCTGGCCGAGGGCAATAGAGTGCCAGTTGAAAGCCGGCAGTGCGGGAGATTTCGTGCTTATGAACGGCACCGGTATCACTATCGACGGTGAAAATAAACAAAATCCCCGGCAGCAATATGTTGTGATACCCAAAAAAGAAAAAAGCAGCGAGAAACCCGCCGGGCGGTGGAACACCTACGATATTTATTGCAATGAGGATTCGATTCGCTGTTACGTCAACGGCAGGCTTCAGAACGAAGGAACCGCTCCGACCGATACATGCGGGGCGATTTGTCTCCAGAGTGAGGGCGGCCCCGTAGAGTTCCGTCACATATATCTGGTGCCGTTGGAGCTGTTGGAAAAATAATATCCCGGCAGCGTTTTCTTTATGAAATTAGTTACTTTTATTACGGGAAATCAGATATAATATTTGTCCTGTTAATTTATTATTTCGGATTATAACAAGGAGTAAAAAATGTCGGGTCATTCACACTGGGCCGGTATAAAGCATAAAAAAGCGGCCAACGACGCAAAACGCGGCAAAGTATGGAGCAAGGTTGCTCGAATGATTATCGTAGCTGCCAAAAACGGCGGGGGGGACCCCTCTGCGAATTTGTCCCTGCGTTATGCAATCGACAAGGCCAAAGCCGCAAATATGCCCAAGGATACCATAGAAAAAGCAATCAAAAAAGGAACGGGTGACATTGAGGGTGTAAGCTTTGAGGAAATCCTGTACGAAGGATATGGCCCGAGCGGTGTTGCTATAATGGTCGAGGTTTTGACCGATAACCGAAATCGAACCGGGCCGGAAATTAAAAGGATATTCGAAAAACACGGCGGTTCGTTGGGAACAAGCGGATGTGTTAACTGGATGTTCAGTCAGAAGGGACTTATTACAGTCGTTACTTCAGCCGTTGACGAGGAACGGCTTTTGGAAATCGCCCTCGGCGCCGGTGCGAACGACATGCAGACGATGGGGGATGTTTATGAAATCACATGCGAGACGGCCGCTTACGATGAACTTAAAAAAGCCTTGCAGGATTCGGAAATAGCTACGGAAGTGGCCGAGATTTCAATGGTGCCGCAAAGTACCATCGAAATTAACGATGAGCATATTGCCGGCAGGATTGTATCGTTGATGGAAGCGTTCGACGACCACGAAGATGTGCAAAACGCCTATGCGAACTTCGATATTCCTGATGAGATTATGAATAAGATTTCGTAAAAGAGCAGGACAATCAACGCTTGTAGATTTTATATGTGACTAACCATAAAATTCGTGCTCACAATTCTGATTGACTTGACAAGTCTTTGACTTTTTCGATTGCAAGCTTGTATTTATCTTCGCCGAGGCGGCTGACAATTTTTTCCCTCGGGAACATCTGTCGAAACTGGCCGCGGTATTGTTCTTCGATTTCGACTGTTTTTTCGTACTCTTTCAGTGCAATATCGGTTTTATCCAGCTTATTGGCGATCTGGGCCAGGTTAAAATGCAATCTGTCGCAGCCGGGATAAATCCCGACCGCATCCGAAGCTGCGGAAAATGCCTTGTTAAGCCGGTCGGTTTTTTCCTGCCCGGCCGATCGTTCCGAGAGCAGTAAATATACTTCTGTCAGTCGTTCGTAGCTTTTGAAATCGGCGCTGTTTCGTTCGATTGCAGTTTTCAGGCACTCCTCAGCGCAGACAAGCAGATTGGGATTTGCATCCGGTGATTCCCGGTAGAGATACAGGTATAGCCTCGCATTGAGTGATGGTGCGAGAGGGCTTAGCTTATCCGCGATAGCGGCCTCGTCCAAGAGATTATTGGCCAGCCCGAATCGGCCCTGCGAGATGGTATAATTTGCCTTTTCAATTTTAACCGTGCTTGATGTTAATGGTACGAGGGCATATTTTATAAAGATAATACCGGCACCAAGTACTGCGACGAGAGTCATTATTTTAATGCCGGCCGAAGGTTTGAGAACAAGCCGATGTTCCGGATTTGTAAATGAGTTTGTTGCGACGAGGCAGGACATCATAAACCAGAATGTCGTATAAACGCCGGGTTCGAAAAAGGCGAAATCCGTCAGGTTATGTAAACCAAATCCGAGTAAGGCACAAAAAAGAACTGTGACAGTGTAACTTTGAATTTTATTTTTGGCTTGCTCATTCGTATCGTTCGGAATTCTAAATAGCGTAAAACTGACAACAAAAACAACAAAAGCCGGAATTATGAATCTTAGTATAATATAGATTAATACGGCAATGTCACCCAAGCTTATCGCCGGAATCAAAAATTGCCTGACGAGCAGCACACCGAGCCATAAGAACAGTATGAAAGTAATTGTCTGTGCCTTAAAAGCCGATGGTGGCTCTCGATTACCCTCTGATGAGTTTGAAGATTTAGGAAAAATTACTTTCCACAACGGGACAAAAATCATTGCCAGCATTGCAGCCAGGCCGAGCGGACCATATTGGGTCAGGATGCTAATCGGAAAATTGTGCGGGTCCGAGACGCTTTCCAGTGCGGCGGCCGGTTTGTAATGAGAATAAGAAGAAGTAAAATTACCCGGTCCGACGCCGGTTAGAGGATGGTCTGCATACATCTTTGCAGAGGCGTGCCAGTATTGCCACCGGACGAGCATGGAATTGCCGCCCGGTAAACGGCCATGTGTTAATCCGTACCAGGCGACGGCAATGCCGCCCGCGATGAATAACGATGCGCATGTCACAAATATGAATTTTCTATTAGCTTTGATCAATTTCTCAAAACAGAAATATGTCACTATTAAAACCGTAGCGAAAACTAATCCGATTATCGCAGCTTTGCTTTTGGTCAGGACAAGAGCAGCCAGAATTACGGCGATTGGGATAATGCTGACGATATAATCCCGGAATTTGGATTGCCCGGATTTATGGTTCTTTAGTTTATGAAGATACAGCGCCAGGGCCGCGAAAAAAGACAATAATAAAAACGAGCCTGCCGAATTTCGCGTCGTGAAAAAGGCGCGGACATTGCCTGCATAAAGTCTGTGCTCGAGAAGAAAATGCTGGAGCGTACCCGGCTCGATGCCGAGCGGTTCGAGCATGCTCTGCGGATTCTCTTCGTATTGTTCGATCATTACCTTATTTCCTTCGAAAAGCTGCTCGAAACACTGATAAGCACTGAGCACACCCAACGCGGCGATAACGGCCAATACCAAATTGACTTTAGCCGGCGTCTCTAATATCTGCACCAATACTACCGCGCAGAGAAGCGGCGATATTGCTACAAATACCGTAGTTATTGCCAGTCGTTTATCCGATGCCGCGAGGCACGAGATTGCGGCGGCGATGCAGAAAAGAACAAGACCGATTCCTATGCCGGCGGGGCGGTAAAGGATTTTTTTGCCGCATATATTCCACACGACCCACAGCAAAAAAACTCCCAGCAAACATGCCGATACTGACAGGCTGTAGAGGCTGTCACCAATATTGGCAGGGAGTGTTGTTGATTGCATCGCCGGGCCTTCGGTGAATATTGTACGAAGTGTGAGCACGCCGAGGCACAGGGTAAGCAGGGCGTATTCCAGGCAAACAAGAGACTTGCTCTTTGAATTGCTCGAATTGACCGGCGGTTTTTTCATTTTGTCGCCTCGAAGATGGCGATTATCGACAGAATCATGACCGTCTGGGCAAAAATCAGGACCGCTCCGACAATATTGACCTGGTACAGAAAAGTCGCGCTAAGGCCGGTGCAGAGTGTCGCCAGATATAAAGTCAGAACGGTTTGGGTGTCGGTCAGGCCGCGTTTTTTAATCCGGTGGGAGAAATGCTGCGTGTCACCGACGAAAGGACTTTTTCCCTGGCATATTCGCAGCAGCGTCACGCTGATAAAATCATAGAGTGGCACCGCCATAACGACAAGCGGCACAAAAACCGAGTACCATTGTCCGCTTTGCGCCTGGTTGTAGTATGTTGTTCTCAGGCTAAGCAGCGCAACGAAAAAACCGACGACGAGCGAGCCGGCGTCACCCATAAATATTTTCGCCGGAGGAAAATTGAAAACTAAAAAACCAAGTAAAGTCCCGATGAACACGAGGGCCATCCCGCCGATAAATACCTGGCCGTTCAAGGCGGCGGCGGTAAATAAAATGGAGCTGGTAATAACGGCGATGCCGGCCGAAAGCCCGTCCATATTATCGAGAAAATTGAACGCATTAATTATCAGGACAATCCATACCGCCGAGAGCAGGGATGTAATGATTTTGCTCTCGATAAAGAATTCGACGCGGATATCCGCAAAGAAAGCGGCGGCGACTGCCACGGCGAACTGAACACCGAGCTTACAGAACGGCCCGAGATGCTTTTTATCATCCCAGAGACCGAGAAGAAACAGGATAAGGACCAGAAACAATATGGTCATAAGCCGTCCGACCTGGCTCATAAAACCAGCCGTGTGGACGGTGACGGATTCGCCGAGCCAGTCGAGATGGCCGGGGACGACGAGAAATTTTACGACCAGCGCGGCGGCGAGGATTACGATTGTCGGAACGGCAAAAATCGAAATTCCACCTCCGAGCGGGACAATCCTTGCCGAAAACCTGTCACTTGCCGGTTTCGAGACGAATCCCGCGTGCAAAGCGAGTTTTTTTACCATCCACGTCAACACCAGCGACAAAATGAACGAGCCGGCAAAAAGAATTATTGCTAATATTGTTAACGATTGAATAACAAATACTCCTTAAATTACACGGACTTTACGAAGCTATTCCTTTTTCGCCATAATATACACCTCCGATGCCGGTTTGATAAGATGAATTGCCTTTCTAATCAATCTATATCCGGTTTGGCCCAAACCAAGTTTTACCGCCCAGACGGCTGCGAATCTGTCGTATCCGAATTCCCGAACTTTACCGTTTAATATCTTAAAGCCTATGTCGCTAACGAGGTTGCCCAGCGTCTGAACGTTCCAGGAATAAAGATGATGGTTAGGCTCGTCGGGATCGAAGTGACGGTACCTTCTTTCCTTTTCGAAAGGAACAAACAGCAACAGTTTGCCGTTCTCGCGGAGTATGCGTTTTATTTCTTTTAGAATTTCAGGCGGATTGCCCGTATGTTCGAGCATGTGGTGACAAATAACCGCATCTATCGACGCATCGTCAATATTTTTTATATCCTTTACAAATTCTATGCTGTGACTTCGGACCACAGGTTCTAAATGTTCCGAAAGATCGAAGCCGAGCTTTTGTTCACAATCTAATTCCGCCAGGTTCCAGCCGGTTCCCACGCCGTATTCCAATACGGTATCGGTCTTGTTTATATGAGGCTGGATTTTTGCCGCACGAAGCCGTGAAATCCAGCGATAAGCCGCCTCGGGAACGGAACGCTTAGTCTGGTGGTATTGTCTTCCTTTTTCACCGCTGTATCGCTGTCGTATTTTATCTTCGAAGGTCATTTTTTTAATTATAATAACAGGCCGGATTATATTTTTGGCGACTGGTATTTTTTCAACTGTTCCAACAATCGGTTCCTGACTTTTTCAAAGAAATCGAAGTAACATTGCTGCCTGTAATCGGGATAAGTATGGTCCAGCGGGCACCACCGGCCCTTATCGTAAATCAATGTTACTTCTGCGTACATTTTGCTGCCGATATATATACGATGTGAATAGTTTTTTGTTGTGGCCAGCACTAATTTTGACGGCTCAATTATGCCGGGATCCAGATTAACCGGCCTTGGCAGCGGAAGCGCCAGCATCTTTGCCAGTTTTTGTTCGAGCTTGTTGGTTTTATGTTTGATTTTCGCCAATTTTCCGGGATCGATTAATCTTTCGATACTGATAAATTGCCTTAAAATTCTCGACCCTGTCTGGTCCCTGTAATAGTCGGTTTTATCGAAGGGCCAGATATCGCTTGTGAAATCGACCCTGCCGAACTTATCGGCCAAAACATCTGCCGCGGTATATACGCACTTGTGATCGGCGGCCAGGATTCCAATGATAAGCTTTACCGGCTTGGTGACATTTAGCTTCCACATAATCAGACATCACAAATTTTCACCGCCTGTGCCAGGGACGTCAGCGGATCTCGCTTCGGGACGAACTCGTGGGCGACGTAACCTTTGAAGCCCATTTCGACAATTGCCTTCATGACGGCCGGGTAGTATATTTCCTGGGTGTCGTCGATTTCGTTCCGGCCGGGATTTCCACCCGTATGATAGTGGCCGATGTATTGTTTATTATTTTTTATCGTTCGGATTATGTCACCTTCCATTATCTGGGCGTGATATATATCATATAGAATCTTTACACGCTCCGAACCGACTTTTTTACATACCTCAACACCCCAGGCCATATTGTCGAACATATAACCTTTATGATCGACCTTACTGTTGAGATATTCAAGACATATCGTGACCTTTTTCTTTTCCGCATGACCAACAACTTGTTTGAGAGCGGCAACGGAATTTTCCACTCCCTCTTCGTCACTCATACCGTCGCGGTTGCCGGGGAAGCTGATAACGTTGGGAAAGCCGTGCTCGGCGGCGGCATCGATGGCCGTTCGGATTTGATCCAGACACTGAGCGTGATTTTGTTTGTTGTCAAGGCCCTTTGTCAGACTGTGCGTCTCGATCATCGTGCAGATAAGCCCGTGCTTTTTCAAAGTCGGGAAGTCTTTCGGCCCCAAAAGGTCGATCCCTTTAAGCCCCATTTTTTTGACTACGGCACAAAATTCATCGAGCGGGATTTTGCCGTAGCACCATCTGCTGACCGATTGATTAATCCGGCCGTTTTTCACGACCTGTTCTACGTTGGAAGCCATACCGGCATATCCTTTCCGAGCGACCGAACCGGCAATCGCACCGGCGGCCAGCAGGGACGCACTATGGATAAACGTTCGGCGGGAAAGTTTATCGTTCATCATAATTTTTCCCCTTTTCAATATTTATTCAAGATTATATCGTTCTGTTAGTTTTTTGACCAATCCAATTACCTCTTCGGTTGCTTTTTCTTTCGCAACCGTGCGTTTTTCGGATTCGCAGCGTAATTTTATTTCGACGTTTCCTTCGGCAACGGACTTTTTGCCGACGGCCACTCGTATCGGTATGCCGATCAGATCGGCATCCTTGAATTTGACGCCGGCCCTCAGGATTCTGTCGTCTAATAAAACCTCGATCCCGTTATCGAGCAGTTGCCGGTAGATTTCTTCCGCCGCCAGGGCCACTTCCGGCTCGTCCTGATTGATACATGTCATTATCACCTCGAACGGAGCGATACTGATTGGCCAGATAATGCCGTCTTTGTCATTACCGAGCTCGATGGCCGAGGCGAGTATCCGATTGATGCCGATGCCGTAACAGCCCATCAAGCAGGGTTTTTCATCGTTGTTTTCGTCGAGATATGTCGCGCCGAGCTTTACGCTGTATTTTGTCCCGAGTTTGAAGACCTGCCCGACTTCGATGCCTTTTTTGAAGAGCAGTTTTTTGCCGTTATGAGTGTCACCTTCCCGGGCGTAGCGAATATCCGCAATAGTGACATTATCGCCGTCGAGTGGGAAATCTCTGCCGGGCACAACGTTTTTTATATGATAGTCGGTTTTATTCGCCCCTGTGACGCCGACGGCCATTGCGGCAATAGCATGGTCGATAATTAATGTTGGTCCAAACACAAGATTAATTGGGCCAGCAAATCCTACTTTGGCTCCAGTTACTAGTTCTATATATTCTTCCGATTCACACAATCCGATTTTACGTCCACCAAGTGCCTGCATAAGTTTTTCTTCATTTACTTCATGATCGCCACGAACCAAAACAGCATAATAACCAACATGCCTAGCTTTTATTTTTTTAGGGGTTTGACCATGATGCATGCTCTTGTACATGTTGATTTCTTTTTCGATATCTTCACTGGTGAATGTAGTATAAATTAGTGTCTTTATCATATTTTTGGGCTGAGTGCCAAGAAATTTGCATACCGCCTCGATACTGCCTATATTGGGAGTATGAACTTCTTCAATCGGCGGGGTTTTTCGTCCCTCATCCTTCGTCCCTCGTCCTTCGTCTTTTGGCAGTGGATCAACTGCCGCTCTTTCGAGATTGGCCGCGTATGAGCCGTCCTCTGTATAAACGATAGTGTCCTCACCGGATTCGCAGGGTACCGTGAACTGGTGCGAGCCGGAGCCGCCCATCTCGCCGACTTCAGCTTCGACAATCACATATTCGAGTCCGCAGCGAGTGAAAATTCGACAATAAGCATTATACATATCCATGTAAGTTTCATGGAGGCTTTCCGGGCTGTCGTGAAAGCTGTAGGCGTCTTTCATAATAAACTCGCGGGAGCGAATCGGGCCGAATCGCGGACGGAATTCATCGCGAAACTTGGTGCTAATCTGATACAGATTAAACGGGAGCTGCTTATAGGAATTTACTTCACCTGCCGCAAGAAAAGTAACAACCTCTTCTGCGGTAGGCCCGAGTACATTCATCCTGCCGTGGCGGTCTTCGAGGCAGAACATTGTCGGGCCGTAGTCGGTGCTGCGGCCGGTCCTGTCCCACAGCTCTTTCGGCTGCATCGAGGGAACAAGAATCTCCTGTGCGCCGCTTCTGTCCATTTCCTGGCGGACGATTGCAATGATTTTGAGCAGGCTGCGCCAGCCCAACGGCAGGTACGTATATGTGCCGCTGGCGACTTTACGCATCATACCGGCCCGAACCAGCAATTTGTGGCTGATAGTTTCTGCATCGGCAGGAACTTCCTTTACGGTTGGAATGAACATCCGGCTGTATTTCATATCTGATCCTTGTGTTTCTCGTAATGTCTCTATGGTTCTGACTTTAATATTCGAAGCACGTTTATATTCCAAAATATCAAGCTTTGCAAGCATATTTCACGGTTTATAAGCGGGGCGGAAGGAGTAAAGGCAGAAATTTTCTTGCAATGAGGCTCTACGGATTGTAGAGTCTTCAATTCGGACGCAAGTTCGGGCGATTAGCTCAGCCGGCAGAGCAGCTGACTCTTAATCAGCGGGTCATAGGTTCGAATCCTATATCGCCCATTTTTCAAGTCCTTGAGTGACACTGTGTTACGAACCACCCCGATACCGCCGTAGGAAAGAAACGGTCGTTGAAACGGTGGAATAAACGGTCGCAATCATGCCTTGGAGGCGCCGGAAAGTAAAACGAAATCCGGCGCCGTTGTAACGGATTATTAGCCCGTTCACCTCTATCGCACGCGCGTCGGGTCCCGCATCGCCAGGACCAAGGCACACATAGTGCTGCTGTCTCGGTACTGCGGATTGCCCAGTATGTTGTCGACTTCCACGGTATTTAAGTCGGGGCTGCCCTCGTGGGAGACCGTCCGAATATCTTCCCATCGGAGTACGGACGGCTGCTTGCGAGTAGGGCTTTCAAGCTCTACGCTCTCTCCAATTCGTACTTTAGTAACTTTATAGGTGACGCGTCCTGTGATGCTCGGAATACTTCGGTTCCACATTGCGTCCAGATTATTGCACATATGTACTTCCTTTCAAATCTACCCCACCTATATCGGTATTTTCTGGGCGAAGCTTTATCCCTTGGAAGCCTTGGAACGCTGCGGCGGCGACAACCAGGGATAATATTTTTACCCGCCAGATTCGCGTTAGAGACTGGGTACAGACGAGTCGCACACTCCTCCTATGTCATCTCCAGAATAATAATAGCATGATTACAAATATTTTTATTAAGACGTTTGTTTGGAAGGGCGGGCAGCGCCTATACTAATATATGAACGAGATAGAAATTAACATAGTTAAACTTGCTGAACTCATCGCGGGGCATTTAGCAAATACTCCACCTTGGCTAAGCCCGGCGCAGGCGGCGGCTTACGTTAGCCTGCCAGAGAAAACGCTGGCCCAATACAGGCGTATTGGCACCGGCCCGCGATTCAGCCGCGTCGGTCGTCACGTCAGATATCATCGTCAAGATTTAGATTCGTGGCTGTATAGCCTAACTTCGGGGGGTGTTAATAGTGATTGAGAGTTTACTAACTAATTTCGACCCGGCCGCGTTAAACGTGACCCCGTTGAGAGATTTCGTCAAGTGCCTGCCTACCTGGCAAAGCTGGGTCTTCCTAACGAAGGCTTACGCGCCTGGTATGCTGTCCGCGAACGCGAGAAACCGCGTATGCTCGCTGTTCGTCGTCCCCTTCCCTGGGCAGGAAGAACCTAATGAGACTCCGCCGGAAATCCAGAAGATAAACCGCCGGGGGCTTTTTACCGTTCCGAACGGCGGGCTAACGACTAACCGGACGCTATGTTATTTAATCGAAGAGAGTAGCAACCCTAATACCCGATACCCTACGCTTTGGCAAATTACCAACAAAACTTTTATGCAGATGTACGTTAACTACCGGGACCGAGCTTGGTGGGCCAGTCCTTATAGGCGTAGGTACGAAAGGCTAATCGTCGTACCTGAAAAGAAAGGGTCGTGAAATTGAGCGAGCGGATGTTTTGCTACGTCGGACCGTGTACCCTATTAAACAAAAACGACAGGGACGACAAAATCCGCGGCGAACTGGTCGGGGACAGCGTCGTGTGTAGCGTCCCTATTTCCTGGGCGGTTAAAAACCGTATTCCTGATTTCCCAGGTCTGAGAAAGCGCGTAGTAGTCGTCGGGGACCGCGCCCGGGTGACGTACTACGTAAAACCTTAGAATATTCCCTCTGCTGGCTCGTCGTACGTACGGCGGGCCGCAGGGGATAACTTTATTTTTTGAGGGAATAAATTATGAAAAGTAAGTCAATTGATTTCGAGAAGGATAACTACCTCATAGGACACGGAGAAAAACGGTTGAAGAGGTTCGTGATAACTATCGATGGCGACCCATCAGCAGAGCCTTTTCGCGTGAGGGATGATCGCATATACTTCTGTACCCGACACGCGGTTTACTACATAACTTTTGGCAAGAGGACAATAATACACGACGGACGCCCGCTACGCGAAGACATCGGATACGACTACCCGATCAAGCTCAGCCTGAACCAACTCTTATCCCGTAAGCACTGGGGTGACGACCTCGAGCTTTACTGTAGTGACGTCCGGTCATCATTCTGTCGCGGCAGCTTAGATGAGGTCAAGTCGTGGTACAAGAAGATAAAGCGAAAGTGCCCCGAGGCGGAGATTAGAATCTACGTTTCCTACAGAAAGGCAAAGTCGAGATGACCCCTGAACCCGACTACCAAGAGTCCCTTAGATTCTTAGAGAAATACCGCCCAGGAGGGCCGTGGGTCCTTACCGCTATCACTTTAGATAAGAAGAGCATAGATACTAAAACGTTCCGCGACCCGGATAAAGTCCGGGGGTGGCTGGAAGAATACGGGCAGGACCGTAATATCTATTTCTCCGTAAACTCTACGCGGTACGACGTAGTCAAGAAACCTATGCGGGAGGACGTAGCGTCCCTCGACTGGCTACATATAGACATAGACCCGAGGGCCGGGGAAAACCTCAAAGACGAGCAGGCACGTATTCTGGGGCTGCTGCAGAACCCGCCCGACAGGATACCAAGACCAACGTTTATTATTTTCTCTGGCGGGGGATACCAGGGCTTCTGGAAATTAGCGGAGCCTAAACCAATTAATGGTGAACTGGCTCTCTATGAGGACGCTAAGCTGTACAACTTAGGGTTGGAATCAGCGTTCGGCGCGGACTCGTGCCATAACGTCGATAGGATAATGAGACTACCCGGTACGGTCAACCGACCGGACAAGAGGAAACGAGAAAAGGGCCGCACGGAAGTTTTGGCTGAATTAGTATCTGACGACGCACACGCGAGCTTTCTTTTGTCCGACTTCGAGCGCATAAAGGCTCCCCCGCCCAGGGGAGAGACTTCCTCTGGGCAAGTCGTCTCTATCGACACGAACCACATCGAGCGTGTCAAAGACATAAACTCCCTCGGCGACAAAGTGTCCGACCTGTGCAAGGTCGTGATAGTACAGGGCGACGACCCCGACCGACCGATTAGTAGCGCAGAGGGTCGATTCGCAAAAGAAAAACGGAGTGGCGCTCTCTTCTTCGTGTGCTGCGAGTTAGTGCGGGCCGGTATAGACCCGAAAACGATATTCGCGATTATTACCGACCCGGACTGGAAAATATCAGCGTCCGTGTTAGACAAAGGTCGCAACGCTGAAGGGTACGCCGTGCGGCAGATAGAGCGAGCTACAGAATTCGTTAACATCGAACGCGGGGAGGGGATATTAGTCGTAGAAGGTAGGTTGAACCAAATACTCGACGAAGCCGAAAAAGCTATGGACCAAGTCGTATTCGAGTACGGGTCGGAACTTGTTCGTATCATCCGACAAGAAAACAAAGACCCAGAAGAAGCAACCATCCGGAGGGATAAAGGTTCGCTCCAAATCGAAATAGTTAATGACCACTGGCTCACGCAGGAATGGGCACGTAAAGCCCAGTGGTTCGCCCCGGTAGGAAAAGACAAACCACCGCGCCGTATCGACCCACCCATTAAGTACGCTAAACACTACATCGCCCGCAGGGGGGACAGGAATATACCGGTACTCCGGGGCTTCGTTACCGCACCTACGCTACGCCGCGACGGGTCAGTGCTGGATACCCCCGGCTACGACGCCGCTACCGGTTTAATTTATGAACCCTACGGTATTAAATTCCCCGCAGTACCAACAGAACCTACCGAGGAAACGGCCCGCGAAGCTCTCCGACGTTGTTCGGGACCGTTCGAGAAATTCCCGTTCGTTTCGCCTGCCGACAGATCTGTAGTATTGGCAATGTTACTAACCGGATTGATACGTAGGTCACTACTAACAGCACCCTTATTCATCGTGGACGCACCCAAGGCGGGCACGGGCAAGACACTAATCCCGCTGGCGATAGGTACTATCGTTATGGGATATTCGCCAACGGCTATGACCGTAGGCGCCAGCGAAGAAGAACTCGAAAAGAGACTATTCACAATACTAATGAAGGGCGACCCCGTCATACTGTTAGACAACCTGAACGTACCTTTAAGTAGCTCTTTTCTCTGCTCTATGCTTACGGTGGATATAATACAGTCCAGAATCCTCGGCCTAATGAAGGGTAAAGAAGTACCGTGCCAGGTATTAATTTGTGCTACAGGCAATAACTTCGCAACGAAGGGTGACACGTACAGACGGTCGGTCAAATGCCGCATCGACGCGGGGGTAGAACACCCCGAACAACGGCAGTTCGATTTCCACCCGGTGTCGTGCGCGGCTGCCGAGCGGCCCGCGTTAGTAGCGGCCGGGCTAACCGCTCTGAGATGGGCCTACTTAGAACGGCAAAGAGGTCGCGAGAGACTCCCTGAGTTAGGCTCTTTTGAAGAATGGTCATGGGTACGGGAAACGTTAGTATGGTTGGGTTACGCAGACCCAATAGATACGCAAGCCGAGATACGAAATCTCGACAGCGAGTCCAGCGACTTAGTGGAAATACTAAGTATCTGGCACGAAAAGTACCCACACCAGGAACTAACCGTAAAGGAACTATGGCAACTCGCTTCGGGCGACCAAGAAAGTGGACTCTTAGAACTTATGATAGAGCAGTGTAAGAACAGGACGTGGTCGAGCAAGAGCTTCGGACGTTACCTTTCACGGAATAAAGACAACATCGTCGGCGGGCTACAGCTAACGGGACGAGAAGTGAACCACCAAACGGTCTGGGCGGTACGGAACCTTAACGAGAAGCGGCAGAAAGTGCTCGAATGGCCTGAGGGCGTTAAAAATGAGTAGAATAATATTATCGGTCCTAATACGGGGTTTTAGGGGTATTCCGGGTTTTTCCACCCCCGTATATTTTAGAGCTATTTTTAATTTCTTCTTGAAAACTCTCTGGGTTCAGAAACCCCTAAAAATACCTAAAACCCCTAATTTAAGACCTATAACCTTGGCATGCAGCCACTTCTTGGGCGAACCACGTAGTTATAGGTCCCACCCCCAGAAAAATTCATCAACACCTAACGAGCTTTTTCTACGATACGGCGGCGGTACGGTTCGAGCACGGCTCCCTCGCCGCCGCTTAGTAGTTTACGGCGTCTCCCCAGGGAGCGGCCCTCTGGGAGTCTCCTGGGCAAAGGAGGGGAGGCGCCTTTATAATTTAAGATTAGGCGGTCACGCGGTAAAAAACCTTATTTATAGCATAAAAACCACTATAAGCAAACTCAAGAAACGGGAAAAGAACGGTTAGGATAAACTATGACCGATAATAACTTACTTATTGTACGAGAGAAGAAGGAGCCGGGGACATCCGGTCCGCCGTCTATAGTAGTAACGGACGCGGGGTTAAAGACCATAGAGGATATGGCCGCCGAGGGCAACTCCGACGCCTCGATTTGCAAGGTGTTGGGCGTCGGGCACAACCAGCTAAAGCACCTAAAGGAAGACGAGCGCGTAGCTACCGCGTACTACACGGGTAAGGGACGTCTCGCTGACGAACTACACGATATCCTTATGGGCATGGCCAGGGACGGCAATGTCGCGGCGGCGATCTACCTATCCAAGGCCCGGCTCGGCTGGCGCGACCAGGGACCGGCCACAAACACCGGCAACGCTACGCAAGTTAATATCCATATCCCGCCTGCGATGTCGGACATGGACTTTAATAAACTAATTAATGTTGTTGACGTAGAGGATAAGCTTAATGAGTAAAACTAAGATTATTAAGCCTACGAGTTTTCAATCTGCTGTGTTACAGTTTCGCGGCCACTGCGGCATTATAAACGCCGGGGGGCGAGGTAGCGGTAAGAGTTTTTCTATGTCGCTGGACCTGCTAAGTCACTGCCAGGAATTCGGCGAGGACGCTCGTCCCTTAGTGCTACGCGAGAGCCACGGTGGACTACAAGAATTACAGAACGAGGCATTTAACCTATGCGTAAATGCTTGGGGAGCTACGGTTACCCGCAATAAACACGCCGGCACGATGGAGCTACCGACCGGTGGTATTATAACCTTCGCGTGCGTCAGCGACGAGGCTACCTACGCCAAGCTGCAAGGGCGGTCCTTCACCGGGCTTTACGCTGACGAGGCGGGCAACTACTCGCCCAACGGGTTCGCCTTCATGTTACGCGCCCTTAGTAATCTCCGCGTCCCTCCTGGGCAACGGCCCAGCATACATATTACCGCTAACCCCCACGGGCGGGCGCACACGCAAGTTTATAAAACCTGGATTTCAAAAGCTCCGGCCTGGCACCCGTTCAAAGACCCCGAGACGGGTCTAACTTGGGTATGGACTACGAGTGACTACACACAAAACCCCCACATAGACCAGGACCAGTACCTACGCAACTTAAGAGCTTCCTGCGGCAGTGACACTGCTCTCGCGGAGGCCTGGATAAAAGGCGACTGGTCTGTTTTGGGTGGCGTGATGTTTGACGTGTTTGACCCAAAAATACATATTATCCCACCCGTAACCGTTCCTTTAGACGCCACGTATAGGGTTGGTGCGGACTGGGGCACCGCGTCACCTTCGACCGCTTTATTAATTGCCCGGCTAAGCAGCCCCGTTGGGCGCTATATCGGGGGGGACTATATCGTACTCGACGAGACGAACACCGCCGACCCACGGGATTTATCGGTTGGCCTGGGGCATCCTCCTACTATGTTCGCCGAGATGGTCCGGGAGATGACGAACCGTAACGGCGTTAAGAAATTCGGCATGGTAATCGACGACGCGCGCGGTTTGCAGGGTGACACGGTCGTAGGCTTTATGCGGGGCAGCGGGATATCCGCCTGGCGGCCCGCGCAGAAAGACCGTATAGGTGGGTGGAACCTTATAAGGCAACTTTTGTTCAACGCAAAAACGGGCGAGGGCGGCCAGGGCCTGTGGGTAACGACCCGGTGTCCTCATTTACTGGAGACGCTCCCGGAGGCGCCTCGCGGCACTCTCCGGGCGGAGGATATCGACCCGAAATTTAACCGAGACCACCACATCGACGCGTTAAGGTACGGCCTCGTGGATTTACAGGGGAACCGGCTTACGTGCCGCAGGGTAGAAGGTGTGCCGTCGTAGTAAATAATTATTTAACACCGTAAACTAAACTTTATTTGGAGATAAGAAACTATGAAAAATAAGAACAGCAGCATAGGAGATTTACCGCTCGACGCCCACCCCGGCGCGATAAAGGGTGGCGACAATCCCTTACTTACCCCCGCTAAGCGGGCCAGTGAATCTTTATGGGACTCCTGGGCGAAATTACGTGATACAGAAAAATCCGTTACGGACAAGAGCAAGCTGGCCCCGATTGCCCAAAAGGTGGTGGAGAAAGCCCTGGCTACTACCGACAAGGCTCTCGACTCCTTGCGGAAGAACCGGGAACTACTAACGGCTAAAGTAAATAGCGTAGTATCCCCTAAAACCGGCGACCCGTTAGGTGCGGAGATTCGTAGCCATATCAAGGCACAAAAATCTGCGTTTATCTTCCTCGCCGCCGCGGTAAAGAGCGGTGACAAGCGGACATTAGCCGCCGCGCTCAACGCCCCGGCTTACCTCTCTGGGCTAACTACTGAACAGTGCTCATCACTACTGGCGTTAGCACAAAAAACGTTCTGTCCGGAGGAAGTCCTATTAATAGAGAATATCGACAAAGCCGCCGCGCGACTAAGCCGTACTGCCGAACATATCTCGACGACTATCGCGGGAAGGATAAGGACCTGGTCCAACGCGGCCGACGACGACGCTTTGAAAGGGTTGAAAAATGCTTAGCGAAGAAGACTTAAAATCTCCGGAAATAATCGAGGCCGCGCGCTTCGACGCGTGGTTTACCGCCGGGCACCGGTCGGTCACTTTGCCCGACGGTTGGCCCGACGGGATAGACCCAGAAGGGTACGTTAGGCGGCACGCGGAGAAGTGCTGCAAAACGACGGACACCAATGTTCCGGTCGGCGATACCCCCTTAGTAAAACGCTTTAGGCAATTAATAAACGGAGGATAAACATGGTAGCACGTGGTAGTCATAGAAACCCGCCTCGTCTCGGCAGGCGGTCGCCGATGTCCGCGGGAGAGCAGCAGTTACGCGCGCGGCTCGCCCAAGAGCGGGAGAAACGTACGGACGAGAACGCGGAGGCGGCAAAAATCGCCCAGAGGGAGCGTGAGAGAGAGGCGGCAGAAGCCGTAAAAGCCTTTCAGCAGGCCGGACGCGAGGCTAAGCAATCGCCTGTTTACGAGCCGTCTGGCGCCCCGGAAAGACGGGAAAGACGCCAGCAACGTAACCAGCAGACCACTGGAGGCCCTAAAAATAAAAATACGACTAATAGTACCTTGGAAAACGCTACAGAGGACGCTGGGCAAGAACCAGACGAGGTATCGAATAATGAGAGATAAAAACATGGCCGCTATCCAGGCGCGGGCGAACGCTCGTTTTATAGCTCAAGTACGCGCCCAGGAATCACAGGAAAAAGCAAATAAGGCTGCCCGCAAAGCTGCGGAGGACGACCGGATGAAAGCCGTCCGCGCCGTCCAGTGGCGGACGAAATTCCGCCGTGTCGAAAACAAACTCATCTTGTTGAAAAACGCCCTACGCTATAGCCCGGAGGACGCTGACCTGCGGCGGGAGGTCGAGCAGCTTGAGGCTATGTACAAGGCGTTGCTGGACGAGGCGAGCTAAGTTTAGACTCTTTGAGTTGCTTTGCGAATATCCACATGTCACGTCGGCTGGCCTTAAAGGTTTCACCGACAATAGTTGTGGCGAAGGCTCGTCCTGGCTTATCTGTGTCTGGCAACCCAATTTGCATTATTGCACGTTCCTGTGGCTCAAGTTTGCTCATCCACGTCCTTCCCCCGACTGGTTTTGGTTCGGGGAAAATAGTCACTCCACCTTGCCATCGTTTATGTAAGGATTTCATAAATACACCAATCTTTCCGTGTCTGACAACAAGCTTGATGATCGGACAGCGAAACAGGAACCCGATCACTCCCGGCTTTGGTAGGAATCCGATGGTTGAGCCGGTGACTGGTAGTAGTCCTTTGTTACATATTTCCAGAACAACAAGATTTTCTGCGATGGTCCTTCCTGTTGCTGCACGGTTAGCGTAATAGACGCGAGGTCGAACCACAATCTGTGGACGGGTAGTATTTTGCTGATGTATGTAGTTTAGAACGCCCAGCACGAAGCCGGACACGCCCGACACTACACCGACGATAATCGCGATAGGTTGCAAGATATTCATTTGCATTGCTCCATAATAAACTTACTCATCTTCTCTTGTACGGTTAATAGGTGCGGCCACAGAGCGGACCGGCTCAAATACCCGGCGTTCGCTCCGGGTATGGAGTGGTTCATAATTAGCTTAGCGTCGAGTTCGGTTACGCCTGCCTGCTGGGCGAGGGTCCGCCAGGTATGCCGAAGGGCGTGGCCAGTTTTCATACCGTTCTTCTCTTTGCACTCCTCGATGTGCCCGGACTTGGACGTAGCCGACGGGAATACCCACTCGCTCGCGTGCAGCTTACGCCCGGCGCGCCGCGCCTTCGCCAGACACCACAACATACGGCGGCTGAGCGGGAGGTCGAACGCGCGGGCGGTCCCGCCTTTCGGCTTAGGTACGCGCAGCGCCCGGCGCCGCACGTCCAAGTGTTCCCAGCGGGCTTCCGCTAAGGCGGTACGTCGGCAACCGCTAAGCAGCGTAAATAGGTGGTACGCCCGGCGCACGGGGCAAGGCAAGTCTCGTAGCCTTTCGTACCAACCGGCTAACTCGTCCGCCGCCATCGCCGTATTCCTGGGCGGAGGGGTCCGCAGGCAGAGTCGGCTGACGGGGTTCGGTTTAGATAGCTCCGGGTGCATACGCGACGCGTGGTTATAGACGGCTCGCAGCGTAGCCATCGCGTTCTTAGCCGTAGCTACGCCGTGTCCCTTAAGCAGCGCTACGTAGCGGCGGTTAACCTCGTCGGGCCTCTCGGCGAGCCGGTCGAGCGGTACGCTTAACCAGTCGCCCAGGAGGCGCTCGACCGCGTCCTGGCCCCCGTCGATAGTCCGTTGGGACCGCTCGTGGGGTATTAGGTGCAGGTCGCGGTACTCGGCCCAGGCGGCGGCCAGCGTGACGTCGGGGTCGCTGGGCGGGGCCTTAGCCGTAGCGATCATCTCCGCCGCTTTAGCGCGGGCCTGCTTAGCGCTGGTCTCGTCGTGGCGGCCCAGCTTCTTACGGCACGTCTTCCGGCGCCCGAGCGCGTCGCGGTAGTCGAACTGCACGTAGTACGTCTTCGTATTCTCGCCCACCATGACGAAGAAGCCCGGCTGCTTATCGTCGCGTTCGATACGTCGCCCGCTATAGGCCAGCGGTAGTTCCCGGACGTACTTATCGGTTAGTGTGTTAGTCGGCGCTTTTTTAATAGTTTTCATCTTTCGTCCTCCTACTTAAAGCATACGCTATAAATAGGACAAGGCAAAATTGAAACGGTCGGAGAAACGGTGAATTTACGCTTAGGGTTAGCTTTTCTATCCCCTGGATACCCTACTGATACAAGCCGTAACACACGTAGTGACAGCGGCTTAAGCTGACGACCAGGGGCAGTGGTAAATTGACCAGTAGGTGACTAATATAACTCTTAATCAGCGGGTCATAGGTTCGAATCCTATATCGCCCATTAGGTAAGTTATTATAAGCGAGAAGGTATCCAAACTGGTAAGCTTGAAAGAGTTGACTATGATGCCACAGCCGTCAGCGAAGGTTTAAAACGCTGGATGGAGGTCTATACTCCGGCCGGCTATTCCACCGACAAGAAGTATCCCGTGCTCTATGTGCTCCACGGCATCGGCGGAAATGAGAACCATGAGTGGACTGGACTGGGTAATAACCAGGGTGGAGCGGCAATAATCCTTGATAATCTTATTGCTGACAAGAAGATCGAGCCTATGATAGTTGTTTTCCCAAACGGCAATGCAACAACCAACACTGGTCGAGGTAATGCTCCCGGAATGGTATCAGCGGGTTCCCTGCGTGGAGTGCCTCTGCATGGATCTGCAGTATCAGGACAATTGCATTCGTGCCTGTGAAGATGCAGACGAGGTTTATAATCTTGCCGCGGATATGGGCGGAATGGGTTTTATAGAACGATTCCGAATTGAATGCCTGCGAAGTATACTGATAAACACACATGATTGAAGCCGCTTATAGAGCTGGCGCTAAACGCTATTTCTTCTCATCTTCTGCCTGTGCATACAAGGTCGAACTGCTCGGCACTGGGACCTTGACCTTCACGCGCGATGCGTCAGGCCTGGTCGTAACCCTGCCTGAGAAAAAGCCCAACGACTACGCTTACACCCTTAAAATTACTCCGAAAACATGAGAGATTTGAATGTGAATGTTAGTCTGTGGAACAACAAAATTATTACAAATACAAATAATAAATGATTATAATGAAAGTGATCGTCATTACTATTAAAGTAGGTAATTATAAAAGAAATGGCACACAAAGGAAAATATTTGAAATGATGAACAAAGAAAATTTGATGTTTCGTTGGTTGTTAGCTGTTATTTTTTTGCTGTCAATGTTTAATCCATCCAGCTATGCGGCTGTTGAGTTCTATGTTTCGCCCAGTGGTAATGACGCCAATCCTGGTACTCGCGAGCGTCCGTTTGCCTCGCTGGACCATGTGCGAGACATTGTCGCAAATAGAGCTGACCGATCTGAGCCTGTCATGGTCTTCCTGTCTGATGGTATATATTATATACCAGACACATTGGTCTTCCAGGCCACTGATTCCGGCACTGAGGATGCCCCGATTACTTATGCTGCGCTGGCCGGCCAAACTCCTGTTATCAGTGGTGGTCAAAAACTTCAACTCAACTGGTCCCCCTATAAAGATGGCATAATGCAGGCTGCGGTCCCGCCAGGTACGACTGCGGATCAACTCTTCATCAACGGCCGACGCCAGATCATGGCTCGATATCCTAATTTTGATCCCAATGCCGCGCAGTTCAATGGCACTGCTGCCGACGCGTTCAGCTCCTCTCGTGCTGAAAGCTGGTCGGATCCCAACGGCGGTTTCATGCACGCTATGCATGCCGCCCTCTGGGGTGACATGCACTATCTCATCACCGGCAAAGACATCAAAGGCAACCTGACCTACATCGGCGGCTGGCAGAATAATCGTCTGAGCCAGCCCCATCGCCGATACCGCTTTGTTGAAAATATCTTTGAGGAACTGGATGCGCCCGGAGAATGGTTCCTAAACACCAAGACCTCAACGCTCTATTTCTATCCCCCCTCTGACGTGAATCTTGATACCGCCACTATTGAAATAGTTCGCCTGTGCCACCTTGTCGAGTTCCGTGGTACACAGAAGGAACCTGTTCGTTTTATCACACTTCAAGGAATAACATTCCGCCATACTGCCCGCACCTTTATGGACAACAAGGAGCCTCTCCTTCGCAGTGACTGGACCACATATCGTGGTGGAGCCATCTTGTTCAACGGTGCGGAAGATTGCACAATACAGGAAGCAACTATTGACCAGGTCGGCGGCAATGCCGTCTTTATCAACAAATACAACCGCCGTATTACCATAAGGGACTCCATCATCTCTGAAGCCGGCGCGAACGGTGTCGCCTTTGTTGGCAGCCCTGATGCAGTCCGCAGCCCTTTGTTCGAGTATGGACAAACCCAGCCTGTGGAAAAGATCGACCTCACGCCAGGTCCCAGGACAGACGACTATCCCGCCGATTGCCTTGCGGATGACTGTCTGATCTACCGCACCGGCCGATTTGAAAAACAAACTGCACCCATCCAGATTTCCATGTCAATGTCCATTACAGTGCGCCATTGTTCAATCTACGACGTCCCCCGTGCGGGCATCAATATCTGCGATGGTTGCTGGGGCGGCCACACCATCGAATATTGCGATGTTTTCGACACAGTCAAAGAAACTGGTGATCACGGGAGTTTCAATTCGTGGGGACGCGACCGCTTCTGGCTTCCATCAACAACCGCTACGAGCAATCGCGTTGCCGCGAATCCGGACCTGCCGCTTCTCGATGTTATCAAGCCCATCACGATAGCCAATTCCCGCTGGCGCTGTGATCATGGCTGGGACATTGATCTTGACGATGGGTCCTCCAATTACCACATATTCAATAACCTTCTACTTAATGGCGGACTGAAAAATCGTGAAGGCTACAATCGTATGGTCAAAAACAACATTCTTCTCGGTGAACGCGACGGTTCCTACCACCCCCACGTCTGGTACAACAACAGCCACGATATATTCCGCAACAACATCGTCTCTACGACCTATAAACCGGTTAACATGTCACAAGGCCCATGGGGCGAATTTATCGATAACAACATTCTCCACACTATCGGCCAGAACAATCCTTCTCCAGCTACTGTGCTAAAGCGTGATAGCGGACGCGATGAACACTCGATTATTGCAGATGTACTTTTTATTGATACCGAAAATGGTGATTATCGCGTTGAGGATAATTCACCTGCTCTGGCTCTGGGATTCAAGAATTTCCCTATGGACCAGTTTGGTGTTACAGATCCTAAACTCAAAGCTCTTGCCCGTACACCTTTTAAATCCACTACCGAAGCAGCATTATTGAACGAATCTACTGCACGCGATACCACTATACGTAATTTCCTTGGCGCAAGGATCAAGAATGTTATCGGTCAGGGTGAAATTTCCGCCTACGGTCTGTCTGGCGAGATCGGTGTACTCATAGTGCAGATCCCAGTTAGCAGCGTTGCAGACAATGCCAGACTTAAGGAAGGCGACGTCATTTTTAAATGTCAAGGTCAGGAAATCACCAGCATGGATGATCTTTTCAAAATCTTCGGTGGCACTGCAAAAGGAACTAAAGTCACGCTTGATATATGGCGGCTACAGCAGCAAGAATCTGTAGGGGTAGTTGTAGAATGAATATTTTTTCAATACTAATTCATTAAAAGCAAAGAAGTAACTTATGAAAAAATGCAATTTTATAAATGCCAATCTCAAACTTCTGAAAGAGAAAATAACCATTCCATCGACCAGAAGTATTTTTGTATCAGTAGCGGTATTATTCCTGGTATCCCCGGCAAGTCAATCATTTTTAGTTTCAGTTGCCTTTGCGGAGCAGGAGACTTGTGCTTCCTGCGGATATCAGGTAAGTATCAGTGGAGACTTTACATATCGCAAAGACAATGCTTCGGTCGCAATTGAAGGTACCGCCAACAATGCGAAGGCCTTTCGCGAAGAAATCAATGGAAAAACTTTCACGGTCAGCATATCACATTTACCCGCGGGTATATACACTCTACTCATCGGTGAAGTAGAAACACTCTTTAACTCACCCGGTGAGAGGTTGTTTGACGTGATTTCCGGTGATGTTATGCTGGCGAGAGATTTTGACATAGTTGCTACCGCCGACGGCGCGAGAAAAGTATGTTATATTACTGCTACAGTTGAACATGGTGACGAGTCGATCAATGGTCCTCTAAAAGTTACATTCGCGGCGGTTAAGAATCTTGCTAAATTCAATACTTTCGAGGTGAAGTCAGCATCAGGTGCATCAGTCCTTGCCTTTAGTGCTTCAGAGTTGGCTGATCCATTTTCAGCATCGGAGGTTCGTATACCAGAAAACAATGATCCACCAATATGGAGAGACCCGGCTCAACCTTTGAAGAAGCGTATAAACGATCTGATTAGCCGGATGTCACTTGCTGAGAAAGTCGCACAGTTACAAAACGATGCACCGGCAATTCAAAGGATCGGGCTTCCAGCTTATAATTATTGGAACGAAGCGTTGCACGGTGTAGCGAATAACGACATCGCAACCATTTTTCCGGAACCGGTCGGAATGGAAGATGGACATTGACTATGTATTTAAGTTTTATATTGACTAATGACATTGCAGGTCAATGTGAAAAAACCTGCTGAATCGAGACATGAAAGTGAGTTTGATATGATAAATTACAAGAAGAATACCATTAAACAACTACTCTTAACAGTTTTGGTATTTTGTTGCATAGGATGCCAGAATGTTTTCCACCAAAAAAACTCATTTGGATTCGATGGTACAACTCTAACTGTAAACAGTCCGAATGGTAAAATTAAGGTAGAAATCCGAGCCGATGCGAATGATCAATTAACCTGGTCGTTTCAGCGTCAGGGTAAGCCAGTCCTCGCCGCTGCGCCGTTGGGTTTGATAGTTGACGGTAACAATCTTGGGCAGTCTGTCACGCTCGGGACACCACGTACACGCACAATCGATGAGCAATACCCTACCTGGGGCAATCATTCGGTGGCAGTAAATCATTGTAATGAAGCTGTAATCCCGGTCGAGTGTACCGGTGGCATGAAGTATGAATTGGATGTGCGTGCATTCGACGATGGTGCTGCTGTACGTACACGAGTCGCACTCGATGACTCTACTCATACCATCGCAGGCGAAGTGACATCATGGTCATTACCGACTGATTCAAGTGCATGGTGGGCCAGGTATGATAATAGCTATGAGAGACCATGCCAATCCGGTACATTTGGGACCATTCCTGCCAATACTTCGCTTGCGCCTCCAGTGACTTTCCAGCTTGACGATGAGCTTTATGTTTCAATCACCGAAGCTAATAACGATTGTTTTCCGGACATGGGTCTTGTTCGCAACGGAGCTTTCCTGAAAGCAGTCTTCCCTGCTTCATCCAGAGGCTGGAGACATCAGGATTCAATTGTCACCCCATGGCGTGTCGCAATTATTGCTGAGGGGCTTAACGCACTGGTCAATAGTGACATTGTGACCAACCTTTGTCCGCCGCCATCTGATGAATTAGCCAATGCCGACTGGATTAAGCCCGGCCGCTCTCTTTGGCAATGGTGGGGTATTGGTGCTCCTCGGCTCAATGACCAAAAAGAATGGGTTGATGCGGCCAAGAAGCTCGGCTTCGAATATTATCTAATCGATGACGGTTGGCGAAACTGGCGTGCTCCCGGTAAAGACCAGTGGCAATGTCTTAAGGAAGTTATCGACTACGCCAAGACACAGGGAGTTGAACCCCTGGTTTGGGTGAATTCCTCGGAAATGCGCACAGATTCTTCACGCCGCGCTTATCTTGAAAAAGTTGCCGCACTTGGTGCCGCAGGTATTAAAATAGATTTCATCCCAGCCTGCACTGCTGAGATAACCCGCTGGTATGAGGGCGTTCTCAAAGATACAGCAGAATTACACCTTCTTTGCAATTTTCATGGCGCAGTCAAACTTACAGGACGCCAGCGCACATGGCCTAATGAGTTGACACGTGAAGCCGTGCGAGGCCACGAATATCATATGTCGCGTTATCGCCGCGTTCAGGCTGCCGACCATGACGAAATAGTTCTTTTCACTCGCTACATTGCAGGTCCTGCAGATTATACTCCAACCGCTTTTGATTTGCGTGAGATGGTCGGATATACATGGGCACATCTTCTGGCGCAAGCGGTAGATATGACCTCGCCGCTGCTGCACTTTGCCGGAAAATATCATGACTTCATTGGAAATCCCGCTGAGGATCTGCTGCGCCATCTTCCTTCTACATGGGATGAGACTATTGTGCTACCGGGCAGCGAGATTGGCAAGATAGCAGGCTTCGCACGCAGACGCGGCCAGGAGTGGTACATCGGAGTACTCAACGGCGCCGAATCCGCTACGATGCAAATCGATTTGTCCTTCCTTGGCTCAGGAACATGGAAGGCTGAAGTATTTGGAGACGACCCAGACAATGCCGCTAACTTCAAACGCGAAAGCAAGTCGGTCACTGCCAGTGATTCACTTACT
The DNA here is from genome assembly GCA_964431695.1 of uncultured Pirellulales bacterium. GTDB lineage: Bacteria > Planctomycetota > Phycisphaerae > Sedimentisphaerales > Anaerobacaceae > JAFGPS01. Next base: position 8,936 of record CAYSKI010000011.1, on the reverse strand, counting down.
ATCTCCATGAATCCTCGAGGCGGTGCCGTTGTGTGGATTACTAAAGATTAGGGACAATAGAACGGTGATTAAACTGAAAACATTATTTTAACATATTTATTTAAGGTGTGACGATGAAATATTTAAAAGGAATCTTATTTTTAATTGTTTTTGTTGTTTCAATGGCTAATGCAACAGAAGTAGTATCTCCAAATGAGAAAATCAAAGTTGTTTTGGAATTGCAAAATGAATCGCAACCGAAGTTTTTAATTTATTATTCGGAAAATCAAAAAACAACAGAGGTTTTACCTTCTTCACTGCTTGGATTAAAGACGAACTCTCAGGATTTTTCTGAGTTAACCCTTGTTAGCGAAAGCGAAGTTACACTTATTCATGATGATTATGAAATGCTGCACGGCAAGAAGGAACACTGCGAAAATTTTGGTGCAGAAAAAACGTTCCGATTCAAAAATGCCTCGGAGAAATGCATCGATATCGTATTTCGTGTCTATAACGACGGCGTTGCTTTTCGATACATTCTATGTGATTACGATGCGTCATTGAGTTCGATTACCGAGGAACTGACCGCCTATACCATTCCGGATGGCATCGAACGATGGATCCAGCCCTATAACGAGGTATATGAAGCCTTCTACCCGTTCAGTACAAGCGGAACACCGAACAGGCGATGGGGATACCCGGCGCTGTTTAACGTGGAAAATGGTATTTTCCTGCTTATTACCGAAGCAGACATATCAAGGGAAAATTATGCCAGCTCATTATATACATCGGAAAATACAACCTATCAGGTAGCCCTGCCGCAAAAAGATCGTGACGGCAACCAGTTTACTATGCCCTGGCAATCTCCATGGCGCGTCCTGATAATCGGACATCTGAGTGACATTGTCGAATCAACCCTTGTCACCGATGTAAGCAGTCCTTGTCGTCTTTCAGAAACGGACTGGATCAAGCCTGGCTCATCGTCATGGATTTACTGGGCAAATAATCATGGTACAAAGGATTACCAGAAACTGGTTGAATATGTGGACCTTGCAGCTGAAATGGGATGGCCATATACCTTGATTGACTGGGAATGGGATCAAATGTGTAACGGCGGCAATATTAACGACATTGTAAAGTATGCCAACAGCAAAGGAATCAAACCGTTGATGTGGTATAATTCGGGGACATCCTGGATGGGGCCGACGCCCAACGATAGAATGAATACGTCCGAAAAGCGTGTCAAAGAATTTGAATGGCTCAATCAGATAGGCGTATATGGTATCAAGGTAGATTTTTTCCCGGGTGATCAACAGAAAACAATGAACCATTATATCAGTATTCTGGAAGATGCCGCCCGTTATAAGCTGATGGTTAATTTCCACGGCTGTACTCTGCCGCGTGGATGGAGCCGTACATATCCTAACCTGATGACGATGGAAGGAGTTTACGGAGCAGAACAATATAATAACGGCCGACGCATGACACCCCAGGGCGCCGGACATAACGCGACATTGCCTTACACGAGGAATATCGTAGGCCCGATGGACTATACACCGGTCGCATTTACAAATTCGCAGCATCCGCACACGACGACTTATGCTCATGAATTGTCATTGTCAGTTGTATTCGAATCCGGTATTGTGCACTTTGCAGATCGTCCTTCAGGTTTTACTGACTTACCCAACGAGGCGAAAGAATTTCTTCGTTATGTACCGACTGCGTGGGATGATACAAAATTGTTAGAAGGTTACCCGGGACAACTTGCCGTCATAGCTCGTCAAAAAGCGGATAATTGGTATATAGGTGGTATAAACGGCGAAGAAAAGGAAAAAACAATTAAGATAGACTTCGATTTTTTGCAACCAAATACAAAATATAAAATGGTATTGATTAAAGATGGTGCCGATGCTGTTACATTCGATATAAGTGATGGAGCGGTAAATCATAATGACAGCATCGAAATAAGATTGTTACCAAAAGGCGGTGCGGTTATGTGGATTACCAAAGATGAGTGATAACTGCAGGCTAATGCATTCGAGCAAATAAAAAAAGGAACGCAATAATGACGATATCAAAAAACTTAAATTTAACTAAACAAGCACTAAATATCATATATAGAAATTACTTCATAACTTTCATTTCTCTTTTTTGTGGGCTATCACCTTTGGTCGTTGTATGTTTTTTTTTCAATGCAATTCCAACACATGCTCAGGAACCTCAAGACCACGATTGGGAAAATCCATCGATAATCGGGATAAATAAAGAGAAGGCACATGCTACATTCGTTTTGCCAAGTGAGAAGGGTACCGACCTAAGAGTTGTATCACTTAACGGCCTATGGCGTTTCAAGTGGTCACCGGATCCGGAATCCCGTCCAACGGGTTTTTATAAACAGGATTATTCAGTGGCACAATGGGATTTGATTCAGGTGCCGGGTAATTGGCAGATGCAGGGTTTCGGTATGCCGATTTACACCAACATGGCTTATCCATTTAAATCAAATCCACCCAGCGTCACCAGTGAACCTTCACGGTCATTTTACAGTTACTCTCATCGCAACCCGGTTGGCAGTTATTGTACAACGTTTAACGCCCCCGATACATGGCTGGATAAGCGGGTATTCTTAAATTTCGGTGGTGTCAAATCCGCATTTTATATATGGCTGAACGGACAAAAAGTTGGCTACAGCCAGGGTTCGATGACACCTGCAGAGTTCGATATCACATCTTTTATCCGACCGGGTGAGAACAAATTAGCTGTAGAGGTCTATCGCTGGTCAGATGGTAGTTATCTCGAAGACCAGGACATGTGGCGTCTTAGCGGAATCTTCCGGGATGTTGATCTGTTTATCCGGCCAGCCACATTCATACAGGATTTTAAAGTGACAGCAGAACCCGATGACTCATTGACTCAGGCACAGGTCAACGTAAAGGTTGCTATTGAAAACAGGTCTGATTCAGCAGCAGATGGTTTAACTATTGAAGCCATTATTTCCAACGGGCTTGTACGTAAGGTATTATCGAAAGATTCCAAGCCAATCCCCGCATCTTCGAACAATTTAATCTCACTTGATACAGTACTGGATAATCCGCAGCTTTGGTCTGCTGAAATCCCTAACCTATATGCTCTTCAATTGAATCTGAAAAACACACGACAGGAAATAGTTGACACAATACACTGGAGATTTGGTGTAAAGAAGGTGACGGTTCAGGGCGAGTTATTTAAAATCAACGGACAACTCGTAAAACTCAGAGGAGTGAACCGTCATGAGCATCACCCGCGGACCGGCCGCCATGTTGACCGACAAACTATGATACGTGACGTAGAACTTCTCAAGCAGGCAAATATAAATATGGTACGTACCTCGCATTATCCGGACGATCCATTCTTTTATGAATTGTGCGATGTTTACGGCCTGTATGTTATGGATGAGACAAATCAGGAATCACATGGATTCGGTATTGGCAACTCCGTTATGGGTCAGGATCCCCTTTGGGAAGCCGCCCATGTGGACCGAGCAGTTTCCGTGGTACAGCGTGACAAAAATCACGCATGCGTAATCTTGTGGTCGCTGGGTAATGAGGGAGGGCGAGGGCGGAACATGAGAGCTATGGCCGAAGCTGTTAAGAGTATCGATATTAGTCGCCCGGTATATTGTGATTCCGATAGAAGTGTTTCTGCAATTTATGATGAGGGGTATTTGTCTCCGGACAGGCTCAGGCAATTAGGGCAAAGGACCAGTGATCGGCCTGTATTTCTGCGGGAGTATGCACATGCTATGGGCAATTCCGTGGGTAATCTTCAGGAGTACTGGGATGTCATTTATGCCGATCCCGGTATAGTGGGCGCCGCAATCTGGGACTGGGTTGACCAGGGTATTGCCAAACGCATCGATGGTTCACCTCAACATTACGATGATCATCCCGCCTCCCTGTCACTAAAAGACAATGAATACTGGGCCTACGGTGGTGACTTCGGCGATGTTCCTAATGACGGCCCCTTCTGTCTCAACGGCTTGATTGGACCTGATCGTGTTCCTCATCCCCATTACTACCAGGTACAAAAGGTATATCAACCAATAGCCTTTGAACTCATAAGCACAAATCCCCTGCGCATCAAAGTGAGTAATCACTACGATTCCCTGTCACTCGATCACCTGGATATTCGGTACAGCTTTACCGCTAATGGTAAAGTTATGGATACCAGTCTATTGGTCTTCGAGTCTTTGCGTCCGGGTGATTCGGACATCATAGAAGTCTCACAGCCGGTATGGCTCGACTCAACATCAGAAGATATATGCCTTAATATATCAGCACAGCTCAAGTCACCAGTTCCCTGGGCGGAAGAAGGATTTAGTGTTGCTCGTGAACAATTTGTTTTGAAGAATGCAACAGTCGAGACATTACAGGCCGCACAGGGTGATTTGGATGTTCAGGAAAGCCCTGAAGATGTTCAAATTAAAGGTGAGAGTTTTCAGACTGTATTCAATAAAGGCAACGGAGCATTGATAAATTGGATTGTGAAAAATAATGAGTTGCTTCAAGGTCCTCTTGAACCCTATTTTTGGAAACCGGCCAACGACAATCAAAAACGCAACAATTACAGTCGTCGCCTCGGCCCATGGAAGACGGCTGCCGCCAACCGTGTCGTCAAACAAGTTGAAGTCACTCGAGATGATAATCTTGCTGAGGTTCACTTTATCATGGACTTGCCGGATATCGGTGCCGACTACACGTTGGACTACATGATCAACAGCCGGGGACAAATCCAGGTTCAGGCCGAATATCAACCGCGTCGAGCATCAATTCCACTAATGCCCAAGTTCGGTATGCGAGTGCAACTACAGAATCGTTTTAGCCAAATCGCATGGTATGGACGCGGGCCTTGCGAGAACTACCCCGACAGAAAAACCGGAACCTTGATCGGCCTGTACGAATCCGAACTTGCAAACTTTATTACAGATTATATTGCACCTCAGGACAATGCTAACCGTTGTGACGTGAGATGGTTCAGCCTGGCAGACCAGAATGGTAATCAGATTTATGTCACCGGTTTGCAGGAACTCTGTTTTCGGGCATGGCCTTATACCGAGTCGGATATTGAAAAGGCCAGGCACCCCTTCGAGCTTCCTGCCAGGGACATGATTAACCTTAATATCGACCTGAACATCCACGGCGTGGGTGGCAACGACTCATGGGGAGCAAGAACCATGGATAAGTACACAATTGACGGTAATAAGCCATATCGTTATGGATTTATTTTGGAATACAAACTATAATACAATAAGTAGTATTGTTTAAATAAAAATAATGTAATTTCAGGAATTATTATGAAGACAATTGTAATTCACGGACTCGTTACGTGTGTGTCACTAATTATTATAACTGCTTTGGGAAATGTCTGTTATGCGGATAATCCGATTGCACAGACAATATTTACGGCAGATCCTGCGCCTATGGTGTATGATGGAACGTTATATCTTTATACCGGCCATGATGAGGACAATGCTCCGGAAAGCAGATTCATAATGCACGATTACCAATGCTTTTCGACTACCGACATGGTCAACTGGACACATCACGGAGCAGTACTCGATATTCGCAAAGTATTTGCCTGGTCCGGTGGTGATGCAAACGCCGCACAGTGTATCTATCGCAACGGTAAATTTTACTATTATGTCAGCACTGCCAACACAGATGGCCCCGGTGGAGTTGCTCTTGGTGTAGCTGTTTCGGACTCTCCCTTCGGGCCGTTCAAGGATGCGCTCGGCAAAGCACTGGTGACAAATGACCGGACAAAGGCCGCTCGACATAGTTGGGATGATCTCGATCCGTCAGTGTTCATCGATGATGACGGCCAAGCCTGGCTTTATTGGGGTAATAATGCCTGCTATTATGCCGAACTCAATGAGGACATGATTTCTCTCAAGAGTGAAATCTCCAACATCCAGTTGACTCGAGAAGCGTTCGGTCCCGACTTTGAGGAAGCACCCTGGGTTTATCGTCGCGCAGATCAATACTATCTTTGGTATGCGTCAAGCATTCCGGAGTCTATCCACTATTCAATAGCCAAAAGTCCGGTCGGGCCATGGCAGTACGGCGGTGAGGTGATGAAAATTCAGGAAACCACGGCTTCCAATCATCCCGGCGTTATCGAGTACAAGGGCCGGTCCTACCTGTTCTATCAGACCGATTCACTGCCCAATGGCATTGACAAGCGACGCTGCGTGTGCGCCGAAGAGTTCAAATATCAAGCCGACGGCAGTGTTCCAGAGATTCAATGCCGTGCCGACAATGTTGAACCGATAGGGACAATTGATCCGCGTGTCAGAACCGAAGCGGAAACGATGGCATGGTCACAGGGTGTTGAAACCGAAAAGAACGAGAAAGTCGGAGTCTATGTAACAGACATCGACAACGCAGATTATATAAAAATTCGACAGGTCAATTTCGGTAACCAGACACCCAGCCAGTTTATGGCCAGCGTGGCCTGCGGCTCGAATGGTGGACAGATCGATGTCCGGCTGGGCAGTCCCGATGGGCGGCTGCTGGGTAGAATCAATGTGAAAAATACTGGTGACTGGCAAACATGGGAAACTCTGTCCTGTAGAGTGAAGTCCGTAACCGGTGTTCACGACCTTTATTTGGTTTTCTCCGGCGTAAATGGGGAACTGTTTAATATTGATTGGTGGAAATTTGAATAATTCTCTGTTGTGCCGGTAACTCAAGGCTGGATTGGATTTAATGTTTTTTTACTATCAGAATTGAGGTGGATATGAAATCGATATTCTTCGTTCGAGTATTTCGATCGGATATGCAGAAAAATGGCTGTAACCACCCGAGAATATCAGGCTTTGTATGGAAACAGCTTCGATACAAAAGATTTAAAGATGACGAAGATTACTATTCAATAAATTTTTTATTGGAAACTACAGGAGAATGTTAATATGAATAAAAAACTTTTAATCACCGTATTATTTGCATTTGTCTTTGTTAACAGCATCAAAGCTCAAACTTATCATAAAACTGATTTGGGTATAAAATCAATAATTAACTCTATTGAAGTTGAAATTCAGTTCTATGGCTCATCCACTGTGAGGGTATTGAAATCACCTGAAGGCAAAACATTTACAAAAGAAAGCCTTTCGGTTATTATGGTTCCGCAAGAAACTGCTTTTGGTATAAAGCAGGCAGGAGATGAACTTTCCATTAAAAGTGAAAGCATTCAGGTGACCCTGAACCTCAAAGACGGTAAAATCTCTTTTTCAACACCGACAGGTGAGTCGCTATTAAGTGAGAGAGAAGCGGGTGTTGTATTTACAGATTTCAACGATACCGGTGTAAAAACCTACAGTGTCTCGCAGTTGTTTGTTTTGGATAAAAACGAAGCCATTTACGGTTTAGGCATACAGCAGCAAGGCAAAATGGTGCAGCGTAACCTGAAGCTGCGAATGGTACAGGGAAATACGGATGATTATATTCCTTTTTTCCAATCAGTAAAAGGTTACGGATTGTTCTGGGACAATTATTCGCCGACATTCTTTGAAGATAATCCGGAAAGCACGTCATTTAAATCGGATGTGGGCGATTGTGTCGATTATTATTTTATGTATGGCGGCAGTGCCGATGGTGTGATTGCCCGAATGCGCGACTTGACAGGTCAAGTGCCGATGTTCCCGTTATGGACCTATGGTTACTGGCAAAGTAAAGAGCGTTATAAAAGCCAGGATGAAACAGTAGGCGTGGTGAGAAAATACCGTGAACTGGGAGTTCCGCTCGACGGTATCATTCAGGATTGGCAGTACTGGGGTAACAATTACCTGTGGAATGCCATGGAATTCCTCAATACCGAATTTTATGATCCGCAAAAGATGATTGATGATGTGCACAACCTGAATGCACACATGATTATCTCAATTTGGAATTCGTTTGGTCCCAAAACAAAGCCCTATAGGGATTTGGATAAAATTGGCGCGCTTATGGATTTTCAAACATGGCCACAATCCGGTTCGCAAAAATGGCCACCCAATATGGATTACCCTTCAGGTGTAAGAGTTTACGATCCTTACAATCCGGAAGCTCGCGATATTTACTGGAAGTACCTGAACGAAGGTATTTTCTCGCTTGGAATGGACGGCTGGTGGATGGATTCGTCAGAACCGGACCACCTGCAATTCAAGCCTTCTGATTTCGACAATAAAACCTATCTTGGCTCATTCCGAAAAGTACGAAATGCTTTTCCTTTAATGACCGTGGGCGGATTATACCAACACCAACGCTCTGTTACTTCTGACAAACGCGTTTTTATCCTTACCCGTTCGGCATTTGCCGGACAGCAACGATACGGCGCCAATACATGGTCAGGCGATGTTGTGGCATCCTGGGATGCCCTACGAAACCAAATTTCAGCAGGATTAAACTTTTCACTCTGCGGCATCCCTTACTGGAATAGCGATATAGGCGGATTTTTTCTTTGGAATTTTAAGAAAAAACTCGACGATGCAGATTACCGCGAATTATATGCACGTTGGGTCCAGTTCGGCGCATTCTGCCCGATGATGCGTTCGCACGGTGCCGATGCGCCTCGTGAAATTTATCAATTCGGTATAAAAGGCGACAAGATTTATGATGCTATTGAAAAATTCATAAACCTGCGTTACAGGTTGTTACCCTATATTTACGCTGCATCGTGGGATGTTACTGCCAATCAATCGACAATGATGCGTGCCCTGGTGATGGATTTTGCAAAGGATAAACAGGCGCTGGATATCAACGACGAGTATATGTTCGGCAAGTCATTGCTGGTTTGCCCGGTAATCCAACCGATGTATTCAAAGGATACTAAAGAAGATTTCAGTACGATTAAGACAAGACAGCTTTATCTGCCCAAAGGCGCCGATTGGTTCGATTTCTGGACGGGCGAAAAGAATATCGGGGGACAAACGATAGTTAAAG
>CAYSKI010000010.1:77870-100692 GCA_964431695.1 uncultured Pirellulales bacterium | reverse complement strand
GCTCGGAAGAAATCAAAAAGTCCGAGCTTGTCGGACTTATATTAAGACCGTGTATAGCAAGGATATTTTCACCCGCATTTAGAAGATAAAGATATGATGATATATCGAAATCCTGAAAGTTTACCGCCGAAGAATCCGAATTCTGTGTCGTCGCCGCAGAGTCCCATTGAGGCGATTGAGGTGCATTAGAGCGGGCTACTTCAACGCCGTTAATATAAGCGACGAAACCATCGTCATATCGCATCCTGAGTGTCATACTATCGAATTGACTCAAATCCTGTGCAGCGTCAAAGCGAATACGTATATAACAACCTGTCCGGCCCTGGTACATACGGCCATACAGATCGACATTGATATAAGGCAGGTAGTCAGTCCCTGTATCGTAACCAACGCCGCCTTCTCCCTGTATCCAGCCCCTGTCATTAAAAAACCTGCTACCCTTCCATGCGTCACTAATCGATTCGTTAGGAACAAGAACTCGTTTGTAGGCATCCTCGGTTACTAAAATATTAATTAATGGCTCAACCAATTGCATAATCCCTGAAGGACGGGGATCTGAGCTGTCGAGGGAGTAATATATGTCACCTCTTTGGGAACTTATAGACAGGTTGAACCCATCCGAAACAGGCCCACCTTGTCGATTGAAATCCGGCGCATCAATATCAGGAAACCAGTTCTGCGATAGAAATTGACTGAGAAGAACCGGATTTCGATATTCGATCCAGTTTCTGACATCCTCCACAGCTATAAACCAGTTATCTCTTGTATAAGCCGGATTATGGCTGCTATCGCCCCATCGAGCCGACTCAGCAATGATTGCAAGCTCGATTTGAGCAGCGCGGGCCTCTATTCGAGCTATTGAAACATCCGGAGTCAACAAACCGCTGTTAAACAGATGTTTCTGTACACGATCTGCAAAGCGCTGGCGATAATCGGCATTTTGCGAGATGAGCTGTTCGTGCAACCAATGCGGATTGAAGTAGCTCCACTGGGCCCCCGCCGATGTAAATGGTGTCACCATATTATCCGAGTCACCGGGAATACCAAGCGAGTGTTCCGAATCGTGCTGGAAAAATTTCCATCCATCCGGACGATTCCGGTTGTAAATGCAATAGGTATTATTAGGCCTGTTAACAAAACGCGAGCCCGGCCCGTCTCTATCACCCGTATAATACTCGATTATCATAAAATCGATAAGATTATCCACATCGAGCAGTTTCTCATAGTCCGGATTCAGCGTACCATCAGGGTTTCTGCCCTGTACTTTATAATATGCCGCATTATCACGGAATCCCGCTATCGCTGCATTATAGAGACGACGATAGGCATCCCTATTACCATCCGTAGCCGCCATACTATAGCCCTGATCCGATTTCACGACATCATAATCCTCTTTTTGCCCTCCAAAATAAGACTCCGCATAAGAAGCTTCGGAACGTTCCTGAGTCTGGAAGAGACCCCAGTAATGACCATTAATATAAAGATGGTAATAACGGCTTCGAGTATAAGGATGACCCATTTGCCCCTGGAGGTCGCGTGAAAATACCTCACGAACCATAGTATTTCTGCTGTCCCCCTGAAAAGACCAGGAATAATTCTGGCTTGTTCGCAAATCAACGTTATCGAATTCACCAACACCCTCATTATCAAACAAGGGATACCGCAACTTTGCGTCACCGTATTCGTCACGGAAGAACAATCGAAAGGCATGCTTTGGATTGCTATCAGTACGGCTGAATCCCCCCCGGATTCTCAATCCGGCGTCTATCTGGAATCCATCTCTGCCGTCGGGATAAATTAATTCAACCGACACGGGACGCTCCCAATTCAGTCCGTCATTTCCTGCATTGACATAAATACCGTCTGAAGAACCAAACAAGTTGCTTAATCGAGTCACTAATGAGATAGCAGGAACTGCACGCAGTGAATCCACTATAAGACTGGCGTATCGAGGATCATTAACGATATCAGGATCCATGCCATAATCTATCCTCTGACCATTTACGCTGCTTCCCTGAGAAGGCCATCCGTCTCCCGGCCGTTGACCGTTGGGGGATTGCGTAATAACATCGTCGAGGAAAAAGTAAGTACATGTCACGATTTTTGAATTTTTCCAGCCCGCTTTGACCGCCTGCGCCCGCAGACATGCGGTTCCGTTAATTTGAAAAGGACCTGTATATATTGTCCCCGTAACCGAACCACGCGAACCAATCAAATATGGTTCAGAGCCGTTAGTTGAATAATATATATCGGCTCCCTCAGTTTCAGTAGCAATGGTAAGTATAAATGGTGTTTCGTAAAAACCATGCTTATGGCTGATTTCAGGAGCTACAACCTCACCCAAATAAGCATCACTATTATAATCTCCGGGAGTCGGGGTGGACATAAAGCGCCAATTATCAAACACATTCGGGTCGCGACCATAAGAGATATCGTTAGTCTGTTCGGGGAAAAAAACACTGTCAACCAAAGTTTCCCCATCCGCATCGAACAGGCCGATTTCCTCGCCCTCGGCTTCAAGCTTAAAATCCGCGTGCAGCCCGGAATCGCCGGTATTACCGTCGGCCCATATTAAAAGATAACCACCCGCCGGGATATTCGTAGAAGCGGGAATCTGCCACTTTGTCGGGTCCGACAAATTATCCGTCAAATACATTCCCCCAACACTAATAGTATAAGAGCCGTAATTATAGAGTTCAATCCAGTCGTCATATTGTCCCTGCGGATCAGTTATAACGCTGCTATTGACAGCCATTAATTCGTTGATAACCAGAGGAATGTCGGCCTGCTGCAATTGAGAAACATCGGCTTCCACAAAACAGGCAAAAAAAAGAGCTAACAGCAAATTTACGAACAGGATTTTCATATAACAAAGCACCCTTAACCTGCCTGCTCCCCGTTACGTGGACAGATATACTGCCGTGATTTCTTTAATAACATGTTATCTTATCAATACTTACCTTAACATAAAAGCCCGGCCAAGTCAATTCAATTGTGCCTACAAGGTATGTTGAAAATAAATATAATCCATAAGAACCTGATAGAATCATAATATATATGTGCTTTTACTATTGAAGCCATGGTACAAATCAATATTTTTATTTATTTTCACTAAAATTGCTGATAACCTGACTCTTGCTTCATTAAAGTTAATCGTAAACAGTAGAACCGAAAGGAGGATTAAGCAATGAAGGCATTGGTGCTAAGAGAAACTGCACTGATCGATAACAAACCTCTGGTATTTCAGGATATGCCCATTCCTCAACCGGGGAAAAAACAAATCAGGGTGAAAATTTCCGTCTGCGGACTCTGTCACACCGAGCTCGATGAGATAGAAGGAAGACTTCAGCCGAAACTGCCCGTTATCTTAGGTCATCAAATTGTCGGAAAAGTTGAAAGCCTCGGTGCCGGGGCAACCAAATTCAGGCAGGGAGAAAGGGTAGGGATTGCATGGATAAACTCCGCGTGTGAAAAATGTACCTTCTGCCGGCAGGGTAATGAGAACTTATGTCCCGAGTTTCGCGGTACCGGTTGTGACACTGACGGAGGATATGCCCAATATACAGTAGTCTCGGAAGATTTTGCCTATTCGATCCCGGACGTTTTCTCCGACTCGGCGGCGGCCCCCCTGCTTTGCGCCGGGGCAATTGGATACAGGGCACTGAAACTGACGTGTTTGCGTGACGGGCAAATTCTCGGTCTGTTCGGTTTCGGGGCATCGGCTCACATTGTAATCCAGATAGTTAAATACAAATACCCGAATTCGAAAGTGTTCGTATTCACCAGGGCCGGACAGAAGGACCACCAGAACCTGGCAACCAGGCTTGGAGCCGATTGGGTCGGAGCAACAGGAGAGACTCCACCGGAAAAAATAAACTGCGCTATCGATTGCACTCCCGCATGGAATCCGATAGTCGCGGCCCTGAAAGTATTGGAGAAAGGCGGCAGAATCGTCATCAACGCCATACGCAAGGAAAACAAGGATAAAGAATCTTTGCTCCAACTGGATTATTCAAGCCATCTCTGGCAGGAAAAGGAAATTAAAACCGTTGCTAATATAACACACCAGGATGCGGAGGAATTTCTGCCGTTAGCTGCGGAAATTCCAATTATTCCCGAGGTGCAGGAATTTGAGTTTGAACAAGCCAATGAGGCCCTGATTCTGCTCAAGCAGGGGAAAATGCAGGGGGCCGGGGTCTTAAAAATACCACAATAAGCCAATGCGGGCTTGAGGTCACCGTAACAAATTGTATATAATAAAAAGCATTATTAATCCTGACATTCACAAATCGTTCCTTCAAAGTTTGGTTATACATGTGGGGTGATAAAAATGAGTTCGAGCACGGACCGAAAATTTCCAATTAATTCCTTCTTTGCCTTGAGTTTGTTCGTGTCATGCTGTGTATTCGCCGCCGGAGATACTGCCGAGACATGCAATTATAATAAAAGCTGGATTTACATCGACACATCGAATACCGGCGGCCAACTGGTATCCGGTCAAACATGGCAAGTCCCGGTGGAATATTATCTTGATCCCTCGGAGCATTTCGGAACCACTTACCTTTACTTATGGGGGACAGGTCCCTGGATCGATACTCCCGACGGCAAATACACAACCCGTCGAGGCCACATCGGCTATCCGGATATGAGCCGCCAGATAACGATTACAATCCCCGGCAGAGGACTCCACATTTTCACCTTCACTGTTCCCGACGGTCTTGAATTGGTCAAAAAAAATAATCCCGTCCTGCTTCTATCCGGCTTCAGAGATGCCGACAAAAATGACTGGCCCTGGCACGTCCGTAACGAATGCAGCTTTATCAGCAATCAAGGCTATTATGATATCGAAACAGATGTACCGGGCAATCTTTTCACTTACGATGAGTCTGTTCAGTTGGGAATCAAGCTCAAGAACGTCGATAATCCCGGAGAAAATAAAATACTTTCCTACAAAATTTATAATACTGCCGGAATGCTCACTGCCCAGGGACAAAAGGAATTCACTGCGGAAAAAAGCGGTCAAAAGGTTATTTTCGAACCTGATATTGACAAACGTGGCGTTTTTCTGATCGAACTCGATGTCCCCGGCTGGGAAAAACGCCACACGACTTTCGCCCGAATCCCTGACATCAAAGCTATCACCAATGGTCAACCAACTCACTTCGGGATGACGGTCCAGGATTATATCTGCAGTAACCAAATCTGGGCAATCGCCGAACGCCTGGGTCTAACGAGCTGCAGGTGGTCTGTAAAATGGTATAATTTGCAACCGGGACCGGACTTATACAAACTCGACGAACTAAAAACACAACTGGAGGCGGCGAGTCTTTACGGTATTAAAGTCTGGTTGTGTGTCACTAATCCTCCGCCTTTCGCATTCTCAGAAAAAGCTCAATCAATTAGTTACCAGGCTTTTGACTTTAATCCGGACGTCTGGCGGGACTTCGTAAAGACAGTGACAACACAACTTAAAGGCAAATTCTTCGGATGGGAATGGCTCAATGAGATAACACCGGGCGGCTCTGAAAATCCGGTCGATAACTATGTAAAAATGTGCAGGATAGGTACAGAAACCACCAAAACAATAGATCCCGACATCGTGACAATACTGGCCGGAGGACTCTTTCCAAGAAGCTTCCGGAAACAGTTACTCGCAGCGGGGGTGGGCAACTATATCGATGTTCTTCCCGTTCATTATCAAAACGGCGATGGCATCATTGAGGCTCGCCGGGACCTCGATGTCGCCGGTTATAGCAACGTCGCCGTATGGGACAACGAATCGGCCAAAGGTCTCAACGCATGGGCTGTGCCGCCGCTCGAAGAGCTTATGAATACCGAACAATGTAAATGGATACTTGGCCAGTGGACCGATGAGCTTGCTGCAGGTTGTGAAAAAATCATCTACTTCGGAGGTGAGCCCTCGGCAACCGGCAATTTCAGTTACCTTCTCGACGACCTTAGTCCCCGCCCCGTCGCCGCAACTTTAGCTGTTTTCACCGGCAAGATGGTACGCGCACAACCGCAGGGAGTTTTTATGCTCGGTCGGGGAGGATTGCTACATCTTTTTGAGCGAGACAACAAACCTATCCTGATTGCATCGACTTACGAACAAAATGGTGAGACAGTCAAGCTTAACGTCGGTACCGAATTCATACTCATAACCGACTACCAGGGTAATGAAAGCACCCTGTCAACTGTCGGCGGCCTGGCGGAACTACAGTTAAATCAACTGCCTTGTATCATCGAGAAAATGGATCCCGATGTCTTAAAAGCCTATGTTGTTCCACAAGTTCAAACCTCCCGCGTAGGCGCCGGTACGTCCTCGAATGTGGCAACAGCCCGGCGAATAGCTCCGCATCTGAGCGTACTCAAAGGCGAAGAAAGCAAGTTGTCGATACAACTAAGTAATTTGTATAATCGAGAACTCACCGGTAATATTCATGTAACTGTTCCTGCCGACTGGCCTGAAGTCGCGCCTGTATCTTTCAGGCTCGAAGCGGAACAGAAGGGAATTTATGAGATCAAGCTCACTTTGCCGGAAAGCATTCCGGATAAAGACTATACAATTGACCTCAAATTCCATTTCGACTGGGAAAAGCTGCCTCAAATAGATAAATCGGTCGTTCTCTCGGTCATATCCACAGAGGCATTAGGCAATTTGATAGTGAACGGAGACTTCGAAACTTCCGATGCTACAGGCAGAGGCCCCGAAGGCTGGTCGGTCAATAGCAGAACAAAAAAATGGGCCGATGCCGAAGGACTTCAAGAAGGTCTCGGCGAACATGTAATCAAGTTTGAAAACACTTCCGGATGGGAATATATCAATCGTACGATTGACGTGCGAGGCGGCCAGAGTTATCTCTATACAGCCTGGGTATGTAACGAGAATATGGGGACCGGCTCGAATATGACCCAGTACCTTACCGACGGGAGCCGGAAACGTCTTTATGACGTCCAGGTATTTTCCTGTGGAGCCAACAATCCACACTGGCAGATGTTTACATGCCGCAAGCAGATGCCGGCCGATACCGAGCGCGTAAGTTTTACGCCGGTAGCGAACGGCAAAGGCTGGGCGATGTGGGACAATATCCGAGTGACGGTTTTCGAGGGAACCGACTACGCCGCGGAAGCACACAGGGCCGAAGAGGCACCGACAATTGACGGCAACCTGGACGATTGGATAAAAAAATGTCCCATTCCGCTGATAGGAAGCAACCAAATAACAAATCAAGCCGACAGTTATATCTGGTCACCGGATAATCTCAGTGCCATTGGATATCTGATGTGGGACATGGAAAATCTATACATGGCTTTCAGAGTCCGGGATGATATTCACTATACAAACGGCTCGGGACAGTCGGTCGCCGAGGAATTCATTGAAGGTGACAGCCTGATTCTGGGAATCGACCCGACCCACCGTGGCATTGACGCCGAGACGAATGCCTTCGCTTATTACATATCCTCCGAGACACCCGGCGGCGGCAGCGGCATGCACACAATACTCAGGCCGCCCCAGTATAGTGGTGGCCGCCAAGCGGGGCATTTATTCCGGGACTCATCTATTTATGAAATGGCCGTCACTTATAGTGAGGATTTTTGTATTTACGAACTGCGTATTCCCCTGACGGAAATCGGAATACAGGGAAATCTCGGAACTAAAATCGGATTGTCAATCCAGCTCAATGACAACGACGGTCGCGGTCTCAAGGCACAAATGAACTGGGGCGATGGGCTTTTCCCACAATGGTCACCTAATAACTTCGGCGTGGTTACATTTGTTCAGTAGTACTGCTTTCACTGTGTCCGGTGTGTTTGGCCTTACTGAATAGTGCGTATCCGATAACGGCAAACAGGACTACCGCCGAGACGTATTTCAGAATATCCGGCAGCATCCAGCCATGCTGCATAGCCATTTTAAACTCAAATCCTTTGACGAGCGCATCCAGTAAAATACCGCCCAGCAGAGCGCAGCCGGCCACCGTGAGAATATATGTAATCGCCGTCCTGCGGCCCAGAACTTTCCAGATTGTGACAAACGAGGCGGCATTCGTAGCCGGACCGGTCATAAGAAAAACCAGCGCCGCCCCCGGGGTTAAGCCTTTCATTATAAGAGCCGCCGCTACTGGAACCGATGCCGTTGCGCATACGTAAACCGGTATGCCTAAAAACATCATCACAACCATAGCAAAAATTCCTGTTCCCAGATATTCCGCGAAGAATCCATCCGGTACAAGGGCGGAAATAAAAGCTGCGATTATCAATCCAATCAGCATCGCCTTGCCGATATCTCGCGGCAGAGTGACAAAGCCGTATTTTAATCCCCTGACCAGTTTCCCGGTTTTATTAGGATTGTTGCAGCATTCATCGGTACATTTTTCCCGGTGCTCTTCGGTATGACCTGTTTTTTCAAATATATCTACAAAGGTTCCCCCGACTATTCCCGTAATAAATGCCGCCACCGGCCGAAATACGGCAAAGATCGGGCCAAGAAGACTCAACGTGACGAAGATACTGTCCACACCTGTTTGAGGTGTCGATAACAGAAATGCTATCGTAGAACCCTTGCTCGCCCCGTGTTTATGCAGTGACATGGACACGGGAATAACCCCGCACGAACATAAAGGCAGCGGAACCCCGAAAATCGATGCCTTTAATAAAGGCCAAAGCCCCCTGCCGCCGAGATGCCTTTCGACAAAGGCCTGCGAGACAAGGACCGAAAGAGCTCCCGCCACGAAGAAACCGAACAGCAAGTACGGAGACATTTCAGAGACCGTATCCCAGAAATCCACTATCACCGTTTTTATAAAATTTACCACTTTACTTATCCTGAATCTTATATTCAAAACACCTTTTTTCACACTATCTTATTATTAATACGCATATTAAATGCACAATGTTTGTCGGCCAATAAAACCTCACTGATCCACTCAGGCTGACATGCAGTTTAATTCAAATTCGTTTACGCAATACGCATTACGCACTACTCAATACGAAATAATTGGCTTTGTTTTCAACCGCAGATTTCGCGGATTGACGTAGATTTCCACCTATTTACTTGTCATAAAAGAGCTTATGCTATTTTGCCTATTTTAACATTGGCTTTGTTTTGCATTTTTTTACCACGGCGTAGTATTACGAAGCCGGGTGTTTTTTCAAAAAGTCTCGATTTGTAGAGAACACTCTACATCTGTCGAATTGCCTTCTTTTTGAACCCGCCAATAAATTGCCGGGCTAAATATGGAAGTTACGTGTTATTTTATATTTGTTTCCCCCATTTATAACTTAAAACTCATAACTCAAAACTAAGAACCATTTTATAGAATTTCCACCTTAATACAACGAAAAATCCCGCTTTTCGGCGAAAAATGACCTTGAGTCCCCGCTGTTTAGTTTTGCTCTGCAAAACTGCGGGGTCCATGACTCGCCACTCGATACCCAAATCTTGATTTTTTAAGAATTGAGAGGAAAATCCTTGAATATGAGACTAATATTGTGATACGATGATCATATACAAGGCGGATTATAGTTTTTTTATTATATTTTACCCCTAAGGGGCATAATTGTAGCCGTCATTATTTATATCTTTTTCACTTTTATATTCTGATCCCGCCTTAAACCGAAGAAATCTCACCGGCGTTTTAAACAGGAACAGGCCGAAATTCTGTTCCGGTATTATATTTATCATACTTTTTCGAGGGTTAAGAAAATGAAGGAAAAAGCAAATCTTATAAAATGGCTGTTTATTGTCCTGCTGGTAATGTTGTGCCCGATTTCAAAAGGGGAAATAATCCCTGAAGATGCCGAGGCTAAATACGGCGGCGGAACCGGCGAACCGAACGATCCCTATTTAATCTCGATGCCCGAACAGTTGAAGGCAATAGGAGATCCAAACATTAACGACAAATGTTTCATGCTGACAGCGGATATCGATCTGGATCCGAATTTGCCGGGAAATGAAATTGTTGCAGATACTTCTTTTATCGGTACTTTTGGTGGAACCTTAGATGGCAAAAACCATAGTATCTCGAATATGGTTGTCGAGGATGATCCAAATACCCTTGGAGGCCGTGCAGGGCAAGAAAATGTAATGTTTGGTCTCATTGGCTATCTCAAATTACATGCCGTCGTTCAGGATCTCCAGCTCCTAAATATCACAATCCGTGGTAAGGGTGTTCCTGTGGGGGCGTTGGCCGGGGTAAATGAGGGTAAGATATTACGGTGTAGTGTTTCAGGAAGTATTACTGGAAAAAGTTGTGTTGGAGGTTTGGTAGGAGACAACTGGGGCGTTATTGTCTCCTGTTCTGCGTTTTGTAACGTTCAATCAGCGGATTGGTGCGTTGGAGGTTTGGTAGGAGACAACTGGGGCGATATTGTCTCCTGTTCTGCGTTTTGTGACGTCCGAGCGGAACAAGAAGAATATGCCACTGCAGGAGGTTTGGTTGGGTACAATGGCGCTTTCGGTTATATTTCCAATTGCTATGCAATAGGTACTGTAACCGGAATTGAAAAAGTGGGTGGTTTAGTAGGTTCAAACGATAATTATATTTCCAATTGTTATGCGGAATGCACTGTAACTGGAAGTAAACTCGTGGGTGGCCTGGTTGGGAAAAATTCTGGCTATTATGGCAATTTTGATTATGGTTATATTTCCAATTGTTATGCGAGAGGTACCGTTACAGGACAGGAATCCGTGGGAGGTTTGATCGGTATGAACTATGATGGGGCAATCTCACAGTGTTACGCTGCATGTGAAATTATAGCAGAACCGAACGATTCGATAGGGGGTTTGATTGGTAAAAGCTCAGGACGTACCATGAATAGTTTCTGGGACGTTCAGGTCAGTGGTCAAAAAATCAGTGCCGGGGGAGTTGGGCTGCCCACTGCGAAATTGCAGGATGCTTCGACATATATAAGTGCCGGTTGGGACATGGCAGGTGAAAAATCTGATGGTTTGGTCGATACATGGACGATTACCGAGCCCAATACCTATCCTCAATTAATCAGATTTACCGACCAATATCCCGTAATACAATTGCCCGGCAGTGGAACCGAGGATGATCCCTACGAGATTGCCACCGCCGAAGACCTTGCGGCAATTAATTATTATGATATCAGTGCCCACTATGCACTTGTTGCGGATATTGACTTATCCGGCATAATTTGGTCCACCGCTCCGATTCTGGTTTTCAATGGAACCTTTGACGGACGCGGGTATACGATTTCCAACCTTACCATTAAGGGAGATAGCTATCTGGGTCTCTTTGGTAATATCATGACTGATGCAGTTGTCACCAATCTGATAATTCAGGATGCCTGTATAATCGGTAATATACTTGTCGGAGCACTTGCAGGCAAGAGTCGCAGTCATATCACGGATTGCCATGCGACGGGAAGTGTCACAGGAGTATCTTATGTTGGTGGTTTGGTAGGTTTGATTGATTTATATGGTAACCCTTTAGAATTTTATTCTAATTGTTCTGCTGATGTGGTGCTTTCGGGTAACGACCATGTTCAAGATATAGCAAATACAACTGTTCATAATTAACGTGAGTTCGAGGTAAATTACCCCTGGTTGTCTAATATCTGTAAGCCGGCTGGAACCAGCACGGCGGGCTAAAGAGAGATACTTCACTTCGCTCAGAATGACAGCGATGCTGTCACTTTTTACCTTCGACAACTACGAACCCAAAGGTGGCTGCCCCTGCGAAGGCAAGGGAGAGTATGACATTAGGAATCGGTCAGTTTGAAGAAAATTATTTTTTGAGGCCGCGTTCAATATCATCGATGATATCCTGGGCGTCCTCGATTCCGACAGCGAGTCTGAAAAGGGTATCGGTGATTCCCAGCTTATAACGTTCGGCTCTCGGATAGTCATAATAGCTCACCAATGCCGGATGCGTAATCAGAGTCTCGACGCCGCCAAAGCTCGGCCCAATGTAGCACAGTTGCAGGCGGTCAAGAAGACGTTTGGCATCTTTGAGGTTGCCTTTTATGTCAAAGGTAACCACTCCCCCGCCGCCCTTCATCTGTTCCTTCGCTATTTTATAATGAGGATGACTTTTAAGAAAAGGATAATAGACTTTCCTGATTCGCGGGTGAGCATCGAGGAATTCGGCGACCTGTAACGCTGTCTCATTTTGTTTTTTTACCCGAAGAGGAAATGTTTTAAGTCCCCGTAAAAGGAGATAACAGCAATGAGGATCAATCAACCCCCCCATCGACTTATGCAAATTGCGTATCTTATCTACCAGTTCCGTTCTGCCAAGCACCGCACCCGCTAAAATGTCGTTATGTCCCGCGAGGTATTTCGTGCAACTCTGAAGTACGAGGTCCATTCCGAATTCGATAGGTCTCTGATTGAGCGGCGTGGCAAACGTGCTGTCGATTAACGTCAGAACATTATGTTTATCCGCAATCTTTTTGATTTTAGCAAGGTCGAAAATATTCAAATAAGGATTTGTGGGTGACTCGGAAAAGATAAAACGGGTATTTTTCTTAATGGCCCCTTCGATAACACCATAATCTCCAAATGGAACTATAGTACATTCGACTCCGAATTGCTTGAGATAAGAACGGCAAAATTCAAGCGTCTTTTTATAGCTGTCATCTGTAATGACAATATGGTCGCCGGACTGGACCAAAGTAAGAATGGTTGTTGTTATCGCACTCATTCCGGAAGTGAAAACCACACAATCTTCGGCACTCTCAAGATCGGCGAGCCGCTTTTCGGCAATTTTCGCCGTAGGATTACCATATCTGCCGTATTCGAAATGCTCTTTGCCCTTTTTGGTATAATCCTCGATGTGCTTGGAATTCTGAAAGGTAAATGTCGAAGTCTGGATAATAGGCGTTGTTATCGAATCGGCATATTTTCTTCTGGGTTCACCGGCATGGATTGACCTGGTGGATAAAGATTGTTTTTTGTCTGTACCCCTTTTCTTAGAGGATTTGGCCATTTTATACTCCTTACTCAGTTGACAATTTTATCTCAAAAAGGGCATTAAGCCTGCACGGTTTCGGTTCGGCTGATATTACCCTTGAGGTCAATTGTAACATCTTCGAAGGTCATTTCAATTTTGTTTTTAGAAATAGCCTGTTTAGCAATCTGAGTAAGGCCGCGGCAACAAGGCACTTCCATGTGAACGACCGTCAAGCTGTTCATACTATTGACCGTCAAAATCTGCCCGAGCTTATCGATATAATAAGCGGTATCATCAAGTTTCGGACAACCGACAACAACACCGTGATTCTTAAGAAACTTCTCGTGAAAATCGCCCATAGCAAAAGGCACACAATCCGCCACAAGCAAAAGATCGGCATCGGCAAAACAGGGAGCCGAAGGCGAAACCAGCTTCAATTGCACCTTCGGCACAGGCATTAACACATTGGCCGCATCCATTACACTTATCTTCGTCTATTTTAATAATATTTCGTTTAACCATCCCGAAATACCTCTTTATTCAAAAAGTCAATTAAATGTAGTAATTTCTTAAATGAATACGCCGGTATTATTTGGAATGTTTGTATTAATCGAAGCAGGCCGATGTTATTGCTGGATAAATAACAATACCCCAATTATACCACGTTTATATCCCCGGATTTCGATATGTATAGTTGTTTTTGAAGGCCTTTAGCCGACGTAAATCGATACTTTTTCGTAGATTGTATTGTCACATCATCACCTGAGACAACTATTTGCACGTCCTGCTCCGGCTCCTTTGCGCGGATGACATTAGCTAATAAAATAGCCTTTTCAAGCCCGTCACCGGTACGATAATTTACTACCTCATCAGGCTGCGCCAATCGCTTGCCGTCGTAGATTGATTGATTATCCATTTTATCAAGCCAGGAATATACCTGTTCTATAGTCATTGACTCAGTCATCTGCAAAGAGACCGGATTGCGTTCCATCGCTGCCTTTATGAATGGAGTCCAATCACAGCTTTCCATGTCCCTATAGGCATAAAAAGCAATATCTGCGGTTGTATTATTCTCTCTTAGCTGCTGCAGATAATCGATTATTTGCTCTCTGGTTTGTTCCGGTGAGATTTCGATTGGCGAAGCAGGCAGATAATTCTTGTCCGAAGAAGGCAGCTTCGGCTCGATATGAACAAAACCAGCCAGTTCTTCCACGAACTTCCCGGCATCCGGAATAAACTGTTCTACAACTTTCCTCAAGAGTGCCTTACCTTCATTGCTGCGAAGGTCCGGTTTCTTCTTTTCCAGAAATTTGTCCAGCTCATCGCAGCGAATTCTGCCGGGTAGCTGATACGGCACAAAATCTTCATCAGAAACCTCGGCAAGCAATTTTTCGAAAGTCTTATCGGCTATGCGATAATTACTTCCGTGCTCATAATGGAAAAGGACTTCCGCCTTTAAAAAATGCGGCTGACCATGACAATCGCGACAAATCTGGAAGAATTTCTGATACTCCTGATTGAACCTTAAGAAATTCGCCACAACGGCAAGTGTCAGCTCGGTCGATAGATACGAACCAAGCTTGCCCCTGAAGTCAAGATAGAGTTGCTTGTCTATCGTCGCATCACGGTACAAGCAATGTATGTAACCGCTGTGATGTGCCACGACAGTAACATTTTCGTTTCTCAGAGCCCGTTGTGCTTTATCGGAGATTGCGGTGCCGTTAAACCACATTGTTTTTGTCACGAGCCTCCTGTTATTAGTCAGAATTCCATCCTGGATATCTATGAAATTCTGCGAGTGAAGCGGTGTGAGGATCATATAGATATCGTCCAGAGGTATTTCGCACACGACAAATGCCGCTGCGGCATACAAAGCCGCAAGCGAGACACACTCACCGGCGGCTTTACCGTAACCTTCCTTAAGACGGAAGGCGTCCATTGCCTCGACTGTTTCAGTCTTCCAGTATGGGATGATATCACTATTATACTTATCCAGCCCGAAGTGCCGGCGGATATCCACGTCGAAATAATATTTATCCCCCTCATACCCGAACAATGCGTTGCTTTTTGCTATATCACCGGGCGAAATAAACTTCTCGAACCGTTTAAGCTCCGTCGCCTGGCTTGTCAGTCCCCAGGTTTCAAGGTCGAGATTAAAATCGAACTCGTCCATAATAAACTGCTTAAGCCGCATCAATTTCTTATAGCTGCTTTTACCCTCTAACTTTCTGAAACAATCCAGCTGGCGCCATTTCCAGATTATAGGACTCATTATATTAGCCAGAACCAGAGAGTACATTAACTCAGGAAATACAAATATTTCCATATCTGAAAGTGTTATTGCAGATGTGTATTTTTCAAATTGCTCCGATTTCATGCACTGTCAATCCCTGATAATTCGTTATTAGACCGCAACGTATGCAAAAAAATTAGTATTTTAACCAACCAATACGGTAGTTTCACTCGAATCAAATATCAAGCTCTTTTTCTCTATCGCAATTTTCTTATAAAAAAAAATTTAATTTTTTTTTTCAAAAAACAATCAATAAATCGAGGCTGAGAAACGCCTATCTATAGAGAAAGGTGGTGCGCGTTTAAACGCTTAGTGTGTTGTGGATTGAAATCGGATTTACTATATAACTTTCAGGGAACGAACTCTCATGCTAATCGACCACGATATTTTCATCCAGGCAACCGAAAGCAAAAAGAAAGTAATATTAACCTACTTCAGCGGACAGCAGAGTCTTTACCTGACGAGAATGTGTGTTCCCATTCAATTTAGCTGCTCCGATTCGGAAGATGTCTCCGATTGTTATTATTTCTGGGATTCGGAGGCTGATGTCGGTGAACGCCTTTTGGCATTGCCCCCTTCTCAAATTGCATATATGGAGTTGAGCGACGAAACTTTCGATCCCGCGGAATATATTATTCCGGAAAATCATTAATTATGAACCAAAAATACTATCTCTAAAACTTTCAATCCGGCCTTGGAAGGGAAAATCTTAGACTCTATCGTGCCTGAGACGATAATTCATACCGGTTTCGGGGCTTTCTTTTCTAAGCAGCGCCAAAGTAACAATATATCAATTTCGGATTAACCGGCATTTTCAGATAAGCTCCTTTCACTAAGTCAAGCCAAAAACCTGCTTGATCATCTCAAAGACATCGAACAAGAAGCCACGATGGGTAAAATTTATCTGTTTGCGATAATCAATTATCAAAAAAAGAAATCTTTGGCTCTAATCTTTATGATAAGATAGATACAAGCATATATATTCATAAGGTTAAATAACCGTTGATTGTCCGATATTTCTTTTAATTATTGCTGAAAAAGTGTGCTTTTATTGATAATATGGCCGAAAATAATATAAAAAGCCATAAAATATAAAAAAACGCTCATTATCGCAAACGTAGTTTTACTTTAACATCCTTTTAATCAAGGACTTATATTGTTATTAATAAAATCTGAAAGATCGAATGCCATAATATACCAAAACTTAACTGTGGAAGAGATATTACATAGAAAAGGCATTTTTTTGTAACAAAACATAATTCTCGAACGTCTGTCTGAACAGTCGTGAGCTTCGTTATTCAACAAACAGCGGTAATTTATAGAAGCTTGATTAAGTATGAGGTTGACATAAGCTTAGAATTTTCAACAGGTTAACTTATATGGGAAAAATTTATTGAGGTAGAAAAAAATCATGAGTTTGCGGCAAAAGAAAAAATTAGGCGAGTTACTATATGAAAAATCGTATATAGAGCGATCGAACCTTGAAATCGCTCTTGCCAAGCAAAAAGCTGAGAATCGCCCTCTGGGAAAGATCGTATTAGAGCAGGGTTATGTAACACAAGCTCAGTTGAACGAAGCACTTTCCCTGCAAACAGGAATTGAAAAGGTAGATTTAATTGATATAGCGATAAGCAAGGAAATTATTTCCCTTGTACCTGCGGAATTAGTCAGCAAATACAATATTCTGCCCCTGCGATTCGAGAAACGATTTTCGGAAGAACACTCAACAAATAACCATAATAATCAACTATTAGCGGTAGCAATGACAGATCCGTTCCAGCCCCAGGTTATCGAGGAGCTGCGTTTTGTGACCGGTTATCCAATCCGTCGATATTACGCAGATCCGAAAGAGCTTGAAGATGCGATCTTAAAATTCTACGGCAGCAATGTAGCAAGAATGATGGATAACCTTGCACCGGCCGACAAGCGAGCCGAGGCTGAAGAAGAGCTGACCAACGGGGAATTCTCACCGGCAAAATTACAGGAGATGGCCAGGGAACCGTCTTTGGTCAACCTTGTTAACCTAATCATCCTCGAAGCTATTGACGCCCGTGCAAGTGATATTCACATCGAGCCGTTCGAGCATGAAGTAAAGATTAAGTACAGAATTGACGGTATCTTACAGGAAAGGACGCCGTCTTCAAAACGTCTCCGGGCGGCAATTACCTCTCGAATCAAAATTATGGCCGATATGAACATTGCCGAGAGGTTTGTGCCCCAGGACGGGCATATCGAGTTCACCGGCAGAAATGGCAGGGTCGATATTCGTGTATCAACCGTTCCAACGGTATATGGCGAATCGGTGGTACTGAGGCTTTTAGACAAGACAGCATCCTTACTGGAACTTGAAGAGTTAGGAATGGATCCTGTAAGCATGGAAGGTTTCAATCACCTGCTGCGCAAGACCCATGGGATTGTGCTTGTTACAGGCCCGACCGGCTGCGGCAAGACAACGACACTTTATGCCGCACTACAGAAGATTTATTCCCCGGCGGTAAAAATGATAACCATCGAAGATCCCGTGGAATATCAGCTTGACGGTATTAACCAGATGCCGGTTAATCCGAAACGAGGACTGACGTTTGCCACAGGCCTGCGGCATATCCTGCGACACGACCCTGATATCGTAATGGTCGGCGAAATCCGCGATACGGAGACCGCCAATATTGCAATCAGGGCGGCCCTGACCGGGCACCTCGTATTTTCGACCCTACACACAAACGATGCGCCGGGCGCGATTACAAGACTCATCGATATGGGTGTCGAGCCGTTTTTATTAGCCAGCTCACTGGAAGGGGTGTTGGCTCAAAGACTTATCCGCAAAATTTGTCCGAAGTGTAAAGAAGCCTACAAACCGGATGCGAGCTTAATAAAGAGCCTTAACGGCTCAATCAAAGTAGGACCTGATATGGTATTTTATCATGGTAAAGGCTGCCATGATTGCAGCAAAACAGGCATGGCGGGCCGAAAGGGTATCTTCGAATTGCTGAGAATGACAACGAAGCTTAGGGATTTGATTACACAAAAAGCATCAACGGACCAGATTATCAGGGCCGCTCCGGATGATCATGTAAATATGATGAGCAGCGGCATGAATCTTGTTTTACAGGGAATAACGACTCCTGAAGAAGTACTCAGAGTGGCCAAGAGTATCAGCGAGGACGAATCTTAAAATAAACCTCGAATATTAATACAATTTGAGAAATAAAAAAAGTGGGCGAATTTTCATATAAAGCAGTTGGTAAAGGAGGTGAGCACGTCACCGGAACAGTAGAAGCGGCCGACCGAAAAAGTGCCGTTATCACTTTAGCTAATAAAGGTCATTTCGTAACAGAACTGGCCGAAAGGACTAAATTATCGGGTGCGGGCGCCGGTTTGCTTGATGGATTGGACCTCGGTAAGTCTTTGAAGTTCGGTTCACGAAGGGTCAGCAGCAAAGATATCCTGGCCATGACGTCCCAGTTGAGCACCGCTTTGAGGGCGGGACTGCCGTTGCTCAACGGACTCGAGCTTATCCACCAACAGCAGACCAAAATCGGGATGAAGGAAATGCTCGGCGACCTTATCGATGCCGTCAGTTCGGGAAAATCACTCTCAGAGGCTATGGAAAAACACGAAAAAATATTCAGCCCGCTGTATCTGTCCATGATAAGAGTAGGAGAAACCGGCGGAATTCTCGACCAGACAACCGTTCAGCTCTCGAACATACTAACAAGAGATGAAAAAATAAAGACAAACATGAAAAACGCCTCGGCATATCCAATCTTTGTCCTGATTGTCGGACTTATTTCGGTAATAATCATAATAACATGGATATTGCCGTCTATTTTAGGAACGATACAGGAAACCGGCGCGATGTTGCCCCTGCCGACAAGAATACTCCTGGGTATGAGTAATTTTACCAAAGGAATGCTAACAACAGTCGCCGGATGGTTCGTTATTATCATGATTGGGGCGGGCTTGTTTTATTTCCACAGATGGACACGGACCAAAGGCAAACTCCAGTGGGACACTTTCAAGCTGAAAATACCCATATTAGGCTCGGTCCTGCGAACTATAGCCGTGGGCAGATTTGCGAGAACCCTCGGGGCACTTACTAAAGGAGGCGTTATCATTCTGGAAGCGCTGGCCGTTGTTCGTGATACTCTTGGTAATGAATTGTTAGGAAGGGAAATCGATACTGTAGCGGAAAAAGTCAAACGCGGTGAATCACTGGCCGATCCCCTGAGCACTTCCGGATATTTTCCTCCCCTGCTCGTGCAGATTACCTCTATAGGTGAGGAAACAGGCAAACTCGATGAGATGTTGCTCAACGCCGCCGAAACATTCGATTCAGAGGCCGACGCCGCCTTAAATAGATTTATGGCGATTTTCCCGGCGTTGTTAATATTGCTGCTTGCTTTGATAATAGGTTTTATTATCGCCGCAACCCTGTTGCCTATCGTAATGATGACACTCAGTGGCGGGGCATTTTAATGAATCTGTTAGACCCATATTTTCGTAGCTCGAGCTACGATGAGCGAGAAATGATTGATAAAACAGCTTACAGGAAAGGTAGAAAAATGAGGCGTAAAAAGAATAAAAGAAAAGCATTTACGCTTGTGGAGTTACTTGTCGTAATTGTTATTCTGGCGCTCCTTGCCGGAATTGTAGCTCCGAAATTTTTTGGACAAATCGGTAAAGCCAAAGTTGACCTTGCAAGACCCAAAATGGTCCCTATTGAGTCTGCAATTGGAGCTTATCTCCTTAATACTGGTGAGTATCCAAGTACTCTTGATGATTTGTTAGAATGCCCTTCAGGACTCGAGGATGGCTGGAGAGGACCGTACCTAAAATACAGTCAATTACTCGACCCGTGGAAAAATCCCTATCAATATATTCCCGAAGGTACAATCAATCCCGGCAGCTACGATTTGGTAAGCTACGGGGCCGACGGCGCACAAGGCGGTGAAGGTGACAATGCGGACATATATAACGATTGAAAGAAATGCCAAAACCAGAATTACAAGTTAAGAAAAAAATAAAACAATCCGGCTTTACGCTTATAGAGCTGATTGTTGTGATAGTCATCATATCACTTATGGCAGGTGTGGGTAGTAGTATGTTATTAGGAACATACAAGAAACTGAATGTTGACAAAACCGCAAGCAACCTCTTTCTAACTACCAAATACGCTCGAATGATGGCTGTAGAACAGCAAAAACAATACAAATTATGTTTAGATACATTAAATAACGCATTTTACCTGATAACTACGCTATCCGACGAAGAAAACGGGCAAATCGGTGAGACTATCGTCAGGGACCCGTACTGCAAGCCCGTAACTCTCGAAGGAAATATAAGATTCGAAGATATACAAATTACACCGATAGCCCTGGAAACAACAACCGTGACGGAAGATTTACCGACAATAATATTTCTGCCGGATGGGACAGCACAATCAGCCGTCGTTCAGATAGGGGACGAAAAGACACATTATACCGTCAGTATTAACGCCGCAACCGGTAAGGCAAAACTGGTTTCCGGAACGGTAGAAAACGTCAAGGTAAGTACCGTAGATTTGGATGCGGAATAATGAAGCGGAACAAAAGTAAAAGAGGCTTTACATTAGTCGAAACTATCGTCGCCAGCACTATCCTGTGCGGGGCCGTGTTGGCGATAGGCGCTATCTGTACAAAGTCTCTTACCGGCACAAGGCTTAACAGGCGTTATGAAACCGCTTTGACTTTGATTGACAGACAGCTCAGCCTGATCGATTATCTCGGCATCGACGAATTCATAGCGATAGGACAAACCGAAGGAAGCTTCGAAGAATATGCACCGGGATATACATGGAGGGTCGTGACACAATACGAGGATATAGACAGTCTTTACCTCGTAACAATAACCGTTAACTGGATCGAGCATAATCGTATTCACAGTGTATCGATAGATACTATGCTCGACGGAGTCAGCCTGTATTCCGAAACCGACACCGAAACCGATACCGGGACGGCACAATAGTGATTATGAAAACATATTCGAAAAAAACCGGATTTACTTTAGTGGAAGTGATGGTGGCCTCCACAATAGGAGCATTCATCTCGCTGGTCGCGGTCGGAACGCTTAAGGCGGTAATATCCAGCAATGAGCAGGTTGACATCAATATCAATACAGCTTCCGAGGTCAGGTTCGCAGTGAATATAATCGAAAGAGACCTTACCAACATCTATCGCGACGAAGATTACGAAAACACCAAATTAATCGGCACGGTCGAGGATTTGGCTGAATACAGCACCAGTTATCTTGTCTTTTATACTATCAACAGGACAAAAGCCAGGGCCTTAGAGCCGGAAGGTGACATGTACGAAGTGGAATACTACCTTGTAAAAAACGAGGACGGATCTTTCCTGATGAGAAGATTATGGCCGAATCCCAGCGACGAATTCGAGCCGGGCGGAATTTTAACTACGATTGCCGAGAACATAGAACTTTTTCAGGTTCGCTACTTTGACGGCGAAGAATGGTACGACCAGTGGCTGGAGGACATGGAGACTCAACCACAGATGATTGAAGTTATCATAGCAGCCAGACCGGAAAACCGGGGAATCCCAATAATAGAATCTTTTATCGTGAATCTCACCAGGACCGTAACCAGCACTACAGAAACTACAGAGGCTCTTTAGAAAAGAATATAGAAAATAAACACCGATCGGGTGTAAATAAATAAGAATACGTGTATGAAAATTAAACCGAAAAAATTTGATACTAAAGACAAAAACGGGCTTGTTCTTGTAGCAGTGCTGTGGATAGTCGTGGTATTAACGGTAATTGTTGCCATACTCGGCCGGAAAAGCAGGCTCGACACGAAAGTATGCCTGGCCAGAATGGAAAGCGTAAGGTGCAAGTGGGCCTGCCGGGCGGGTATCGAGAGAGCTATAGCGATCCTCAACGAAGACGAAAGAGAAACCGACTGTCTGACGGACCTCTGGAGTGATAATTATATAGACTTCAACGATATTCCTCTTCAAAGGTGTATATTTACCGTTCGTGTAACCGATGAATCGAGCAAGCTGAATATCAATACCGCAACAAGAGAGCAGCTCCTGGGATTACCGTATATGGTGGAGGAAATCGCGGATGCGATAATCGACTGGCGTGACACCGATGAGACACCGGGTGAAGTCGGTGTCGAAGGCGGATATTACGAGAATCTCCCCTTCGGATATCTCCCCAGAAACGGCCCGTTCAGGACAATACGTGAGCTGCTTTTGATCAGAGGCGTCACCGAAGAGCTGTTCTACGGCGAAGACACAAATCTCAACGGCCGTTTGGACTATAACGAAAGGGACGGGCAGGTAAGTCCGCCTTACGATAACGGAGACGACTGGCTGGACCAGGGATGGGCCGGATACCTGACATGCTATTCGTATGACAGCAGCGGCGGTGGCACAAGTCAGACAACGCAAACAACTCAAACGACAGATCAGACAACCGGAAGTTCGAATCAAACAACAGGGACAGGCCAAACGACAGGGGCTTCCGGCCAAACAAACACTAATACCGGACAGGCAACCGGACCTTCCGGCCAGACAACATCCGGTGCCGGTCAAACGACCGGAACTTCAGG
>CAYSKI010000010.1:0-77770 GCA_964431695.1 uncultured Pirellulales bacterium | reverse complement strand
CAAACGACCGGAACTTCAGGTCAGACAACATCCGGCACCACACAGACAACCGGAACGACAGGGCAAACAACCGGCACTACACAAACTACGGCCAAAGTTAACATAAATACCGCGTCCGACATAGTTCTCGCCGCCCTGCTCGGCGGCGGAGACGAAGCCCTGCGCGCCGCTCAGGAAATAATACAATACCGTGACACACTTATGTACGGAATAGAAGATATATCGGAACTCGTTGATGCAGGGGTAATCGGCGATACCGATTATCAATCGATTCAGGATTATATAACAGTAACCTCGAATGTTTTTACCATTCGCTGTGTTGCGACGGCAGACAGACGATCAGCTCAGGGCCGTAGCATTCCAGGAGCAACACTCCAGACGGAAGCGGTGGTGGACAGAAGCACCAGTCCATGCAAAATACTCTACTGGTATCAGGGAGCAAGTAACTAATGAGCACTAACGAATACAATGACCAGCGGCAACAATCCGTGATTGCAATCGTACAAACAGACGACCAGTTCAGAGCCGTAGAGCTCCAGGAGCAAAACGGCACTGTACAGATTCTCTGGATCAAAAGCGGTGAAACTAACGAGACGAGCTGGCAGACTTTTGCAGCGGAATGCGGCTTGTCAGCAGGTTCAACAGAGCAGGCACGTTCCGACAATGACAGCGATAAAGTTGTCGTAATCGGATTTGATTCGGCCGGAACAGCTTTCTATCGGGTGAAAACACCCGTGGTCGAAGAAAAAGAGATCGAAGCAATAGTGAAATTGCAGGCCGAGAGCAGACTGCCTTTGCCAATCGAGCAAATGGAGCTTGCATGGCGCACAAGCCCGACAAAAAACGGACAAATAGTCATCACTATGGCGGCCGCAAGAAAACAAAATCTGCAGGCGTTTGTGGATAAAGTTAAGGGAATTCAGCCTGCACAAATACTTCTCGACTGCGAAGGAACAACAAAAGCTTTCGAAACGCTCTTTCACGAAAATAAGCGCAATGCGGTGATTATTAACGCAGGGAACCGGAACACGCAGGTCTGCCTTATCGAGGACGGAAGACTGAGTAATTCCGTAGCGCTGGATATGGGAACAGGAGATATTTTCCACGGCCAAACGGAAGAGACTGAAATTATGGAAAGATTCGTCCAGGATATGAGAAGCGTTGTTGACCTGTTCGGACAAAAACAATCGGCAGAATCGCCCGTTCTGGTCCTCTCGGACGGCAGCGAGACATACGTTAGTCTGGTATCCGCGATGAGAACAGCAGGTCTTAACGCACGAATAGCCTTACCGGAAACGGTAGTATTTATGGGCAGAAACAAATTAAGTAATGAGGACCTGTACAAATACCGCTCGCCGATAGGCCTTGCATTACTGGCACTCGATTCGGCTTCGAACAAGCTAAATCTTTTCGAGCACCTGTACAATCCCGCCGGTGAGGAAAAAAATAAATACCAGTGGCTGACATCAAAAGCTGTGTACGCCACCGCCGCGGTCATGCTGGCGTTGTTCGTGCTCGTATCTTTCGCGGTTGACATCGCAAAACCCGGCGCAATCGAAAAACGCATTAAAGCATCGGGGTCGGAAGCTGATATTAACCTTATTATGGAACGGCAAAATTTGAAAAAGATAGTCGCCCAGCAAAGACCGGATATCCTGGATTTGTTAAGTGAAATCACTGCCAGCGCCCAAAGTAACCTGAGGTCACAGAGAGACGAAAGAGGCGGAATGAGCGAAAGAGGCGGAATGAGCGAAAGAGGTGGAATGGGTGGAAGAGGGGGAAGGATGGGGAGAGGCCAGAACAGCGGTATTGAACTGGAAAGCTTCCATTTTAAGAAGGGCCAACCTGTAACAATAACAGGAACGGCTTCCACCACCGACCAGCTTTACAGCTTCGAAAAAAAGCTGGAGGAAAACAAAGACATTGAAGAAGTGAAACGCTCTACCAGCCTAAACACCATAGGCACGAACTTAACCACCAATACAAGAAGTATCGGCGGTCGCGGTAGTCCGGGCGGCACCGGCACTGCCAGAGGCAACAGAAGCAGAGGAGTTAAATTCACTATAACCTTTCACTATAAGAACTTTACTGAATAGAGAATTAGAGAAATTATGATAAGTAAATTAAATCAAAGAGATGTAAGAGCACTAAAGATGGGTGCGGTAGGTGTAGCAGCTATAGTAGTACTTTTATTCGCGTTAGGGGGGTACGAACGCTGGAATACGGCAAGGCAAAAATCGCAGGAACTGAAAAAACAATTGGATCATATTGACCTGGACAAGGCCAAACGCAGCGGTTTAACATCACTTGTGCCCGTATTTCAGATGCCTATTGAAAAAGAAACGCAAAGATTCCTGTTCCGAGACAAACTTAACGAACAACTAAGGAATGCCCGTATAAACAGCCTGCCCCTGCAGGAAGTCCCGGGCGGAAAATCACCGGTAACCGGATACGAGTTATTACGCCTTAAATGCAGCGCTAAATGTAGCATCGAGCAGGTGTTCAACTTGCTCGCCGACTTAAAAAATAATCCCTATCTGGTTGGTGTCGAGGAGATGCGTATTAAAAAAGACGCCAAGAACCAGCGACAATTCGATTTCGATTTAACGGTATCAACGTTAGCTAAGTGAGGGAGGCATATTATGAAACTTGATTTTCTTAAGGAAAAAAAGGAATTAGTCTCAATCGCCCTGCTTGGATTCTCGGCACTTATGGCGGTGTTTATCTCATACCAGATAATAGACTTCTTTGCAGTCACGGCAAGGGCGGAAAATGTTGTTAAAACTGCCATTGAGCAGACCGCCACAGAGGCCCAGAACACAGAACAATATTCTGCCAAAGATCGTGAGATTGCAAGAACTCTGACAAGGAATAATCCGTTCGCTCCGCCGGCAACATCGGAGAATCCTGTCAAAGAAGTACGCGCAATTTTCGGTAATCAGATCCTGATAAACAATAAATGGTACGGCGAAGGCGATACGATATCAGGGAATGCTAAAGTTGTGGCCATCGAGCCGATGCAGGTTATAATAGAATGGAACGGCAGAGAGACTTCTTTCCGCCCGCTCGATGCCTCGACTCCCGAACCTCAACAATCCGACAGGACAACCGCCAGAGCCGGTAGTACCGGCCGAGGAAGTGCCGATATGGTTCTGATCAACGGTTCCCAGTCAGGACAAATGTCCGACCGAAGGGAAATGATGATGAACTTCGAAAACATGAGGTCGAGATTTCAGAATATGAGTGACGCTGAAAGAGAACGACTAAGAAACGAAATGCGCCAGCAATTCGGTGGCAGAGGAGGGTTCGGCGGCAGAGGAGGAGGCGGATTCTTTGGCGGAGGTGGTGGACGTGGCGGACGCGGCGGCGGACGAGGTTAATAAAAAACAGTAAACGGGATAAACAGAAAGAGGTCAAAAATATGAAACGGTTAGGATCAACTACAACATTTACATTAGTTTGTGTCGCAGTGCTTCTTGCTTCCTATGGAATCGGTCTTGGCATTAGAGAGATTAGATTCAGGAACGCCGGAGTGAAAACATCAGGTAAAACAGACAAACCAATCAACCAAGTTCAATCGAAACCTCAAGAAACGACACAAAACGCCCGTTCGCCGGAAGGCGGTCAGCCGGATGCAACTTTTTTCGGGGAAGGCGGAAGAGGCGGAACACAGGATGAGGGAATGAATAGAGGAGGATTTTATAATGAGAACACTTCGGAAGAGGACAGATCTCAAATGCGAGACGGAAGAAGAGGCCGGAGAGGGATGGATTTTGAAAATCTTTCCGAGGAAGAAAGAGCCGCAATGGAAGAACGAAGACAACAGATGATGGAAAGATTTCAGAACATGACCGATGAAGAAAGAGCCCAATTTCGAGGTGGCCGCGGTGGTCGAAGCAGGGGTGGAATGTCCGAATTTGGAGCAGGGGAAAATAATTTCGGCTTTGAAGCTAATGAGTCCGAATCGGGCCAAAACAATATTCAATCCGAAGATGATGCCTCCGGATATCAGGAAAATGAATCTCAATTCGAAGATGAAGACTTCGGTCAAGAAGATACAGATAATGACATAGAATGAGGTGATTTATATGGAACGGTCAAAAACAATTATATCGACGGTCGTAGGCGTTGCGGCGATTCTCATAATCTGGAGAGTGGGTTTCCAGCCGATACCACAGCCGACTGAGACAGAGCAAACACAGACAACCACCGAATCCAGACCGCCGGGCCTAATGGGACGCCGGAGGGACCCAAACGAGTCCCGGATAGCCCTCGACCCGAATGCACCCGGCAGAGGATTTGCCTTTGATCGTTCACGCCGGGGTGACAGGATGCGGCGATCCGAGGAACCCGAAGAGATCGGTGACCCGAACGACCCGCTGGAAGTTGTAAACATGAACAATGTAGATATGAGAAATATCATTCAAAGACTCACCGAATGGACAGGTCGGGTCATCATCCCGGACGATGAGGCTTTAAGAGCAAGAGTGACAATTTACGCACCGGAAAGGGTTCCGAGAAGCAAAGCTCTGGCCCTTGTATATAGCGCGCTTCGGAAAAAGGGATTCGTCGTCAAACATGCCGAAGACGCAATTTATATCGAACCATTAGGTGATGAAAGGCTTGAATCGGTCCCGATAATATCAGCCGACGTTCCTCTTGCAATGATTGAAAATAAAGATCAGGTCGTTCAAAAATTCTTCGAATTAAAGAATTATAGCCCATCGCAGATGGGACAAATCCTTATGCCAATGATGGGCGAATACGGCTATATAAGCGCCGACGAAGAAACCGGCAGTTTGCTTGTCGTTGATACTGTTAAGAACCTGATGACAATCGCCTTGATTATCGAACAGTTTGATACGGCGG
Organism: uncultured Pirellulales bacterium; assembly: GCA_964431695.1. GTDB lineage: Bacteria > Planctomycetota > Phycisphaerae > Sedimentisphaerales > Anaerobacaceae > JAFGPS01. The sequence goes on along the minus strand of CAYSKI010000010.1, from coordinate 72,901 downwards.
AAAGATTGGTTGAAGAAATATTCGAAATTCGTCACAGCGATCCTACGGAGATAATAGAAACTTTACAAGCCATTTTAGCTGATAACAGTCTAACAAGCAGCACTATCGATAACAGAAATGTCAGAGGCGCACGAGGAGCTATACAACAACTACAGGCTCGACAGGGACGAACAACTCAAAGGCTTGCTGCAAACAGAAGAGGCGGCTCTAATGCCCGAACAGGGGGCACCGCCACTTCGATAACAGTAGGCTCCGGTCGCACACAACCGGTCCTGGTCGCCGAGACGAGAAACAACCGGATTATCGCTAAAGCAACAGCCGAAGATATGGAGCTGATTCGCCAGTGGATCGCCAAACTCGATACGCCGGTTAATATCATTTGGGATCCTGCCGAACTTGCAACCTTAGACAAAAATTTAATCGTTCAGAAATTCTTTTACCTGGAATACAGCAGTCCTCAGCAAATGGCTCAGGTTATCGAGCCTCTGCTCACCGAAAACGGCCATTTAGCCGCCGAGGAGAACACTCGCACCCTGTTAATAATCGATACGGTCGAAACTCTCTTGCGCATTGAGGGGATTATTAAAAGATTTGATGTACTTGATGCAGAAGATAATGCTCAGCAAATATTCGAAGTCAAGTACGGTGATCCAACAGAGATAGTCCAGTTAATCAGGTTACTTTTAGGCGAAGAAGCCACAGCTACAAATTCAAGAGCTGTCATCGGCCGAACAACTACAGGTCGAACTACTAATAGAGGCCGCTAAAAAGGCTCTTATGAATAATAAAAGGAGAATAAGATGTTTAAGAAAATTACATTAGCTATTCTTGTCGGTATTATATTATCCGCACCGGGTGATAGCTTAGGCCAACGCGGCGGCGGACGCGGCGGGGGCGAACAACGTGGCGGTTTCGCTGGTTTTAATCGTTCAACAACAAGTCAGTCAAGTTCTGTAGTAGTTGGTACCGATGATGCACAAATAACACTCATTCCGTACCCGGAGAAAAACTGGATTATTGCACGAGCGCCTGCTGAAGTTCTTAAGCAAATAGAAGAGTGGATAATAAAACTCGACCTCAAAGAAACTGCCGGACAGGCATACGACACAATCACGGTCAGATATGTTGACGTTGACGAAGTGGCATCTCGCCTTAACGAGGTTATGACGGAAATAAACGTGGAAATCCAAAAAAATATTGTCATCCAGCCCCTTGTCCAATCCAGGCAGCTTCTTGTCTTCGGTAAAGAGGAATATCGCGAGATGGTTAAAAAGCTTGTCAATGAAATAGATCTTCCATCAAACCAGTTACAAAGGCGAACGTTCAGGTTAAAAAATGCCGACCCGGAAGATATCAAGGAAAAATTGGACGAGCTTTACAGCATGACCGGCACTTCGACCGGCACTACAAGAACCATCAGAACAACCATAAGCCGGACCAGCAGCACTGGTGCCAGTGCTTTGTCGGCTGATACGGTGATAGTAACTACGTATCCATCACTAAGACAGGTAGTCGTGCTCGCTTCGCCTGATAATCTGGTGCAGATTCAGAAACAGATTGAAGAATGGGATATACCGATCGATCCCGAAGCACTCAAACCAAGAATCATTGAGCTTAAGAATGTCGATCCGGCACAAATGGCGGACTTGTTAACAACACTGTTCAGTGAGAGCAGCAGCAGCTCTCGGACAACCACCAACACACGTACTATGCTGAGCGCCATGTACGGCTCGACCGCCACCAACGCAGAAAGAATCATCGGTCCTCTTTACGGGCAATTGACCTTTGCGGATGTGCCGGGAACCAAGAAAATCATCGTTATCAGCAATATCCCCGAGGCTTATGAAGTTGTAGAGGCTTTGATTAAAGATCTCGATGAAGAGGAAATGGCCGAGGTGCCAACGGTGGTAGAACTCAAGTTTGCGGATCCGGAACGACTCTGTGAAGTCCTGAACGCTATGTTCTGCGAGGCAGGCTCATCCGTAGAAATCCTTCGAAGCGCATCGGGGCTGGGTGAATACTCGATGGACGAATCGAGCAGCAGCACAACCGATACGAACCAGGACGGTTATTCTCCATGGTGGTCATCGGCCGGCGCCCGCACAACAACGACAGATGAAGAAAGACCGATAAGCAACGTAATCGGTAAAATTCGATTTGTTCCGGAGACTCGTACAAAATCGGTCCTGATTTTATCCCCTCCGGAATTTATTCCGAAAATAGAAGAATTAATTGCTCGACTCGACGTCCCCGGCAAACAGGTCCTGATCAAGGCCGTTATTGTTGAAGTTGACCACCAGGATGTCACCTCACTGGGGGTCCAGCTGGCCTCGAATCAAAACGCATTCGGAGCTCTGAATGAAAACGCCATCCTTGCCGTGAATGCTTTCGAACAGCTCGACCAGCACGGTTCAGCCGTCTTCGGCGCCGCCGGAACATCGGGAACTGAAGTTACAAATACCCTCTCCTCAGATGTGTACGGACTGCTTGATTTCCTGCAAAAGAAAGTCAATGCAAAGATTCTCAACCAGCAGAGCCTATGGACCGAAGACAACGAGGAGGCAAGTTTCTTCAAGGGACAAAGGGTCGCATTCTACACGGCGGCAACAACAGGAACCGGCACTTCGACCCAGAATTTCGAATTCCAGCGAGTCGGTATGAATCTGGCGGTCCGGCCGAGTATCACTCCCAACAAAGATGTGGATATGATAATCAATATTATCATCTCACAGCTCACCACGGATGAGAAAAACAGTCAGCCGGTCAGAACCGAGATGGAGACAAGAACCAACATGATCATCGGTGACGGCCAGACCCTTATGCTCGGCGGAATTCTCTTCCAGCAGGATGGACGTACTAAGCGAGGTGTCCCCATATTAAGCGACATCCCTTTGGCTGGAGTCCTTTTCAGCCACTATGAAAAGACGATCACCAACAATGAACTGCTCGTCTTTATTACTCCGTATGTTATCGATGACTCCGGCCAAAATCCTCCGGCTACACAGGAGCAAATCGATACTCCGAGGAGAAAACTCGATAATATCCTTCAGGATTTAGATTCCTCAATGGAGCGCTTTGACGAAAAGAAATAGAGAACATTAAAGATTGTAATAGAACCACATCCGGCTCCGGATGGACTTCGACTGCAGATTATTAAAATCATCAGTCATATCCACACGGGGCCGGTTTTGTTTATAGCCGAATTCAACTTCAAAAGAACAAAACAAACATTATCAGAAAAATATTAAAATTCTATAACAGCGTGGTATTTCAGATTTGAAAAATCAATCGTAAGAAAGCATTGATTCGGCCCGCCTGACAAACTGGATTGGAACACCCCACGGATCACGAAGGATGGCAAACTCATCCCCCTGCGGCGTTGTCGATACATCTTCGACAATCTTCGCGCCGGCGGCAACCAGCTTCCGGCAAATTCCTCCTACATCGTCAACCATAAAAGCAATATGAAACACGAGCGGATTCATCGAGGCATAATCCGGCACTGCGTCCGGGGGATTAAGATATATCTCCAGCATTACATTTTCCTGTGCATCACAGATAAAATGCGCGTTGACCGGAGCAGGCCCCCTGCGGACAATCTTCATTCCAAGATTTTCGCAGTACCACTTCGCCATAGCTACCGGGTCCTCAACATTAATCGCTACATGCTCGATTCGCATTCGCAACCACTTTCAATCTGTCATCACTCAATATGCACGGAGCCGGAAATCCCAAGCCGGACAATTCAAAAACCGGCCCAGGTCAAACGATTTATGATTCTAAACGGGAAATCCTAAGATGACAATCGTAAACCAGGAATCCCCCACAAAAGACAGGTACTGTACTATTTTGGTCCTAAAATCATTTAGACCATGGCCGAACAAAAGTATAAGCTCAAAAATTCGGGAGCCGTAAATTCCCTCGCTTAAGACCTGTGCCGTGCCTCTGTGAAGGGGCCTGACCATCAAAAACAGTTATGATATCACATTTACAGTTCAAAGCGTGGTGTAAAATTGCATTCTTCAGCCCCGCTTCTGCCATTCGACAGGAACAGATAAGGCCGGAGCCGAATCTTGAAGTTTCTTCCGATAACACAAAAATAGCAATGGTCGTCAACTTAATGAAGAGAAGTAGGCCAAAAAGGTCGATATTCGTATTAAAATTGAATATGAAACAATAAATATCAAAAATTACAGAGTCCCGGAGAACGACTTCATCTGCCTACAGGATAACCGGATCCCGAATCGGGATGGTTCGGAACAGGGATAAATCTTAATTATTTCTATTGGAATATGAGAACAATAGTAGTAACCAATCAGAAGGGTGGTTGCGGCAAAACAACAACCGCTCTGAATCTGGCCGCTGCCCTTGCTCAAATGGGCCAGAGGGTATTGATAGTCGATCTTGATCCACAGGCGCACGCTACTCTTGGGCTGGGTTTCGATCCCGAGACTCTGGATAAAACCATATATCATTCTCTGGCCAACAGGCAAACCCCTATCTCCAAAATAACAATTGAAACAAAAATCGAAGGCCTTCATCTGGCCCCAAGTAATATTCGGCTCGCAAAAACCGAGCTGGAATCATCCGTAATACCGCAAAAGGAATTCATCCTTGCCGAACAGCTTAAAAAAGTAAGCGACAAATATGATATATGTATTGTCGATTGCCCTCCATCGCTCGGTCTTTTGACTTTCAATGCACTTATCGCCAGTACGGACATAGTCGTACCCGTCCAAGTACATTACTACGCCCTGGAAGGTCTCAAGCAGCTTCTTGAGACGGTGAAGATTGTCAGAAAGCGTTTTTATCCCTGCTCTGTAAAAATCCTCGGACTTTTACTGACATTCGTCGAAGACAGAGCCGCCCTGAGCCAGCAAATCGAAGAACAAATGAGGAACTTCTTCAAGGAGCTGGTTTTCGAAACGGTAATCCACAGAACGATTACTTTGGCGGAAGCACCGAGTGCAGGTGAACCAATCATAGTTTACGCCCCCGAAAGTAAAGGGGCCCAAGAATACAGGGCATTGGCTCGGGAAATCATCGATCCCGAACACGTAAAGAAGGCCAAAGAGCCTCAGGAAATCTCGGCAGTCATGGAAAAGGCACAGTCTTTGGAAAAAGACTTTATTCAAAAACGACCCAAGACTTTAATAAAACAAGCCCCGGAATCAAAAACTAAATCCAAAGCCCAAAAAACAGAAAAGCCCGTATCTAAAACGAAAGCTGCCAAAACAGGAAAAACTTCCGGTACGAGGGTAGTAAAAACAATCGTACTTACATTAATACTGTTGATCCTTTTGGCCGCCGCAGCCGTGGTGGTTGTGATGATAATAATCAATAATCCACCTAAAGTCGAATCCGGCGTAATAGAAGTACAAGAGGACATACCCGAAAATATTACCCTGGTGGCAAAAGATTCTGACAGAAACAAATTACTCTATCGTGTGACTACCAAGCCTTCACATGGAACTCTGAGCGGTACTGCGCCAAATCTAATCTACACACCGGCATTGAACTACAATGGTCCGGACAGTCTTGCTTTTATTGTTAACGACGGCAAAACGGATAGTAACACAGCCACGGTATCGATTACAGTCAAGCCGGTCAACGATCCCCCTGTCGCAAATCAACAATCCGCGACTACAAAAGTGGACAAATCTGTTTCCCTCACTGTAACAGGAAGCGATATAGATAGTCAGGACCTGAAATTCCATATTCGCACCGAACCGAAGCATGGGAAACTCAGCCTCGTACAAAACTTCAGCACCAATGGAAAGCTCGTTTATACTCCCCAGCCCGGTTTCACAGGTACGGATATTTTCACCTTTAAGCTGAACGACGGCGCAGCCGACAGTGAGCCTGCAACGGTAGCTATCGATATTACTCCAAACAATCCTCCCGTCGCTGACCTTCAGCCAGTAACAACAGCAGAAGATACTCCCGTTGTAATTAATCTAATGGCCAGTGATCCTGATGGAGATACACTGAATTATACTGTAATGAAAGAGCCCACACACGGGCAACTAAGCGGAACGGCACCGAATCTCACTTACACACCTAATGCCAATTTCAACGGGCCGGACAGCTTTACCTTTAAAGTCAACGACGGAACTATGGACAGCTTTGTCGCAACCCTGTCGATTACAGTAACCGTCGTTAATGACGCTCCAACTGCAACTGCAAACAGAGCAACAATTCAGGAAGACACTCCGGGGCCGATTGCCTTAAGCGGCAGTGACCCGGACGGAGATTCGCTAACCTATCTAATAGTAACCAATCCTTCCCACGGAAGCCTCAGTGGAACTTCGCCGGATTTAATATATACACCTGATATTAACTACAATGGAGCCGACAGTTTCAGTTTCAGAGCCAATGACGGTACAACCGATAGTGCTTCCGCCTCTTATACTATCGAGGTAATCCCGGCCGACGACCCGCCTGTGGCCCATCCCGGTAGTATAACACTGGCCGAAGATACGTCGGCACAAATTACCCTTGAGGCCGATGACCCGGATGGAGATTCACTGACATACAGCATTGTAAGGCAGCCATCTAACGGCAACCTCACTGGCACGGCGCCGGAGCTGACCTATACTCCTAAATCGAATTTCAACTGGCTTGACAGCTTTACCTTCAAAGTCAGTGACGGCACCTCGGACAGCGAACCTGCGACTGTTTTAATCACAGTGAATCCCGCCAACGACCCGCCGAAGGCTAAGGATGATAGCGTTATGACAAAAGAGGACGTACCAGCTAAAAAGATCGATGTGCTGGCTAATGACACTGAAGTAGATAATGAGCCGCTCAAAGTCACAAACGTTACTCAGGGCAATAACGGTACCGTTTCAATAAATCCCAATAATACCTTGAGTTATGTTCCCAACGCCGACTTTTACGGCACCGATACTTTTACTTACACCATCAGCGACCATCAGAATGAAACCGATACCGCGGTTGTTAGCATCACAATAGAACCGCTCAACGATGCTCCTGTTATCACTTCAAAGCCCGAAACCATTGCTATGTTGAATGTGTTATATACCTATGACGTTAATGCTTTTGATCCGGATACGGAAGACACGCTGACCTACTTCTTAACCTCCAAACCCGAAGGCATGAAAATAAACCCGACTACAGGTCAAATACAATGGATCCCAACCGATATTCATCCTGAGCCGAATCAGGTGACGGTCATGGTCGTAGATAGTAATTCGACACCGGCCTCGGACATTCAATCATTTACAATTAAAGTGAACCCGGCTCCGCCTAAGATAGCAACTTTAAATATAACCGACGGTTACAACCAGGCAAGCGGGAAAGCATTATCGACAGACGGAACAGATATTGTTCTGACCAGTGACGACAAACGCCAGGAAATTAATCCGAACTCATATATATCTTATGACTTTTCAGATGTTCCTGTTCCTGGCGGCACTAAAATCAAATCAGTTATTATTTACGTGGAACACTATGAGCAGAAGCCGTTTCCTTCGGGAAAACTACTTTGGAACGTAGGTACCGGCTGGCCTAAAAAACCGGAGATCTGGATATCAACAGTAGCTCCGTTGCGACAGTCTGAAGAAGGCGATTCGTTAGACTGCTGGGACGTAACAAGTTTCGTGGAAACTACCGAAAAACTCAAATCCATGCAGTTACAAATTGAAAATAAAAACACGACCACTCAAAAGAAAACTTTCGTGGATTATATTTATGCCGTAGTTGAATGGGATTGGCAAAACGCTCAGGAAGATTTGGTCGAATATGAGCTGGAATCCGTACCGTAAATGAAGGTAATTCAAGAACAGCTCAATATTTATACCCCTAAATTCGGAACTATGATTAATCGAAATCATTTTTTTAGTGGAAATCCGTGATTATGGGTACTTTGTCAAAAAAATCGCTTCTTTGAGCAATTATAAAATAAATAATTTTGACACATTTAAATTGATACATTATATTATGTTTAAGAGAAGGGCTGGTGAGAAAGGTAAAGGGGTCATAATTCACCTCAGATAACCCGCCGCCAACCACGGTATCTCTTTTAAAGTGCAAGCTGCGAAGTAATATATTCAGCCGAAAGGACGGGCAATGGCAAAGCATAAAGCAGGTTTGCACAAGGAGGTTGCAATGATTTTTAACGGCGTATGGACTCCGCAAACAGACAATATTCAACAATATTATAATACGTCTTCGCATGTAGCCGCTCTGTATATACACCCGAAATCGACCGCATTGGAAAAATCATCAAAAAGAATAAAAAAATCGGCCCATTCAAAGGCTTCAAGACGAATCTCCTGGGATATTTTTTCCCCGAAAGCAAGAAGAGAGAAAAAAAGACTATCATCAATATCCAAGAATCTGCTGATTAATTTTCCAGGCTGAATTTTGTTAAAATAACGTATAAAACAATATCTTAATTGTTAGCCGCAGAGACCCGGACCGCTGTTTTTACTGAATTTAAGAAATAGCCGGGAACATATTTTTACACAGTCAGGCTAAAAAGTAACTTACATATACAGTCCCATAAAAAGATAAAAAACCTCAATTTAATCAAACGCCCTATCTACCTCCATATTATGTTACACATATATTTATCCCCTTATTTCATATAATCTTACATAAAATATTGCCCGTAATCGAAAGGTTTTATTTTTATATAACCAAAATAGATATTCAGTATTTCAATTCCAAAAATTCGATTAATATGTCAGATTTTTTCTTGACCATATATAAAAATTCCCCTATCATTGAAATTTGCAAGCAATGGATAATCAGCTTGATTGTAGGTTGTCCCATATTTACATTGATTTCTTACGATACTTCGGACCGGGACGAACAAAACAAAGAAAAGGACTACAAGTTTTTTCTTTGAAGGTAGTTGAGTTACAAAGACACCTTTAGCACAGGGTATTTTTAATATAAATGCTGATTCCTTAAAGTTATGGAAACAGTGCTAAAAGGTGAATTAAGCGTGAAATGAAATCTGCTTGAATAAGCGTTCGCCTAACAGCGAGGGAGCATAAGTATTGAATAAAAAATCAGCTAATTTGATGAAAAAGACGTATTTCTTAACGCTAATAAGTCCTCAACATCAGGAAATACTGGCTATTAATAGCTGATTCTTCGCTCCGGCGAAAAGGATTTCGGAACACACACATTTCTTTGAGGCTATACTGCCTGCAAACCTGCATACCATCCATTTGCTTGAGTTGCTTAAAATATAAAAAATGCAATGGAAAGGTAGTAATTATGGATATTCTAATGCAGGTAGATCCATGGTCATATGTTGGTGCCATTGTTATTGGTCTTCTTTTGGGAGGTTCTTTAATTGCAGTCGTCAATCAGGTAATTTCCAAAGCAAAGGCCAAAACCTTCGAACAGGACCTTCAACGGCAAATCGACGGGGCCAAAAAAGAGGCTGAGAACATAATTAAATCCGCCCAAATCGACGCCGCAGCGGAGGCCATTAAAAAAAGAGAAGAAGTAACATCCGAAGCTAACAAAGTTCGTGCCGAACTACACGAAATCGAGATGAGATTAACCAAACGCGAAGACGCGATCGACCGACAGGGTGAAACACTTCAACAACGCGAAAATACCATAAAACAACAGCAGCAGGATAACAAAAGAAGGCAATACAACATCGAGGTCCAGGAAAAACAGCTTTCATCACTAATCGCCCAGCAAAAAAATCAATTGCTGAAAATCACCTCAATGGACATCTCAGAGGCAAAGGACCTCCTCCTCAAGCGTCTCGAAGACGAATGCGAGCACGAAATGTCGGCTCTGATCCAGCGCAAAGTTGACGAAGCGACCGAAACCGTGGAGGAAAAAAGCAGGGAAGTAATCAGCACCGCAATACAACGCTATGCCGCCGAGCAGACCTGCGAAGCTACGATCTCGACCGTCGAGATACCGAATGACGACATGAAAGGCAGGATAATCGGCCGGGAGGGACGCAACATTCGTGCGTTCGAAAAAGCCACCGGCGTAGATGTCATCGTGGACGACACCCCCGGAATGGTCGTCGTCAGCGGATTCAATCCGGTAAGACGTGAGGTCGCCCGCCTGTCTATGGAGCGACTGATCCAGGACGGCCGAATTCACCCGTCCCGAATCGAGGAGCTTGTCGGACAAACCAAAAAGGACATCAATCACAAACTCCTGCAGATCGGCAAAGACGCCGCAGTTGAAACCAACGTCAGAGGCCTGAGCAATAAGGTACTGAGCCTGATCGGAGCACTGAGCTACCGAACAAGCTACGGCCAGAACGTCCTGAGCCACAGCATTGAAGTATCTTTTCTCTCCCAGGTCATGGCGGACGAGCTCGGCCTGGACGGCTCTATCGCCAGGCGTGCCGGATTGTTGCACGATATCGGAAAGGCCATCGACCATGAAGTCGAAGGCAACCACCCCACCATCGGCACAAATTATCTCAAGAGATTCAACGAATCTCCGATCATCCTCAACGCCGTGGCCGGACATCACGGCGACATACCCGCGGACAATCCTTATACCCCGCTGGTCGCCGCCGCCGACGCCATCAGCGCTTCCCGCCCGGGCGCAAGAAGAGAAACGCTTGAAAGGTACATCAAGCGGCTGGAAAAACTCGAGGAAATCGCCGGAAGCTTCAAGGGAGTAGAAAACGCCTACGCAATTCAGGCCGGCAGGGAAATTCGTGTTATTGTCAGCGCAGATGATGTGGATGACGAATCGGCCACGAAAATCGCCCGTGATATCGCCAAAAAGGTCGAAGACGAAATGACCTATCCCGGCGAAATCCAGATTACGCTGCTGCGAGAGGTTCGCTGTATAGAATACGCTAAATAGTAAAAAATTGTAAAGCGTGAAAAACATATTTCGATAGAAATACGAACCATGAAAATAAACGTCCTTTGCATCGGAGACATAGTCGGCAGGCCCGGACGACGAATTATTGCCGATAAGCTTAAAGCATTAGTCGATGAACGCGACATAGATTGCGTCATTGCCAATGCCGAAAACGCCGCCGGCGGCTCGGGCCTTACGCCGCAAATATACGATAAATTAATGAAGTACGGCGTTAATCTGATTACATTGGGCGACCATACGTATCGCAAAAGGGACATAATTAAAACCCTCGAAACAACCGACAATATAGTTCGTCCCGCGAATATGTCCGTAAATGCCGCCGGTAAGGACTTTGCCATCTACAAAACCGGCAAAGGACCGACCGTAGGAGTAACCGCACTGATCGGCAGGCTATTTATGAAGCCGGCGGACTGCCCGTATAATGCCGCCGACAAGATTCTGCCGCAGCTCGCTCAAAAGGCCGACATTATAATCGTTGATTTCCATGCAGAGGCGACCAGCGAAAAAATCGCCATGGGATACCATCTCGACGGCCGGGTCAGCCTCTGCTTCGGCACACACACGCACGTCGTCACCGCGGATGAAAGAATCCTCCCGAAAGGCACCGCGTATATCACCGATATCGGCATGACCGGAGCACATGATTCGGTTCTCGGCCGAAGCACTGAGAGCGTCCTAAAATCGTTCAGAACGCAGATGCCCTACCCATTCCAGATAGCGACCGGCGATGTGAAAATGAACACCATTTTAGTAACCATCGACAGCAATACCAAAAAGGCCGAGCATATCGAGCGGATTGTTATTTCCGCCGAAAGCGAGGATTCGACGATATACGACAGCGACGACGGCAAACCCGAATATTTCAACAATAACTTTTAATTTCATACAATACAGTGATTTTTTAACTGTTCATCTTGTTTTGAGAATTTAGTTATTTTGAACACTATGATTTGTTTCGTATTTCGTGCTTAGTGCTTCGAATTTCCCACCATTGGCTGGCAAATTGGCTTTGTTTTTTCGCCCTCAAAAATCACGCAATTCCACCTATTCACTTGCCAATCAAGAGCTTACACCAATTTGGGCTCATCCCAAATTGGCTTTGTTTTTTCAAAAAAGGTCGATTTGTAGAGAACATTCTATATTTGTCGAATCCCCTGTGGGTGGCATGTTTAGCCGTGGCCGATACGGCCACGGGCAACCCCCGGACAAGTCCGGGGGCTAACAGAAATTCGAATTATTTTTGCGTTTTGATTTTTGCATTTTACTTTTTTGCCTATCCGCCATACGCTACTCGCTATACGCTATTAAGCATTGTACCCAGAAACCCCCTTAACGCAATCAAAATCCCCGTTTTTAAGCAAAAAATCCCCTTTTTAGAAAAAATGCTCCTGACCCCTTTTACTGCTCGAGAATTGACAAAAAAATCCTTGAACAAAAGTCCGGTAATTTGGTATTATAAATACATATAAGGCGGATTAAATTTTATTTATCATATTTTACCCCTAAGGGGCATAATTTTTGCCGTCATTATTTATACAGTTTTTCTATTCATACAAATCCCGCCTTAAAAACTAAAGAAGAACGATGGACGAAAGACGCTTTTTATCTGTCATCTGTCGTCTGTTCTCTGCCAACTGTTATCATAACGAGGGATAGGAAAATGAAGGAAAAAGCAAATCTCTTAAAATGGCTGTTTATTGTGCTGCTCGTACTGTCATGCCCGACTATAAAAGGAAAAATAATCCCAGAAGAAGCCGAGACTAAATACGGCGGCGGAACCGGCGAACCGAACAATCCATACCAAATCGCTACGGCTGAAGACTTAATACTGCTTGGTGAAACTCCCGAAGATTACGACAAGCGCTTCATTTTAACCGCCGACATCGACCTGGATCCGAATCTGCCCGGTGGAAAGGTTTTCGACATGGCTGTTATTGCCCCGGATACGAACGTTTTTGAGATGGATTTTCAAGGAACACCTTTCACAGGTATTTTTGATGGTGATGGGCATATAATTTCAAACCTGACGATCATTGGCCAGGACTTCTTGGGTTTGTTTGGTGAATTAGGCTCTGGAGCGAAGATTTCAAATCTGGGTCTGGAAGCGGTAAATGTAAATGGAACCGGGGAATCTATCGGTGGCCTCGTGGGCTATAAATTCCGGGCCAATATCACCACAAGCTACTGCACCGGTTCAGTTACTGGAAATAGCCGGGTTGGCGGCTTAGTGGGCTGCAATGGTGGTAGTATAACTGCATGCTATAGCACCAGCACTGTTACCGGAGAAAATGAAATCGGCGGTTTAGTTGGATTCAATAACAATGATGTTGGCCGTGCATCATCGCGAGGTACAATATACTATTGTTATTCGGCGGGAAGTGTTTCGGGGATTTCCTCTATTGGTGGTCTGGTTGGAAGCGGAGGAGGTATAGTTACAAGCTGCTTATGGGATGTTGAGGTCTCCGGCCAGGCCGGCAGTATTGGAGGTTTCGGTCTGACTACGGCAGAAATGATGGATCCTAATATGTTTGGTCTGAACGGATTTGCCAACGATCCGAACTGGATAATGAATCCCGGCCTCGACTATCCGCGATTAGCCTGGGAAGGCACAACAGGAGATATCATCCCCGAACCGATTGTTGACTGGATGGTGGGACAGGGAATCCCAGATAATCCCTATAGGATTGATACTGCTAATCAACTGATCCTGTTAGGCAAGGCGAGTATGCTTTGGGACAAGTCATTTGTTCTTGATGCGGATATCGATTTGGATCCAAACCTGCCAGACGGACAAATCTTCAGAAAGGCAGTAATTAACGAATTCACCGGGATATTTAATGGAAATGACCACATTATATATAATCTTGTTATTACAGGCGATTCTTATCTTGGATTGTTTGGCGAATTGGATTCTGCGGCCGAGGTCAGAGATCTGGGTGTAGTTGATGTCAACATAGTTGGTTCAGGTGACCATGTCGGTGGGCTTGCGGGCAGAAATGGGGGTAATATCATCACGTGTTACGCTACCGGTATGGTTAGCGGCAACGACTATGTTGGGGGACTCGCAGGGAGTAACTTTTACAGTAAAATTGCAAACTGTAGCTTCACCGGTACGGTCATTGGAAATGAAAATACCGGCGGTCTCGTGGGAGTCAATTTTGAAATTGTCACCGCAAGCTCAAGCACCGGCACAGTTAGCGGTAACGAGCTTGTCGGTGGTCTTGTAGGTAGTAATGGGGGTAAAATCAGCTCTTGCTATAGCACCAGCGAGGTTAACGGTAATTACTATGTAGGCGGCTTCATCGGGCGCAATCCCTGGAATGATTGGGGTACAATTACCGATTGTTATAGCACCGGCAACGTCACTGGAAATAATTGTGTCGGCGGATTTGCGGGTTGGAACAGTATTGGTAGCATCATTACCAGATGCTACAGCACTGGTTTGGTCATTGGAAATGAGAACGTTGGTGGTCTGATAGGCTGTGAAGATTTCAACGTAGTATCAAGTTTCTGGGACATTCAAACCTCCGGTTTTAATGGCAGTGATGGAGGCGTCGGTCTGACCACGGCGGAGATGATGGATCCCTATATGCTTGGCCTGAACGGGCTTGCCAATGATCCGAACTGGATCCTGAATCCCGGCCTTGATTATCCGCGATTAGCCTGGGAAGGCACACCGGGAGATATCATCCCCGAACCAATTATTGACTGGCTTGAAGGAAACGGTACGGCAGAAGATCCCTATCGGATTAACACAGCAGAGCAACTCATCTTTTTGGGAAGGGCCGGTGCTTTATGTGACAGGTGTTTCATCCTGACTGCAAAAATCGACTTGGATCCGAATCTGCCGGAAGGACAGGTCTTCGGGCAGGCAGTAATTCCGAAATTCTCCGGCGTATTTGATGGTAACAACCACATCATTAATAATCTCTCTATTTCGGGCCATTCTCATCTTGGCTTGTTCGGCCGATTGGAATATGGATCTGAGGTTAAAAACTTAGGAATCCTGGATGTTAACATAACCAGCTCGGGTTCCGATGTCGGCAGTCTTGTGGGCATGAACGGAAGTGATGTTACTGCCTGTTACAGCAGTGGTGTGATTATTGGAAATTCCTCTGTTGGCGGTCTCGTTGGTTACAATCGGAGAAATATCATAATGAGCTACAGCGCAGGTACCGTCAGTGGGATTCGTAATGTTGGCGGCCTCGTTGGTTTCAATAGTCGTATTATATCCAAAAGCTACAGTACGGGTACCATAATTGGAGATGAAAACGTCGGAGGTCTTGCGGGTAGTAACTGTTTCGGCAGCATTAGCACAAGCTATAGCACCGGCACGGTAAGTGGAATCAACAATGTTGGTGGTCTTGTGGGAGAGAACGACTTTGAGGGCACTATTATAAACAGCTATAGCACAGGTTCAGTCAATGGAAATGAAAACGTCGGCGGACTTGTAGGTACGAGCCACTCTAGTACTGCTACTATTATCACGAGTCTCTGGGATATAGAGACTTCGGGACAGACCGATAGCAGTGGAGGCGTTGGTCTGACTACAGCGGAGATGATGGATCCGTATATGTTGGGCATGAACGGATTTGCCAAAGATCCGAACTGGATTCTGAATCCAGGCCTCGACTATCCACGATTAGCATGGGAGGTCACGCCTGGAGAAATAATCAATGAGCCTATCATTGAGTGGATTGAAGGGCAAGGAACGAATCAGAATCCCTATAGAATTCACACTGCCAATCAACTAATCTTATTGGGCAAAGCGAGCATCCTCTGGGACAAGTCGTTTGTTCTTGTTGTGGACATCGATTTGAATCCAAACCTGTCGGATGGACAAGTCTTCGGACAGGCAATAATTCCTAAATTCGCTGGAGTATTTGATGGTAATGGCCACGTTATTAATAATCTTTCAATTTCAGGTGATTCTTATCTTGGGCTATTTGGCCGATTGGAAAACGGAGCTTTAGTTAAGAATTTAAGTATCGTGGATGTTAACATATCTGGTTCAGGTTATTGCGTTGGTAGTCTTGTAGGCAAGAATAAAGGTGCTGTCATTGAATGCTATAGTAACGGTGTGATTATTGGAAATAACTCTATTGGCGGCCTTGCAGGTTACAATATCGGCAGTATCATAATGAGCCATAGTATTAGCAAGGTAATTGGAAACAAATACATCGGCGGCCTCGTGGGTACAAACAAGTCTTATTATGACGGATCGACATGGACCGACGGAATAATTACTAACTGCTATAGCACCAGCTTAGTAACAGGTCAAACAAATGTCGGCGGCCTCGTGGGGCTAAATCAAAGTGGTATATTAGCCGAATGTTACAGCACCAGTGTAGTTAGCGGAGATTTGAGTATCGGCGGCCTTGTAGGTGACAATAATAGTATGAACGGCATTACTAACTGCTACAGCGCTGGCGCAGTTAGCGGAGAAGATAATGTGGGCGGGCTCGTTGGTTACAATAGTTTCCGTAGCGTTATTACAAGTAGTTATAGTACCGGCACTGTCAGCGGAAATGAAAACGTTGGTGGTCTCGTGGGCAAAGACTACAATGGTCGTATCACTATGAGTTTCTGGGGTGTGGAAAGCAGTGGTTTGACGAATATGTGCGGAATTAGTGAGGATAACTGCGATGATTCATTTGGCAAGACCACAGCCGAGATGCAGACCGAAAGTACATTTATAAACGCCGGTTGGGACTTCGTGGACGAGACGGCCAATGGCACGGAAGATATCTGGTGGATCGATGAAGGTCAGGACTATCCACGCCTTTGGTGGGAGCTGAACGATGAGGCATCGCAGTTTTGATACGTTCGGCTGCACTCAGGACAATGTGATGGCCAGTAATTAAACACGAGCCGCTACAGGATTTTTGTCATTTTCTCATGTTATCACACTTAAGAGAACTAATAAGCCGATACCTGTAATCACTGCGCCTGAAATTCTGTTCAGCCATGTTAACTTGCTGTAGGTCAAATTTCCAAGAAACTTACCGGCAACAGTGCTCAGTGTAAACCACCAAAGCTCGGAACCAACAAATACACCTGTAACTAATAAGACGGCTGATACATAATGCCCGCTTATACTTACCACCCCCAAGCCCGCAAATACTGCCGCAAAAGCAAGAAACGTTATAGGATTCGCCAGTGTAAGAAATAAGGTGGATATATAGTCACTAATATAGCTGGAGCTATTGCCTGAAGTAACCTGTTGTCCGGGTTTAGATAGAAAAATCTTCACGCCTATGTAGCAAAGAAAGATACCGCCAAAGAGACGAAGCAATGTTTGTTCTTTAAGTAGAAAGCTCGAAATAAACGTCAGGCCAAAAGCTGCAATGATACCGTAAATAGCATCAGCCGTAGCCGCTCCAAGACCTGAAAATATCCCGTGAAGTTTTCCATCATTCAACGTTCGCTGTATACATAACATACCAACCGCACCCACAGGTGTCGCAATTAAAAAACCAACAATCAGACCTTTAAAAAAGAAACTTATATCCATAAATACTTCCAACTGTGTATTGAACAGCGGCTTAAATTACGAATATAATAAATTTTTGACGCAGCCAGCCCGAAAATTATATCCTGAGGGGGCATAGCCGAGCAACATTTTTATCGAATAGAAAGAATAATGATTTATCTCTTTAACTTAAGTTTTCTCCTTTCTTTTCTCATCGACCTTTTTCCGAAGCTCTTGTAGTTTCTCGTCAGTGAGCTTACCGGCGCGCATCAGATGCTGAAACATCAGGAGGATTTTATTGGGGATGCCTACCATTTTAAGTTTGATTGGAACATCGTGACAGAGAATTAAAGGTGTCCGCCTGCCCTGGGGGGGATTTCATTTGGCGTATATAGTATAAGGTACACGAAAAACGATGAACGATGGAAGATAGACGAGATACGAGTATCAGGTATCTATAAGCACTTCATTAAATATTCTGTTTGCCTCAAATCAATTCATTTCTTAATATATGGGGGATTTTTTCCTGGTGTAAATTGTTCTAAACTTATTTTAGAGGAGCAAATTATGTTCAAGACACGTACCGCCAAAAAAGTTGGAATTGTTTTTATATGTCTGATCCTTGCAAGCCTCTCGATGTCATCGGCACAAACAAAAATCACTATCCAGGCCGGTCAGCCGGGTGCTCAAATCAGCCCGACCATGTGGGGAATATTCTTTGAGGACATTAATTTCGGCGCCGACGGCGGCCTATACGCCGAGCTGGTAAAAAATCGTGGATTCGAGTTTCCGGAAGAGGCGGTCATGGGCTGGACTCGGATGGCGTCAAGGGATTCTCGCGGCAGCCTGTCGATTCGCGACGAAGAGCCGTTCGAACAGGCCAATCCAAACTACCTGCGAATCGAGGTAAGAGACCCCGGCCGGGGCGGATTCGGGATGACCAATGAGGGATTCCGCGGCATGGGAATTCACAAGGGACAGTCGTACTGGTTTTCAATCTATGCCCGAGCTACGATGGAGCCAATGACCTTCAAGGCCGAAATTATCGCTCCGGACGGCCGTGTCATAGGCGAGGCCCGCTTCAGCGGTGTGAATAAAGACTGGCAGAAATATCAGTGCCAGATTGTGCCCACGGAAACGGAGGCAAAGGCGAAATTGAACCTGCTGGGTACACGCGTAGGCCTGCTGGATGTAGATATGGTCTCGCTGTTCCCGGTGGACTCCGCTGTATCGAGCCCCATGATGCCGGAGCCGGTCCCCGGTCTGAGAAAGGACATAGTACAGATGCTGGCGGATATGAAGCCCGGCTTTCTGCGGTTCCCCGGCGGCTGCATTGTGGAAGGTCGTGACTTAGGCAACCGCTACCAGTGGAAAAACACCATAGGCCCTATTAACAAGCGACAGACGATAATCGGCAGATGGAACACGGAATTCGCTCATCGTCTTACGCCGGATTACTATCAGTCATTCGGCCTGGGCTTCTACGAATATTTCAAGCTGAGCGAAGATATCGGTGCCGAACCTATGCCGATTCTCAACTGCGGCATGGCCTGCCAGTTCAACACCGCCGAACTTGTACCCATGGATAAGCTCGAACCGTACGTCCAGGATGCATTGGATCTTATCGAATTTGCCAACGGCCCTGCTGACAGCAAATGGGGCAAAATCAGGGCTGACATGGGCCATCCGGAGCCGTTTAATATGAAGATGATAGGCATCGGCAACGAGCAATGGGGGCCGCAGTATATCGAACGCTATAAGGTCTTCGCAAAAGCTATTAAGGATAAATATCCCGAAATGCAGCTCATCGCCGCAACTGGTTCGGACGCCACTATCTTCCCAAACGGCCATGCGGAAATCGAATACCTATGGAAGCAGTGGCGGCAGCTAAAGCCCGAATTCGTTGACGAACATTTTTACCGACAGCCGGACTGGTTTTTGGCCAATACCAACTGGTACGATGACTATGACCGCAACAGCCCGAAATTGTTTGTTGGTGAATATGCCGCTCAGAGCGTGGGTGTCGCCAGCCCCGACAACCGCAACAATTTGAAATGCGCCCTGTACGAGGCGGCGTTTATGACCGGCATGGAACGAAATGCCGACTTGGTGAGGATGACTTGCTATGCCCCACTGTTCGGGCACGAAGACGCGTGGCAATGGCGGCCGGATATGATTTGGTTCGATAACCTGAATGTTTACGGCTCAGCGAATTACTACGTGCAAAAACTGTTCAGTCTCAATCCCGGCACAAATCTGCTAAAAGTCCGGTTAAGTGACGTGCCGAATCTCGATGATACGAAGAAGGCACTATCGGTATGCAGCACCCTGGATAAAAAAGCTGGTGAGGTCATCATCAAGGCGGTCAATGTCACGGACAAAGGGCTTAAGGCGAATATCGAGTTGCAGGGTGTAAGCAAAACCGGGCCGCAGGCAAAAGCGATAGTACTGGCCGGGAAAACTCTGGAAGATGAAAACACTTTGCAGGAGCCTAAAAAAATCTATCCGGCGGAAAAAACAGTGTCGGTCAAAAGCCCGAATTTTTCATACGAGTTTCAGCCGTATTCTTTAACGGTATTACGGATTCCGGCGGAATAGACTCCGTCCAAAAAGCGGCAGATTATCGCAGGTATTGATTGTATGTTTTTTCACGGGCGATGGTCGTTTCGGGGCCGTGGCCGGGATAGACTTTCGTTTCATCGGGTAGAGTCAAAAGTTTATCTTTTATGCCGGTTACCAATTGTGGCATACTTCCACCGGGGAAATCCGTCCTGCCGACCGAATCGGCGAAAAGCGCGTCACCGGAAAAAACAATTCCGTCCTCGGCTGAGTACAGGCTGATTCCGCCGGGCGTATGGCCGGGAGTATGTAAGACTTGCAGCTTTACACCGGCCTGTTCGACAACGTCACCATCCTGCAGAGTAAAATCCGCCGGCCCGGTAATAAACGCCGCCCCTGTCATGGCGGACAGGTTGGAGAATGGCTCTTCGAGCATATCAGCGTCGAGTTGGTGAATGTAAACTTTTATATCCGGGAAATTGTCTCGCAGCGCATTAATTCCAGCGATATGGTCGATATGTCCGTGAGTCAGGACTAATGCGGCCGGACTTAATTTCCGCTGCCGGAGAAAATCAATCAACGGTGCACAATCAAGCCCCGCATCGATAATCAGGCAGTCCCCGGCCTGGTTATCACGCCGTAATATATAGCAGTTGGTCTCATACAAACCAAGAATCAGGCAACCTATTTCCATGATAAGCATCCTTGAAAGTTCTGCAGGATAGCAAAAATCGCCGCAAGGGTCAATAGTCCCCGACCCGGCCGTCGAATCGGATTAGACTTGACCGACAGGTATAAGTTTGTTACTGTGCTCGGATTCTGAACATTTGTGATCGGCATAAAAACCAGTTATGATACGCTGCATTATGGAGAAATCTATCGAATGAAGCATTTTGGACGAATGTTCAAATATGTTTGGCCTCAATGGCCGCGAATCATCATCGTTGTTATCAGTGCGGTAGTCATCGCAGCATTTTTATCCTTGAGCTTCGTGACAATCATACCGCTATTGAAAGTCATGATGGGTAACGAAGGTATTCACGGCTGGGTGGAAAGAAAAATATGCGCCGAACGCTATGGTATAATTATCAACATGCCGGACCATTTTAGCGAATCGGAAACCGCTAATCGTCTCAGGATTACAAGTATCAAAGATGACAGCCTCGCTCAAAAAGCAGGGCTACAAATCCTTGATATCATAACAGACGTCAACGAGCCGAAAATAGATATTGCCGGTGGAGAACCCACCCGAAACAGGCTGCTCGAAATTCTGGCAACCGCAGATTCGCAAACAGAGCTGGCTCTTCAAGTCAGCCGGAGTACGGCAAACGGAACCGTGATATCAGAGACGAGAGCAGAAGTAACGCTCAATACGGGCAAAAAGCCGTTTTATGTGGACGCCGTGGAAAAACTGATTAACATCCTTCCGAGAGAACAAACCCAGGAAAACAAGACAAAAGCGGTAGTTTATATTATCATCGGGATATGTATAATAACGATAATCCGGTGTACGGCGAAATTCTTCCAGGAATACATGACACAAAAAGTAGTGCAGATCTCAATCAACCACCTTCGGGAGGAAACATTTTCTCACGCCCTTGAAATGCCCATCAGTTTCTTTTCAAGCGAACGTCCCAGTGACACAGTCAGCCGGATTATTCGCGACACCGATGTGATGGGAAGATCCATCAAGGTCATGCTGGGAAAGGCCCTGAGAGAACCGCTTAACGCCCTGTTTATGGTCGGCTGGGCAATGTGGATTGACTGGAAACTGACGTTGATTTTCATGGTCGGCACCCCTTTTGTGCTGGCATTAGTAATTATCTTCGGCAAGAAAATGAAACGGGCCACCCGCAAATCACTCGTCGCCGGCTCCCAGATGCTGGCAAAACTCCAGGAGGCCATGGCCGGGCTGCGAGTGGTCAAGGTTTATAATCGCCATGATTATGAGAACGAGAGATTCAGGATTATCAACAAAAGGCTTCTTAAACAACTGCTGAAAAAGTCCAAGGTCGATGCCGCCACTATGCCGCTTATGGAGGTCTTCGGAATGCTGGCAGGCTCTGCGGCGTTAATAATGGGGGCTTACTGGATTAATTCCGGCAAGATGGACAGCCAGGAATTTTTCGGATTGCTGATATTGCTCGGAGCGGCCGCCGAGTCGGCCCGTAAAACCAGTGATGTCTGGAACAAGATACAGGAGGCCAATGCCGCCGCCGAACGGGTTTTTGCCGTAGTAGATTCACCTGTCGAATACGAAAAGCCAGACACTGTCGAGCTGCAACCGCTGAAAAGAAAAATCGAATTCAGGAACATCGTATTTACATATCCCGGCTCCCACAGGTCCGCTCTTAACCGGATAAATCTGACGATAGAGGCGGGACACAATATCGCCCTGGTCGGGCCGAACGGCTCGGGTAAAACCACTTTGGCAAATCTGCTACCGAGATTTTATGATCCCGATTCCGGCCAGGTCCTTATCGATGGAAAAGATATCTACGACGTAACACTCACCAGCTTACGCAGACAAATCGGAATGGTTACTCAGAATGTGGTTACATTCAACGACACGATCGCGGCAAATATCGCCTACGGCAAGCCCGACGCCGGCCGGGAAGAAATCATTAACGCCGCCAGGCGTTCATTCGCCCACGAATTTATAGCCCCCCTGCCCAAAGGCTACGATACCATTATCGGTGAAGAAAGTACCGGGCTGAGCGGTGGGCAAATGCAAAGAATTATTATTGCCAGAGCGATCCTGAAAAATCCCGCAATTTTGATTTTCGACGAGGCCACCAGCCAGGTCGATGCCGAAAGTGAAGCCAAAATACACAAAGCCATCGAGGAAATTATGCAGGAAAGAACCAGCATTATTATAGCCCACAGGTTCAGCACCGTTATCAACGCGGACGTCATTGTGGTCATGGATGACGGACAAATTGTCGCCCATGGCCAGCACAACGAGCTGATACGAACCTGCCAGCTGTACCAGAGCCTCTACGAGACACAGTTAGTCCAGGCATAAAATCCGAAAGGTTAACGAACAGTATAAAACAAAGATTATGAATTATAGCTGGACTTTTATTTCAACTTAGTTTTAATTATACAACTTGTTATTAGCCGTTTATATCTGAATATTCTGTGGGGTTTTCGGGGAATTAAATCTATGTACGAGTCTTCACGCGAACAAAAAGCAAATGCACTTTTTAAAAGGTTCCAGGGCAATCCCATCATGACACCGGCAAGCTGGCCTTATCCGACAAATGCGGTCTTTAATCCAGCGGCGGCCAAAATCAACACTGAAACCCTGCTGCTGGTGAGGGTCGAAGATATGCGTGGTTTTTCACATTTGACCGTCGCCCGCAGCGCCGACGGACTGACAGACTGGGAAATAGATCCCGAGCCGACTCTCATGGCCGACCAAAACTCCCGAGAGGAGAGGTGGGGACTGGAAGACCCCCGGATTGTCTGGCTTGAGGAGCAAAAGCAATTCGCCGTGACTTACGTTTCCTTTAGCGAGGGCGGTCCGGTTGTTTCACTGGCCATAACAAAGAATTTCAAGACATTCGCACGCCTGGGCACTCTCCTGCCTCCGGAAGATAAAGATGCCTGCCTGTTTCCACGCCGGTTCAACGGCAGATTCGCACTGATTCACCGCCCGATTGTCCGGGGAGAAGCTCACATGTGGATTAGTTTCTCACCCGATTTGAAACACTGGGGCGACCACATGCCGTTAATAATGACAAGGCACGCATACTGGGATTGTCACAGAGTGGGGCTGGCCTGTCAGCCTATAGAAACCGAACAGGGCTGGATGCTATTCTACCACGGCGTCCGGAGTACCACCGCGGGTGCAATATATCGAGTAGGGCTGGCGCTGCTGGATTTGAATGCGCCATGGAAAGTACTGCGTCGAAGCCCCGAATGGGTCCTGGGGCCGAGGGCCTCCTACGAACGCATCGGCGATGTCGGCGATGTTGTTTTCCCCAATGGTGCCGTAGTGCACAGAGAAACCGACCAGCTTTATCTCTATTACGGTGCGGCCGACAGCACGGTGGCCGTGGCGACGGCTAAGTTGAGCGATTGTCTCGACTATATAATGTCGTGCCCGGAAGATTAAAAAAAATATTTCAAATAAGTCTGCTGCAGCGTAATCATCTTACTCGTCCATTTATGCGCACAAAAGAATGGAGTGCATAAAATTACTTTTGCCCAAAAATCCAAAGCCTAATCCCTAAGCTCTACCTCTTTAACAGCTTGATAAATAATTCCGGAATTTCTTGAACTTCAAAGGTGAATATGGCAAGACTATTGACCTCGTACGGAGAAAATTATGTTTTTTACTGTTTAAATGGGAAATTCAGGATCAAAAGTGCAGAAAAGAAACATGCCCCCTTTCTCCCTCAGAAAACTTCTGGTGTGTCGAGAACCGTTGGGCTACAATTAACCGACACGAATAAAAAATGATTCGCTATATGACTACAAAAGAGAAGATAGCGGACAGAAAGAATGGTGCCCGGGAAGAATCAATATGAATAGGTATATCGCTAACATGGGAGGTAGAATTATACGAAAATATGGTATCATCGTCCTGATTATCATTGCTTTGAGTGGCGTCTTCGCGGACATTTACGGGTGCTCCTCTGTCTGTCTCAACAAGAAGGGGCATCTCATTCTTGGGAACAACATGGACTGGATCTCTGGTGACGGCATGGTCGTCGTCAACAAACGCAATATCGTAAAACGCGGATTCTGGTATGAAAACAAGCCTGACTGGACATGGACCTCCAAATACGGCAGTATAACCTTTAATACTGAAGGGCGCGAATTCCCCATCAGGGGAATGAACGAAGCCGGATTGGTAGTCGTTGAAATGATGCTGTCCGAAACTAAGCATCCATCACCCGGCGGCCTGCCCGTCCTCTGCGGTTCGCAATGGATACAATACCAGTTGGACACCTGCGCAACGGTCGAAGAGGTTATAGCCTCCGATAAGGTGGTCCGTATCGAACCTACTGACTGGGAGGGCATGGCTTCGCACTTTCTCATCTGCGACAGCAACGGAACAGTTGCCGGCATCGAGTGGCTGGAGGGAAAATTGACTGTTTATACCGGCAGCACCCTGCCGATACCTGCAATGGTCAATAGCACCTACGAATCGTGCATTACGAATGGGAACGACCCTTCGGGACGCTTCAAGCCTATTGCCGACTTGTATGCTGCGTACGATACCGCCAAGGACAGTAATGGGGTAAGCTATATTTTTTCTATTCTCCAGGCCGCTGAATTGTTCTCGCCGCCATTTCAGACAAGATGGTCGATGGCCTATGATGTGCACGCCAGGCGGCTCTACTGGAAAACCATGTCGAACAGCCAGTTGCGGTATTTCGATTTCAAAGACTTCGACTTTTCCTGCCAGACCGATGTCGAGGTACTAGACATCAACGGCGCCGGTACCGGCAACGTGCGCGCCGCGTTTGTTCCTTACACTATCGACTTCAATCGCGATTTTGTTACGCGCATTTATTCTCTTTACAACCAGTACAGTGATTTTATCGGTAAGTCTTATTCACAGGATACAATCGACGGAATTATCGCCTACCCCGAAAGCACCATCTGTGATGACGGCGACTGATAGGAAATTTGATTTAATAGTAATTTCTCCTGTTCTCTTAAAGTTACATTAGTCCAAGATAGATGGACAGTAACAATAACAGCATCAAAGTCTTTATAGGTTACATAAGCTGCCTGAATAGGATGCTGGAAACCTTCAGGTTCAATTATATCCTCTAACTCTATTGATTGAGTAGTAAAGATGGCATTATCCTGATCGTCATTAGAGTTAAGGAAAGCTACTGAAGTAAACTGGATTTCATTATCCATAAAAGAGTTAATTCGGATTACTTGTTTATATTCGGTAAAGCCCCTGTCCCTTGTAGATGGTCTATCGCGAACTTTGCCCGTACATTTTCCAGTTGCTGTGCCTTGGTCTGAATTCTCCAGACAAGCACTATAATAGGCTCTCTTTTTCTGTCCTTAAAGGTTATAATAATTCTGCCGAATCCCATCAGACGCTCAAGGAAGTCACTCGTATCGATCCGGGAATTATAATCCTCCCTGCCGATTTGCTCGCCCGACTCGGTCGGGCCGTCCTGGAGGTTCATGTAGTTTGGCGTTATTGTGATATAATAAAACAGCCCCTTGAGCCAGGAAATGAAAACTGTTGCCAGACCTATCACACCCACAAGCAGATAAACCGTGGCATTCATGGATATGGCAATATTTTTAAAGAGCTTAAGGAAATTCACCACCTGTCCGAGCAAATGAAGCCATAAAAGAAAAAATCCCAGACTTACGATAGTAATAAGTAATATTTTGATACTGATATTATATTCCTCGATAAGAAAGTTAAGGAAAAATACCGCAAACCAGATACCACCTACGGCGGCCGGCGGCACACATTGAATACACAACAGCACCGCGGCAATAAACGATACCACTATCGTCGGAACGTAAAGCGCCTTCGGAGTCCAGTTGTAAATTATCAACCAGTCGTTAATATCGGGATCTTCCCTGAGAGCTTTTTCCATTCTCAATCTGGTTCTGAACGTTTTCCTGAGAATAAGCCATGCTATGGCAAGGGCGATAACGACACCTACGGCGATATACAAGGCTACCATTTGATTCGAAAACCACTCGATCTCCGCTCTGTTTCGAATCAAATAAACGACAGCCCAAATCAGAGCGGCAATAACAATCAGCAAAGCTGAAATTAAAATGATTTTTTTCCAATGTTGGGCTAAAAAACCTTTCTTAAAGCCAGGACTTTTATTCTCCTGAATATCTTGCTCCGACATGATGTCTCCTTTCCCATACCGGTTCGTATTATTCCTGGGATATAACAGGCTCCCATTGTATTTTCGCCGCACCAAGTAACGTCCCTGTCGCAAAAGCCAGGTCAACAAGTGCTATCTGGTACTCGGCCAGCGCCAGGATTTCGGCTCTTTGTGCATCGGCAAAATTCGTTTGTGCCTGAAGCACATCGGTCGATGTCACCAGGCCGAGCTCGAACTGACGTTTCTCAGCCTCGAAAAGTCGGCCTTCCAGTATCGCACTTTGTCTGCCGGCCAAAATCCTCTGCCAGTTGGCTTCGAGCTGATCGATGGCGTTAAGAACTTCATATTCTATCATCGCTTTGCGACTGTCACGACTGGCCAACCGTTGTCTGCGCTGGTAAAACGCCTGACGTAACTGGCTTTTCGCCGATTCGTTTCCCAAAGGCACCAATAGCTGCAGGCCAAGGCGATGATCTTCGAACCTCTTGTCGAAAAGCAGGTCATACGAGTTATCTCTCGTAGAACCCAGGCCGTTTATATTATACGTATAATCCATCGTTACCAAAGGCAGCGTCTGGTTTTGCATATAATCTAAAGTACTCACATCCTGAGCAATTTGCAACTCTAATTCGAGCATTTCCATACGTTGGTCGATGGCTATTTCCACAAGACGCTGCTTTTCAAGCTCATACCGAACCGGATCCGGCTCAGTAGCCGGTATCAGGACCGTGGCCGTTTCCATTCCCAATCCCGCTTTATTCAGCGTCTGTTTCAGCTCCCGTTCCCGGTCCCGTACATTATTCTCCGCCAGTATAATCGCTTCAAGCTGCTGGGCAACCCCAGCCTCGGTGCGTATGACCTCGATTTGCGCCATTTCACCGGCCGAAACAAAACGTTGTGCCTGCTCAAATAAAGCCCTGGCCAATTCATATTGTTGCCTGCGTACATCCAGCTCTCGTCTGGCAGTATATAATCGCCAATAAACACGATCCACCGCGGCAATGATTCGGATCAGCTCAAGTTTCGTCCTAGCATCCGTTATCTGCCTGTCATATTCGGCAATCCGAATAGCATAAGTATTCGCCCTTTTGCCGGCATTACGTAATAGCGGCTGACTAATCGAGGCCGAAAAATCGGAACTATAGGAAGGATTAAAAATTGAGTACATGGAATCGGTCTTCGTACGATTGTCCACGGCATCGAACGAAACGGTTCCACCCGTACGCAAAGGGACGCTCACACCGAGGTCTGTAGATGTATAATTAACATTAGAGCCGCCGATATCAAGAGTCGAAGCCACGGGCGTATCGGTCCGGGTATGGGATACACTGGCGGAAAAGGCCGCCTCGAACTGGGCCTCCTGCTGACTGACACGCTCGGCGGCAATCGCCGGATTGATAAGCTGGACCTTGAGGTCAAGGTTATTTTCCAGCGTCAACGCCCGGCATTGTTCCAATGTAAGCTCAAGCTCCGCCGGCGCCGGCTTGTTCACATCTACACAGTCGGCCTGTTCATCTTCGGCCTTTTGCAAATCGAGCGTTTCTACCTGCCGTAATTTCTCAGGAGCAATCTGAACCATGTAAAAATCATTGCCGCCGTCACGACAGCCGGAAAGGAGAATTAATCCCAATCCTGTAAAAAAAACAAATCTGTACCAATGCCATATTTTATTCATGTCTAAGAGCCTCAATGGGATCGAGCCTTGCGGCTTTGATTGCCGGAAACATCCCGAAAAAGATACCAACGCAGCCGCAAAAAGCAAATGAAAGTGCTATTGCCCATGCGGGAATATATGCCATATCAAATACAGGAACCTTAAATATTGCTTTTACAACACTGTCGATAATTTGAGTCAGGAGCTTGCCAAGACCAATTCCGACAAGTCCACCTACACAGCAGAGAACCACAGCCTCGATGAGAAATTGGGTGAGAATTGCACTCTTTTTCGCTCCTACAGCTTTACGAAGACCGATTTCTCTGGTTCGCTCCGAGACGGAGACAAGCATAATATTCATAATACCGACGCCTCCGACCAAAAGGGATATACCGACGATACCTCCTGCCACCATCGTAACGACAAAGGCAATTTCGTTGAATGACTGGAGGGCATTTTTTAGTGACTGAACTTCAAACGTATCCGGTTCGCCGGGTTTTATATGACGTGTCCGGCGAAGAAAAAAGCGTATCTCAGCCAGGGCATCGTCCGTAACTTTAGCGGATTTACTTTCAGCCTGAGTCCATACGGAAGGATAACGCTGCATCTGTAGGCCGGTTTTGAACGGGATAAAGATTTCGGACCTTTCCTGGTCGCCTCCACCGAATACATTTTCCGGTCTGGATTCGATGACACCGATGACATAAAAAGTGTCGTGGCCTATTAGAATGGACTGGCCGATGCAATCACGGTCAAGCCGAAGGTCATTACGAAGCTTGGGATCGATAAGACAAACCTGTCTGGACTGCATTTCGTCAATGACCGAAAGCGGTCTTCCTATTTCGACCGGTCTGCTGTCGATTTGATGACAGGCCGGTTCTACACCGCGAACAGTCACATTTTCGACAGACTTATCTCGATGGCTTACGTTATAACTGCCAACCCATGTTTGGCGGCCGAATCTTGCCACCGAAGGGCAGTGTTCGAGTAAGCCGTCAAATTGTTCGGGTTCAAATCGAATCTGCCACCACGAGGCATGTTGTAGCGGCCCAGTGTCCGGACGCCTTGGTGATATAAATATAGTATTAGTACCAAAGGATTGTACCTGGGTCAGCACTTTTGCTTTTAAGCCGCTAAGAGATGCGATAACCGCCGTCACCGATGCCACACCGATGATGATCCCGAGAGTCGTTAGTACGCTCCTGGTCTTGTTGGCCCATATCTGGCCGAGTGCAAGATATACGCTCTGATACAAAAGCTGTATGAACATGATTGGCGCGCGAATCAGGAATTTCATAACGGAGCCTCCTTTGACTTTTTACCCGTTACATGCATTTTCCTGTCGAACTCTTTCGTCGGCAGGTCGCTCTGGATAAGCCCGTCTTTCATGCTTATGATTCGTGCCGCATGGTGAGCCACGTCGTTCTCATGTGTCACCATTATAATTGTCTGGCCTTCCGAATGAAGCTGGTCGAATAATTTAAGAATACCCTCGCTCGTTTTACTATCGAGATTTCCTGTCGGCTCGTCGGCGAGCAAAATGCTCGGATTACAAACAAGCGCACGGGCGATAGCGACTCTTTGCTTTTCGCCGCCCGAAAGCTGATTCGGCTTATGTTTAACGCGATCGCCTAATCCGACACGCTGCAAAGCTTTTTTTGCACGCTTCTTTCGGGAAATCCAGCCGTCTCGCGAATAAATAAGCGGCATCTCGACATTTTTGAGCGCGGTCAACTGACCGAGTAACTCGAAAGACTGAAAAACAAATCCGATCCGTTCGTTTCGTACACGAGCCAGAGCCGCATCGGACATTTTCGTAGTGTCGTACCCGTCAAGTTCATAGTACCCCGAAGTTGCTCGATCAAGACAGCCCAGAACGTTCATAAGCGTGCTCTTGCCGGAGCCTGAATGCCCCATCACAGTAACGTATTCGTTCTCGTGCAGTTGAAGATTGATTCCATCGAGCGCGTGGATGCGTTCGACTCCGACTTTGTATATTCGCCGGACGTCCTGCAGCTTTATTATTACTTTATCAGCTTGTTTCGTCATTACCTGAGTTATTTTACATTGGTCTGAACTTCGGGAGTGTTAGCGTCACCTTTAGCTTCGACGTCGTCGCTGTCGCTTGTTTTTTTCGATTCACGTTCGTCTTTGATTGCCTTATCGTGCTTTAGCTTTTCGAGCTCTTTATATGGTCCCACCACTATCTTATCACCCTTGTTAATCCCGGAAAGTATTACGGTATGCGTCAGGTTACCGGGACCTATCTTAACAGGTGTCACCTCAGCCTTTCCATCCTTGTAACGATAGACAACAGGCGTATATGTTTTCTCCTTATCCACATTCGGGCTTTCGTCCCGAATCTTCACGGGCAGATCGTCGATGGCCACGCCCAACACGGCCTGGCTCGGAACGGTGATGACATTTTTGTGTTCGAGCGTCTCAATATCGACGTGTGCGGTAAGACCGGAATATAATTTTCGTACATCACCTTTAAGCAGTATCTCGGTCCTGAAGTATTTTGTCGCGGTAGATGATACTCGATGTGTCAAAGCAATAGAATCGACTACGCCCTCGAATTCATCGTCGGGGAAGGCCTGGACATATACCTTAGCTTTTTGGCCGACGGCTACTTTACCAATGTCGGCTTCGTCCACCTGGTCAACGAGCAGCATAGTAGATAAATTCGCAACCTCAATGATAACCGTACCCGGATTATTCATCGTTCCGGTCATCACCATCTCTCCCACTTCCGCATTAAGCCGAGTAATGACGCCATCAATAGGGGAAACGATTATTGTGTCGTTGAGGGCTTCACGAGCCATGGCGATTTCTGCATCAGCACCTTTGAGATCATGTTGTAATCTCACTAAATTGAGCTTCGTTGTTTCCAGTTTGTGTTTTGCCGCGACGCAATTTGATCTTTGCTCATCTACTGCGGATTTTGCCTCGTCATATGTAGCTTGACTGATATCTTTAGTTTCAAATAGTCTATTTTTGCGTTCTAAGTCACTCTCCAACTTTTGGAGCATTATTTGTAGAGTTTCAAGCTCTGACACTTTTTCAGCAATCTTTGATCTTTCTACTTCAACAGCAGCTGCCTTTGCATCGCGATAGGCTTCGGCTGAACGCAACAAGCTTTCCATATCTCTTGCATCCAAACGTATCAGCACGGAAGCCGGTACAGGTGGATTCGCGTTTGGATCACCACAGGTGACTATATCTCCTTCCTTGTAAGGTAAATCGACAATTCGCGCTGATATCCTCGCACTTATTTCAACATTCGTCTTTGGCTCGATTTCGCCGGGAGCGCTTACAATCTCAATCAGCTCCCCATATTCAGCCTCTTCGATTTGCACAACTGTGGCGTTATCAGATTTACCGCTTCCGGCCTTAAAAGCCAAACTAACTCCAAAAACGACCAACAGAGTGATAACAATCGTAATAATAATTACCCGGGATTTTTTCACGCTATCCCCTTTCCGGTTATATTTTTAGGTCCATAAAACATCAATATTGCAAATTACACACATATTATATAGACGCAACAGGTCCCGAAACGTTGCGCCGTTTTTTCAAAAATTTAGCAGGGTATCGATTCGTATCAGAACTGGTTACCAATCTTCCTAATAACATACTCATTTCAAATAAAAAACAGAGCCTGATTGTTAAAGGCTATTAATGGGCTATTAATGGGTGCAATTATGACAACCAAATGTTACCATTTTGTGACGGTTTTGAACTTTTTTTCGTTATTTAACGTTTTTTTCATGTTTTTACCGCTACAGAGCGCCCAAAATGGCTGGAATATCCCTAAACTACAGACGCACAACATGCTGCAGGAGTCCAGATTATTGTCAATAACACAAAATATCCCTACCTGAAATCGAAATTAAGGGACAAATATGAATTTATCAGGCAATGGCAATTTCCGGTGTTGCAGATTGCGGTGCCTGACGTCCTTCTATTTCAAACGGCTGGCCCGGACCGCAGCCGGCCACAAAAAGCATGATAAAAGCAATTACACATATCAAAATTACGGTTTTCATACAATCAGCTCCTAAATATTACCTGTCCCTAAATTTCCAATCTTAGTTCACGACTTTTCACCATCCGCCCCCCCACTCCCATGTCCGGCAAAAGATTGTATTCGTAAAGGCTCCCGGCGTCTATTTAAAATTCTTCGAAATACATAAACTCCGACCGGCATTAAATTATGTATGACTTAAAAAATACAGAAGCTCCGAGATATGATAAATCAATATCAAAGTAAAAGCTCGGCAAGCGGTACGGCACATTGGCGAAACTTTTCGGCGGGCAAAGTGACGGTCTGCCATTTGGGGCTGCGGCGTTTCATAAAACGGCGATAATCATCCAGTCCGACGCATAAGAATAAATATCTATTCGCATCGAAATCGAAAACTTCCCTGCCGTTGAAATCAACATCTATATTTTCCATTTTATAAGCAAAAACAAATATCGCCTGGTGAAACGCTCCGAAAACCTCCTGCCATTTCGTCAGGCCGTCCACATCCTCCGTTGTCACCCAGCATTCCAGGTGAGTTAAATTAGCTAACGATGTCCCCTTGAATGTTCTGCCCTTGACTTCGGCAATAATTATTCGACCGTCGGGAAAGTACAGCAAAAAGTCGAAACTCTTAATGTCGGTTTGCCCTAAGGTCACTCTTTTATGCTCGTCGAATGCGACGTACTTTATGTGGTTGTCAATCAGCCAGTTCTCGAACGCCCGCTCGTAATGATTAGGATAAGAATCCTTCATCTGAATCTATTGTTTGCCCAGCCCGGCGAAAAATTTATCCTGTTCCATTTCTTCCTGCCGGCCGGTTGCCATATCTTTGATAACAAGTATTCTGTCCTTGAATTCCTCGCCGATTATAATGCACTTTTTTGCATTGCTTTCCGAAGCCTGCTTAAGCTGTTTTCCTAATTTGGTGGATTTGTAGCTGAAATTGGCCGCAAAACCCTTCGAACGCAACTCCATCGTTATTTGAACGGCTTCCTCTTTGAAACTTTCATCGACACACGCTACAAAATATTCAATTTGAGCCTGCGGCAACTGCTTTTCAAGAAGTCCTTTCTCCCTTAACAGTATCTCCAGAACACAATCACCCATACCCATACCAGTGGCAGATATTGCCGGGCCGCCGAAATCGGCAAGCAGGTTATCGTATCTGCCACCGCCGCATATGGCGCGAAGCTCACCGACAACATCATGTACCTCGAATACAATCCCCGTATAATATGCAAGCCCTCGAACAATGCCGGGATCAAAAATGCAAAAGTCACTCACTCCCATACTTTTAAGATATTCAAAAACCTGATAGATTTCATCGAGAGCAGATCGAGCGCTGTCATTAGGACCGATTAAATCATCCATTTGCTCACCGGATTGTTCCACCATGAATTTGAGGATTTTGTCCGATATAGTTTTCTCAGGAATCTGCTCTATAAGCAATTCTTCAAATACATCGGCCGGTAACTTTGCACTTTTATCGAGTAAGACATATAGAGTACCGAGTTTTTGTTCCGGGATGCCTAATCCTTTAAGAAATCCAGCCAAAAATTTCCTGCTGGATACTTTGACCTTAATATCTTCGGGCGTCAAACCAATGCGTCGCAAGTAGTCTATCGTTGTAAATATCACCTCGGCATCGGCAAGGACGCTGTCTTCGCCGATGATATCGATATTCCACTGGAAGAATTCGCGCAGCCGGCCTTTCTGGGGACGTTCTGCACGGATTAACCGGGGGACAGAGAACCATTTTATTGGTCTGGGCAGTGAATTTATCCGCTGGTTGACCATTCGAGCGAGCGTGGGCGTCATCTCCGGCCGCAGGGCCAGCTCCCTACCGCCGCGGTCCGTCAGGGAAAAAAGCTGCTCTGCAATTTCATCGCCGCTTTTAATCTGAAACATTTTCAGGTATTCGAAAATCGGCCCGTCGTATTCCTCGAAGCCGTTGCGAAGTGAAACTTTCTTCCAGCCGTCGATTATCCAGTTCCGGACGGCCATTTCCTGCGGATAAAAATCCCTTGTTCCTTTTACCGGCGGTATTTTCATGTCTTTCTCTTATTCTTTTTTACCTTCTTTTTTTCAGTGACGTTATTGCCGAATTTAATTTTTATGTATTCTTCCATCTGCTTATCGTTGGTAAAGTGCAGCTCGTAATTATACTGCCCTTCGACAAAGTCGCAATTAGAGTGACGGTATCCCCTGCAGATTCTCGGTCTTTTCTCATATATCCGGCAGAGATTGTCTTTCTCGCTGTAGTGTCTGCATTTGTTCTTTATATTTATATACCAGTCACCGTCCTCGACGAACACGCTAACATTTTTATGGCACAGATACCATCTTATATCGTCGTAATCGTTCTTATCTTCAGGTGTTTCAATCGGAAACGCAAAATACCTGCAACACAAACCTGTACACCGCTCACACTGTCCTTTTTTCGCCATTCAAACAAACTCCAATAACAATAAAACTGATTCGAATAACTGCGAATAACTATAAGTTATTAACCACCAAACGTCAAGAACAGCAATATCACTTCGTTATTCGGTATTTCTTGCACACCGGCAAATGTTTTTGTTATAATGATTGGAGCCCAACAACAGGAACCACGGCTTTTAACAAAGCAGAACGCCGCTGAAAAACCGCTCTTTTAACGAAAGGAGCAGAAAATGCACAGGCAAAACGGCTTTACCCTGATAGAGCTTCTGGTTGTCATCGCAATTATCGCCCTTTTGATGTCGATCCTGATGCCGGCGCTGCAGCGTGTCAGAAAGTCTGCAAAAGCCGTTATCTGCCAGAACAATCTGCATCAGTGGGCTATAGCCTTTGATGCGTATGCCGGTGAATATGACGGCAGTTTCTGGAGCGGCGATATTATGAGCGATGGCTTGGACGGGTATGCCTGGTGCATTCCGCTTAGGGAATATTACAGCAACCAGACGGATATGCTTTTTTGCCCAATGGCGACAAAACCAAGAGAAGAGGGAGCACAGGATCCCTATGCCGCATGGGGACCTATCGAGTGGGCTTCCGACCTGCGAGGCAGCTACGGAATGAATAACTGGTGTACCAATCCGGCACCGGATGTGGAATTTATACACGAACGGGAAGCCACCAAAGATAACTGGAGAAATGCCTATAATGTCCAGGGTGCGAATAAAATACCATTGTTTATGGATTGCGCGCTTATCGAGGGCAAGCCGTACGATTTCGACACACCGCCGGAATATGACGGTGATATATCAGAGTACATGGTAAGTGCATTACAAATGAAACGATTTTGCATGAACCGGCACGATGGATTCGTAAACGGGCTTTTCCTAGACTTCACAATCAGAAAAATCGGACTCAAGGAATTATGGATGCTTCAATGGCATAAAAGCTTCGATACGAACAATGAATGGACCACAGCCGGCGGCGTCCAGGCCGAAAACTGGCCCAAATGGATGAGAGGATTCAAGGATTATTGAAAATCCGAACCTGATATGCCGGACACACATTTCACATTATCCTACGGGGCTATTTACAAACATTCAAAATATCAACACAACAAAAGCTTCTTAGTTCTTTAATATAGTTAAAATAGATAAATATCGCTTAGCGTAATTGCAGTTGGTCGGTTTATTTTCTATTGTGGGTTTGCAGCGGCGATAAGAATAGAGTATAATCCCGACTTAATGATGATTGTGTTATTTACAGGCTTTGAAACAAATATACGAACATGTATATGATAAAACACAGAATGAGACGAACTATATCGACATTAATTGTCTTATCTGCGGTATTTTCCATCGCCTGGGCAGGTACGTGGCGACTGGAAGACAGTGGTAATTGGAAACAAGTCTCTCAGCAGGGCCAGGATAAATTCCTGATGGCCGTAGCCGAAGGGAAAAAGCTGGTCAACACGGGACAAACAAAAGCCGCTCGCAAGGCATTCGAGGCGCTCAAGGAAGATTTCCCTGAAATCGCAGGGCCTGACCTGGACAAATTCATCAAAGCCGAATTGCTTTTATCCCGGAGAAAACTCACCAAGGCGGCAAGAACTTACGACAAGCTGCTGACCGATTTTCCCCATACTAAACTTCGCCAGGCGGCCCTGGAAAGGCAGTTCGCAATAGGGACAGCTTTTTTGGGAGACCAGAAAAAAACAGTTTTAGGTTTCCTCAAAATCTCGGGGTACGCCGAAGGCATCAGAATCATGGAAAAAGTTACCGACCGGGCCGGCATTGACTCAACTATGGGGGTCGAGGCCGCAATAGCCGTCGCCCGGAACTACGAAAAAAGGGAAAAATTACAGGAAGCGTACCTCAAGTGGTGGGAAATATCCCTCGAATGGCAAACGGGCATAATCGGCAGAGACGCCCTGCTCGGTATGGCACAGGCAAAACACGCCATTTACAATAAAAATCCTGAAAATAAGAGGCCTTTTTACGACGCCTCGTGTTTGAGAAGCGCCAAGAGTTATTACGAAAGGTTCAGACTGCTTTACCCGGAAGATGCCAAAACATACGGAGTTGACAGAATCCTGAATGAGATTTCCGAGCAACTGGCAAATAAAGAATATGTGACCGGACAATATTACCAAAAGACCGGCAATATTCAATCCGCCAATCTTTACTACAATATGGTAGTAACCAATTGGCCGGAAAGTGCGGCGGCCGAAGGCGCAAGAAGTATGCTCAATCATCTCACCAGCAATACGATGAAAAATGAAAAAAATTAATTCCAAATTTATCGATACATATAAGACCCGAAAACGAGTAAATGCCCGGGCATTATTTCTGTGCTCTTCTTATGCCGTTATGTACATGGTTTTGTCGGGATTATGCGGATGTGCCGCTTTGAAGGGTTATTCCAACAAATCGCTGTTTCCCGGTAACGTCAAGAGCGTTTGCCTGGAAATGTTCGACAACCAGACTTTTTGGCGGGGGATCGAATACGAGCTTTCCGACGCCCTCTCGAAGCGCATCGAGACAGAAACACCGTATAAAATATTATCCGACCGGAACCGCGCCGATGCCGTTATAAGCGGCCAAATCGTTTCGATCGGGGAATCGGCACTCACCACCGAACGCGAAACCGGCAGAATTCTGGAAAAAGAAGTCGAGCTGGTTGCGGTTGTGAACTGGAAGAACCTTAACACGGGTCAATTGCTGATAAACAACCAGACGGTAAGCTCGTCGGCAAGCTATTCCGAGTACCAGATGCAGGACTTTAAATATGGTTCGAGCCTTGCCGCAAACAAACTGGCCCGGAAAATCGTAGAACTGATGGAACAAAAGTGGTAATATTGACCGTATAAATATGAAATGCCGAATATGACCGATAAGCAAAATAAAAGACCGATTTTGCCCCCTCGCGACCCGCAAAAAAAACCGGGACAAAAACCATCGTTACCTCACTATAGACGCGGACCATACGGTTACATTATAATCTTCATTCTCTTGATCACACTATTGTCAATCTATCGACAATATGAGGGTAGTAACAACATCCCCTGGAGCAAATTTGTCGAATACCTCGAGAAAGACCAGATATTAAACGTTAAGATTGATGATACACAATTAACAGGTAAATTCAAAACCGAAGTTATTTACAATGATAAAAAAATTACCGACTTTAAGGTCGCATTCAAACCCGAATTAGTGCGTGACAGTCTTGACTCGATGCTGAAAAAGAACGGTGTCGAGTACGAATATCTACCGCAGCGCGTCTTGCTCTATATCTTTTTACAATACCTGTTCCCGCTTCTGCTGATAGGCGCATTCTTCTATTTTATCTTTTTCCGGAACCTTCGCAGCGGGGCCGGCGGGATGCTGATGTCGTTCGGCCGAAGCAAACACAGACTGCACGGAAAAGACCGGGTAAAAGTGACCTTTGCGGACGTCGCCGGCGTGGAGGAAGCGAAGGAAGAAGTCGCCGAGATCATCGAATTTTTAAAAAATCCCAAGAAATTCCAGCGGCTTGGCGGCAGAATCCCCCGCGGCGTTTTGCTTGTCGGCCCGCCCGGATGCGGCAAAACTTTGCTGGCAAAGGCCATCGCCGGACAGGCCGATGTCCCCTTCTTCAGCATATCCGGCAGTGACTTCGTCGAGATGTTCGTCGGGGTCGGAGCCTCGCGCGTCCGGGACCTGTTCAAACAGGCCAAAGAAAACTCGCCGTGCATTATTTTCCTCGACGAAGTCGATGCGATCGGGCGAAAACGCGGCGCCGGTTTTGTCGGCGGCGGACACGACGAGCGGGAACAAACACTCAACGCCATCCTGGTGGAGATGGACGGCTTCGACACGAACGACCAGGTGATAGTAATTGCGGCGACAAACCGCGCCGATATCCTGGACCACGCCCTCACACGTCCCGGACGATTCGACAGGCAAATTTTTGTGCCGCTGCCGGACCTGAAAGGACGCGTCGATATTTTGAAAGTGCACGCCAAGAAAGTAAAATTAAGCACCAACGCCAATCTCGAAAGACTTGCCCGCGGAACGCCCATGTTCAGCGGCGCGGACCTGGCGGCGATTATCAACGAAGCCGCTCTTGCGGCAACGATGGCGAATAAAGACTCCGTAGAAACGGCCGACCTGGAAGAAGCACGTGACAAAGTCCGATGGGGAAGAGCGAAAAAGAGCAGGGTCATCGATAAAAAAGAAAGAGAAATAACCGCCTATCACGAGGCGGGTCATACGCTGGTCCAATCCATGATAAAAGATGCGGACCCGCTGCACAAGGTCAGCATTATCCCTCGCGGGCCGATGGGCGGTGCAACGTTCGCCCTGCCGGAAAAAGACAGGACAATATTCACCAAGAGATATTGTATGGCACTTTTACAGGTCTGCTTCGGGGGACGCATTGCGGAAGAAATATTCTGCGATGACATCTCGAGCGGCGCACAAAACGACATCCAGCAGGCCACTAATATCGCAAAGCAAATGGTTTTGGCCTGGGGGATGAGCGACGATCTGGGTCTTATCAGCTATGGGCAGGACTCGGCTCTCAAGGAAATGATATACATGATGCCGGGTGAGAAAGAATATTCGGAAAAAACCGCCGAAGCCATTGACAACGAAGTAAAGAAAATTACAGAAGAAGCACGTCAAAAAGCAAAGGAATTAATTGAAGCAAACAAAGACAAGCTCGAGGGAATAGCCCAGGCGCTGCTGAAATACGAAACTCTCGATGCCGATGATGTTGAAATAATTTTGGAAGGTGGTTCTCTGGATAAGCCTACGGTCGCCGATTTGCTGGCTGCCGAACAGGCCAAGAACCAGCAGCCCGAATCCGGGCAGGAACAACAGCAAGAGCAGTCAACCAACTAAATTTATTTCCTTTTTGTTATTGCTTCTGAACTATCATGCGGGATGAAAGTTCGACAAAATTGAAAAGTACATTTCTTTTCATCACAGTATGGTTTGCGTGCCTCTTCGGCATAATCTGCCCGGTATGGGGACAAGATGCAAATACTCCAAATGCGATAATCCATGTCGATCCTAATACAAGCGTTGAGCTGGCAAGATACGAGCAGGAATATTCATCGGCACGCATCGTACCCGCCCGTATGGATTCGGACACCGGTATAGCAGTTATATTCGAAGGCACCGACGACCTGCACTATTATGCAAAATCCGAAACTGCCCCGGCTCCCGGTTTCAAGCTGAAAGTACAGGCAAAATCGGATAATTTCGAATTCGGCCCGGCGATGTTCCCGAAATGGGGCACCTTTACTGATCCCTTGGGCAAAAAAGTCGAGGTTTATGTCGGAAACTTCAACGTATTTATCCCTATCCAGGCTGTAAAAGATCCGGAAAAAACTTCCGGCGAAGCCGACGTCACCATCACCGGGCTCGCCTGTACGAGCGTTCTATGCCTGCAACCATTTGAAAAAACGCTCCGCACAAAACTCGATTGGAGCGGGCGCGAATCATGGGCGCAAGTAAGTCTTGAAAGTTCCGCCGGGGACGAAGAATCGAAAGTAAGTTTGACCCAGCCGATATGGCTCGCTTTAGGGCTTGCATTTTTAGCGGGATTGATTCTGAACATCATGCCCTGCGTCTGGCCTGTACTGCCTCTTATAGTAATGCGCATTGTCAACCAGGCAAAACAAAGCCGCGGCGTATCCGCTGCGCTGGGACTGACTTTTTGTCTGGGGATATTATTGTTCTTCGCACTTCTCGCCGGCGCTAATATTATTCTACAGGTCTTTTACGGTACGGTCCTGCAATGGGGCGACCAGTTTCGCAACCCGGCCTTCGTCGCCACAATGTCACTAATACTCGTCCTGCTGGCGATGTTTATGTTCGGCGTATTCACGATTACCGTACCGGCCGCGATTTCAAGTAAACAAACTTCCGGCAGGGGATATTTTTCATCGGTGGGGATGGGATTTTTGGCGGCGATATTGAGCACTCCCTGCAGCTTCGGGATTTTGGCTGCCGCCTTTGCCTGGGCGCAATCGCAGCCTTTGGCCCCGGCAACTCTTGCAATAATGGTTATCGGTGTAGGGATGGCTCTGCCGTACGCGGTTCTGACATCGATACCGGGACTTCTTAACCACCTGCCCAAACCGGGACGATGGATGGAGATGTTCAAACAGGGTATCGGTTTTGTGCTGCTGGTTATCGCCGTAAAACTTGTGAACGCCCTGCCGGAAACACGAATAAGCGGCGTTTTGTACTTTGCTGTCATACTGTCATTTTGCACCTGGATGTGGGGGACATGGGTCAGCTTCGGAACGAAGCCGGCGAAAAAATGGCTCGTGCGGATTACGGCCGTAGCGCTGGCTCTCAGCGCAGGCTGGACATTTTTATCTCCACCGGCCGATGAGCTTATCGACTGGCAAAGTTACGATGACCAAACAATCCAGACCGCTATCGAACAACAGCGTCCCGTCCTGATTAAATTTACCGCTGATTGGTGCCTGAGTTGCCAGACAGTGGAAAAAACCGTCTACTCCCGCAAAAATATCGCCGAGC
The DNA here is from genome assembly GCA_964431695.1 of uncultured Pirellulales bacterium. GTDB lineage: Bacteria > Planctomycetota > Phycisphaerae > Sedimentisphaerales > Anaerobacaceae > JAFGPS01. The sequence continues at coordinate 31,527 of CAYSKI010000010.1, read as the reverse complement.
TCATAGAACAAAAAGATGTTTTGGCAATAAAAGCCGACACAACGGAAAAAAGCTTCCCTGCGACAATCGCATTACAGCAAATCTATAACGAGCCCGGAGTGCCGGTAAGCATGCTCTTTATCCCCGGTAATGAGGAACCCCTCAAATGGCGCGGAATCTTTTTCGCCCGAGAGCTAAAACAGCAACTGGAAAAGTTGGAAACACCCCCTAAAAAGTGACTAAAGTTAAAAGTGGCTAAAGTGCACTGAAGTTAAAAGTTACTAAAGTGACTAAAGTGACAGTCTGTTTTTAAAGAGCATACTGTCATTCTGAGCGGAACGAAGTGGAGTCGAAGAATCTATTTTTTCGTAATCCATACCCTTCGCTTTGTTAAAACGCCGTCCTGAGTGGAGCTTGCACTGAGCAAGGCCGAAGTGTCGAGGACGCCCCACCAGTTCCATGTCATTGCGAAGAAGTAGCCTGCCCTGAGCAAGGCCGAAGCAGCAATCTTTAATTCACTATTTAACTTTTATGCTTGCCTGATCTCAATTTCAATGTTAGATTCATTTTGTCGCGAGAGTTACAATAAGCATAGAAGTTATTTTCAATTACATATTATCAAATGGTTAAATGTTTAATTTTCATAAGGATAAAATTATGCTAAGAAAAAAACTTTTTATTAACATTATTGGAATAATATTATATTTAAGCTCTAATATATTTGGATTCGAGATAAATACTACACTTATGCATTACACATATAGAATAGTAGGACCAACCGGAGAGCCTAATCAATTACTGGTCGGAACGGCTTTTATGATGGGAATTCCAGATAAAAACATACCAGAAAAGGGCCATTTCGTTATGGTAACCGCTGCACATCTTTTAGAAGGAATCGCAGGAGAAACAGCTATTATTGATTTGAGGGAAAAAACGGCCGATGGCAAATACAAAAAGAGAACTCACACAATACAAATTCGCAATAGGAAAGAACCTATTTGGGTCAGACATCCGACTGTAGATGTAGCTGTCATGAAAATAGACTTACCTTCTTTCGTCTCTAAACTTAATGAAGAAATACCATTACTCTCAACTGATTTGTTAGCAGATGATGAAATGATAGAAAAATATGAAATTCATCCAGGAGACGAACTACTATGTTTGGGTTATCCTCATGCAAAAAATGCTAATATTTATGGTTTCTCAATCTTACGTAGCGGAAAAATTGCATCTTATCCATTGACACCAGCAAATGAAATAAAATCATTCTTATATGATCGTGAGATTTTTCCGGGAAATAGTGGGGGCCCTGTCTACTTCGTAGATAAATCTCGATCATATGGAGGAAATATACACTTGGGAAAAACAATCCAATTCGTTGCAGGATTGATAACAAAAAATAATGAAGAACTTCATCTTGCCATCGTCGTTCCAGCTCACTTTATTAAAGAAACATTGTTACTTCTTGATGAAAAATAAATCTATATGGCATTTAAGACAATTATTTTTTATTGAACACACCGCGTGTGGCAACCACAGAGCGAACGTAATAAAACAATCTTCGAATAACAAAAATATTTGCTTTTTTCATGGAAGATTGCCACGGCCCTTTGGGCCTCGCAAAGACATGTTTAATTGGATTCCTCGGCTCCGCTTCGCTCCGCTCGGAATGACCCCGGTTTTTCTTTTCGACATACGCAATTCATCCTTCGCAGCAGCGCTGCTGCGGAGAACGGATACGCACACCGCTTTAAGGGGAACACCCGCAATTTTGTGAAACAAAATTAGGCGACGGGAGCCATAAAATTTCTCCTAAATTTTATGGCATTTTTCGCCTAAAAACAGGGTTTTTCGTTGTATTAAGGCGGTTTTTGGGTAAAATTATTAATAGCGTGTAGCGTGTAGCGGATAGGGCAGAGCAAGTTAAAAGTTCAAAGTGTAAAGTTAAAAGTTAACATAAACATTCCATATTTAGCCCTCAAGCCAGCTTGAGGGGGATAAAAAAATGCAAAACAAAGCCAATTTAGGTTGGTCCCAAATTGGCGTAACATCTTTTAGGACAAGTAAATAGGTTGAATTTTGCGACTTTGGGGGACTGAAAAAACAAACCCAATTCACCGGCCTTCGGCCGGAAACTCGAAATTCTAAATCCTAAATCCTAAACTTATGGATTCAGAGGGAAAAAATGCAAAACAATTTATCCCATAGGGAAGCCAATTTTTACAAGTTCCGGGGCATTGATAAACGGATTTAGTTTTTGATTGCCCGTTTGAGATATATATTTTAGACTTTTGCGAATAATGCTAATAATGATTAAGATTTGTGACTCTTGTCATTCCTGCGAAAGCAGTCCCATCAGGGACACCCAATGGCGGAGTCCACTGCTATGATATCATGTATGGATACCCGCCTTCGCGGGTATGACAGCAAGAAACGGTTAATTTGAATTACGAAGGATATTATTCGTGAAGAAAAAGTCGATAAAAGTGAGCAAAAAGGAAGCTGCCGTCCGTATGGACTCCCCAAGAGAGCGGGTCAAAAAGATTTGGCCGATCCTGAAAAAGACATATCCGGGTGCTAAAATCGCCCTTAATTTCAAAGATCCGCTGGAATTACTGATTGCAACGATTCTTTCGGCACAATGCACGGATGTGCGGGTCAATATGGTAACGAAAGAGTTGTTCAAAAAATATAAATCCCCGAAAGACTGGGCCAAAACCGATATTGCACAAATCGAGTCAGACATAAAAAGCACAGGCTTTTTCCGAAATAAGGCAAAAAACATTAAGGCGGCCTGCTCGAAAATCGACGAGCAGTACAAAGGCAAAGTCCCCGATACGATGGAACAGCTCCTGACACTTCCCGGGGTGGGCAGGAAAACGGCAAACTGCGTTCTCGGCGACGCGTTCGGCATCCCGGGAATAACCTGCGATACGCACGTGATTCGCCTGAGCCGCAGGTTAGGGCTGTCCGAGAACAGCGACCCGGTAAAGTTGGAGTTCGATTTGGCCGAAATAGTCCCAAAAAAGGACTGGACATTATTCAGCCATCTGCTGATTTTTCACGGGCGAAATATCTGTAAAGCCCGCAAGCCTGATTGCCCGGCCTGCCCGATTGCACAATATTGTCCATCGGCAAATAATCCGGACTTGTGGTAAGACAGATGACAGATGACGGATGACAGAAGACAGATGACAGAAAGCAGGTTTTTGTCCTGCGAATAAGGAGAACGTATGATAGAAAGTATTGAAAGCCCGGTAAAGGACCTCTGGCGGATATTCAGAGTTATGGCCGAATTCACAGAAGGCTTCGAGGAGCTTGCCACAGTCGGTCCGGCAGTTTCCATTTTCGGCTCGGCCCGCGCCAAGCCCGACGAAAAATATTACAAACTCGCCGAACAGACCGCATTTGATCTGGCGAAGGCCGGCTTTGCAGTAATCACAGGCGGCGGAGGCGGAATTATGGAAGCGGCCAATAAAGGCGCCGCAGATGCGGATGGAAAAAGTATCGGCCTGAATATCGAGCTGCCTATGGAACAGATTCCGAACGATTACCAGAATCTGTCGCTGCATTTTCGATATTTCTTCGTTCGCAAAGTGATGTTCCTCAAGTACGCTCACGGCTTCATCGTTTTCCCCGGCGGTTACGGCACGATGGACGAGTTCTTCGAATCACTGGTCCTGATTCAAACCCTCAAGCAGGCATCATTTCCCGTTGTTTTGATGTGCAGCGAATACTGGGAGGGCCTGACTTCCTGGATTAAAACCAAAATGTTAGGCGAGCATAAATACATTTCCCCCGAAGACCTTGACGTCTTTACAATGGCGGACGATCCTCAAACGGCGGTCAGGATAATCAGAGAATTCAAAGAAGCAGAGGGCCATGTCGGAATCGATTTGCCTCCCGGCATGAAAAAAACGTAAACAGCAATTGATTACCGCATCTGTAACTAATAAAGGAGTAATAGTTATGAACACAAAGTGGATGATAGTTTCGATGATTTCCCTGCTGTTTGCCGGCTGTGCCGGTATGGAAAAACCGGTAATACATACGGTCGATAAGGACACTTTCTTCGTGGAGGCCGAAGAATTCGATCTGACCGGCGCCAAGGTGCTGGAGCTCGAAGGAGCAAGCGGCGAAAAAAGTGTTGTGCTGCAGGATGAAAAAGCCAAGGCCGAGGTGACTATCCGGTTGAGCAAAGGCGGCTACGAGATAATAGTCTATGGCCTGGGGCCGTCTTACGATGAGGACGCCTTCTTCATGAAAGTCGGCGGCAACGCGGAACAGCGGATGTGGATGGAAAGCCCGGGTGACATTGTTTCAACCCTGGAATATGTTGCTTATACACACCAGGCCGACGGCCCATGCGATATCATTATCACCTACGCCGAGCCGAACGTCGAGCTTGACCGCGTGCAGTTCAAGCGGGTCCAATAGTACAAAAAACGGAGGACAGAAGACCGAAGCCCGCACTGAAGAAGGCCGAAGTGCCTAAGAGGCAAAACACAATAAACTGCATGTTGAACAATATAAATCGTCTGCAATCGGTCGCTGCAGCGTGCCGTTAAAAACCGGACGGGAAAAAAGTGCCGTATAAAAAATAATTCGTAATCAGCAATGTCACGATCCAAACAAATATTAAACCGAGTAAGTGAATGATAAGGATACCTGCTCCTTTTATGCCGTGTGCTCTAATAATTAGCACAGGGACAGCAACCGGAAAAAGTATTAAAACCAGCCAATAGGTATTGGGAAGTAAAGGATTTCCGGAGATTTTGCCGTCAACGATACAAATTTGGGTAAGAACGAAAGCAATAATAACCGAATACAAAAAATCTCTCTGATTTACCTCAAACGAATAACTTAGACCGACGCCGTAAATTGCTACTATCAGATAAACCAGCACAATCAGGAACGTCCGGTATCTTCTTTGGCTTTCCATCTGCATAATATGGCTCCGCCGTTTTGCAAAGCCGGTTATATTCTATTGCTGCTTATCCTCCGACTGCGTCCCGGCAATGATAATATCGGTCAAGGAGTACCAGTTCACTTTTCTTGTCAAGAACATGATCGCCGCCAATGAAATAAACAAACCAATGGAACCAGCCAAAAGGGCATAATCCTCGATCATCAAAAGGACATAAAGATAGATATACAATAATGTCACGACCAGCCCGACGATGATCGCACGTTTGCTTGTTTTCAAAACGGCCGCGGAATATAAAGTGACCAGGATAATAATCGCCGCACTGGCGATCATATACGACCGGATAAATCCGAAATGTTCAGCAAGTGACAGCTCAAGCAGGTAAAACAGGCACATCCCGACGCCGATAAGCAGATACTGCACGGGGTGAACGCGAATTTTAGCCAGGACCTCGAAAAGCCACAATGTGGCAAAGGTAAGAACAAGAAAAAGAATCTGGTACTTGACGCTTCGCTGCGACATTCTGTAATGATCGACCGGAGAAATCATTTCCACTCCGAATTTCGATTCGAATACGTCCTGTTCCATACCTGCCGAATTTAGCCACTTTTGGGCATAGTTCCTGCTTAAAAAAGGGACATTCCAGGTAGCCTCGAATCCATCACTGCCGACCGTACGGTTTTTCGGAAGCCACGTTCCCTGGAAACTCGGCGAATTCCAATCCGAATCGATCCGCACTTCGGTATCTCGCCCGAACGGAACGAAAAATGCGCCGACACTTCCGTTAAGCTCCAGCGAAAATGAGAAATTAAAGCTGTCACCATTCAAATCATCCGCCAGTTTGACGTGAATTCCCTCGTAATTTTTCCCGTATTCGCCGGAACTCGGCAGAAAATCCAGTTGCCTGCCATTCCATAAAAGCTTCGGTGACTTCGTCATCGCCCACGCATCGGTAATACGCATGGACAAATATGCCCGGTCCCAGAGAATGTCATTAGGCTCGACTGCCCACTCCGAGAAGTCCGGACAGGAAAAACGGCCGATCATATCGACGGACATCCTGTAAACAGGTATCTCATATATCCCCCTGTGCAGCAACTGGCTTTCGAGCTTTCCCGAAACCTTTAATTCCTCCGGTAGAAAAGTCGCATACTCGACACTTGGCCCAAACCGTCGCTGCCCTGAAGAACTCGGCTCAGAGGACCTGTTAATATATGGGACAATGATTGACGGACCGACCAGTGATTGACTCCGGCCCCATTTTTCAGTAACTTCCTTGACCGCTTCTTCGCGCGTCTGCTGACGCTCTTTAATTACTTCGCGAATCTGGTAAATCGGTATCTGAAGCAAAAGAATCAAAAAACCAATCAGCAGGATTTTCATAAAATGGGAATTTTTAAATGAATCCAAAACACTATCTTTCCGCATACCATTCATATTGACCTCACTTTCTTGTCCCCATATTAAACCCTATATATGACAATAGCCAAGTAAAATCTCTTAAAAAATTTCACATATATCAAATCATCTATAATAACACTGATCAACATAAACAGATGGTCGAACATGCTAATTTATTTTTGTCCATAACCAGTATAGTATGCAAAGAACGACTCCTACCCTAAGAGCTATGCTGAACACCGAATATTTCAACCCGACCTGCTCCTCCCGATAAGTAATTGATATATATTTTATCGGATTGGCCCAAGGATTAAATCCAAACTGATATGTGTGTACACGTGTGCGAACTCGTAACACTGTTGCTGGAAGTAACATTTGCCTCGTATGGAAAACAACCACTTCTGTAACATCCGAAAAAGGAATACACCAGTGACCACATTCAATTCTATCGGAAAAAACCTTAAACCACGCCCGCCGGGAAAAAAGCCAATTGTATGAATAACGAGGCTCCCCAATTTCTCGGTTAGTTGCTTTGCACCAACATTTGTATAATGTACTTTTTGAATTACTCGACATTTTTTTCCATAACAAAACAGAATTGTAGAGGGTTAATTACCGAACATTCCAAATCCCTTAAGGTTCATTTTCAATGTAAAAAGCGACACGACTCCGGCAAGAACAAGATTCACGATATGCGGAGGTTCGACTATGCATGCAGTCGAAATATCCGAATTCAAGATATCATCCATCTGTGAAATCGCCCGGGCATAAGGTATAAACAAACCTATAACCGTCATTACAAAAATAATACTACTTTCAAAAAGAGTCACAACGCGTGCGCACTGCGGGACAACAAATACGACAACGCCGCAAAGAACACAAAAACCATAATAAAGGCCCTTATATAACGGCTCGGAATCCAGAATCGCCACGCGGATATTAATACCCCAAAAGTAGTCAAGCAGAATGAACAGCGGCGTTATTATATAATACAACCTTGGAATAATAAACCTTCCGCCGGTAATCATATCGTCTCAAGGCTCCTGAAAGAACTCTTTTCTGCAAAAGACTTACGAATTGTATTCAGAATTTACAGGCTGCGAACTGCTGTCTGCTGTCTTAAACCGGTACTGTTTCCTTCCTCTATATCGGCAGTATTCTAATCGATTATGGAGGGAATTTCAATATTCGAAAACTCACAAAGTTGATTCAAGCGTTTTATACGGAATATCCAAATTCAATTTTCGGCCTCATTGAAAACCAGATCCCGTCCCTTTAGCGTCAGTTTAAGCATATTCTCTTTAATCTGGACGAGTTTCAGCCGGGACAAAATATACAAAACGCGTTTCCGGACGGAATCGCTGTGATGAATCGGCATTTTTTCCTCTAATGCCAGCTTACAGAGAATCCAGGCACAAACCCGAACCTCATCCTGCTTCGGCGGAATCCAGAGCCAAGAGCCGCTTAAAAGTTCCCCATAAGACATTGCAACGAAAGACATAAGTGCAAGAATTAACGAAAAAAACTGGTTTCTTCTGTCGTCATACTCTATATAAGGACCCTCTGCAAAGACCTTCCCAAGTAAACCGAGAATAAAAAGCCCGGCTCCGGCATACACAATTCCAAAACCTATGGGAAATCTTTCCGGATACTTTGTAGCATAGGTAAAAATAAGCAATAAAATAAAAATCACCACGGCAACCAGCCAATTCTTATCAAAATCATGCGGCTGTTCCGGTGGATTGGTATATTTCAAAACAAATACTATCATCAAGGCCAAAAAAACATTCAGGCCGGTATAAAAAGCCTTCACATCCATATCATAGTCTGAACGTATTAAAACAAATCCCACCGCTATCCAGGCCACCAAACCAACCATCGCGGCAAATACAGGCGTGCAAAGAACAGTCAAAACGGTATAGCCAATAGCTTCGCGTCGCTCCTTATACAGAATCTCCGACAGCCGCTTTTCCACTTGATTAATATCAGGCTCATCCATCATCCGGAATCCAATTAAATGTTCTCGCATTTACTTTAGGCCGAGTTTTTTACCTTGTTCGAGTAAAGCGATTGATTCGGCTATTCTTCGCTTTTTGGTCTGGTCCCTTTTTGCAGTAACAATCCAGCCAATATAATGCCTGCGATAAGTAAGTGCAAGCTTATTGAAATTCTCTCTCGCCTTTTTGTTTTTTGCCAGTGCGGCGGCGAGTTCGTCGGGAATATCAAACGATATTTTTGGTCGCGGATCTTTATCCCACAATCCTTCTCTTTTGGCAATTTTTATTTTCGCAAGCCCTGCTTCTGTCATCAGACCTTGTTTTATCATCTTGTCGGCGCGTTTTTTATTCAACTGAGACCACAAACTGTCGGCTTTTCGAGGAGTGAATTTCCTGACATATTTTATATCGTCAATCTTTTTGATAATACTATCGATCCAACCGAAACAAACGGCCTCTTCGACTGCCTGCTCGTATTCGAGTGACGGCTTATTGGTCTTCTTCTTGTAAAAGACCAGCCATATCCCGTTTTCCTCCTTGTCGTGATTTTTAGTAAGCCATTTTCGCCATCGGCTCCTGTCGGGAATGTATAATTGCTTCATGGTTTATTTCCGTATGCCTCGGTAATCTAATATCATTTTATTAAAAGTGCTGTGATGCAACTGGCTATTTTTCATCAGACCAGCCCGGCAGCGATACAGTGGCCTGATAATTCGAATAATTATACAACGGATTTCTTATCGGTTTATAAAGTTTCTCCTGCCTGGGATTGTCATCCTGTGTATAGACCCAAATTTCTTTCGGGTCCCAGACAACCACCTCGTCCCGGCAGTCCCCGGTGACATCCAGCACGGCGTTGCACATATCGGGATGGCCGTCGTCTGGAAATTCCACGACCTTTCGACTCCGGTCGTTCGAGACGGCCCAGTTCCCCTTCGGCGCCGCTTCAGTTAAATAATGATATTCCGTGTGCGCGCCAAGGTCCGTGCTCAGAGAGCCTCTTTTTAAACCATGATAATCATCGTATAACAAACAACCATCTCCGCATATCAACATACAGGATGTCAACACACAACAAATAAAAACGCTCAAAACTATAAATTTAATCTCCATTTATCGCTTATCCTTACCCTCGGTGGTTTCATGTCACTCTGTCCGACTCGAGACTGATAATTCGTCGTGTATATCGCCATGCAATGTACAGCGGGATAATCCCGAAAACCCCAAAGGAACAATCTATAAGTCGCCAGAAAAAGGGAATTCCTCTGATTGGCCCACAGATCATAGCCAGCGGGATAACCAAAACACATGCAATCATTCCAAAGTTTATTACCCAGATATTCCTCACAGGGTCACGCAAAGGACCGATGAACGCAATCGCAAGAACGATGTGAGCAAAAGCGAGCCAATCGGTTCCGTAAAACAGAAATGGATATTCCTGATGAGTTTCAGTGACTCCCTGATGAACAAAGGATATCCATCGTGCCATCCAGGGCCACCATGATTCGGTAGCCGAGCCTTCGCCTACAACACGCTGCAGGAAGTCCACCTCAGCTTTAATCGGAAAGGCAGTGAGCCCGCTGAGTAACAAACCAATGACAAAGAACAAAAGAAATAACTTTGCCCTGCGTCTTAGAATTTTTATATCTGTCGTCATTTCAGTCTATACTCTATTTAATAGACGTATAAAGCGATGCCAATAATATAATCGACCAGATTTTTTTTACCTAACCGATTCTGCCGTCGCCGTCCACGTCTAAGCCGTGAATCTCCTCGATTTTTTTGACCAAGTTCCGCAATGTATTCTGCGTCAATTGAAGCTGGTCTTCGAGGGCCTGGACCCGGTCCTCAATCGTATCGGATTTTCGCTTCTGGCCGTACATAAGGCCGGTCTGCACTACTTCCCAAAGAATTCCCATAACGGTCCTCCATTAATTTTTTAGTGTCATAAACAAAATTTACCTACAAATTCACCTAAAAATATATTTCTATAAGCTCCGCCAGCCAAACTAATTACTTACCGGATATTTTTGAAAACTCAAGAAGCTCGACTGGAGTACCGTCATCAATAATCATCGCGACTCTCACTCCTTGTGAAGGGGAGCTTACTTGGCCTATGAGTTCTTTTCCTTCAACAGCAGCCTCAAGGTCATCCACTTCGAAGGCAATATGGGGCACGGTTCGCACAAGTTCGGAGATGGTGCAACCCTCTTCGAAACGCATCCATTCGATTCCATAGGGACTCGTCTCAAAACCTGAAACGTACATCTTAAGGTGCTTTAAGTATTGCTCGCCCGGCCGATGGATATCTGTGGGTATGCCTATGTGGTGAAAACGCCAGCCATATTTGGCAATTACCGCCGGAGGCTCATGATCTTTTCGCTTTTCGGTATAACTTTTATGTGACATGTCATTCATTTTTTTCCTTAATTATTTCTTTTACAATCGGCTCGCTGGCCGGGATATTTTCAAATCCTTTTATATCATAATAAGTCGTATGCAGCCAAATGCCTTCGGCAAGCTGTATTATCTCAACATCGTAGGAAAGCTTAATTGGGTCCGGACGGATTATCCTGCTCTAAACGCTTTCCCATGCTGACGACATCATCCTTCTTGAAACCTATCGCCTCATAAAATGCAATCACATTCTTGTTGGACGACCTGATTTGAAGATTGATTTTCGGACAACCGGCATCTTTCAATACCCTCTCCGCCTCTCGCATCATCTGCGTTGCGAAGCCCAGCCGCCGGTATTGCGGCGAGACGGCTAAATAATTAATCCAGCCTCGATGACCTTCGTATCCGGCCATACAAGTCGCAATAATTCTGCCTTCGAGTTCTCCCACGAGGAACCATTCCGGATTTACCTTAAGCTTTCTTTCGATATCGCGTTCCGGATTATTCTGCGGAGCAACCAGCCCGCACTTCGACCACAGTTCAATCACATCTTCTGTGTCGTTCGTATGAAACTGCCGGATTATGAAGTCACTCATAATTTTAAATCGAGAAATATTCCTTTATTTGCAAGGATAGTTTACCAGTAATGGTGGACTAATTCCCGGATATGGCGGTCGTAGATATCACGGACCCGGGCCATTGTTTTGTCCGAAAGCTCCGGCAGGCCCGAGGCGGTGAAATTTTCCTCGGCCTGAGACGGTCGTTTGGCGCCTGGGATTGTGCATGTCACCGTATCGAACATTAAAATCCATCGCAATGCAAACTGCACCATGCTCATTTTCGCCGGACAAATCTCCCCGAGCTGCTCGACTATCTTCAAACCGAGGTCATAATCGACGCCGGAGAAAGTTTCTCCCCTATCGAACGCCTCGCCGTGCCGATTGAACTGGCGGTGGTCATCGGAAGTAAATTTCGTATCCGGCTTGAATTTCCCCGTGAGCATACCGGAGGCCAGCGGCACGCGAGCCAGAATTCCGACTTTGCGTTTTTTGGCTTGCTCGAAGAAAAGCTCCGCCGGCCTATGCCGGAACATGTTAAAAATAATTTGCACGCTTTGCACATTGGGATACTCAATTGCCTTGAGGGCTTCTTCGACCTTTTCGACGCTTACGCCGTAATAGCGGATTTTCCCTACCTCAACCAAATCGTCAAGTATGCCGAACACTTCCGGCATATAATAAACTTCCGTGGGTGGACAATGTAATTGCAGCAAATCTATCGCCTCGGTATCCAGATTTTTTAAGCTGCGTTCCACGAATGCCATAAGATTCTTGCGATTATAGCCCTCCGCTGTGTGCGGATTCAATCGCCGGCCGGCCTTGGTAGCCACGTAGATATTTTCGCCGCAATCCCGGCAAAGTTTCGCCACGAGTTTTTCGCTGCGACCGTCACCATAGACATCGGCGGTATCAATGAAATTTACTCCCATTTCGACCGCCTTGCGCAACGCCGCCAACGACTCACTGTCATCGACCGAGCCCCACGCTCCGCCGATTGCCCAGGCCCCGAAGCTCACTTCCGAGACTTTCCAGCCCGTTCGTCCCAATTTCCTGTATTTCATAAAGTCATCCCAAAATCAGTTTAATTTAATCGTTCTCTTTTCTCATAATATCCGCAACAGGAGTATTATCCGCAAAAACCTGCCAGAGTTTTATCTTTGCATCGGCAATCACGGCTTTCCATGCCGCCGGTATTTCCCAATGATTCTCCGTTCGCAGTTTCCCGTCGGTGGTATATGTGCCGGAAGCTGTGCCCAACAGGATAACAGTGTCGCCGGAGACAACAAATTTGGGAGCTTCGATTTTGTAATCGGGAAACATCTTAAAATAATCGGCCCATCCCTGCCGCATTTGCACATTACCTTTGTAAACATCCCCGCCCGAATCGACGAAGGTATGATCTTCACTCATCAATTCAACGATTGCTTCAATGTCATGGCGATTAATCGCTTCTATAAATTTATTGGCAATTTCCTCAATATTCATCTTCTCCCTTTCAAACTCCCCTATAAAGCTTTTCGACTTACACATTCATTACATTTTCACTGAATCGAAGGATTCCTTTCTTCCGGCGAGACTAAAGGTGTCATTGTAATGGCATCCGGCTTTACGCCTTCTGCCAATTGAATTCGGTCCACAAGTCGGGAAATATTCGAGCCTCTCAGATGAATATCCTGCGTTTTTTCACCCTGCAGTTTTATAAAAACGCCCTCGGATTCCTCGTCTCTAATACTCTGCATCGTAACATCGCGGCTGTCATAAAACGAAAAGACAGGGGATTTTTCAGGCAGTATTTCGACGTTTGTCAATTTTATCTGCTCGGCATCAGCACAAACAAGACCAGTATCGGCTGAAATCAGAACATTCTCCAACTCGATTTCCCGGATCGGCATTTCCGGCAGTCCCTGTAACAATACGGCCCCGGCGGCCCCGCGACAGGTAATATTCTTACAATATATTTTCCTAAATTGCGGCGTCCCTTCGTTGACCGGTACAATTTCTCGTTTGACGCTCGAATCCTGCTGCTCGCCTTCTTCCGGGATGGGAGCCCGGCCGCCGTAAAACATATTGAAGCGAATGGCTTCGGTCGCGATATTCGACATCCGGATATCTTCTATAAAAATATTTTCGACAAGTCCGCCGCGTCCACGGGTACTCTTGAACCGCAGGCCGACATCTGTGCCGATAAATGTGCAGTTGCGGACGAAGATATTCCGAACACCGCCGGACATTTCGCTACCGACGACAAATCCGCCGTGTCCGTGATATACCGTGCAATCGGTTATTAGCATGTTCTCGCTCGGTTTGCCCCTGCGCCGGCCGTATTCGTCACGACCGGATTTCAGACAAATTGCATCGTCACCCACATCGAAACGGCAGCCGGTGACAATAACATTCCGGCAGGATTCCAGGTCAAGCCCGTCGCCGTTTTGCGAATACCAGGGATTGCGAACATTGATATTACGCACAATCATATTCTCGCACAGAAGCGGATGAATATTCCAGCCGGGAGAATTTTGAAAAGTGGGGCCGTCCAGCAGAACATTCCTGCATTGAATCAGTGCAACCATCACCGGACGCAGATACGAACGCACGGGGGCGTAATCCTCCAAAGTCACATTGTCCCGGTGCTGCAGCGAGGCCAAAATCTGCGGTCCGTTCAAGGCCTCTTTCGTCGGCCACCACATGTCCTGCGCCTCGTTCAAAACTCCGCCGGACGCAATTAATTCCTTCCACTGGCGCTCGGTCATTTTGAATTTTTTCACCGGCCGCCACGCCTGTCCCGCCCCATCGATGATTCCCTGACCTGTAACGGCAATATTTTCGAGACCGTTCGCATACAGCGGTGACATGCACTGGACTCTCGGCCGGCCTTCCCACGTGGACTGTATCAGGGGATAATCGTCATAATTTTCACTGAACTGGATTACCGCCCCCTGTTCGAGATGCAAATCCAGATTGTTTTTAAGCTCAATCGCCCCTGTCAGCCACACACCGGCGGGCACAACCACACGCCCGCCGCCGGCTTCAACGCAGGCTTTGATAGCATCGGCAAAAGCTTTGGTATTTTTCGTATGGCCGTCCCCCACCGCTCCGTAATCGGTAATATTAAACGTCCGATCCGGGAATTGCGGCTCTTTTATCACCGGCATTTCAAACGGCAAACCGGCCATTGTTAATGAATCTGCACTTCCGGAATTGCCCAATGCATAACTACACGTCAGCAAGCTGTACAAAGACAGAAAAACAAAGAAAATATAAATTCTATTCATACGATCTCTCTCAAATGATTTTATTTACCCATGCACCAAGTAAAATTACTATTGATTAACAGCTATAACAATGTCGTTCCTGTCAAATTCAATAACAACCGGCCAATCCTCTTTGTTTTGAAATCCATGATACCATCGCGGGGACCCATTACAAATCCTATAAACGAAACTATCAATGGCCGCCATCAGCGAGTCGAGAGAACCGCCGTAGCACGATCCCCAGACAGTGGCGGCACCACCACCCGAAGGAAATCCTGATGTATATGTAACCTTCGGATTGCCAAGAAGCTTGACTACATTGGCCCGAGAATCACCAACATGGATGGATGAAGCAGCTTGTTTTAGATGATGCACCTGAATTACATGAATGATGTATATAAGAACAAGACCGCCTAAGATGGCAACCAAAATTCCAACAATAAACTTTCTGGCCTTTGAAACACTGGATTTTGGATTTTTCTTAATTTCGGCATTTTTCATTTATACTCACCCCACTCACTTAAGAAGGGTATGAAAATTTACAGAAGCTCCCAACAGTTCATTAAGCCTCTCTTCACAATCATCCGGATTATAAAACATCGGGCCACGCAATCAAGCACAAGTACAATATCCGAACACTATTGGCCGTTTTCGGCGACCCGGCCGGAACTTTTCAGGAAAGTGATAATCATAATGGTTATCAAAAGGCCGACCAGCCCGAGAGCCAAAAACCACCTTAGATGTACGATTAAAAGACCGAGCAGAACAAGTGCGATCCACTTTGAAAACTTTTCCGGCTCAAGAGACACAAGCCCTTGAGTTAAAAGCGATATTAAACTAAATGCCACTATTGCCAGACCAAGCAGCCGAAGAAACCAGCTCAAAGCCATCTCTAGAAATGCCGAGCCGCCTATTCGTAAAGTCAACGCCAAAAATAGTGCCAGTACAATCAACAGCACAAAAACAACAACCGCCGCAATAACGAATTGTCCTACCTGACTCTTTTGCATTTGTCTCTCCTTAAAACCGAAGCGAAATTATTACCGATACCGGAATTAACTTTTACCAGCACATCCGCGTATTATAACATCAGATTCGGCTATTGTCACGTCGGAACAACAGATGCGGCTCGCTTTTATAAATTACTTCCCGCTCGAAAGCAAATCCGGTCTTGTCCAGAACGCGCTGCGAAGCCAGATTATCCGGATGTACGACGCAAGCCACACCGGACAGGCCGATTTCCGACAATCCTATCCGCACTATGGCTCCGGCAAATTCCGTTGCCAAACCTTTATTCCAGAAATCAGGCAACAAGCCATACGCCACTTCTACCTCGTCGTTGCCGCCCAAAACGGCAATTCGCAGCCCGCCCCGACCGATTAAATTTCCGGTGGAATTTTCCCGCAGCACCCATATTCCATATCCGTATTTTTTCCAGTGGGACAGATTCTTCTCCATATAATCAGCCCTCTGCTCGCGGGAGCGTACGCCGCCGAGATAAGCCATCACCCGCTCATCCTGATGCATTTGATAAATGAACTCGATATGGCCCTCCTGTAAACGTTCGGCGGAAATCCTTTCGGTGTTGAATTTATCCAGGCTATTCATGTAAATAACCGCTCACTACCTGCTCTGATTTTTCATCTTTAGCTGGAAGCTATGGACCTGTTCGTAATCTTTACCCATCGCAATCCGGACGGCACCTGTGCTTAGATTATAAACGACCGACCATACGGTATTACTCAGTTTCACGCTCTGGAGCAGTTTCATAGCCTCATCCTGAGATAGATGCCCCTCTGCTTTGCTAAGATGCTCACTCGCTAAATCATACCGCCAGCAGCCCGATTCCGCCTTTGCTTCGGACAGCAGGAAATTGGTCGAAACCTGCCACGGCTTATCGTTGCGAACCAAAACCATCCTGCCGTCCACATACTCGACCACTGCGGAATCCCCCGAGACATCGACTATATGAAGATGGCCGCAAACGACCGGAAAATTAGGATTATACTTTTGAATAAGAGTTATCGCCTCGTTGACGTCCCTTGCGTGATCCAGGACGGCACGCATCAACTGGTTGGAAATCAGCGTCGGCTTGTTCGGATCGAACGGAAGATTTTTAAACGGTACGGCGTTCTGACCGACCGCCACACCCCATTCGTTCATGCCGTCCATTATTGCATAGGGCGTCCCCAAAAGATTGAACCGCTTTGCCCAGGGAACCTCTGACATTCCTTCAAGTCCGAAATAATAAAGGTCCACCATCGAGACCGAGGCATATCCCCCGGGAGGATCGGTGAACAAAAGTAAAGACGAACGATGCTGCCAATCGAAGTTCCTGCCGAAAACAGCGTCGCCTTCGTTACTTAAAGCCGCAAAGCTCGTACATGCATCCGGATTCAGGGCCTTATAGAATTTCTTAAAGAGCGGCCAATCGATTCCGTGCTCCGAAAACCAGTCGAAGAAATAGGTCCCGTGATATCGCATAACGAAAAGTGGATAATCGTCCACCCGTTCCAGTGACGCCATCGTCCTTACAGGGCCGTACGATATAACGCCCAGTCCGACCACGAGTACGAGCAGACAAACAAGGAAAATCCTTTTAATGCGTTTTCGACGTTTCTTTTTTTGCTTGTCTTTTTGCTCTAATTCCGACATATCGAACCGCCTGTTAATTGTTGCTTGAAAATCTCTTTTATATTCCTAAAAAGAACGAATTCAACAGATTATTTACATCAGACTATCAATTATCCTTATTGCTCTCAAGAATATCCTGGATATTTATGAACTAAATGTTATCCTATCCAATGTTATGCCCTGCCGTGGCTTAACATTAATCCGATGCAAACTACGATAATCAAGGGGATAAAACTGAATGAAGATATCGCCCAAAACCGACACTAAGGCAGAAACGCTTATAAGTCTTCTGAAAAAATCTCAGTCCGTCCTGATAGTGATGCAGGACAATCCCGATCCCGATTCCATTGCCGCGGCCCTGGGCCTGCGAAAAATCGCCAACAGTCAGTCAGAAGCCCAGTGCACAATTACCTACGGCGGCGCTATCGGCCGGGCCGAAAATAAGGCCCTTGTGAAATACCTGAGTGTCAACATACGCCCGTTTCAGGAAATCAACCTGACAAGATTCGATTTGTTCTGTATGGTGGACACGCAACCCGGGACAGGCAACAATTCGCTGCCCGAGGATTTTGTCCCGGATATTGTTATCGACCATCACCCGATACGCCCGGAGACACGGCAGTGCATCTTCACCGATATCAGGAGGGACTACGGCTCGACCAGCACTATTCTTTGCGAGTATCTGAAACATCTTGAAACAAATATCGATTCCCAACTCGCCACCGCCTTATTTTACGGTATTCGTTCCGACACACAGGACCTGGGAAGAGAAACTATCAAAGCGGACATGGACGCCATCTATTTCCTATATCCTCTGGCAAATAAACGGATTCTCAGCCAGATCCAACGAGGGAGCTTCGACCGGGAATACTTCCAGCTTCTGGCAAATGCCTTGAAAAACGCCCGTGTATATCAAAACAGTGTAATTATTACCAATCTCGGACATGTGAACAATACCGATATGGTAGGCGAAGTAGCGGACCTTCTGCTGCGCGACGATAATGCGACCTGCACAATATCCTACGGTTTTGGCGACCAGATGATCCGGTTATCCATAAGAACTTCCGATGAAAAACTTGAAGCGGACAAGATGATGCAAAGCATCGTCGGCAAAAACGGGACAGGCGGGGGACATAAAACGTATGCCGGCGGACAGGTTCCTTTGAACGGCTTATCGAAATCGGCGACGGAACAACTCGAACAGCAGCTTTACAAAAAATTCCTCAAAACACTCAATCTCCCGGAACATCCTTACACAAGACTCATCCAGATTTGAATAACCGACACCGATAAATATTATTTCCCGTCCGACATTTATAAACCGGGGATGAGATTGTCCGAGTCGGATGAGTAGTCAGTGACATATTCGTCGATTTCAACTTCATCGATGCCCCAGTATTCCAGCGCGTTATTGAGCTGGGTTTCAATCATCGAACCGGCCTTTTTTCTAATGAACCAGAAAAAAATCAAAAACGGCCAGAAGATGGGAATGATCGCAAACGGTATAAGAAGCCAGCCGAAGCCTTTCAGGAAAGATTTACCCATCCTGGCCTGTTGTGCCGCGTCACGCAGGTAAATCAAACGCCGACGTCTCTGCTCGGTCTGCGTCAGGCCGGCAATCGTTGCATCGAATTCCGCAAGCTGTTTTATCTCCAAAGGATTTCGTAGATGATAATGATTAATATGATTCATTTATTTAATCCTGTTTTAATCTTCATCAACTCTGAAGATATTTACACATAATATCTCTAATTATTCAAATAAAAAAGGCAAAGGAACAATACCGATCGTCTTATTACTCAAGAATCATGCCTTATGGATTTCATTCATTGCTTGTTTAAGATGTCTAAGCAGATAGTCCTTTTCCGGGCCGCCTAAATGTTCCCACGGTAGATTTTCTCCGGCGGCGAACTCTCGCTGTGCCAGCATATCTACATCAAGGCCGAACTTCTCGAACACCTGCCGCCATATTTCGGGATCAAAACACTCGTCCCACAAATCGAATCTCGCCCCGGCCCGCCATGCCGCTTCGATAACGTCACACAGGCTTCTGTCACCGCGCCCGATGGCGGACTCAAGGATACTGCGATTTATATCGTGGAACTTGAACTGTAAAAACTTCGCCCGCAGGTTTCGTTTTTCATCTAAGACGATTTTCTTCGCCCGCTCGAAATATTCTCTCGGTTTTTGCCCGAGCCATCCGAACGGCGTATGCGGCTTCGGGACAAACCAGCTTACGGCGATATTTATCTGGCCGGTTTTATTGTCGATTTTCTTTCGCAATTTCGCCAATTCGAACGAGAGCTGCACAATCCGCCTGACATCGTCCAAGGTCTCACCGGGCAGCCCGACCATGAAATACAGCTTGAACTTCTGCCATCCTGCCCGGTACGCCGCCTCGCCCGCGGCAAATAAATCTTCGTCCTTCAATGGCTTATTGATAATCAGCCGCAGTCGCTCGCTCGCCGCCTCGACGGCGATTGTCAGGCCGCTCTTTCGCACGGATGTCACTAACTCCGGCAGCAATTTCAACTGCCGGTCCACGCGGAGACTCGGCAAAGATATCCCGACGTGCTTATCGTGAAAATATTCGTGCAGTCCGGCGACTAATTCTTCCAGATTCGGATAATCGGCACTCGATAAACTAAGCAGACTTACCGTGTCGTACCCGGTCGTATGATAGCAGGCCTTAGCGATTTCGAGAATTTTTTCGACACTGCGATAGCGAATGGGCCTGCGGCAAAAACTCGCCTGGCAGAACCGGCACCGGCCGGGACAGCCGCGCATAATTTCGACGCTGACCCGCTCGTGCACCGCCTGAACGAACGGCACAATCGGAGCTAAAGGGAAATGCGAATTTTCAAAATCCTCGACAACAGCGTTTTGCCGTCGGGATTTCGCACCAATGGCGGGGACATAGGCCCAGTCGAATTTTTCTGCAATATCGGCGAGAATTTCCTTTTTTGCTGTCCCGGCATTTTTCCCTGCCCGAACTAAATTCACAAGCTCGACTACTGCCTCCTCGCCCTCGCCCAGAACGAACAAATCGAAAAATTCCGCTATCGGCTCGCAGCAATTGGCCATCCCCCCGCCGCCGACAACTAATGGGGCATTCTCGCTCCTGTCACGGCTGCGGATTTTTATCCCGCCCAAGTCAAGCATATTGAGGACGTTGGTATAGCAAAGCTCGTTCGTCAAACCAAAACCCACTATATCGAAGCTGCTCAGTGACACCCTGGACTCCATGCTGAACAAAGAGATATTTTTTTCACGGAGGACTTTTTCCGCATCCGTCCACGGAGCGAAGATCCGCTCGGCGGCGATGCCTTCGATTCTATTTAGGCAATCGTATAAAATCGCCAGACCCGTATGGGACATCGCCACTTCGTAAACATCGGGAAAGCACAACGCAACCGTCAGGTCGCACTGCGGCAGGTCTTTTTTTATCTGGTTGATTTCTCCGCCGATATACCTGCCCGGTCGGCGAACAAACGGCAGAAATTCCCGCTCAACCCGTTCGGTCAATATTACAGCTTTCTTTTTTCTCATATCGGCATTATAACTATACAATCAGTTTTTTTCTATCGATTGTCGAGTGTTCGGAAAGGATTTTATGAATACGAAAATCAAGTCAATTTCAATCATCGTTATCATTCTCTTGCTGATAGCATTACTTTTTGTCTCTATCGTCACTAAACGACCGGCCGAGGTCGAAAGCGGCTATCGTTTAGTCATGGGGACATTCGCCCGTGTCGTCGTTGTCACAAAAGATTCCGGAACCGCCCAAAAATGCATCGAGGCAGCTTTCTCGGAAATAGATAACATCGATAACCTTATGAGCGACTACAAAAGCGATTCGGAAATCGGGATTGTCAATAAAAATGCGGCTGAAAAGGCCGTTCAGGTCGGTGAATCGACTTTCGAAGTACTTCAGCGGAGTGTCGAGTTCAGTAAGCTTACCGGCGGAGCTTTCGATATAACAGTCGGGCCTTCAGTGGATTTGTTCCGTGCAGCTAAGGAAACCCACATCGCACCAACCCGGGAGCAAATCGACAATGCCAAATCCAAAGTCGGATACGAGAAGCTCATCCTCGATCCGAACAATAGAACGGTACAATTTGCCGTCGAAGGTATGCGGCTGGATTTGGGTGGAATCGCAAAAGGCTACGGCATCGACAAAGCGATTGATGCAATGCAAAAAGCCGGTGCGCTCGGGGCAATGGTCGATATCGGCGGTGACGTTCGATGCTTCGGCATACCGGCCAAAGGTAAAGACCACTGGATGGTCGGCCTGCAGGACCCGAACTTACCTGCCGATACACCCGGCCTCGACATTGTGCTGAGATTAAAAATAACCGAAGGAGCAGTCGCCACAAGCGGAGATTATCAGCAATTCGTCATAATCGACGGTAAAGAATACAGTCACATAATCGACCGTCAAACCGGTACAAGCTCCGAAGGTCTTTCGAGCGTCACCATTATTGCCGACAATGCAACCGATACCGACGCCCTTGCGACGGCCGTCAGCGTGATGGGGGCCGAAAAAGGCCTTGCCTTAATTGAAAAACTCTCCGATACCGAGGCAATATTGATACCTTCCGGGCAAAAAGAATATATAAAAACCACCGGCGCCGAAAAATATATCGAATAACGTTTAGCCGTTGCCGGTACGACAACGGTTTGAAGATAAAGAAATGTTTAGGTTAGTCTTTTTTCTCGGTGATGGTTTTTTTGGTGGATTGTGCTGGTTCGGGAGCGGATTTGCCGCGGAAGATAATGACCTTGGTCGGGCACTTGTTCATCGCAGTTTCGGTCTGCTCATTCGGCTGATATTTCGTGTAATCCAGCCGGGCAAGATTATCCTCTACTACGAAAATTTCGGTCTGTTTGGCACACAAGCCGCAGCCGATACAACCGACTTTGCAAAAAGCGCGTGTGCTTTTGCCCGTTTCCCTGCTGCTGCATGCGACCGTCATCATATTTTCATGGCTGAACGGGATCATCTCGATCAGGTCACGCGGGCAGGCCTTCGAGCAGGCCGTGCAGCCGGTGCACTTTTCATAGTCAACGGTGGCCAGACCGTCGATAATATGCAGAGCGTCGAATTTACATGCCGCGACACAATCACCGTACCCAAGACATCCGAACGCACATGCCTGCACGTTGGCCAGGGCATTAGCAGCAGTGCAGCTCTCTATGCCTTCGTATTTTGCAAACACTGTTTTGTCGTCCGTGTGAGCGCGGCAATGAACGATAGGTCGTTTCTGCGGTCCGGAATCACTGACCTGCAGGTTTAAGATACCGGCGATTTTTGCAGATGCCGCAGCCCCGCCGGGCGCACATTTGCCGAGCAAACCAGGCTCATTTAAGACGGCTTTTGCGTATTGGCCGCAACCGGGGAATCCGCACGCGCCGCAATCGAGGTTCGGCAGAGCCTTGTGTATCTGCTCAATTTTCGGGTCCACGGTGACTTTCAGCCTCTCGCTTGCAATTAAAAGCACAATTGCAAAAGCACTACCCAGGCCCAACATTGTCAGGCCCGCAGCGATTATGTTCCAGAGTCCGGATGTTTGCGCTAAAAGCATTTATTGTTCCTTTGGCTATAAAGGCACAAGCGAGTTAAAAGTGCCTCAAATTGAAAGTGACTAAAGTCAAAATTATAATTTTACTCAAACTGACCAATCCATTCTGTCATACCCGCGAAAGCGGGTATCCATTAAGGGTATCGTTACAGTGGATTCCTGCTTCCGCAGGAATGACAATATGGGACATATCACTGCGAACTTACGAAAATATTTAATGTTAAATTCAGTCGGTTTTAGCAACTTTAGCTCACTTTAGTTCATTTTAGGCACTTTTATTTACTTTATCATCTTATCATTCCTGCAAAACCCATAAAGGCCAGAGTCAGCAGACCGGCGGTAATCAATGTAATCGGGGCGCCTTTAAGACACTTGGGGACATCGGCGAGATTAAGATTTTCACGAATCCCCGCCATGATGCAAATCGCCATTGTAAAACCGATGCCGGCGCCGAAACTGCGAACGACCGCATCGAGCAAACTGTCGATTTCCCACAGGTTAATAAACAAACACAATCCCAGAATCGCACAGTTGGTGGTAATCAACGGCAAAAATATCCCGAAGCTGTCATATAACGACGGGAAAAATTTCCTAATATACATTTCCACAAGCTGAACGGCCCCGGCAATAACCAAAATAAAACAGACATATCGCGTCACTTCCAGCGGCGTGCCGATCAGAAGCAGATGGTCGATCAGCCAGGTCAGCGTGCCGCTGAGCGTAACGACAAATGTCACTGCCAGACCCATACCGAAGGCCATATCGATCCTGCCGGAAACGCCGAGATAAGGGCAGATGCCGAGAAATTTCGTGAAAACGAGATTATTAATTAAAACGATGGATATAAATCCTAAAAGTAAAGCGTTGAACGTATCCATAGAATAATCCCTTCAGCTATCGCTTTTTGGTAACGAAATTAATCAGCCCCAATAACAATCCCAGGGTAATAAAAGCCCCAACCGGCATACTCATTGCCACCCAGGGGACAAACCAGCCACCCTCTCTTTGAGAAGCAAGTATCTGTATCTCGAATATGGCACCGGTTGCAAGAATCTCCCTTACCGAGGCCAGAATACAAAGAGCCATTGTGAAGCCTATCCCCATGCCTACGGCATCGATAATACTTATGACAAGGCCGTTCTTACTCGCACATGCTTCGGCCCGGCAGATAATAATACAATTGACGATAATCAGCGGGACATACGGTCCGAGCGCTTCGCTCATCGCCGGCTGAAATGCCTTGAGGAATAAATCGGCAATGGTCACAAAGGTCGCTATCGTCAAAGTAAACATCAGGATTCTCAGGTGCGGCTTGAGAAGATTGCGCATCAGGCTGACTACAATGTTGCTGCACACCAATACGAAAATAACACAACAGCCCATCGTAAAAGCCGGCTTGACCGCCGCTGTCACCGCCAGTGTCGGACACATCCCCAATAAAAGCCTGAACACAGGATTTTCCCGCCACAATCCCGCAAGCAGCGTATCTTTATAAATACCGGAAGTAATATCACTGTTATCCGCCATTGCCGATCAGCCCCTTTGTCACAATATAATCTTTAATCTGCGGCAGAAAGTTGTTGACAATATCAACAACAGCCTGACTGCTTATCGTGGCCTTGCTTATCGCTACAATTTCCGAATCGATTTTTTCAGGATCGCCTATTTTGGAAAGGATGAGCTTTTCCGCAGGCGCGCCAATAAACTGATTTCTATAGTACGGCAGTTTTATCTGGTCCCCAATACCGGGAGTCTCATAGCTCGCAAGCACACCGAAACCTTTAAGCTGCTGAAAACCTGCATCAACTACCAGAATAAGTTTAATCTTATCGGCAAAACCCGAACCTTCGCACTTGAACGCCCAGCCGATACAGGTGCCGTCGGTGGCAAGTGCTTTCTTGACCGAGGTGAGCTTTTTCTTGCCTTTGCCCGTATCCACTTCAATATTTTCCACGGCCGTTTCGAAACTGTTGGCATCCGGGAGCATTTGCCTGGCAAGGTTATTGAACTTGTCCTCTTCGTTCTGCAGGATTCTTTCCTGCCAAGCGGCGTTTGCCGCCGCTATCAAAAGGCCGAAGAAGAACGATGCCACAATCAGCAGCCAGCTTTGTTGAAAGAAGTACTTTATTTTACGCACCCGGCTTGCCTCCCGCGGGAATCCGCTTAAATAATCTGTCAATCAACGGCGTGACGGCATTCATTAACAAAATAGAGTACATCACTCCTTCAGGATATTCTCCGACAATTCTGATTAACATTGTAATCGAACCGACGCCAATTCCGAAAAGCCACATTCCCCTGCGCGTCAGGGGCGCAGTCACCGGGTCGGTTGCAATGAAAAATGCGCCGATTAACAATCCGCCGCTGCATAAATGCATCAATGGCGGAGCATACGCATCTGGATTTATTAAATAAGCAATTGAACTAAAGACAAATGCCGAAAGTATAACGGCTAAAGGAATATGAAAATTAATCGTTCGTCTTATCAGCAGGTAAATTCCGCCGATTAACAGCGCCAAAGCGCTGGTCTCTCCCAGACAACCGCCGACCGAACCGGTAAAAGCGGCCCTTAGCTGCCGGTTGACTTCCAGCGCACCGGCTTTAGTTTTCTGGGCCTCTTTACTCCAGGCTAACGGCGTCGCCTGGGTGCGGACATCGATGGTATTTTCGGCCGAGATTTTCGGCATTGCCGAGTCTATTGTCGCCGGGACAGTCCATGTTGTCATCATCATCCCGAAAGAGGCTGTAAGAAACGCCCTGCCGGCCATCGCCGGATTGAAGATATTGGCTCCAAGCCCGCCGAAAACCATTTTCCCGATTGCAATGGCAAAAACACTACCGATTATCGCGGCCCAGGCAGGAAAAGCCGGCGGCAGCGAAAATGCAAGAATTATGCCGGTGACTACGGCACTGAAATCATCCAGAGAATTCGGCTTTTTTCGAATAAGATTGCACAGTAATTCCGTGACCATAGACGAAATTACGCAGGTTGCAACAAGCATCAATGCGTGCAAGCGGAAGAAATATCCGGCAGCGAGCATTGCCGGAATCAGACCAATGATGACATCGAGCATAACGCCACGTGTCGAAAGGTCCTTACCTATATGTGGTCCGGATGATACTGTTATGTCCCTAAGCATATTCTCTTATCTCGTATCCGGTCATATATTGCATAATACATAACTATTATTTCGGAATTTTTTTCTTTTGTCTGGCAAGAAAGATTTTGCCGGTTTTGATATATCCCGTCAGCTCGATGTTGGCCGGGCAGACATAACTGCAACAGCCGCATTCGATGCACGCGCTCATATAATTACTCTCAGCTATGTCCATAAAATTGTTCTTTACGGCGTGGGCGATTTTTGTCGGATTCAAATTCTCGGGGCAAACCTGCAGGCATCTGCCGCAGCGTATACAGGCGGTCTGACGTCTTACAAATTTTGCATGACCCATTTGTTCCTTCGTAATGACGGTCACGGCACCTGATGTTTTCGTTATGGGAGTCTCCAGGTCGGCAATGGCAATACCCATCATCGGCCCGCCGAGAATCACCCTCGCGGATTTTTGAGTCACCCCCCCGCAAAATTCAATCAACTGCCCGACTGATGTTCCGATGGAACAATAGTAATTCCCCGGTTTGGCGATTGCCTCTCCGGTGACGGTGACAATCCTGTGCGTCAGCGGTGAACCGGTAACGACCGCCTCGGCGATGGCGGCACAGGTGGCGACATTCAGAACCAAAATCCCGATCGCCGGAGGAATTCCGCCGGTCGGGACATTTTTCTTCAGAATCGATCTAATCAACTGTCTTTCTCCGCCCTGCGGATATTTCGTCTTGACCGGAACAATCCTAATATTGCCGCCGACACCGGCACTTTCCAGCGCTCCATGCATTGTTTCCATCGCCCCGGGCTTGTTATCTTCGATGCCGATAAGCACTTCCGGACAGCCGGATGCCTTCCGAGCAAGTCTGATACCGGCAACAATCTGATCGGTCCACTCGAGCATGATACGATAATCGCAGGTGATGTACGGCTCGCATTCACAACCGTTGACAATCATGGTTCTTTTAGGCAGCCGCGGATTCGGCTCGATCTTTACCCTCGTGGGAAAACCCGCTCCACCCATACCGACAATACCGGCCTCCCGAACAGCTTCACATATCCGTTCGGCCGAATATTTTTCGACATCGAAATCTTCCTTCAAGTTAAAATACGAACGCCTGCTCGGATTGTCGGCATATTGCTCAATAACAATCGCCGGGCTTCGCCCCATCACGGCGTGAGGCCTCAGTGCTATCTCCACTACTTTGCCGGTTATCGGAGAATGAACCGGGGCCGAAACGAACGCCTCGCAATCACCGATCCTTTGTCCGGCCTGTACCATGTTGGCTTTTCTGACCAGCGGCCGGCAGACCGCACCGATATGCTGGCTGAGCATAACAGCAACCTGTTTCGCCGCAGGTCCGGCCTGGATCGGGCTCTCAGATGTGAGGCTCTTTTTTTCCGGCGGGTGGATACCTCCGGGAAAACTTAATCGGCCTTTTGTAGCAACACTCATATCCGGAAAATTCTATAAAACCTTATGAAGCCTTTTATCTATCACTTTTATGAAAAACACACAAACCAAAGTTGTGAACAATGCCATAAGAAAACAAACTAAGATTTTTAATTCCTGCATATTTGACGGATTGCCATCCTGTGAATAAAACAAGTTGAGTCCCCCTGCTACGGCAAAAACTTCGTTAAAAACAGCCAGAGAAATGATAAAAACAACCAGCGGTAATAAAAAAGCTACGATAACTTTGCGTACAATCGAAGGGCCTGAAGCATGTCCCAATTGCCGGTATATTTGACGGCAATCGTGTTTATAATGACAATCCTGACAAAATTCCTGTTGTTTCATATAACTTCCACATGCAAAAGCATATTTTATAATAAATCTCATAAGAATTTTAAATAGATTTTTCAATTAATGATAAAAAATATAATCCTCCGACATCATTACTGCAGGAATACCAACAGAGAAATTCAGGTGATAAACCTTATTCACCGCTATTGGTCTGGATGAGACGTTGAATCTATTGCCGGTACCGGCCAAATACAAAAGCCCGACCATTACTATGATCGGGCTTGTTCTGATTTCCGGTATCTTTTCAATTCATTGTGAAATAGACGACTTTCATAATCCTTGTTCGCGTTCGGCAAGTGTTCTCTTTCTGGACTCTTCCGTTGCGCTCTGCTTGCATTTCGGACACCGGTCCGACAGATCGGCTGCCCCGGAAATCCCCTCGATAAACACATTGCCGCAATTTTCACATTTGATAGCACGGTAGATACTATTTTTACCGCACTTCTCACAGGTCAACGCCGGCGTGGTCATTGCAATAGGATTAGCATTGGCTTTCTCCTGCGCTTCCTCGTAGTACTTTCTCTTACCCATTTCATATTCGGCGCCGCAGGCCGGATTATTACATTTAACCCAGGTCATCTCGTCATCCGAAATCTGCGGACCTCCGGAAGAGAATATAAACGTGTAAGCCAGCACACCGGCACCTATAAAGCACACGATTATAATCAAGATATAAATTGTATTCTTGCTCATACTCATTTCTCCTATCAATCCACGGCGCTTCGATTAAAAACAATAAAACCACCTTATTAATTACTGTGTCGTTTGTCAAATAGTTTTCTCTTTTGCGAGAACAGTCTAAATTCCTGTCGTCATACCCGCGGCACCCGAAGGCATCTGCAAAATCCTGGCCGGTTCCTCCGGAAAACCCGTACGGGCCGAAAGATACGCCGATTCCATCACCGCCATATTTTTAAGATTTTCCCTGCCGCCGCTGCAAAGCCGGTTATTATCAGGCGATAATATACTCATGGCAAAATTCTGTAAAAGTTCCGTCATGCAGCTTATCCGGTCGTCATCATATTCAATCTGTTCACGAATTTCACCCATACCGTCTGCAACTCTCAGGAGTGTCCGGCTTACAGTGATAATTTTTTCTTTACCGTAAAGCCGCAAAAATTCTCGCCCTTTGCCGATTCCCTTACGACGGGACGCAATCAGGTTACCGATAAAAGTGTCGGTAAATTTCATCGTTAAAACCGCAGTATCTTCGGCCAGATACAGTCTCTGCTGCTTATCCTGAGCCTGGTTGGTATGCAACGAATAAACCTGCCGGGGCACACTCAGGTTCCACAATATCTGGTCGATAATCTGGTAACAATTATGCAGCAGCACTCCCCCGCCGGCAAGCTTCGGGTCACTCTGCCAGCCGGGAGAATTTTCGTCAATAAAACTGCAAAACGCATCGAGAAGGAAAATTTGTTCTATCCGGCCCTGTTGACAAAATTCGCGGAATGCAAGAAAGCTCTTATTATATCTGTCCGGATTGGCAACAGCGAATTTTACATTCTCTTCCTCACTTAGGCGAACCATCTCGGCCGCCTCCTCGAAATTTCTCGCCACCGGAGCCAGTTTGAGCACGTTAAATTTCTTTTTCATCGCAAGCCGTATGTGCTCATCGCAACTGTGCAAACCGGCCGCTACCAACAAAGCCCGGCTTTGCGGGCTTACATGCGAATCCATCGCTGTTATTAATTGTCGATAATCATCGTATGCAGTGCATTGATATTGTTGGGCCGTTTTTTCGGCCAAGTTCGTATCCGTATCGGCCACGGCCTCGATCTCGAAATAATCCGACGCCCCGGCCGCTTCGAGAAGGAGCCGGCCATGCTCGTTCAGACCGAGAATCGCCGTCCTTAACTTATCTTCGTTCATCTTCCAAATATTTCCATATCAACCCCGATACGGTAATGACCTGCAACAGATGTAACATTTCAGGTATTTTACTATTCTGTGGTAAAAAAGAAAGCCCTTAATAGCATTTTCAAATCCGTTTTAATACCGGTTCGGCTTCGTTAAGGACTTTTGCTCCCGTTCATTATAAATTTTGTAATAAAGGTGCATAATCGAAACGACCCGGACCAATAATTACGGACCGCTGAACCATCCGATGAGCCTGAATTCCCTAATTTCCGGATGTCCGGGTGAGTTTTTTGCCGGATTTACGCTCGGCGACATTGTGCCGGGGGCATTTACGGCAGCCGAATTATTATGATTATTTTTTTTATTTATATTGGACTACAAGTTTTTGTCACGGTATAATATCCGGCAGTTTGGAGTATTCTTTGGTCTCTCAGGAATATTTCAATTTTAAATACGAGAGACGGGATTTACGGCCGATCGTTGGCCAAAGGAGCAAGATAGTGAGTACAGGTACAGTAAAATGGTTTAACGGGAAGAAAGGCTTTGGATTTATCACACCTGATGGCGGCACAGAAGATTTGTTTGTTCACCACTCGGAAATCAAGACAGAAGGCTACGCCACGCTTGAGGAGGGACAGAGGGTAGAATTTGAGGTCGGACAGGGCAAAAAAGGCCCATGTGCGACCAATGTTATCCCTGGTTAATTCCAAGTTGCACACCGAAAAACCGACAGGCTCCGCTGATAACGGGGCCTGTTTTGTTTCTCAATCAAAAGACGTTTATATATCTGGTATGACTTCACGGTAAAAATGACCGGTTGGAGTTAATTTGAAAACGTATATCAGACCTGTATCGAGCCTTGAATAAATCCCGTTGCCGTATATCGCCTCGATACCGTATTCGGTAAGTTTGTCCCTGTCGTTAGCCAGGTCCCAGATGCTCGACCAGAACATTCGCCTCTGCTCGATAGGCAGAGCTGCGAGCAAATCCTTGTATCTCTGCGGCTCGGCACCCGGCTCTTCGATCAAGAAACCCTGCTCCGGAGCCATCTTTTCGCCGAAAACCCTTCTCCACAGATATAGTGCCCGCGCCTTGCCGTCCGTAACCATCTTATTGTCGAATTTTACGATTAGCGCATCGAAATGAACAATATCTCCCTCGATGGTGTACTCTTTTTCCAGGATTTTTTTGGTATGGTCGTCACGGGCGGTCTCGACGAATTTGATGGTCGTCATCAATTTGCCGTCAACCGTTTCCTGTTTTATAACTTTCGCGTAGCCGATCCGGCTCTCTTCCGTCAGGTTGGTAATGGCCTGCTTTAGCTCTTTGTTCTCGGTCAGAAGCTCATGGATTGTTACAACCGCCTTGTACGGCCCGCGAGAAAGATAGGCCATTCCGCCGAAGACGACCACAACCGCTAAAAGGCCAAAAATTCCGAATTTTTTACTTCCTGCCGCCATTTACCAATCCGTTTGAATAATACCCCTTATCACCAAAAACTGCTCCTATTCTATCATCGGCTCACTCGACCGATTCTCTGTACATTTCGCCATCCGGCGAAATCCCCACAAATAAAAAAAGGGCCACAAACGCTTGTTCACAGCCCTTTTATTTATATATTCTCTATCGTCACTTCAAAATTTCCTCTTGCATGACCGATTGAATATTCTTAACCTATGTCGTTTTGGAGCACACGGTTTATTCTGTTTGCCACCTTTCTGTACAATTGTAACAAAATCGCTGTCTTCAAAGGGAGTACCATCAGTCAGTTCACCACTTACGGTCAGCAAGAGTAGCCCTGGTTCCAAGGTGAGTCCAGAAGTGGGAAACTTGACAACCAGCATCTGTTGTTTACGTCTAACCAAAGTCATGACAGGGGATATTGAACCCTCAAGCCAGATGCTATCCGGAACGATTTGTGTAACATCATAACCATCCGGAGGCCAGATATGACAGGTAAGATATTTTACTCTAGTACATTGTCCGTCTAAATGTGCATAGAATTTAGCTTCTTTGCCGATATTT